>NZ_JCASID010000017.1:0-96829 GCF_059685855.1 Telluria sp. ZB4P37
TGCCGTTCGACTTGCATGTGTAAAGCATGCCGCCAGCGTTCAATCTGAGCCAGGATCAAACTCTTCAGTTTAATCTCTGTTTGTCGAAACCAGCATTGCTACCGGTTTCGAACCCCTTCCATTGGTCGGGGTTCGCTCACTCAAAATACTGACCGTTACTCATTGCTGAGCAACGCATTTCTTTTTTGTGAACATTTGATAATTTAAGTATTCAAGAGCCGAAGCCCTTGGCACCTTCATCAAACGCCCACACTTATCGACTGTAAATTGTTAAAGAACTGTATTCGGTACTGCCTTGCTGCACTCGACGAAGCGTTGTGTTCGTCAGCAGCAGAGAAGAGAGAGTATGCGGCGTTTTGCGTTTCTCGTCAACCCCTTCGTTTCCTTCGCTGTCGCTGCCTTGAGGGCTGCTTCTGCGTCGGAGGCGAGATCATATCAAAAGCCGTCGCGTCTTACAAGTGGTCGGAAAATTCACGGCTTTCGTCCCGCAGGTTCGCAGCTGTCTATTACCCGGCATGTCGTGTGTTGCGAAATTGAGAATATTCTTTGTTATGAGCGGTAGCGTACAGTACGCCACATGCCGAAAGGTAATAATTCTTCCTGAGGCCGAGTGATCCAGAGCCTCCCGGTCAAATGAGCAACATTGCTTTTTAGATTATGATGCTGGTTTCCGCCCCATGATGGTTGGACTCCGGCCTTGGCCGCGGATGTATCTGGGACGCCGGCTGCTGCTATCACGTTGAGCAACAATCAGACCACCATATAACTTACTTACCGACTGAAGACAGACAATGAAAAATTCGAGCAAACTCGCCGCACTGATCGCACTGGCCTGCGCAACCATGACGAGCGCCGCTTCGGCCCAGGATATGGCTCCACAGGCACCTGTGCAAGCCCAGGCAACCGTGAACCCTGACTGGGCGAACACCGCCTGGTACATGGGTGCAGGCGTTGGCCGTACCCGTGCCGACATCTACAACAACGACCTGGCAAACCGCATGTCGGCTGCTGGTGCGCCTCTGACTTCGTTCAACGCAGATAACCGCGATACCGGCTACAAGCTCTTCGTCGGCAAGAAGTTCAACCGCTACATCGGCGTGGAACTGGGTTATTTCGACCTGGGCGATTTCTCCTTTGACGCTCGCAGCACCGCCGGCCGTACCCTGCGCGGCGAAACCGACTTCCGCGGCGTGAACCTGGACCTCGTCGGCACCCTGCCACTGACCGAACGCCTGTCGCTGCTGGCCCGCGCCGGCGTCCAGTACGCAAAAGCACGCACCAGCTACAGCGGCAACTTCCTGAACGCCGTCACCAACCCGAATCCGCCAAACGAAGGCCGTCGTCATGCCAAGATCGGCGTGGGCGCAGAATTCAAGCTGTCCGAAGCCCTGGCACTGCGCGCTGAAGTCGAGCGTTACCGCGTGACCGACGGCGTGCAGAACAACGGCGACGTCGACATGGCGTCGGTGAGCCTGGTCTACAAGTTCGGCCGTCCAGCCAAAGTCGCTTACGTTGCACCAGCAGCGCCAGTGGCCATGGCACCTGCAGCGCCAGTCGCCGCACCAGTGGCGCCGGCACCTGAGCCAGTGCCAACCTCGGAAAAAGTCTCGATCGCAGCGGAAGCGCTGTTCGATTTCGACAAGTCGGTCGTCAAGCCGGAAGGCAAAGCCGCACTGGACGAGTTCATGACCAAGCTGGAAGGCATGAACACCGAAGTCATGATCGCCGTCGGCCATACCGACTCGGTCGGCACCAACGCCTACAACGACAAGCTGTCGATGCGCCGCGCCGATGCAGTCAAGGCCTACATGGTCTCGAAAGGCCTGGACCCAGCGCGCCTGTACACCGAAGGCAAGGGCGAAACCCAGCCAGTGGCTGACAACGCAACTGCCGAAGGCCGCGCCAAGAACCGCCGCGTGACCATCGAAGTGGTCGGCACCCGCACCACCAAGCAGTAATCCCGCTTGACCCAAAAAACCGCCCGGCGCAAGCCGCGGCGGTTTTTTGCATTCTGGCTGCAGGTAACCCGCCGACCGTCCACAAACCTTGATGTGTGCGCTTTTGGCAAATACTTTTGCTGTGCGCGGTACCGAACGGAGCCGGACCTGCCGAAAGGTAATAGTTCTTGCCAGAAGCCCGCCCTACTCATGGCTCCGATGTTTTCGCCCCTGCGCATATTCCATGCGGTCGGTAGCGGAAACGGCACTCCTCTCGAAAGCACCAATTGAACATCTTCAAACGCTATACCAAAATACTCCTCTGCTCCGCCGGATTTGTCGGTGCGGCTTTCGTCGCCGGATGCGGTGGTGGCGACCAGGGCCGTGAGCCCATCCTGGGCGTTCCGGCTGCGGACCTCGTCAGCGTTGCGGTAACGCCAGCGACGCCTTCGGTGGCGATCGGCGCTGCCCAGCAATTTATCGCGACTGCCGCCTATTCCGATGGTTCGGCGCGCGACGTGACCAAGGTGGCCGCCTGGACCTCGGCAATGCCGGCCGTGGCAACCGTCAACCCTGTCGGCGGCATGGCGGTCGGCGTCAACGCAGGCAGCTCGGCTGTGACCGCCGCATTTGAAGGCAGGACGGGATCGGCAATGCTGACAGTGGTGCCGGCGAAGCTGCTGTCGATCGCGGTTGCACCGGCCATCCAGGAACTCAACGTGGGTAGTTCGCAGCAGTTCCTGGCAATCGGCACCTTCGATAACAACACCACGCGCGATATCACTGCTGTCTCGACCTTCGCATCGGCGTCCCCCACCGTGGCCACCATCGACACAAGCGGCGGCAAGGCACTGGCGAAAGCAACCGGAAGCACCGTGATCAGCGCCACCTCTGGCGGCCTGCGCGGCAGCGCAACCCTGAGCGTACTGCCGGCGGCGCCCGTGTCACTTGCAGTCACGCCAGCGACCTCCTCCTCCGCGGCCGGCGCTACCCGCCAGCTCGCCGCCTTTGCCACTTATACGGACGGGTCAGTCATCGACGTCACCGCCAGTACTGCCTTCGTGTCCGCTACCCCGGCCGCTGTCAGCGTCGGCAACGCCGGCCTGATGACCTACGTCGCCACCGGTTCGTCAACGATTACCGCAAGCTTCGCCGGGAAAACCGCGCTGGCCACCGCCACCACCAGCTCCGCTACGCTGGCAAGCATCGCCGTTACGCCATCGAGTGCCTCGGTAAACCTTGGCGGCACGCAGCAGTTTGTCGCAATCGCCACCTTCTCGGATAGTTCGACCGCAGTCATCACGCGCACTGCCGCCTGGACGTCGGCCAATACGGGTATCGCCACCGTACTGAACACTGGCACCGCGACCGGCATCGCTGCCGGCACCACGACCATCACCGCCACGTCGAGCGGAAAATCGGCCAGCGCCAACCTGACCGTGACTACCGCGCCGCTGCCGACGTCGGCATCGATCAACCTGGGTAGCGCGTCCGGCTTCGCCGTGCTTGCCGGTACCTCGCTCACCAACAACGCGGGTGGCACGACCCTGGTGACCGGTGATGTGGGTTCGCCTTCGCAAACTACCGATCCTGTGCTGGCCGGTGGCTTCACCAACTACAAGTCGGGCGCCGTGCTTGCCAACGCACTGGCCGACCTGCAAACCGCCATCACTGACGCCAACAGCCGCACATGCGACGTCACGTTTGCCGGCGACATTGACCTCGGCGGCCTGGTGCTTGCTCCTGGCGTGTACTGCTACGCTGGTGCAATCAGCGTGACCGGCACCCTGACCCTGAACGGTCCGGGCGCCTACCTCTTCCGCACGGCACTGACGCTCAATACCACCGCCAATTCGGTGATTGCATTGACCAACGGTGCGACTGCCGACAACGTGACCTGGGTGCCTGTCGGCCCCACCACGCTGGGCGCCAACAGTGCATTCAAAGGGTCGATCCTGGCGAGGTCTGCCGCCATTACGGTCGGCGACAACACGACGCTGCTGAACGGCCGCGCGCTGTCGGCTGCCGCCGTCACCCTCAGCAACAACAAGATCACCAAATAATTCGCATATATATATAGAAACCCAGAATAATGAAAACTTCCAACACGCTCGCCCTATTGATCGCACTGGCCTGCGCAAGCATGGCCACCGCCCACGCGGCGCCACAGGACACGGCGCCTCAGCAGGCAGCCCCGGCCGACGCAAGCTTCGTGAATCCGGGCTGGGCCAACAGCGCCTGGTACCTGGGTGCCGGCGTAGGACAGTCGCGCGCCAGCATTGATGACACGCGCCTGCGCCGTAGCCTGACGGCAAATGGCGCCACCCTGGGCAGCTTCAATGAAGATGAGCGCGATACCGGTTTCAAGCTGTTTGTCGGTAAGCAACTGAACCGCTATTTCGCTGTCGAGGCCGGTTATTTTGACCTGGGCACATTCGATTTCGACGCGACCACTTCCGGCAGCGGCGCATTACGCGGCGAAGCGGGCTTTCGCGGCGTGAACCTCGACCTGGTCGGTCAAGTGTCGCTGACCCAACGCGTCTCACTGCTGGGCCGTGCTGGCGTGCAGTACGCGAAGACACGCACCCATTTCAGCGGCAACCGGCTAAATGCGGTCACCAACCCGAATCCGGCGACCGAAGGCCGAAGCAATGCCAAGCTCGGACTCGGCCTGGAGTACAAGCTGAGCGAAGCCCTGGCAGTGCGCGGCGAAGTGGAACGCTACCGCCTGAACGACGCGGTAGGTAACCGTGGCGATGTCGACATGGCGTCGCTGAGCCTGGTCTACAAGTTCGGCCGTCCAGCCAAAGCCGCTTACGTTGCACCAGCAGCGCCAGTGGCCATGGCACCTGCAGCGCCAGTCGCCGCACCAGTGGCGCCGGCACCTGAGCCAGTGCCAACCTCGGAAAAAGTCTCGATCGCAGCGGAAGCGCTGTTCGATTTCGACAAGTCGGTCGTCAAGCCGGAAGGCAAAGCCGCACTGGACGAGTTCATGACCAAGCTGGAAGGCATGAACACCGAAGTCATGATCGCCGTCGGCCATACCGACTCGGTCGGCACCAACGCCTACAACGACAAGCTGTCGATGCGCCGCGCCGATGCAGTCAAGGCCTACATGG
Source organism: Telluria sp. ZB4P37 (assembly GCF_059685855.1). Taxonomy (NCBI): domain Bacteria; kingdom Pseudomonadati; phylum Pseudomonadota; class Betaproteobacteria; order Burkholderiales; family Oxalobacteraceae; genus Telluria; species Telluria sp. ZB4P37. The sequence goes on from NZ_JCASID010000017.1 coordinate 5,057, forward strand.
TCTCGAAAGGTTTGGACCCAGCGCGCCTGTACACCGAAGGCAAGGGCGAAACCCAGCCAGTGGCTGACAACGCAACCGCCGAAGGCCGCGCCAAGAACCGCCGCGTGACCATCGAAGTGGTCGGCACCCGCACCACCAAGCAGTAATCCCGCTTGACCCAAAAAACCGCCCGGCGCAAGCCGCGGCGGTTTTTTGCTTTGGGCGCCAGTACGCCCGTGCCGCATGAACCTCCCGGCGCTTTCGGTACAATGCGCCGGATGACGATCCTGCTTTCCACGCTCAACGCGCGCTATACCCACGCTTCCCTCGGGCTGCGCTACCTGCTGGCCAATATGGGCCCGCTAACGGCGCAAACGTCCATCCACGAATTCGTGATCGGCGCCAAGACCGCCGACCTGGTCGAGCGCCTGCTGGCGCACCAGCCGCGCATCGTCGGTTTCGGTGTCTATATATGGAACGTGGAAGAAACCACCCGCGTCGTGGCCATGCTCAAGCGCGTGGCGCCCAACGTCACGGTGATCCTTGGCGGCCCCGAGGTGTCGCACGAGACCGGCGAGCAGGAGATCGTCAAGCTGGCCGACTACGTCGTGACCGGCTGGGGCGACGTCACCTTCCCCAAGCTGTGCGGCGAGATCCTGAACGGCCCCAGGCCCCTGATGAAGGTGCATGCGGGCGTGCAGCCGCCGATGGCGGAAATCGCCCTGCCCTACGCTCTATATAGCGAGGACGACATCGCCCACCGCACCCTGTACGTGGAAGCCTCGCGCGGCTGCCCGTTCAAATGCGAATTCTGCCTGTCTTCGCTCGACAAGACCGCCTGGCCCTTCCCGCTGGACGCCTTCCTGGAACAGATGGAATCGCTGCACGCTAGAGGCGCACGCCTGTTCAAGTTCGTCGACCGCACCTTCAACCTGAACGTCAAGACCAGCCTGCGCATCATGCAGTTCTTCCTCGACAAGCTGGAAGCGGCGCCGAACGACCCGGTCTACGCCCACTTCGAGCTGGTGCCCGACCACCTGCCGGACGCGCTGAGGGAATCGATCGCGAAATTCCCGCCCGGCGCGCTGCAGTTCGAGATCGGCATCCAGAGCTTCAACCCGGAGGTGCAGGCGCTGGTCAGCCGCCGGCAGGACAATGCCAGGGCGGCCGACAACATCGGCTGGCTGTGCGAGCACTCGCAGACCCACCTGCACGTGGACCTGATCGCCGGCCTGCCGGGCGAGGACGTGGCCAGTTTCGCCCGCGGATTCGACCAGCTGGTGGGCCTGGGCGCCCAAGAGATCCAGTTCGGCATCCTCAAGCGGCTGCGCGGCACGCCGATCATCCGCCACACCGAACCCTTCGGCATGGTCTACGATCCCTACCCGCCCTATACCGTGCTGGCCACGAACCTGATCGATTTCGCCACCATGCAGCGCCTGGTGCGCTTTGCCCGCTACTGGGACCTGGTGGCCAATTCCGGCCGCTTCGCCAACACCACGCGCGTCCTGCTGGGCGAGGCGCCCTTCGACAACTTCATGGCTTTCTCGGACTGGATCTACACCAGGACGGATGCGACCCACCGCATCGCGCTCGAGAAGCTGGCGAAGCTGGTGCAGGAATGGCTGGAGCGGCGCGGCATGCCGCGTGCGGATGCAGCGGCCCTGGTGGCGAGCGATTACGCCGGCAAAGTCGACACTCTGGCGCACAAGCCGGTGGCCGCGCAAGGTAGCCCGGCAGCCCCGGCGCGCCAGGTTCGCCACCTTGCGGCCTGATCAAATCCGTAACGTGTAGCAACGATAACGATTCTCTTTTACACTGGCGCAATGCAGATTGAAAATGCGCCAATATTAACTCTCCAGCATTCCGAGCACAGCGCGGCCCAATCTGTCGTGGCGAGCGGCGTATGGCAAGTCCATACTCTCTCGCGGCGCGGTGTCCTCAAAGGCATCACGCGCACGCTGGCCGCGCTCAAGCACAAGGACAGTATCGCGTGGGACTTGTCGAACATCGAGCGCCTCGACCACATCGGCGCCCAGATGTTCTGGAATGCCTGGGGCAAGCATCGCCCGGGACAGCTCACGCTCGATCCGCGCCAGGAAGAGCTCTTCAACCGCATCGAGAAGGCCGGCGCCATCAAGCTGGCGCGCCACCGCGTCAGCCCGCTGAACTGGCTGATCGTGCTCGGCGCCGGCATCTTGTCGTTTTTCGAGCACCTGCGCGGCTTCGTCACCCTGATCGGCCAGCTGGTGCAGGACCTGTGGCGCTTCATCCGCCACCCGACCACCGGCCCCTGGCGCGAGATCTCGGCCAATATCTACCACTCCGGTTTCCAGGCGCTGGGGATCACGGCGCTGGTCGGCTTCCTGATCGGGGTCGTGCTTTCCTTCCTGTCGGCGCAGCAGCTGCGCATGTTTGGCGGCGACATCTACCTGGTGAACATCCTGGGCATGAGCGTGATCCGCGAACTGGGCCCGCTGCTGGCGGCAATCCTGGTGGCCGGCCGCTCCGGCTCGTCGATCACTGCGCAGCTGGGCGTGATGCGGGTCACCGAGGAACTCGACGCGATGCTGGTGATGGGCATCTCGCACGGCTACCGCCTGATCCTGCCGAAGGTGGTGGCACTGGCCATTTCGATGCCGCTGCTGGTGGTCTGGACTGATGCCATGGCCCTGATCGGCGGCATGGTCTCGGCCAAGATCGAGCTGGGCCTGTCCTTCCGCTACTTCATCCAGAAACTGCCGGACGCGGTGCCGGTGGTGAACTACACGATCGGCCTGCTCAAGGGCTGCGTGTTCGGCGTGCTGATCGCGCTGATCTCCTGCCACTTCGGCCTGCGCATCGAGCCGAACACCGAAAGCCTGGGCCGCGGCACCACCACCGCGGTGGTCACCGCGATCACCCTGGTGATCCTGGCTGACGCGGTATTCGCGATCGTCTTCAACGGCGTGGGGTTCTGATGGCCGACGATAAGAATCAGCTCACCCCGCAGCGCCAGCCGCAGCGCCTGAACAAACGTCCCGAGGAAGACGTCGGGCCGCCGGTGGTCGAGATCCGCAATTTGTGGACGCGCTTCGGTCGCACGGTGGTGCACCAGGACCTGAACCTGGACATCTATGCCGGCGAAATCCTCACCATCGTCGGCGGCTCGGGCACCGGCAAGACCGTGCTGCTGCGCCAGATGCTGGGCCTGGAGCAGCCCTCGGTCGGCTGCGTGAAAGTCTTCGGCGAGGACATCAGCGCGGCCGAGCCGGAACAGCTGCAGCACATGCGCAACCATTGGGGTATGCTGTTCCAGCAGGGCGCGCTGTACTCGGCCCTGAGCGTGTTCGACAACATCGCCCTGCCGATGCGCGAGCTGCGCGCGCTGCCCGAGGACGTGATCCGCGACGCCGTGCTGCTGAAAATGGACATGGTGGGCCTGGGCCCCGAGCACGCCAACAAGATGCCGTCCGATCTGTCGGGCGGGATGGTCAAGCGTGCGGCCCTGGCGCGCGCCCTGGCGCTGGAGCCGCAGCTGCTGTTCCTGGACGAGCCGACCGCGGGCCTGGATCCCGACCTGTCGGACGCCTTTGTGGCGCTGATCCAGACCCTGCACCGCGAACTGAAGCTCACCGTGGTGATGGTCACCCACGACCTCGACACGCTGTTCGCGCTGTCTTCCCGCATTGCCGTGCTGGCTGAGAAGCACGTGATCGCGGTGGGGCCGTCGTGCGACGTGCTGCGGGTCGAGCATCCGTTTATCAAACACTTTTTCCTGGGCCCACGCGGCCAGCGGGCCCTGGAAGTGCTCGAAGAGCGCCAGGCCCAGAACGAATCGGAGGACTGAATATGGAAAACAGGTCGTATGCCCTGATGACAGGCGTCTTCACGATCGCCCTGGTGGTTGCCGCGATCCTGGCCGGAATGTGGTTCAACCGCGACCGCACCGAGCTGGTGCCCTACGAGATCGTGACGACCCAGTCGATCCCGGGCCTGAACCCGCAGGCCACGGTGCGCTACCGCGGCCTGGAGGTCGGCCGGGTCGAAGAGATCGTGTTCGACCCGCGCGTCACCGGCCAGATCCTGATCCGCCTGTCGGTCGAGAAGGATTCGCCGATCACCACCACCACCTTCGCTTCGCTCGGCTACCAGGGCGTGACCGGCATCGCCTTCATCCAGCTGGATGACGACCGCACCGGCTCGCCGCGCCTGGTGCAGCGCGAAGACCAGGTGGTGCGCATCCCGCTGCGTCCCGGCCTGCTCGACCAGCTGGAAAAGCGCGGCCTGGCGATCCTCGAAAAAACCGAGCAGATCACCGAGAGCCTGACCAAGATGGTGGGCCCGGAAAACCAGAAGACCATCATCGGCGCGTTCGACAGCATCGGCAAGGCGGCTGACGCCTATGCTGCCATTCCGCAGAAGCTCGAGCCTACTTTTGAGCGCCTGCCGGCGCTGACTGCAAAACTCGACCGCAGCTTGACGTCGTTCGACTCGGCCGCCGCCAGCGTCGACAAGACCGCCGACAGCTACAACCAGCTGGCCGTGCGCCTGCAGGGCAAGGACGGCCCGATCGAACGCCTGAACGGCGCCATCGGTTCGCTGCAAGGGGCCACCAGCGAACTCGAACTCGAGACGCTGCCGCACGTCGTGCAGATGACCGACGAAGCGCGCGGCGCGTTGCGCGCCGTCAAGCGCACCGCGACCTCGCTGTCCGACCGCCCGCAGAGCATCCTGTTCGGCGCCCCGAGCGCCCAGCCGGGCCCCGGCGAACCTGGCTTCGTGCCCCCGACCAAATGAGGACCACCGTGACCTTCCAACCGCCCCGCTCCTTGACCGCCCTCGCCGCCGCCGCCGTCCTGCTGGCAGGCTGCGCCAGCACCAGCAAGACCCAGGAAAGCACGACCTTTGACTTCGGTGCCGCTTCGAACGCCCAGCAGGCGCCGGGCGCGGCGCCGGCCAACATGCCGGCCCTGGTCGTGATGGACGCCACCGGCCCGGCTGCGCTGGAGAACGAGCGCATGTACTACCGCCTGAATTACGCCGATGCGCTGCAGGCCCGCACCTATGCCAACAGCAGCTGGAGCAGCAATCCCCTGCAGATGGTGACCCAGCGCTTCAAGACCCGCCTGGCGCAGTCGGGCCTGAAGGTGCTGTCGGCCACCGACGCCTCGACCAACGTGCCGATCCTGCGGTTGGAAGTGGACGACTTCGTACACGGTTTCAGCGGCGTGAGCCAGAGCGAAGGCCAGCTGGTGCTGCGCGCCTCGCTGTTCAACGACCACCGCCTGGTCGACCAGCGCAGCTTCAGCCGCAGCACGCCGGCGCCAAGCGCCGATGCCCCCGGCGGCGCGCGCGCCCTCGCCGCCAGCACCGATGCAGTGGCGGCCGACATCCTGGCCTGGCTCGCAACGCTCGATACCCGGACCGGCACCTCCAAGCGATGAGCAGGCTGGATGCCGCCACCGATCTACGTGAACGCCCGCGCGAAGGGCGCGGCTCGCCGATCGCGCGCGCGGCGCTGCTGGCCTACCTGCTTCTGATCATCTACGCCAGCTGGTACCCGTTCACGGGCTGGCGCAACAGTGGCGTGCCGCTGCTGACCTTCCTGAACCTGGTGAGGCCGCGCTACTGGACCGGCTTCGACGTCTCGGTCAACATCGTCGGCTACATCCCCTTCGGCGTGCTGCTGGTGCTGTCGGTTTACCCGCGCATCCGCGGCCTGTGGGCGGTGCTGCTGGCAAGCCTGGCCGGCATCCTGGTCTCCGGCACGATGGAAGTGGTGCAGAACTTCCTGCCCAGCCGCGTGCCCTCGAACCTCGACCTGGTCACCAATGCAGGCGGCTGCATGGTGGGCGCGGTGCTGGGCGCCTGGTGGGCGCGCAGCCTGCTCGACCAGAGCCGCCTGTTCCAGCTGCGGCGCCGCTGGTTCGCTTCCTACGCAAGCCAGGGCCTGGTGCTGGTTGCACTGTGGCCGCTGGCCCAGCTCTACCCGCAAAGCTACCTGTTCGGGCACGGCCAGGTGCTGCCGCTGGTGTCGGGCTGGCTGTCGAAATGGTTCGATACCGACATCGACCTGGTCGTCATGCTGCGCCCGGGAGTCACCATGACGGTCGAGCAGTACTGGCTGTCGGAAACCATCATCACGGCCTGCGGCATGACCGGCGCCGTGCTCACCCTGATGTGCCTGGTGCGCCGCAGCGCACCGCGCTTCCTGCTGATGGTGGTCTTCCTCGCCACCGCGCTGCTGTTCAAGACGTTGTCGAGCTCGCTGCTGTTCCGGCCGGACAATGCCTTCGTGTGGGTGACGCCGGGCGCCGAGGGCGGCTTCATCATCGGCCTGATCATGCTGTCGGGCCTGGTGTTCGCGCCCCAGGTGGCGCAGCGCCGGCTGGCGGTGGTGACCCTGGTGCTGAGCCTGGTCGTCGTCAACACGATCCCCGTGAACCCCTATTTCGTGTCCACCCTGCAGGGCTGGGTGCAGGGCAAATTCCTGAACTTCAATGGCGCGGCCCAGTTCCTGGCCCTGCTGTGGCCGTTCTTTGCGCTGTGGTTCCTGCTGCTGCCCTCCCATAAGCTCAACCGGCAAGAGCCGCGCGCGCATTCTCCGGGCTGAAGCGGCCAGGCCGATTGCCGTATGATTGTGCCTTGGCGCAAAGCGCCGGCTTTACATGAACGAGACCGACATGAACGACGACAAACCATTTTACGAGCACCATGTTTTCTTCTGCATGAATGTGCGCGAGGACAAAGATGCCCGCGGGAGTTGCGGCAACTGCGGCGCCGAAAAGGCGCAGAAGCATGCCAAGAAGCGCATCAAGGAACTCGGGCTGAAGGGCCCGGGCAAGGTGCGCATCAACCAGGCCGGCTGCCTTGACCGCTGCGAGGAAGGGCCGGTGCTCGTGGTCTATCCGGAAGGCACCTGGTACACCTATGTGGACACGGCTGACATCGACGACATCATCGACACCCACCTGGTGGGCGGCAAGGTCGTGGAACGACTGAAAATCTGATCAAGCAAGCCATTCAAGACAAGCAATGAACAAGTATTCGCACAAGTTTACCCTCGACGGCCATGCCGGCAAGATGCAGTGCATCCTCGATTTGCCGGAAGCACCGCCACGCGGCATCGCGCTGGTCGCGCACCCGCACCCGCTGTATGGCGGCACCATGGAAAACAAGGTGGCCCAGACCCTGGCGCGCACTTTCGTGACCCTGGGCTATGCCACCGCGCGCTTCAATTTCCGCGGCGTGGGCGAATCGGAAGGCGTACATGACGACGGCCGCGGCGAAGTGGACGACATGGACCTCATGTACAAGCACATGGTCGAACAATATCCCGGCCTGCCGGTGGCCCTGAGCGGCTTCTCGTTCGGCACCTTCGTGCAGGCCCAGTTCCAGCAGCGTCTGATCGCGGAAGGCCGCCCGGCCGAGCGCCTGGTGCTGGTCGGCACCGCGGCCGGCAAGTGGCCGATGCCGCCCGTGCCAGCGGACACCATCCTGATCCACGGCGAACTTGACGATACGATCACGCTGCAGGAAGTCTTCGACTGGGCGCGCCCGCTCGACATCCCGGTGACGGTCATTCCCGGGGCGGACCACTTCTTCCACCGCAAGCTCGGCCACATTAAAAATCTTGTCGTAGAAATGTGGCGGCGTGACATTTGACGCCCTCCCTGTGCAATAATTAGTCTCTTTTTCCGAGGCAATACTTGCAGTTGCCCGCGCTTTAGCACGCGTTACCATCTTTTTATTAACGAAACCATCCCATGAAAAAAATGTTCGCGGCCCTGGCCGCCAGCCTGCTGATGGCTTCGGCCAGCGCGCAGACCGTTCCGGCCCCGTCCATCGCAGCCAGATCGTGGCTGTTGCTCGATGCAACGAGCGGCCAGGTCATCGCGGCGCAGGACCAGAACGCCCGCATCGAACCGGCTTCGCTGACCAAAGTCATGACGGCCTATGTCACTTTCGGCGCCCTGCGCGACAAGAAGCTCGCCCTGAACACGATGGTCAACGTCTCGACCCGTGCCTGGAAAGTCGATGCCAGCAGCTCGAAGATGTTCATCGACCCGGCCACCCCGGTGTCGGTCGACGACCTGCTGCACGGCCTGATGATCCAGTCGGGTAACGACGCGGCGGTGGCGCTGGCCGAAGCAGTGGCCGGCGACGAAGGCACCTTCGTGACCCTGATGAACCGCGAAGCCGAGCGCCTGGGCATGAAGAACACCCGCTGGGCCAACCCGCACGGCCTGCCGGACGCGAACAACTACTCGACCGCGTACGACCTGTCGATCATGGCCGCGAGCGTGATCCGCGACTTCCCGCAGTACTACAAGATCGACTCGATCAAGCAGTTCACCTACAACAAGATCACCCAGCAGAACCGCAATCGCCTGCTGTGGCTGGACCCGACCGTGGACGGCATGAAGACGGGCCACACCGATACCTCGGGCTACAGCATGATCGCCTCGGCGCGCCGCCCGAACGGCAACGCCGGCCAGCGCCGCCTGATCTCGGTGGTGCTGGGCACCGCCTCGGATGCGGTGCGCACCCAGGAAAGCCAGAAGCTGCTGAACTGGGGCTTCCAGAACTTCGACACCGTCAAGCTCTACGCCAAGGGCCAGGCCGTGGCGACTCCGCCGGTGTGGAAGGGTGCGCAGTCGACCGTGAAGATCGGCTTCAACCGCGACGTGCTGGTGACCGTACCGAAGGGTGTGGCGGCGAAAATGAAGCCGGTCCTGGAACGCAAGGACCCGCTGATGGCGCCGCTGCCACGCAACGGCCAGGTCGGCACGCTGAAGATGACCGTCGACGGCAAGCCGCTGATCGCGCTGCCGGTGGTGGCGCTGGAAGAAGTGCCGGAAGCGAGCATCTTCGGACGCGCCTGGGATTCGATGCGCCTCTGGATGCAGTAATCCTTTACCACGCTTGTCCGAGAGCCCGTCCGTGCGCAAGCCGGGCGGGCTTTTTGTTTATCCCCGCGCGGCTATAATCGAATCATCGAACCCACAGGACTCACCATGACCCAGCAACACGCCGCCGACCTGCAGTGCCCGCGCATCAGCACGCGCGAAGGCGGCCCCGAGCTGTCGCGCATCGTGGCCGGCATGTGGCGCATGAACGAATGGGGCATGTCGCCCGACGCCCACCTGGCCTTCATCGAGCAATGCCTGGCGCTGGGCGTGACCACCTTCGACCACGCCGACATCTATGGCGACTATGGCGTCGAAACCACCTTTGGCAACGCCCTGCGCGCCCAGCCTTCGCTGCGCGACCGCATCGAACTGGTGAGCAAGTGCGGCATCAAGCTGGTGTCGCCCAAACGCCTGGAGCACGGCATCCAGCACTACGACACCACGGCCAGCCACATCATCGCCTCGGCCGAGGAATCGCTGCGCCAGCTGGGCACCGGCCACCTCGACCTGCTGCTGATCCACCGCCCCGATCCGCTGATGGACTTCGACGAGGTCGCGGAAGCCTTCGTGCGCCTGAAGGAGGCCGGCAAGGTGCTGCACTTCGGCGTGTCGAACTTCACGCGCCACCAGTTCGAATGCCTGAACCGGCGCGTGCCGCTGGCCACCAACCAGGTCGAGTTCTCGCCAATGGAAACCAGGCCGATGTTCGACGAGACCTTCGATGGCCTGCAGGACCTGCGCATCGCGCCGATGATCTGGTCGCCGCTGGCCGGCGGGCGCCTGTTTACCTCGAACGACGCCAATGCCGCCAACGTGCGCACCGTGATCGACGAGATCTCGGTCCGCATGGGCTGGCCCTTCGCCAGCGTGCTGTTCGCCTGGATCATGGCGCTGCCGAGCCGCCCGGTCCCGCTCACCGGTACGGGCCGCATCGAAGCGATCCGCGAAGCGGTGCTGGGCACCACCTTCACCCTGGAGCGCGACGACTGGTTCCGCATCCTGCGCGCCGCACGCGGGCACGACGTGGCGTGACCATGGCCGACGGCCAGCTCAAGATCGTCGAGGGCAGCGCCCTCACCGGGCAGCAGAAGAAGGATTTGCTCAACCGTCTGGCGCGCATCGAGGGCCAGCTGCGCGGCGTGCAGAAGCTCATCGCCCTGGCGGCGGCACCCTCGGACGTGGATGCGGTGGCCCAGCAGATGGCGGCGGCGCGCAAGGCGCTCGACCGCTCCTTCGTGCAGCTGCTGGCGGGGGCGATCCAGACCCAGGCGGGCAATGCTGCGGATGTCGAGGAGGCACGGGCCAGTGCTGCGCACCTGGCGGCGATGCTGGACCGGTTCGCGTAAAGACCTGACGCAGGATTAGCCATAGACCCGTAGGGTGGGCAGCATTACCGTGATTTGAACGCGCGGCCGGCAAAGCCGGCCACCCTACTCCTCGTACACCTTGGGCGGGGCGATACCACGCCAGCCCGTCCGCCATGCGATATTCAGCAACAGCGTCGCACAGATATACAGCAGGAAGAAGAGCACGAAGAAGCGCGTCTGCAGCACCGCCAGCAGCACCAGGCACACGGCCAGCAGCGCCAGCATGACCTTGCCGCGCGGGTGCTTCGAGCTCGGGAAGCGAATGGTCGACACCATCAGGGTGCCGACACCGACCATGAGCGCCATCAGGGCGAAGCACTGGCCCATCGTGGTGAGCGGATCGGGCCAGGCCACAACCACCGAGGCCACGCAGGCCGCGCCCGCGGTGATCGGCATGCCGACGAAATAGCGCGGATCGGTGCGGCCGGCGCTGATGTTGAAGCGCGCCAGGCGCAGCGCGCCGCAGGTCACGAAAATGAAGCAGGCCAGGCCGCCCATGCGCACCAGGGTCGGGTGCGCCATGTTCATCTGCGCAAAACCGTAGCAATACAGCAGCAGGCCCGGTGCGCAGCCGAAGTTCATGACGTCGGCGATCGAGTCGAGCTGCATGCCGAAGCTGGACTGGGTATTGGTGGCGCGCGCGACAAAGCCATCGAGCGCATCGAAGACGCCGGCCAGCACCAGCAGGATCGCCGCCAGGCGGTAGTCGTCGGGCGCGCCCACGTGTGCGTTGTCCACCGAGATGACGATGCTGCCGAAGCCGCAGGCAATCGAGAGCAGCGTCACGAAACTGGGCAGGGCAAACTTGGCACGCGCAAGGCGCTGCTGGTTGGATGGCTTCAATTGACTACTCGGCAAGGGGTTCGATGCCATATTCTACAGGCAGCGAAATAAGCTGGGCTCGCACAACGCAGGTCACAGGTGCTACCCCGGTTTTTGCTCTAGAATGTCGCTTCGTTTTCGCGTATTGACAGGAGTTGCAATATGAGCTATATGCCTCATCGTTCCCTTATCACCGCCATCCTTGCGGCCCTGAGCCTGGCCGCTTGCGGAGGCGGCGCCAGCGACAGTAGCAGCCCGGTTGCCGCGACGCCTGCCGCCATCGGCACGCCGGCCACCGGCACCGGAACGGGCGGCGGCACCGGCGGCCTCGTGGTCGACGCGGCGGCGCCGGTGCAGACCAACGACATCGCCATCGATGGCCGCAACTGGATCAACTACCGCCGCACCCAGGCCGGCGTACCGGCCGTGACGCCGAATGCGCAAATCAACAATGCGGCACTCGGCCACTCCGAATACCTGCGCACCAATAACGTGATGAGCCACGACCAGGTCGCGGGCCGGCCGGGCTTCACCGGCGCCACGCTGCGCGACCGCCTGAACGCGGCCGGCTACACCCTGCCCGCCACCGGCTACGCCTACGGCGAGGTCATCTCCGGCACCACCAACGGCAACGGTTTCTTCATGGCCGAAGAACTGATCACCGCGATCTACCACCGCTTCGTGATGTTCGAGCCGAAGTTCCGCGAGATCGGCACCGGCGCAGGCACCTCGTCGACCCGCTACAGCTATTTCACCGCCAATTTCGCCACCCGCGGCGGCTTCGGTCCCGGCATCGGCGCGACTGCGCTGGTCACCTGGCCGTTCAGCGGCCAGACGGCGGTGACGCCGAACTTCATGAGCGACAGCGAGGAGCCGGATCCGGTCGCCAACCTCAATGAAGTCGGCTACCCGATCAGCGTGCATGCCAACATCGACGCGCCGGTAACGATGCAGGCTTTCACCGTGCGTCCACGCGGCGGCGCCAACCTGCAGGTGCAGGTGGTGTACCCGTCGGGCGAGCGCACCGCGGTGGCGATTGTGCCGCTGGCGCCGCTCAAGGCCAATACCACCTACGAGGCCAGCTTCAGCGGCACGGTGAATGGCGCCCCGGTTACGCGCGACTGGTCGTTCACCACACGGTGAGCGCGCCTTCCGCTTCCGGCGAGGCCAGCGCCCTGGGCCTTCCCGACCCGGTATCCCCTGCCGCCCCCGGGCCGGCGCTGGACTACCGCGCCGGGCTCGAACGCATGATGGGCGACCAGGCGATGTACCAGCGCGTGCTCACGCGCTTCCACCTGGATTACCGCGACATGGCCGCGCGCCTGCGCGAGGCGCTCGGCGCCGGCGACCTGCCGCTCGCGCAGCGCATCGCGCATACGCTCAAGGGCGCGGCGGCGATGATCGAGGCGCGCCTGCTACGCCAGTTCGCGACGGACGTCGAGCACGCACTGCGCGCAGGCACCGGCGCCGACTCCCGGCTGCTCGCCTGCCTGGAACAGGAACTGGCGCGCGTGATGACGCAACTCGATACGCTACTGCAGCGTTCAGGGAAACCGGGAGAAGCGATGGAGCGGGAATCGGCCGATGGGCGAGTGAGCGGCGCGGACATGGCGCGCCTGTGCGGAATGCTCGACACCGGCGACAGCGCCGCGCAGGACTTCATCGAGGACCACGTGACGGGCCTCGCCGCCCGGCTGGGCGACGCGCGCATGGGGCAGTTGCAGGCGGCGATGGCTGCCTTCGATTTCGAAGGGGCGCTGCAGGTGCTGCGGCCCGGGGCCGGGCACTAGCCCCGCCCTGCTATGTTCAACGGGTGAACTCCGCTTCCTCGTCGAACGAGTCGGCGCAGGATTTGCCGCAGAACCGGCGTACGCTGTCGAGCGGTTTCTCGCAATACCAGCACGATCCCTTTGCAGGCAAGCTCAGTCGTGCCGGCATCGCCGTCGCCACCGAGGCAAGCGCTGGCTCGGTCGCCGGTCCGTTGTCCGGAAAACTTTCCTGTGTCGTTTCCACGATCCACCCCTTGCAACAGACTGAAGTTCAACCCAGATTACTTCAGCGGAACATCATGCCAATGAGAAACCTCAACCCCGGACCGCGGCGCGCAGGTGCCACGGCAGTCCAAGCCGTATCAGTGTGCGCCGAACGGGTTGGCTCTGCAATCGCGGGATGGTGGCTGCCGGCCGATGCGGCTTGGGTGCAACATTTCTCCAACGCCTGGCCTCGCAGTACGCGAAAATAATATCGCATTGCTAATCCGCTTGTAGATGCAAAAAGGTGGGCGTGGCGAATACGCTACTTCGCCGGCTCCAGCGTCACCAAAAGACCAGAGCGTGTGGTTTCGATGCGTGTCGGGATGAACTGGACGCCGGCATAGCGCAGGTCTTGCATGTCGAAGCTGTAGACGGGTATGTCGCGCACCACCGTGTCGATCAGGGTGTTGGCCGCGCGCGTAAGTTGGCGCTCCGCCTCCGGGTTGGCGCCGAGGACCAGCCGGTCGACGCGCGGCTCGGCCATCATCACGGCGGCGCGGCCCGGATCGACGTACAGGCGGCCCGAGAACGATAGGCTGCCGCTCCACGCATCGCTGGCGAACGGCGGCGACACGGAGGCTTCCAGCGCCAGCGCCACCCGGTCGGCTTCCGGCTGGAGCGAGAGCATCGGGCGCGACAGGCGGATGTCGAAGATCTGCATCAACCGGTTGTTGACCGGGAAGCGGCGCTCGAGGCCGGCCTGCAGCTTGTGCAGCGGGATTTCGACCGTGCGCGGGCCGGAGAGGCTGGCGCAGGAAGACAGCAGGCTTGCAGCAAGACACATACTCCACAGCCTTACATGTACAGCTCGGAACGTGTTTGCGTACGCCATCATGCTCTCGTCAAGTCTCTGGAATGGTAAGCGTAGCACGGGCTCATCCATCACCTCGAGACGATATTAAAGTGCAAAGTTGCTTGCTATACTCGAGTCATGACCGTGAACAATTTATCTCTTCCGTACACCAGTGACGGTTCAGATGTGCTGCGCAACAATGTCTATCCACGCCGCGTCACGCGACTTGCGGAACTTCTCAAGGAGGCCACAGGTCTTCGTCATCCCATCGCTTGCGCTGCCCGGTTACCAGAACTGGCCGCCGGGGAACTCGTTTTGCAACTGAGCCGATGCTTACCTGGACAGGCTGGCCCTACTGGTAGCGAAAGCATGCTCAGCCTGATCACTTCCCGATACAGAAGCGGCTGAAAATCACCCCCAGCAAATCGTCCGGCGTAAACTGGCCGGTGATGCTCGATAACTGCTCCTGCGCCAGCCGCAGTTCTTCTGCGAACAGGTCGAGCGACTGGTCGTCCTGCGCCGCATGCTGGCGCGCCATCTCCAGGTGCTCGCGCGCGGCGCGCAGCGCGATCAGGTGGCGTTCGCGCGCCAGGTAGAGCGATTCGCCCGTCTGCTGCCAGCCGGCGATGCGCAGCAGCTCGGTGCGCAGCAGGTCGATGCCCAGGTGCGCGTTGGCCGACAGGTACAAGTGCACGGCGTCTTCCGCCACATCGATCGAGGGCTTGTGGCCCGACAGGTCGATCTTGTTCCAGATGCGCACCACCGGCACGCCTTCGGGGAAGGCCGCGACGATGGCCTCGTCGGCCGCGCTCGGGCCGCGGCTAGCGTCCAGCAAGTGCAGGATCACGTCGGCCTTGCCGACTTCGCCCCAGGTGCGCTCGATGCCGATGCGCTCGACCACGTCGATGTCATCATTGGTGCGGATGCCGGCGGTGTCGATGATGTTGAGCGGAATGCCTTCGATCTGGATGGTTTCCGTGACCTTGTCGCGGGTGGTGCCCGCGATCGGCGTGACGATGGCAACGTCGGCGCCGGCCAGCGCATTGAGCAGCGAGGATTTGCCCACGTTCGGCTGGCCGACCAGCACCACGTTCAGGCCTTCGCGCAGCAGCGCGCCTTGCGCCGCCTGGCGGAACACGTTTTCCAGCGATTCGACGATGGTGGCCAGCTGGCCGCGCGCATTCGATTTTTCGAGGAAGTCGATTTCTTCTTCCGGGAAGTCGAGGGTCGCTTCGACCAGCATGCGCAGATTTGTGGTCTGGTCCACCAGCTTGTGCACCACCTGCGAGAACGCACCCGACAGCGACTGAGACGCCGATTTCGCCGCCGCTTCGGTGGAAGCGTCGATCAGGTCGGCCACCGCTTCGGCCTGGGCCAGGTCGAGCTTATCGTTCAGAAAAGCGCGGCGGGTGAATTCGCCGGGTTCGGCCAGGCGCAGGCCGAGCGCAGCACCCGCTTCGAGCACGCGCGCGAGCAGCATCTGCAGCACGACCGGGCCGCCGTGGCCCTGCAGCTCGAGCACGTCCTCGCCGGTGTAGGAATGCGGCCCCTTGAAGTGCAAAGCCAGGCCCTGGTCGATCACGTCGCCGTTGGCGGCCTTGAAGGGGATGTAGGTGGCGTGGCGGGGACTGAGCTTCACGCCGGGGAACAGGGCGTCGATCAGGGCGGCCAGCGATTTACCAGAGGCGCGCACGACGCCGATGCCGCCGCGGCCGGGGGCGGTGGCGATGGCGGCGATGGGGGAGGTGTCGAGTTTCATGGGGGGATTGTAAGGGATACGTGGTGCAAGGGGGCGGTGGTGGAACGCGACGAAATTGGGTCCTCGCGCAGGGGGGGACCCAATTTCGCACCGCAGCCACCGCATAAAAAAAGCCCGCGCATCAGCGCGGGCTTTCCATGAAAGCGAACCGCTTACTTCGCAGGCGCGTTCTCGAACTTCTTGGTAATCACCCACTGCTGCGCGATCGACAGGATGTTGTTGACCACCCAGTACAGCACCAGTCCCGACGGGAAGAAGAAGAAGATCACCGAGAATGCCAGCGGCATGAACAGCATCATCTTGGCTTGCACCGGATCGGTCGGCTGCGGGTTCAGCTTGGTGGTGATGAACATCGACACCGCGTAGATGACCGGCAGGATGTACAGCGGGTCAGGCTGGGTCAGGTCGGTGATCCAGAGGATCCACGGCGCGCCGCGCATTTCGACCGACGACTGCAGCACCCAGTACAGGGCGAAGAACACCGGCATCTGCACCAGGATCGGCAGGCAGCCGCCCAGCGGATTGATCTTCTCGGTCTTGTACAGCTCCATGGTGGCCTGCTGCATCTTCTGCGGGTCGGCCTTGTAGCGTTCGCGGATCGCCTGCATCTTCGGGGTCACCACGCGCATCTTCGCCATGCTGCGGTAGCCGGCGGCCGACAGCGGGAAGAAGGCCAGCTTGATCAGCACTGTCAGGGCGACGATGGTCCAGCCCCAGTTACCCAGCAGCGAATGCAGGTGGTCCATCACCCAGAAGATCGGCTTGGCGATGATGGTCAGCACGCCGTAGTCCTTGACCAGTTCCAGGCCAGGGGCGATGGTTTCCAGGGTCTTCTCGTCCTGCGGGCCCGAATACAGGCGGCTGTCAGTCGAGACGGTGGCGCCCGGTGCGACGGTGCCCAGTGGCTGGACGGTGCCGATCGCATACAGGTTGGTGGCGATCTTCTTGGTGAAGATGTCGCGCGCCGCCTTGTCGGCCGGGATGAAGGCCGAGACGAAGAAGTGCTGCGAGATCGCGACCCAGCCGTTGTTCGACTTGGTCGAGTGCTCGGCCTTGTTCTTCTCGAGGTCTTCGAAGCTCAGCTTCTGGTACTTGTCTTCAGCGGTGTACAGGGTCGGGCCGGTATAGCTCGACATGAACCAGGAATCGTTGGCCGGCTTGTTGCCGTCGTGCTGCAGCTGCAGGTAGAGCGACGGCTGTACCGGCGCGGTCGACAGGTTGGTCACGTCATGGCGCACGCCGATGGTGTAGTCGCCCTTGCGGAAGGTGAAGGTCTTGGTCAGGCGCACACCGCCCTGCTCCGCATCCATCACCAGCTGCACGGTGCCGTTGGCGTCCAGGGTACGCACGCCCGGACGGGCCACGAACGGGGTCTGATGGTTCGGCAGCACGCCGGCGGCGCTGGTGCCGATCAAGCCGGTCTGGCCCAGGTAGGTGTTCGGGCCACCCACGTTGAACAGCACCTTGTTGCGGGTCTTGTCGGTGTCGTCGGCGAACTTCAGCAGCTCGAGGCGCTTGATGACGCCGCCGAGGGTGTCGATGTCGACCTTTACCACGTCGGTGGTGATGGTGATGCGCTGGGTCGATGGTGCAACCGGCGCTGCGGGAATAGCGCCCGGCGCACCAGGGACGGCGGCGCTGCCCGCGGCGGCGGCGGCCGGCACGTCATTCGGCTTGGCTTGCTGCTGGGCGACCTGTGCGGCCGGAGGGGCTGCCGAGAACAGCGACTGCTTGCCGTTGGACACCATCCAGTTGTTCCACAGAACAATCAGGGAAATGGCGAACACGATCCACAGGACGGTACGTTTATTAAGTTCCATTTGGGTCTAGTCAGGAGTGGTTACAACCGCGAGCGGCTGGTGGGGAATGCTTTTGCTGGTCCTGCGCCGGCGGCACGAGATCGACACCGCCTTCATGCCACGGATGGCAGCGGCACACACGGCGCGCGGCCAGAAGCGAACCGCGTGCGGCGCCATGGACGCGCAGCGCTTCGATCGCATAATTGGAGCAGGTCGGGTAGAAACGGCATTTCTGCCCGAGCATCGGGGACAGCAGCAGCTGGTAGCCGCGAAGGAGGCAGACCAGCAGGGCTTTCATGGCGATGACAGTGCCGGGTTGATACGGCGCGGGCGCTGGGAGGCAAACAGGCGTGCGAGTTCGACCCGCAGCTCGGCCTTCAGGGCGCCGGTGGTGGCCGGTCCGGCCTTGGTATTGACCGGGCGCGCCAGGCGCACGATGCAATCGACGGCCTGCAGTTCGCTGGTGCGGAACAGTTCGCGCGTGATGCGCTTGATCGTATTGCGGGTGACGGCGCGCGGCGCAAAGCGTTTGGCCGCAACGACGCCCAGCCGCGCATGCGGCAGCGTGTTGGGACGGGTGTACAGCACGAAATGCGCGGATTTTTGCGCCGGCCGCAAACGAAAAACGGATGAAAACTCATCCGTTTTAACGATACGCCGAACGCGCGCGAAGTCGTGCGAACCTTCGCCTGTCATGTCGACCGCGTCGATCTGTCAGCCAGGAGGCTTAGACAGCCAGGCGCTTGCGGCCTTTGGCGCGGCGAGCGTTCAGGACTGCACGGCCACCACGGGTAGCCATACGTGCGCGGAAGCCGTGCGTGCGCTTGCGACGGACGACGGAAGGTTGGTAAGTACGTTTCATGGTGGTCTCGCTTAAAGCAAAAGAAAGTGCAAAATCGGGTCTGACATCGTGTCAGGATTCGTCGCCAATGACAGTTCGCAGTTGTTAAGCCAGCGTCACGCCACAGCAGATACTCATTTTCGCCCGGGCCGCTTTAGGCTGAAGTGCATGCTGACGGAATCAACTTGACAGGGCGCACGGACGGGGAACCCTGAATTAGACATTATTTTCGGTCCAACTGTCAAGGAAGCTGTTGTTTCTGATGAGTTTTTGCCCTGCCCTGCCGCGCGCGCCGCAGTGCCCATAAAACAGCGGCCCCGGTTGAAAATAGTGGGCGCAACCTGTGGATAACTTCGGCCGAGACAGGTAAAATAGCGTGTTACGTATCAATAAGCGAAGTATGGAAAATTTTTGGCAGTCCTGTTCGACGCAACTGGAACTCGAGCTGACGCCGCAGCAATACAGTGCGTGGATCAAATCACTGGTCGTCATCGATTACGAGGACGGCAAGCTGCGCATTGGCGCGCCGAACCGCTTCAAGCTCGACTGGGTCAAGACCCAGTTCGCCAAGCGCATCACCGAGCTCGCCTGCCAGTATTGGGAAGCGCCGGTGGAGGTGCAGTTCGTGCTCGATCCGAAGACCAACCCGCCGCGTAAGCCAATCGCTCCTGGCTCGTCCGAAGTGCCTGCCTCCAACGGTGGCAACGGCGGCGGCATGGTGCGCTCGATCGACCAGACGGGCATGGGCAACAGCAGCCAGGGCAACGTCAATATCGCCAACTCGCCCAAGCGCGAGCAGAGCCGGATCAACACCGACCTGACCTTTGACAGCTTCGTGACCGGTAAGGCCAACCAGCTGGCACGCGCCGCTGCGATCCAGGTGGCCAACAACCCGGGCGTGTCGTATAACCCGCTGTTCTTCTACGGCGGCGTCGGCCTGGGTAAGACCCACCTGATCCATGCGATCGGCAACCAGGTCATGGCCGACAACCCGAACGCGCGCATCCGCTACATCCACGCCGAGCAGTACGTGCGCGACGTCGTCACCGCCTACCAGCGCAAGGGCTTCGACGACTTCAAGCATTACTACCACTCGCTCGACATGCTGCTGATCGACGATATCCAGTTCTTTGGCGGGAAGAGCCGCACGCAGGAAGAATTCTTCTATGCGTTCGAGGCCCTGATCGCCGCCAAGAAGCAGATCATCATCACTTCGGATACCTATCCGAAGGAAATCACCGGCATGGACGACCGCCTGATCTCGCGCTTCGATTCCGGCCTGACGGTGGCGATCGAGCCGCCGGAGCTGGAAATGCGCGTGGCGATTTTACTGAAAAAAGCGCAATCCGAAGACGTGACCCTGTCCGACGACGTGGCCTTCTTCGTGGCCAAGCACCTGCGCTCGAACGTGCGCGAGCTCGAAGGCGCGCTGCGCAAGATCCTGGCCTACTCGCGCTTCCATGGCAAGGACATCACCATCGACGTGGTGAAGGAAGCCCTCAAGGATCTGCTGTCGGTGCAGAACCGCCAGATCTCGGTGGAGAACATCCAGAAGACGGTCGCGGACTTCTTCAACATCAAGGTCGCGGACATGTATTCCAAGCGGCGCCCGGCGAACATCGCCAGGCCGCGCCAGATCGCGATGTACCTGGCCAAGGAACTGACGCAAAAGAGCCTGCCGGAAATTGGCGAGCTGTTCGGCGGCCGCGACCACACCACCGTGCTGCATGCGGTGCGCAAGATCGCGGCGGACCGCCAGAAGAATGCCGAGTGCAACCATGAGCTGCACGTGCTGGAGCAGACCCTGAAGGGGTAATGGAAATATCGGTCGCGGCGCTGGATTTGCCCGCGCTCCTCCGTAGGGTGGGCGCACAACAGGCCACTGGCCTGTCGTGCCTGCCCACCCTACGAGAAACAGGCCAATCCAGCTATGCGGAGAAGTTTGTATTCTCCCCCAGCAATTGGCAGAATAGTGCACTAGTAATAATTACACCTGATAAATCAACTGAGGATATCTATGCAACTGGTCAAAACCACCCGAGACACGCTTCTCCGGCCACTGCAGATCGTGAGCGGTATTGTCGAGCGTCGGCACACTATGCCGATTCTGGCCAATATCCTCATCCGCAAGGACGGCGAGAGCGTCTCGTTCCTCTCCACCGACACCGAAGTGCAGATCACCACGCTGGCCAATATCGGCTCGGGCGATGACGTGACCGGCACCACGGTGGCCGCGCGCAAGCTGCTCGACATCCTGCGCGCGCTGCCGGAGTCGGGCGACGTCACCATGACGCTGCAGAACAAGCGCCTGGCCGTCCAGAGCGGCAAGTCGCGCTTCGCACTGCAGACCCTGGCCGCGGAAGAATTCCCGACCGTGTCGGTCGCCGACAGCTACAACGCCTCGGTCACCCTGCCGCAGAAGACGCTCAAGCACCTGTTCAACATGGTGCACTTCTCGATGGCCCAGCAGGACATCCGCTACTACCTGAACGGCCTGCTGCTGGTGCTGGACGGCCAAAACATCATTGCGGTCGCCACCGACGGCCACCGCCTGGCCTTCTGCCAGGTCGCGACCGAGCAAAGCTTCGAGCGCCAGGAAGTGATCATCCCGCGCAAGACCATCATCGAGCTGCAGCGCCTGCTCGAAGAAAGCGACGAAACCGTCCGCCTGGACATCGCGGCCTCGCAGGTGAAGCTGACCTTCGCCGACATCGAGCTGGTCTCGAAGCTGGTTGAGGGCAAGTTCCCTGACTACACCCGGGTGATCCCGAAGGGCTACAAGAACGACTTCACGATCAGCCGCGACGAACTGCTGCGTTCGCTGCAGCGCGCCGCGATCATGACCAGCGACAAGTTCAAGGGCGTGCGCTGCATCATCGAGCCGGGCGTCATGAAGATCAGCTCGACCAATGCCGACCAGGAAGAAGCGGTCGAAGAACTCGAGATCGACTACGGCGGCGATTCGATCGACATCGGTTTCAACGTTACCTACCTGCTCGACGTGCTGAACAACCTGAAGTGCGACCAGGTGAACATCGCCCTGGGCGATTCGAACTCGTCGGCGCTGATCTCGATTCCCGAGAATGGCGACTTCAAGTATGTCGTCATGCCGATGCGGATTTGAGCAAGACAAAGAGTACGGTCGGCCGAGAAGAATAGTTAGCCCGTCGTTCCCGCGCAGGCGGGAATGACGGTTCGGGAGTTGGTGGCTCACGTTAAAGCAGCGTGCCGCCAAATCAGCTCTCGAATCACCCGTTATATAGAGAAAGCAGTCCATGTCCGAGAACACCCAAGCACAAACGTCCCCCGCTCCTCCAGCGGATGAATACGGCGCCGCCTCGATCCAGATCCTGGAAGGTCTGGAAGCGGTTCGCAAGCGTCCGGGCATGTACATTGGCGATACCTCGGACGGCACTGGCCTGCACCACCTGGTGTTCGAGGTGCTCGACAACTCGATCGACGAATCGCTGGCCGGCCACTGTACCGAAATCCACGTGACCATCCACGCGGACAATTCGATTTCGATCACCGACAACGGCCGCGGCATCCCGACTGGCGTCAAGATGGACGACAAGCACGAGCCGAAGCGTTCGGCGACCGAGATCGCCCTGACGGAATTGCACGCCGGCGGCAAGTTCAACCAGAACTCCTACAAGGTGTCGGGCGGCCTGCACGGCGTCGGCGTGTCGTGCGTGAACGCGCTGTCGAAGCTGCTGCGCGTGACCGTTCGCCAAAAAGGCAAGGTGCACCAGATGGAATTCGTGCGCGGCGTCCCGCAGGACCGCCTGATCGAAATCGTCGACGGCTTCGAAACCTCTCCGATGAAGGTCATCGGCGAAACCGACAAGCGCGGCACCGAAGTGCACTTCTGGGCCGACGAGGAAATCTTCACCCACGTCGAGTTCCACTACGAGATCCTGTCGAAGCGCATCCGCGAGCTGTCGTTCCTGAACAATGGCGTGAATATCCGCTTGAGCGACCACCGCAACGGCAAGGAAGAAATCTTCGCCTTCGAAGGCGGCACCCGCGGCTTCGTGGAATACATCAACAAGACCAAGACCGTGCTGCACCCGACCGTGTTCCAGGCCACGGGCGACCGCATGTCGGACCAGAACACGAACATCTCGGTGGACGTGTCGATGCAGTGGAACGACGCCTACAACGAGCAGGTGCTGTGCTTCACGAACAACATCCCGCAGCGCGACGGCGGCACCCACCTGACTGGCCTGCGCGCGGCGATGACCCGCGTGATCAACAAGTACATCGACGAGCACGATTTCGCCAAGAAAGCGAAGGTCGAGATCTCGGGCGACGACATGCGCGAAGGCCTGACCTGCGTGCTGTCGGTGAAAGTGCCGGAGCCGAAGTTCTCGTCGCAGACCAAGGACAAGCTGGTGTCGTCGGAAGTGCGCGGCCCGGTGGAAGAAATCGTCGCCAAGACGCTGACCGACTTCCTGGCCGAGAAGCCGAACGACGCCAAGATCATCTGCGGCAAGATCGTGGAAGCGGCCCGTGCCCGCGAAGCGGCGCGCAAGGCGCGCGACCTGACCCGCCGCAAGGGCATCATGGACGGCCTGGGCCTGTCGTCGAAACTGGCCGACTGCCAGGAACGCGATCCCGCGCTGGCCGAACTGTACATCGTCGAGGGTGACTCGGCAGGCGGCTCGGCCAAGCAGGGCCGCGACCGCAAGTTCCAGGCCATCCTGCCGCTGCGCGGCAAGGTGCTGAACGTGGAAAAGGCGCGCTTCGAAAAGATGCTGTCGTCGGAGCAGATCACGACCCTGATCGCCACGCTGGGCACCAGCATCGGCCCGGACGAGTTCAACGTCGACAAGCTGCGCTACCACCGCATCATCATCATGACCGATGCGGACGTCGACGGCGCCCACATCCGCACCCTGCTGCTGACGCTGTTCTACCGCCAGATGCCGCAGCTGGTGGAACGCGGCCACATCTACATTGCGCAGCCGCCGCTGTACAAGGTGAAGGCCGGCCGCGACGAGCGCTACCTGAAGGACGATGTCGAGGAAGCCAGCTACATGATGACGGTGGCGCTGAATGCCGCCTCGCTGATCCCGCGCGAAGGCGCCGACCCGATCACCGGCGACGCCCTGGGCGAGCTGGTGAAGCAGTACAACCTGGCCAACGCCATCATGATGCGCCTGACCCGCGTGATCGACCGCGCGGCGCTGACCGCCATCATGAGCGGCGTGACGCTGCAGATGGACACGCTGGAGAATTCAAGCGCCTCGGCGCAAACCATGGAAGCGGCGATCAACGATCCGGCGGTGAAAGTGGTCGTGCGTTCGGACGAACTGAACGACAAGCACTCGCTGCGCATCGAGCGCATGCGCCACGGTAACGTGCAGGTGACCTCGATCGACGCCGACTTCGTGCTGAGCAACGACTACGCGGTGCTGGCCAATGCGGCCGCCACCTTCCAGGGCCTGATGGGCGAAGGCGCCATCATGCGCCGCGGCGAAGGCGAGAAGATGAAGGAATTCGCCGTGCGCGAATTCCACGAAGCGATGATCTGGCTGCGCGAAGAAGCCGAGCGCGGCGTGAGCAAGCAGCGCTACAAGGGTCTGGGCGAGATGAATCCGGAGCAGCTGTGGGAAACCACGATGGACCCGACCGTGCGCCGCCTGCTGCGTGTGCAGATCGAGGATGCGATTGCGGCGGACCAGATCTTCACCACCTTGATGGGTGATGAAGTCGAGCCGCGCAGGAACTTCATCGAGAGCAATGCACTGCGGGCGGGGAATATCGACGTCTGATGGTGCCAGCCGGCGCCGGCATCCCGGCACTGGCTGCACCAGCTGCTTCGATCGTTCCTGCTTGCCCGCCGACGTCAAGAACGGCGGGATCTCCGCGCCTGGCAAAGGGTTGTCAATGTGAGTGCTGCGTTCTTCACCCGGCCCGACCCCAGGCGAATGAGCGCCGCGTTGGTGCTCTCCCTGCTCGTCCACGTGCTGCTGCTGAGCATGACCCTGGGTGGCCAGGCTGTCGGACTGCCTGGCCTTCAGTTTCCCTGGAAAGAACGGCGCCTCGGTGCGAATGATTTGCAGGTGTTGCTGGAGCCGGGGAGGCCTGCTGCTTCAACACCGGCCGCTGTGCCGCCGGCAGCAATGACCGATACGGCGCCTGTCGATGTTTCCAAGCCTGCTGCGGCAAGCACGCCTCTGCCCAAGGCCGTTCTACCTCCCGTCATCAAGCAAAGCGAAGCCACTGGCGTTTCGTTCGCCCCCCCTCCCTTCGAACCTGCCCCCTTGCCAGCGCCCGCACCGGCGCCTGCAAGCATTCCTGCAGTCGTTCAGGCGCCTGCCGCTGCGGCAATCGTTCCACCTGATGTGAAGCTGCCGATTGCAGCGGACGCGCCGCCCGTGCGTGCGCCCGCCAGACCGGATAGCGTCGCGCCGAAGCAGATCGAACAGGAAGCGCGAGAACAGGCGCTTGCGCAGGCCAGGCTCGAGCAGGAAAGGCAGAATGCGCAACAGCTGCGGCAGGCGGAACTGGCGGCAGAAACGCAGCGTGAAGCGGCGCGTCAGGAGCAACGACGACTTGATGCCGCGCGTGCTGAGCAAAGCGTCACGAACGAGGCCACGCGCATCGAGGCCGAACGCCAGGAGCTTGCACGGCAGCGGCAAGAACAGGCGAAGCAGGAGGCCGCGCGGCTGGAGCAAGCGCGGCTCGAAGCGGCGGCACGCCAGGATGCCCTGCAGCAGGAATCGGCACGACAAGAACGCGCAAGGCAGGCGCAGGTGCAGCGTGAGCGCGCAGAGCAGGAAGTGCAGCAGGCCTTGGCGCGGCAGCAGGCCGGTAAGGACCAGGAGGCACGTCAGGTCCAGGCCAAGCAGGACCAAGCGCAGCGGGAAAAGGCCGAGCAGGAGGCAAAGCGCGAAGAACGGCTACGGGCAATTGGCAACCAGCTCAAGCAGGAAGCGGCCCAGCGGGACAGGACAGTCAGCAGCCTGCGCCGCGGCTGGCTGTTCGGCCGCGCCGACGCGAATGCCGATCTGGTTCTCTACGCGGAAGCCATTCGCCGCAAGATCGAACTGAACATGACCTTCGATATGGTGCGCGACACGGTGAAACAGCCGCATACCCAACCGATCGTGACGATGGCGATCCGCGCCGATGGCTCGGTGGAGAAAGTAACCTTCGTCGTCTCCAGCGGCGTGCCTGCGATCGATGAAGCGATACGCAAGGTCGTGGCCAGCCAGGCTCCTTATGGCGCATTCCCGCCTGCGCTGGCGCGGCAGTATGACGTGATCGAAATTCGCCGGACATGGGTGTTCGACACGGCGATTCGGCTGCAGTGAGGACGCAAGCTGCGAAGCCACCTCACCAGCTGCTGCTTGGCGGAGGCGACTCGATGCCCTCTTCGAACTCGTTCAAACGTTTCATAACGGCTTGATTCTTGGCGTACTTGCGCTTCAACTGAACGAGTTTCTTGTCAGTGCCTTTACAGAGCTTGCCGATCTCGCGTTCGATTTCCTTCATTCGCTGCTCGTCCGGCAGGTCCGGGATCTCTCCCCGGAAGTGGTCACAGCCTTCACGCTGCTCCACGTAGTTGGCAACATCTACAGGAAAGCGGGCTTCTGCTGCCATTGCTGGAGCGATACCGAAGCAAAGTACTGCGACTACTGCCTTCCGCATTGCGTGCATTTCATGGAGCGGCTCCGAGATTTTGATTGCTGGTAAGGCGCTCAGTCCTGCTCAGGTATCGACTGAACGACCAGGAACTGGTACGACATCGCACCGAGGAAGGCAATGCCGGCGCCGGTCAATAAGGCCGGAACAAAGGACCAGACCTGCGCGATATAGCCCGTCAAGATCGGCGCCAGCGCTCCGCCAATAAAGCCACCGAAATTCTGGATCGCGCCAAGTGACCCAATGCGGCTGCGCGGCGCCACGACAGTCACGAGCGACCAGGAGCAGGCCGACGCGGCGTTGGCGAGGAAGATGACGATCGAGATGCAGGCGATGGCAACGGTATTGCTCTCGACCAGCGCCGCCGGAATCGTGAACGCCACCATGCCCAGCATCGACGCCACCACTGCCCTCCGGCGGCCAGCCAATGGCGAGGCCGAAAGCCGGGCAACGCGGTCGGAAGCCCAGCCAGCCACCAAGGCGCCGGCAAAGCCGCATGCGAAGGGAATCGAGGCCGCGATCCCGGCGTAGGCGATGTCCATATGGCGCTCGGTCCGCAGATAGCCTGGCAGCCAGGTCAGGTAGACCCAATTCAAATAGACCGACCCGGAAAAGCCGAACAGCATGCCCCAAGTTGCTCGGTGCCGGAACAGCGCGCGCCAGGATGCGAAAGTCGTTTCGGGCGTCGGCTCCGACTTCTGGCCCGCGTCGAGGTAGGCGATCTCATCCGCAGACAGCTGCTCGCGAACCGGATCGCGATATAAGGCGACCCAAATAACTGCCGCTACCAGGCCCATCGCACCAGTCACGAAGAACGCCCAATGCCAGCTGGTTGCCGCGATCAACGGTGCCAACAGCAACGGCGCGAGCGCAACGCCGAGCGGCGAGGCCGAGTTGTAGATGCCCGTCGGCGTTCCGCGCGCACGGATTGGAAACCAGTTGCTGACGACCCGCGCCGCTGCCGGGAACTGCGGCGCCTCGCCGATACCGAGCACAATGCGAGCGATGACGAACCAGCCGAAGGTCGAGACGAGGCCGCCTGCAGCCTGCGCCAGCGACCACACGACCAGGCCCATGCCGAGCAGCCAGCGCGGTCCTATCTTGTCGACCAGCGCGCCTACCGGCAGCTGGCAGAGCGCATAGCTCCAGGAAAACGCCGACAGCAACAAGCCCATCTGGCCGAGCGAGAGGTCGAGGTCTGCGCGGATGTATTCGTTGGCGACGGCTAGCGTGGCGCGGTCTAGGTAGTTGATGACGCCAGTAACGACCAACAGCACGAGGGCTAGGGTTTGGCGACGGCGGATTCGGGGAGGAGTGTCTCCATAAGCGGGAATAGCGTTCATTCCGGAATGCTATCAAATGACCGTTGATATAGGGAAAGATATTCTGCTGGTGTTGGATTGCGTATCGCGAGTGCTGGATGACGAGGCCATCAGGCAACGCCAATTATCGTTGAGAAGATATTGAACAAAGACTAGACTGGTTGGACACGAACTCAAAACAACCCATGTGCATTAGTCGCATTCGCGGATGGCCGGCGCCCCGGTGCCGTCCACTGCTCCGGGCGTCATGCCAAAGCGCTCGAACTTGTCGATCTCGCCGTCGCTCGTGGTGCCGATGCCGACCACGGCATCGATCAGCGCCGTAGTGGGCAGGTTGATGACGCATTCGCGGCTTTGCCGGATCAGTTCGAAGCTGTCGTTGCATGCAGAGATCACGCAGTCCACGAGCGAGGGCGAGAATTCCATCACGGTGTGCCAGCCCATCGTCATGATGTTGCGCTCGCCCTTCGAGGCCGAGCTGACCAGCACGATCGGGCCCGGCTCGAGGTAGCGGCGGATCTTTTCCAGCGGAATAGCGTCCTTCCTGTAAGCAGGTGCCAAGCGCCCTCCATGCTGTGTTCAATTCCTTTTTGCAAGCCGGGTTTTGATGACTACGTTGTTATAGTAGGACCTCCCAGCAACCAGCCGGAGCACGCTTCCATGCGACTTCTTCGCCAGGCCGCCATCACGATCGGAGGGATCTTGCTATCTACAACCGCAATCGCGGCGCCCGAGCAGCAGGCCGCCGCGTTCATGGGCATCTATTCGTCGCACTGCCTCAAGTACCTGCACGACCTCGACGGCCTGCGCAAGCAGCTGAAGGCCTTGCCGCAGCTACCTAGTGAGAAGGCGGCGATGTTCCTGCAGGGTGCGAAGGGTGGCGCCTGGGTCATGCCGAGCCAGCATGGGCAGTTTGTGCTGGTGGTCCACGCCGACCAGAATCTGTGCGCGCTGTACGCGAAGACGGTGCCGGCCACGGCTGCGCAGCAACTATTTGAAAAGGTGGTGGGCAAGGCGCCGGCGCCTTTCCACAGCAAGCGCAAGCGCAGTACCTCGGAGCAAGGGCCGGACGGGGTCAAGCAGACCGTCGCCTATGAGTGGAGCACCGACAAGTCCGAACGCAAGCCGCTGTTTGCGCTGACCACGACCACCAGCAAATCGAGCGTGGCGCAGGGCGTGGCGACGGCCGCTATCGGCCACTGAGCCTGCAGGTGTTGGCGCGCCGGTTCAGGGCAGCTTGATCTTGATGACGGCATTCCCGGTGGTGGCATACAGGTTGCCCTTGCCGTCGTTGGTGATGCCGCGGATGTTCGGCAGGCTGCCGGGCAATGCGCCGGTTGCCAGCGTGCTGGCCTTCAGGGTGCCGGCAACTGTCGTCACGACGCCGGCAGGGGTGATTTTGCGTACCAGGTTGTTGATGTTGTCCGCGGCGTACACGTTGCCCTGCGGGTCGACGGTCAGCGCCACCACGTCTTCGAAGCGGGCCGCCGCACCCGTGCCATCGGCAAAGCCGCGCTGATCTGGCGAACCGGCGAGCCGTGCCAGGGTATTGGAGCCGCTGGTCTTGCTGATCATCCGGTCCAGGGTCAGCACATAGACGTTGTTGCCGGCGTCGACCGCCACCCCGCGCTGCACGAAGGTCCTGGTGCCGGACACGTTCAGGACCTGCGTGCCTTCCAGCACCACGGTCGCGCCATTCGGTGCGACGCGGCGCGTGCTGTGGCCATTGGTCACGATGAGATCGCCTCTCGAATCGACGGCAATGCCGCCGATGTCGAGCAAGGGGGCACTGCGGCTGTCCACGTTGATCCCGACCGGGATCTCCAGCACGGTGTCGACCTGGCTGGCCGTGCCCACCCTGCGCACCAGGCGGTTGTCGCCTACATATAGCACGTTGCCGGGGCCAATGGCGATCGCCAGGGGATTGGTAAAGCGTGCGCTGCCGCCGACGCCGTTGATGAATTCGCTGTTTCCTGCGGAGCCGGCCAGCGTCGTGACGATGCCTGCAGGCGTGATCTTGCGGATCGTGAAATTGCCCCGGTCTGACACATACAGGTTGCCTGCGGAATCGATGGTGATGCCGTGCGGCGCGTTGAAGCGCGCGGTGGCGCCGGTGGCATCCCTGCTGCCGGAGGCCGTCGCGTCGCCGGCGACGAGCGTGATGGCTGCGGGCGGCGGTGGCGGAGGGGTGTCGTCGTCAGGTTTGTCCTTGGGCGGATGGTCGCCGCAGGCCGCCAGCAGCACCATCAATGCCGATGCACCCAGTAACTTGATGCGCCTGCGTCCAGCGTTTGCCACGGCCTGCTGCTTCATCTGTTCGTCTCCCGGATTCGATGAACAAAATGCTAGCACGCCTCGGCCGGCTCGATACTTGATTCTTCATGGCGCCTGCATAAACTCGGGTTTCCTGACTGCCCAGGGCGATTTTGCGCCATCCGGCCGGCCTGTCGAGCGAACTGATGTAATTCAATAGCATTTTTTTTGGCACAGGCGCCCTACCCGGCGCCGGCCGTCCAAACCATGCGACCAGGGCTGTGCGCGCTGCTCGACGCGCCGGCGCGGGACAAAGCCATATCCATGCCGTCATCGTCGTGCGCCATGGCGCGACGGTGGCCGAGCGCTACTACACGGGCAGCGACCGTTCGATCTGGTCGCAATGGGCGCGCCCCGTCAGGTTCAACGCCGCCACGGGGCGAGCGGGCGCCGGGCAACGGCGCTGTTTCGCGCGCTGGCCGCCGCCGCCGTGCGCTGATCAATCGGTGAAGGCCGCCGAATCCATCCGGTCCAGCATCTGCACCGACGCCCGCTCGCTCATCACCAGCACCAGTTTCAGGCGCGCGCGCGTCATGCCCACGAAGAGTTTACGCAGGGTGAGTTCGTCCATCTCTTCGAAGTCGATCTCGGTAAAGATCAGCGCCGGCGCCGACTGGCCTTTGAAACGGTAGACCGATTCGGCCAGCAGCCCACCTTCGCGGAATACCGGGTTGCCGAACAGGTCGTATTCGCCGGTGAAGGAACGCAGCGTATGCGCGTCGCTCAGTTTGTCGAGCTTGAGGATGGCCGATTTTTCGCGCCCGCGGAAGGAGCAGATGGCGATGTCCTGGCGCCCGAAGCCCGCCGCCAGGCAGGAGGTGACCGCGCGCCGGGTCGCGGCCAGCATGGCATCGAGATCGCCTTCGGGGTAAGTCATTTCTTCGATGTCGGCGCCCTTGAACGGGCTGCCCGCCTCCACCGGCTGGCTGACGGCGCCGATCGAGGTGAGCATCTGCACGATCTGGCGCGGGCTGCGGTAGTTGGTGTTCGAGTGCAGCACCACCCAGCCAGGGAGCGGCACCGTCGCCTTGCCGTACAGGTTCTGGTCCGGGTCTTCCAGCCAGATGGCGCGGCCGTTTTCCTTCAGCATACGCAGCACGATGTCGTGCCACATGGTGGAGAAATCCTGGCCCTCGTCGATGATGACGACGTCGTACTGCCAGGTCTCGGGCAGGTCGGCCGCCACCAGGGCCGCTTCGATCTCGGTCCAGACGTCGGGCGAGGCGTAGTCGGGCGTCTTGCCCTGGGCGCGCAGCCAGGCGTCGCACAGCTCGTGGAAGTTGGCGACGCGCCCGCCAGCTGGCACCAAACGCTGGATGTGGTCGGCCAGCGGCCGGTTGAAGCAGACGTAGAGCGGGCGCAGGCCGGCGTCGAGCGCGCCGGTGTATTCGGCCAGGGCCAGCTGGGTCTTGCCGCTGCCGGCGGTGCCCATTACGCGAAGGCGGAAGGGCGAGAATTCGAGCCGGCGCGCCCAGGTGGCCAGGCCGCCCGACAGGCGCGTGACCATCTGTGTGGCGCAGCCGATCATCGAACTCGGGTCGGGCCGCAGGCTCAGGGTGTCGCCAAGGTAGCGGGCGACCTTGTCGAATTCTTCGGTGCGCGGCGTGATCGGCAGGATTTCGCGGATGGCCGCGCCCAGCTTGCCCTTGTTGGTGGCGTCGATGATGTGGCTGGGGTCGATGCCGGCCTGCTGCGGGTCGCGCACGATGTAGTCGGGGCAGTACAGCAGGTAGTCGATCGACAGCTGGCCCTGGTAGCGCTTCGAGAAGCCTTCGATGCTGTGCAGGATCTGCTGGCGGATCTTGCGCGGCTTGCCCTGGTAGTTTTTCACCAGGCCATCGGCCGATTCGTTCAGGAAGCCGGCGATCTGCTCGATGAGCAGGACCCTGCCGTTGGGGGCGACGATGATGAAATCGATGTCGCCATAGGCCGAAAAGCCGTGCTCGACATTGGTCCAGTGGACGCCGTGGTAGATCTCGTAGGGGGTATCCGACAGCCGCTTGTCGAGGAGGGTGAGCGTTTCGATCTCACGTGCGGCAGAACCGGTGACGGACATTTCGCGCCAGCCGGCAGGATGGATATGGGCCATGGATCGTCCGGGAGTTGTCGTTTTGTGAACACATTGTAAGGCTGTTCACGCCACGCAACCGCACTATTGGCCGGGAGGCCGGGACAATCCGCCGGTCCGTCCTGGAAAGGACAGGACCGGCGCCTGCTGGATCAGCGGCGGCGCGGTGCCGGGCGCTGTCCGCCGCCGGTCGAAGGACCGCGGGTTTCAATGTGGCGGAACACGATACGGCCCTTGTTCAGGTCGTACGGCGACAGCTCGAGCGTCACACGGTCACCCGCCAGGATGCGGATGTGGTTCTTCTTCATGCGGCCCGAGGTATAAGCGATCAGCTTGTGGCCGTTGTCGAGGTCGACGCGGAAACGCATTTCCGGCAGGATTTCGGACACGAGGCCGTTCATTTCAATCAGTTCTTCTTTTGCCATGCTGGTTCTCCTAAAGCGTGCGTTACGGCCCGGGCGGCGCGCGGGTTCGTTGTAGTTCGGTCGCACCGCCAGACATGTCACGAAGGCGGCGATTGGTGCTGGCCTGACCGGGAGCCAGGGCTGGAAACGGAAGCGCGCAACCTGGGAAGGTGCGGAGGCTTGGGCGGTGGCGTATCGCAGTGCGGTGTCGCAGTGTGCTGGTACGTGACCGGGTTGGTGCCGGGAAGCGCTGCTGCTTCATCGACAGGGAAAGCACAGTATACCAGTAAACATCGTGCGGTGCAGAAAGAGGGGTTGATCGAGGCCTTGGCGTGGGCATATTTTCGGGTCGCCCGCGTTTTGTTACCCCGTAGCGTGGGCAAGAAACTTGTCCACGCTACGAGGATGTGGCTGGGCCGAATGTGTGGTTTACCGCAGCGCACAATTTTTTGCTTGACACGCCCTTCTCTCGTCTTTTACATTCAACGACATGTCCTTTCACCTGCATCTGTCGACTTCCCTACCTGCCGCCGGCGCGCTAGCGCTGGCCGCCCTGCTACTACGCGCGTAAATCACGCCGTAGGTCCCGGCCCAGGCCGGCCAAGCAAGCAGCACGTAGTCCAGGAAAGTTCGACCCGATGTCCAAGATTCCTTCTCCAGCAGCATCGTTCTCCATCACCCAGTCGACCCTGTCGGCAGCCGCACGCGCGTTAATCCGCCTGCTGCTAAAGCTACCGACCGGTTGCCGGGCCTAGCGCATCGCGGCCCGCCCGGCAGCCTCCCGCCGCATTCCGCCCCACCGGGCCCAGAGACAAATCGCACCAGGAGCAACGATCATGCTGAAGAACCCCGCCGCCAAATACCGTCCCTTCCCTGCCGTCCCGCTGACCGACCGCCAGTGGCCGTCCCGCGCGATCACCCGCCCGCCCGTCTGGATGAGCACCGACCTGCGCGACGGCAACCAGGCACTGATCGAGCCGATGAGCCCGGAGAAGAAGCTGCGCTTCTTCCAAATGCTGGTGAAAGTCGGCATCAAGGAAATCGAAGTCGGCTTCCCGTCCGCCTCGCAGGCCGATTTCGATTTCGTGCGCATGCTGGTCGAAGACAAGCATATTCCCGACGACGTCACCATCATCGTGCTGACCCAGGCGCGCGATGAGCTGATCCGCCGCACGGTGGAATCGGCGGTAGGCGCCAAGCGCGCCATCGTCCACGTCTACAACTCGGTGGCGCCGGTCTTCCGCCGCGTGGTGTTCGGGATGGAACGCGACGAGATCGTGCAGATCGCCGTCAAGGGCACGCAGCTGATCAAGGAACTGGTGGCGCAGCACCCGCAAACCCAGTGGGGCCTGGAATATTCGCCGGAATCCTTCTCGACCACCGAACTCGATTTCTCCAAGCAGATCGTGGATGCCGTGAGCAACGTGTGGCAGCCGACCCCGCAACAACCCATGATCGTCAACCTGCCCTCGACGGTGGAGGCCAGCACGCCCAACGTCTACGCCGACCAGATTGAATGGATGTGCCGCCACCTCGAGCGGCGCGAGTCGCTGGTCATCAGCGTGCACCCGCACAATGACCGCGGCACAGCAGTGGCAGCGGCGGAACTGGCCGTGATGGCGGGCGCGGACCGCGTCGAGGGCTGCCTGTTCGGCAATGGCGAGCGCACAGGTAACGTCGACCTGGTGACGCTGGCCATGAACCTGTATACCCAGGGCATCGACCCGGGCCTGGATTTTTCGGACATCGACGCCGTGCGCCAGCTGGTGGAGGAATGCAACCAGCTGCCGGTGCACCCGCGCCATCCGTATGCGGGCGACCTGGTCTTTACCGCTTTCTCGGGCTCGCACCAGGATGCGATTAAAAAAGGGTTTGCCAAGCAGGACAAGGACGGGATCTGGGAAGTGCCCTACCTGCCGATCGACCCGGCCGACCTGGGCCGCAGCTACGACGCCGTCATCCGCGTCAACAGCCAGTCGGGCAAGGGCGGCATGGCCTACCTGCTGGCGCAGGAATACGGCCTCGAGCTGCCGCGCCGCCTGCAGATCGAATTTTCGCGCGCGGTGCAGCGCATGGCCGACGAAACCGGCCGCGAGATTGCCGCATCGAGTATCCATGCGCTGTTCTCGCAGGAATACCTGGAGCAGGAATCGCCGTTTAACTATGTGTCGCACCGCATGACCGAGGACAGCCAGCACGGCGTGCAGATCGACCTGACCGTTTCGCGCCATGGCGTGGCGCAGGCCTGCCGCGGCGAGGGCAACGGCCCGATCGACGCCTTCGTCAAGGCCCTGGGCCTGGACATCCGCCTGATGGATTACCACGAGCACGCGATCGGCCGCGGCGCCGATGCGCGCGCCGCCTGCTATGTCGAGCTGCGGGTGGGCAGCGGCCAGACCCTGTTCGGGGTCGGCATCGACAGCAATATCCTGACGGCCTCGTTCCGCGCGGTGCTGTCGGCGGTGAACCGCCACCTGGGCATGACGGCGGCGGGCCAGGAAGCCATCGCGGCCTGAAGTGCTGACATGTTGGCAAGGACGAGCGCGGCGGCGTGGCCCGGATGCACAGAAAAGCGTTGCCTGAGCGAAAAATCCGTTGTCGGGTCAAGGTAACTGGGGCAAACTTTCGGCATTGATGCTTTGACGCCGGCCACAACCTTGTCCTTCCCGTCCCTCTTCGCGATCCTGTTCGTCCGCACCCACCTGCCCGGCCGCCGCGCCTTCGGGCAGTGGCTGCCAACGCTCGTCATTGCGCTGGCGGGACTGCTGGGCAGTGGGCCCTTGCAGGCAGCGACATTCGCCTTCGATGGCCGGAACATCGGCGGCTGCAGCCTGGTGGCCAAGGAATACAGCTGCCCCACACCCAGCCTGAACGGCAACGACACGATCTACATCGCCGCCGGCTACACCCTCAAGATCAACGGCAGCTTCAGCTTCGGTTTCAACCAGGGGCTGGTGATGGTCGACACGGCCAGGTTCATTACAACCGGTTCGCTCAGCGTCGCAGAAATGAAAGCGGCCAACCTCGATGTGCTGGGCGGCAGCATCGAGGCCGGCGGGACTTTCTATATGGGCAACCGGGCGCAGACGATCACTGCCGACGTCAAGGCGGGAGGCGTCCAGCTCGGCAGCGCCCGTGTGACGATCAACGGATCGGTGGCCTCGGCGGGCGTGGTCAACATCAGTTCGTCCTCGAAAATCTATGGCGACGTCAGTGGCTCGGTCATCGCCGCCGGGCCATCGGTGACGATCGAAGGAAATGTCACCGCAACCAGTAAATTGACGCTGGGTTCGAGCGCAAAGGTCAACGGAAATGTGGACACGGGCGATCTGCTGCTCCAGGCGTCCGCCGTTACCATCACCGGCAACGCCAGTGTGAATTACGCCACGCTCGAATGGACCGGACGTGTATTGGGCAGGATCACCTGCAAGAACGGCACGGCGAAGGACAAATGCGACTGCGTAACGAACAACAGCGGCTATCTACTCAACAGCACCAATGGCCCGCGCTGCGACAGTCCGCTTCCGAAAGGCCCGCACCACTTCCAGATCACGCACGACGGCGTGGGCGACACCTGCGTGCCGGAGCAGGTCACGGTACTGGCCTGCGCCAACGCCACCTGCACGGCGCCCCACTACACCGCAGGCGTCAGCGGCCAGCTCGGGCCCTTCGGGACGGCGTTTTCCATCCCGGTCAATGCCTCGACCGCCGTGGTGAGCGCCACGCGCATTCCGTCCGGGTCGGTGACGCTTGCCATCCCCAGCGCCAACCCCGCCGCGCTGTGGGCCGACGTGTGCTACAACGACGTCAAGAAAACCACTACCTGCGCCATGGAGTTCCTCGGCGGCTCCAAACTGATCCTCGGCGTGCCCAACCACCTGGCCGGCGACAGTGCCACCCTGACGCTCAGGGCGGTCAAGGCGAACGACACCCAGACCGCCTGCGTCACCGCCTTTTCCAACGTGAGCTATAACCTGCCTTACAGCTGCAGCTACAGCAAACCGTCGACCGGCACCAAACCGCTGACCCTCAACGGCAAGGCGCTGGCCTGCAACGGCGCGCCGACGAGCATCACGACCGATTTCGACGCCAACGGGATGGACGAGCTCACGCTGGTCTATCCGGATGCCGGCGAGGTGGAGCTGAGCGCGACGGCCGACAGCGGCAAGGGCATGACCGCCGCCGGCAGCACCAGCTTCATCGTGGCGCCCAAGTCGATCGAGCTGGTCAAGCCGGCCGCCCCGATCCGCGCGGGCGCGAGCTTCGACCTCACCGTGCAAGCCAGGAATGCCGCCGGCGAGATCACCGCGAACTTCGATACCGCGAAGCTCACCAGCGCCGGCGGCACCAGCCACACGGTCGCGCTGGACATCGATTGCTGGTTCCAGTCAGGCGCGAACGGCGTCCTGAGTACCCCGGCGTTTAGCTTTACGAACGGGGTGGCGACTGCCAGGCCGGCGTGGTCGGAAGCCGGCAAGATCGACCTCAAGGCCAGCGTGGTCAACTTCCTGGGCAGCGAACTCGATCCCGGCGGCAGCACGGACCTGGCTACGACTGGCTGCTCGGGCAACGTGGGGCCCTTCATTCCCGCCTATTTCAAGGTCGCGCAGCCCAGCGGGCGCAAGTCGTATTACTCGGAGGAGCCGCTCGGGCTGGAGGTCTCCGCCATGAACGCGGGGGGCCTGGTCACCGCGAACTATTCGAGCGCACTGGGACTGAGCGAGGCCTTCACGCTGGTGGCGCTCGACAAGGATGGAACCGCGTTCGGCACGCCTGCACCCGGGACGCTGGCGCTTGGTGCGGCCGTCGCCCCGTTGAGCATCCCGGCGACCGCCTTCCAGGGCGGCGTCGCCAAGGTCAACCCCATCTATACGCTCGCCACCTACCCGGCAGCGCCGGCCCAGATCCGCCTGCGCGCCGCCAACGTCCACACCAAAACGCCTGCCGCTTCCTGGGATATCGGCTCCTCGCTGCCGGCGACCGCCGAGGAAGCCAAACCTGTCATCCGCAGCGGGCGCCTGCGCCTGGGCAGCCGCTTCGGGGGCCTGAAAACGCCCCTGACGATCCCGGTGGTGGCCGAATACTGGACCGGCCGCAGCTGGCTGCTCAACGACGAGGACGATTTCACGGTACTGCCGCCGGGCGCGTTTGCGGTGACGCCGAACGTGGCCGGCATGACGGTGTCGAAGACCTTCCCGGCCGCGCCGTACAAGCTGGTCAAGGGCGCGGCCGCGGTGACGCTGCAGGTGAGCGCGGGCGGGCCTGGCTGGGCCGACATCGCGGTCAATCTCAATGCCGCCACCGTCGCGCGCGACACCTCCTGCGTCGTGACCGCTGGCAGCAAGCCGGTAACCAGCGGCGCGGCCGCGCCTTGGCTGCAACCGCTGAATACGCTCTGCCACGCGAGCAACCGTACCGATCCGGCAGGCCGCGCCACCTTCGGCGTCTCCTCGCCGGAACAGCGCCGCATCATCCACGTGCGCGAGGTGTTTAATTGAACGATAGCTTGAAGCGGGCCGGCGGCTTCACGATGGTCGAACTGGTGGTGGTCATGGTCCTGATTGGCGTGATTGCCGCCATCGGCGCGCCGCGTCTGATGGGCGACAACAGCATGGACGCCGCCGCCTTCGGCGACGAAGTGGTGAGCGCGCTGCGCACCGCGCAGAAGTCGGCCGCCGCCAAGCGCCGGGTGGTCTGCGCCACCGTCGGCAAAACGGCGGTCACCCTGAGGATTTCCCCCTCGACCGTCGCCCCCGACTGCACGACGCCGCTGAGCGGCGAGACCTATGCCACCAGCGCCAAGGGGGTGGAGGCGACCGAGCGCGCGCTGTTCTTCCAGCCGAACGGCACAATTACCCTGGATATGGCCGGCACGGCGCCCGCAAGCGGCACGGTCCAGATTCAACTCGGCGCGGCTCCCCGCCGCACGATTCGCTACGAAGGCAGCACCGGCTATGTGCAATATGAATAGCAGGCGCATGGCCGGGGTCACCCTGATCGAGCTGATTGTCGCGATCGTCATCATCAGTGCGGCGCTGGCCGGCCTGGTGGGCGCCTTCACCCAGGCCAACCGCGCCAGCGCCGACCCGATCATCGCGCAGCAGATGCTGGCGATCGGCGAGAGCATGATGGAAGAGGTGCTGCTCAAGCCGTTCATTGACCCGGATGGCGCGCCGCCCGCCATGGTGCGGGCCCAGTTCAACGACGTGCGCGATTTCGATCCGGTCGACGACCTCAACTACGGCTATGCGAGTACCGGCATCAAGGACACCGACGGCGCCGCCGTTCCCGGCCTGGCAAGCTATAACGTCAGCGTGCGCGTGAACGGCGTCGCCCTCGCCAATGTCCCGGCCGGCGACGCCCTGCGCGTGACCGTCACCGTCAGCAACGGCGCCGAGCAGCTGGTGCTGACCGGCTGGAGGACCAGGCCGTGAGGCGCCAGCAGGGTTTCTCGCTGGTCGAGCTGGTGGTGGTGATCGTACTGATCGGCGCCATCGGCGGCATCCTGGCGATGCAGCTGGGGCCGACGATCCAGGGCTACCTGGACGTGGGCCGGCGTGCCGGCCTGACCGATGCGGCCGATACGGCGCTGCGCCGCATCGTCACCGACGTGCGCGCGGCGGTGCCCAATTCGCTCAGGCTGCACAGCGCGCAGTGCCTGGAGCTGGTGCCGACCATCGACGGCGGGCGCTATCGCACCGGGCCGGACGTCTCCAACAGCCGCAGCGGCGACGCCTTCCTCGACTACGACGCCGCCGCCACGCAGTTCGACGTGGTGACGCCGTTTACCAGGGTGCCGGCCGCGGGCGACCTGGTCGTGATCGGCAACCAGAACCCCGCGGATATCTACAGTGGAACCAACGTCTCCAGCATCCAGACGGTGACGACCCGTCAGCCGGAGGCGGCGGACGCGTGGATGGGCCCGCATCGGCTTGCCGTCACGCCGGCGCTGCGGATCCCGTTCGGGTATGAAGGCGGCCGCTTCGTGGTCGTGCCAGGTGCGCAGCAGGCGGTGAGCTATGTCTGCGACCTCAATAGCGCCACCCTGTCGCGCGTCGCACGGCCGCTCTCTGTTGCCGGCATTGGGGCGGCCTGCCCTTCGACAGCGGGGGCCGCGGTGGTGGCCCGGCGGGTCTCGCGCTGCGAATTCACCTTCAATCCCAACCAGGGAGCCACCCAGCAGAGCGGCTTCATCCAGCTGCAGCTGACGCTCACCGACGGCGGCGAGTCGGTGCCGCTGACGATCGGCGCCCATGTGAGCAACGTGCCATGAGCGGTGCCATGAACAAGCGCCGGCGCCAGTCCGGCTTTGCCTATATCGCGGCGGTCGTCCTGCTGATCGTCGTGGCGGGCGTGTGCACCGCGCTCTTGCGGCTGTCGGGGACCCAGCAGGCCACCGTCAGCCAGGGGCTGATGGGCGCGCGCGCTACCCTGGCCGCGCGCGGCGGCGTCGAGTGGGGATTCCATCGCCTGAACAACGGCGTCTGCAACGCCACGCCGCAGATACTGACCGACTTCATCGCCACCAGCGGCTTCACGGTCGCCGTGAGCTGCACCCCCTGGACCTTTACCGAGGGCGAAACGCGCGATGCAGGCGGCAATCTCATCGTCAAGACCATCTTCACGATCAACGCGGTGGCCTGCAACGCCGCCGCCTGCGACACGTCGGATCCGGCCATCGTCTCGCGGCCCGACTATGTCGAGCGGCGCCGCGTCGCGTCGCTCTGCCGGGCCGGCGCCAACGCCGACTGCTGAGCGGCGCCCACCAGCCTGAAAACCTGGATTGATGCATCATGGCGTTAACACCATCACGCAAAGGATGCCCGCAATGAACCAGGACACCCGGCAAGTCGCCATCGTCACCGGCGCCTCGCGTGGCATCGGCGCGGCGATCGCGCAGCGGCTGGCCGAAGACGGCTACCGGATCGTCGTGAACTACGCCGCCAACGCCTCCGAGGCGCAGCGCGTCGTCGCCACCCTGCACGCGACCGGGCACACGGCGATCGCCGTGCAGGCCGACGTGTCCAGGGCAGATGAAGTGCGCACGATGTTCGACACCGCCGAGCGCGAGCTGGGCCGGGTGGACGTCCTCGTCAACAACGCGGGCATCCTCAAGACCATGGCGCTGGCCGACACCAGCGACGAGCTGTTCGAGCAGACCTTCGGCGTCAACGTGCAGGGCACCTTCAACACCCTGCGCGAAGCGGCGAAGCGCATGAACGACGGCGGGCGCATCGTGAATTTTTCCACCACCGCGCTGGCGATGAAGCTGCCGGGCTACGCGGTCTACAGCGCCAGCAAGGCCGCGGTGGAAGCACTTGGCGGCGTGTTCGCCAAGGAGCTGCGCGGCCGGCAGATCCGCGTCAACACCGTGGCGCCGGGGCCGGTGGCGACCGAGTTGTTCTTCACCGGGAAGACCCAGGAGCAGGTCGACCATTTCGCCAGGCTGCCGCCGCTCGAGCGGCTGGGGGAACCGGGCGACATCGCGCGCATCGTGTCCTTCCTGGTGAGCGAAGAATCCGGCTGGATCAATGGCCAGGTGCTGCGCGCCAACGGCGGCACCGCTTGAGCGCCTGCCTGCCCTATCGCCTTGCGATCTTCGATTTCGACGGCACCCTGGCCGATTCCTTTCCGTTTTTCGTGAGCGTGTTCAACCAGATCGCCGACCAGCACGGCTTCCGGCGCATCGAGGCCGGCGAGGCGCAAGGCCTGCGCCACCACGACACGCGCGCCATCATGCGCCACGTCGGGATGCCGGCCTGGAAGCTGCCGCTGGCCTCAAACAGCTTCATCCAGCTGATGCGCGAGAACGCGGCGCGCATCCCGCTGTTCGACGGCATTGAAGAC
The DNA here is from genome assembly GCF_059685855.1 of Telluria sp. ZB4P37. NCBI lineage: Bacteria > Pseudomonadati > Pseudomonadota > Betaproteobacteria > Burkholderiales > Oxalobacteraceae > Telluria > Telluria sp. ZB4P37. Next base: position 45,951 of record NZ_JCASID010000017.1, read on the forward strand.
GTGCTGCAGTCGCTCGACCGCGCCGGCGTGCGGCTGGCGATCGTGTCCTCGAATTCGGAGCAGAACGTGCGGCTGGTGCTGGGGCCGGCGTTGAGCGCTTTGTTCGCGCACCATGAATGCGGGATGTCGGTGTTTGGGAAGGCGGCGCGCCTGCGCAAGGTGCTGCGGCAGGCGGGCGTGGCGCCGGCGCATGCGCTTTATATCGGCGACCAGGGGCTCGATGCGGAGGCGGCGCGCAAGGCCGGGGTGGACTTTGGGGCGGTCAGCTGGGGGTATGCGCCGATCGAGGCGTTGCGGCGGGTGGGGCCGGAGCGCGAGTTTGATACGCCGGGTGATTTGCTGGGGATCGTGCGTGGCTGATCCTCGGGCGGTTGAACGCATGGGCAAGAAACTTGCCCACGCTACGATTCTTGGCGACTCACGGTAGACCTCTTTCTAGCCCTTCACGCACACCACCTGCTTGAGCGTGTGCACCACTTCAACCAGCTCGCGCTGGGCGTGCATGACGGCGTCGATGTCCTTGTAGGCCATCGGGATCTCGTCGATCACGCCTTCGTCCTTGCGGCACTCCACGCCTTCGGTGGCGCGTTCGGCGTCCGCCTTGGTGAAGCGGCGCTTGGCTTCGGTACGGCTCATCACCCTCCCGGCGCCGTGGCTGCAGCTGTTGAAGCTTTCGGGATTGCCCTTGCCGCGCACGATGAAACTTTTCGCGCCCATCGAGCCCGGAATGATGCCCAGCTCGCCGTCGCGCGCCGACACCGCGCCCTTGCGGGTCAGGAGCACATCCTTGCCGAAGTGGCGCTCCTTCTGCACGTAGTTATGGTGGCAGTTCACCGCTTCCACGTGCGTCTCGAAGGGCTTGGTGATGACGCTGCGCACCGCGCGGATCGCGTTCTCCATCATCACTTCGCGGTTGATGCGCGCGAATTTCTGCGCCCAGCCCACGGCCTCGACGTAATCGTCGTAATGCTGGGTGCCTTCCTTCAGGTAGGCCAGGTCCTGGTCGGGCAGATTGACCTGGTGGCGCCGCATGTCCTGGCGCGCCAGCTCGATGAAATGGGTGCCGATGGCATTGCCCACGCCGCGCGAGCCCGAGTGCAGCATGATCCAGACGGCGCCTTCTTCGTCCAGGCAAACCTCGACGAAATGGTTGCCGCTGCCGAGGGTGCCCAAGTGCTTGTAATTGTTGGTGCCGCGCAGCTTTGGGTATGTGCGGCAGATCTCGTCGAACTCCGCCCTGAGCTTGGCCCAGCCCGCATCGACCACGGGCGGCGGATTGTTCCAGGAACCGACGTCGCGGCTGCCCTTGTGGTTGCGGGTCTTGGGCGACATGCCATGGGGCACCGCCTGCTCGATGGCGCTGCGCAGCTTGGCCAGATTGTCCGGCAGGTCGTTTGCGCGCAGCGTGGTCTTGGCCGCCATCATGCCGCAGCCGATGTCCACGCCCACCGCGGCCGGGATCACGGCGCCCAGGGTCGGGATCACGCTGCCGATGGTCGAGCCCTTGCCGACGTGGATGTCGGGCATGACGGCCACGTGGTGGAACAGGAAAGGCATCTGCGCCAGTTTTTGCAGCTGTTCTTTTGCCTCCGCCTCGACCGGGACGCCCTGGGTCCACATCTTGACCGGCTTGCCGCCCTTGGTCGCGAGCAGTTCAATATCGTCGTTTTTCATGCTGCCTATGATCGCGCAAATCGGTAATCCGGGGAGTCGCCTTGAATCCGTATCGATTCTGTTGCAGATCAACAAGATCTCCGGCAGGAGGTCAAGACTGGAGGATATTTCGATTTAGAAAGGACGACCATGCGGACTCCGGACAGTGTTCTCACCATCTTCGCCAGTCTTCTCGCGGTTCCGTGTGCGGCGCAGGAAGCAGGCGTACCGGCAACCGATGCGCCGGCAGCGGGCGCCGCGGAAGCGAGGTTTGTCACCTGGGACAACGACAGCTGGTTCAAGACCGACCGCCATTACACCAACGGCATCCAGTTCAGCTCGCGCTCCACGGAAGACGCCCGCGGCGACTTCACGCGGCGCTGGACCGGCGCCGCCTGCCGCTGGCTCGGCTGCGGCGATGCGCGCTTCCTGTTCAGCCAGCACAGCGTCGGCCAGCTGATGTACACACCCAGCGACATCACCATCCCCGTCCCGCAGCCCTTCGACCGGCCGTATGCCGGCCTGCTGTATGTCGAGCGCTCGTGGCTGTTCATCGACCAGGATGAGCACGCGATCACGACCCTGGGCGCCCAGGCCGGCGTAACGGGCAAGCTGTCGCTGGCCGAACCTGCCCAAAAACTGTTCCATCGCATCTTCGACCGCCCGCAACCGCAGGGCTGGGACCACCAGGTCGGCACTACCCTGGCGGTGCTGGTGTCGGCCGAACGGCGCTCGGCCTGGCCCAGCCTGTCTGGCGCGGTGCTGGGCGACGTCCGCCTGCACACGGCCGGCCACTGGCGCCTGGCCGTCGGCAACCTCATGAGCTATGCGGCCGGCGGCGTGACTTTCACGCTGGGCAAGAACCTGCCGCCCGTGTCGCCGGCGCCGCCAGGCATCGTCAACCGGGCCGCCCCGGTGGACATGGCCTGCCGCGTGCGTTGGATCCAGTGCACGGTGACGCTGGGCGCCGAGGTACGCGGCATTGCCTACAACATGTTTCTACAGGGCCGGCCATGGCGCGACGATCCGGAAGTACGGCCACGGCGCTGGGTGGGCGACCTCACCGCCGGGCTGCGGATGGATTTTCCCACTACCCGCGGCAGCGATCACGGCCCCTGGTTCGCGCAGTTGCGCGTCACCCGCCGTAGCGCCGAGTTCCGGGCGCCGGTGAACGTCCCGCGCCATACGATTGGTTCGCTGACCCTAGGTGCGGATTTCTGAGGGGATACGCGAGAGCGCAGGCGGTTGCGCCTGCCTCCCGGCGCTTCTATACTCCGTCAGGCGATGCATTCCTGCATCACTGACTACGGAACCTCCATGCGCCTTCCCATTTTCTTGCTTGCACCGTTGCTCCTCACCGGCTGCGTCAACGACTCGGCCAGCTACCGGATCGACAGCAACGACCACGCGCTGACCGTGCGCGTGGTGCAGGATTATTTCTGGAGCAAGCAAGGCAGCATGACGCTAACCGCCGCGCGGCTGCCCGACTGCCAGCGCATGATCGACCTGGGCCAGGTGGCCTTGTCCGGCCTGGAGATCGAACTGTTCGCCAGCGGCCCGAACATCTATACCCTGCGCTCGGGCAACGACACCTGGCAGGTCGACACCGGCGCCTGCGCCGAGCTCGAAGCCCCCGAAGCGAATGCCGTGACCGGCCAGGCGCTGGGCGTGTTCCATCTCGATGCCGACAAGAAGCTGGTGTTCGAAGCGGCCGAAGCGGCCTCGTAAAGTCAACCGGACGTCGCGGAACCATCCACGCGTCCTGCGTGCGTTGGCTCGTCCGATGCGGCATCAGGGGCGCAGCCAGCCGCGTCCGATCGGCACCGCCAGCACGCGGCGGTACAGGTTTTCCGTGAAGGGCAGCCATTGCGCACAGGCGGCACGTACCGCCGGCGCGTACACCAGCAGCGCCATCGCAGCCGACATTACCAAGGCGCCTGCCATGTCCTTCGGCCAATGCACGCCGAGATAAACGCGCGACCAGGCCACCACCAGTGCCAGCGGCAGGAGTAGCAGGCCGAGGCGATGCGCCAGGCTGGCGCGGCTGAAGACCAGCACCAGCGCCACCGAGAACATGCTGGTGGCATGGTCGCTCGGGAAGGAGCTGTCGGGATCGTGCAGCAGGAAGGTGTGGCCGATCTCGGCGACGAAGGGACGCGGGCTGTACCAGAACTGGCCGATCAGGCCGTTGAGCATGAGCGCGCACACCGCGGCGACCAGGGCGCGCAGCGCCACTTCGCGCCCGCCGCCGCCGCCGCCCGTCCATAACAGCACCAGCGCCAGCGGCATCAGGAAGATCAGCCATTGGGCCGCGAACACGGCGCCCAGCAATTGCCAGCCAGCCAAACTGGCCTGCGCATTCAGAAGGGAAAACAGGGCGAGGTTGAGGTGCTCGAGCATGGTGGTCGTCAAAACGATAAAATATTGACAATATTTTACTAGCTTAGCTCAGCAATACCCGCGCACATTTCGATAAATGCAACACAGTGTGACAAGGAAGTAACGATCTCACCGCTACTGCCCCATCTCAACGGCGACCCTGGATCTTGCGCAGCTGGGCGAGCTCCACCTCGCGCCCGGCTTTCTCGAGCACGCTTTCGAGCAGGGAGCGGTCGCCTTCCCGCAGCATGGTCCATTGGGTGAAATATTCATGCACGGTGCGCCACGGCGGGAAACCCGGCGGCATGCTGCGCCATGTGGCGCCCGTGTGGAGAAAGAAGAGCACTGCGCAGAACACGTCGTAGAGGTCGTGCTTGCGCGGGCGGGTCTTGCGGCGTGCCGCTTCCAGCACGCCACGCACGGGCTCGAACCCTTCGCGAGAAATATCGCTGGGATAAGCGGGACGTTCCATGGCACTCCCCCAAATTTACTTGGAGGCGCCGGATCCGGAACAGGTTCCAAGGCAGCCCCGGCTTTCAGGAAGCCGGGAATCAAATCAGCGCGTTTTTAGTCGCGAGCCAGGGCTAAAAACTCAGTGCGCAGCCCCAGGTTCGGCTGCAGCTCGCCCAGCATGGCCGAGGTGATGGTTTCTTCGCCGATGGCGCGGATGCCGCGGCTTTCCATGCACAGGTGGCGGCATTTGATGACGACGCCGACCGCCTTCGGTTCCAGCACTTCCATCAGCGCATTGGCGATCTGAATCGTCATGCGTTCCTGCACCTGCAGGCGCTTGGAGAAAATATCCACCAAGCGGGTCAGCTTGGACAGGCCGACGATCTTCCCGTTCGGCAGGTAGCCGACGGTGGCCTTGCCGAAGAAAGGCGCCAGGTGGTGTTCGCAATGGCTGTACACCGGGATATTGCGCACGACGATGAGCTCGTTGTATTCCTCGGCGCCGTCCTCGAAGGCCTTGAGCACTTCGACCGGATCCTGGTCGTAGCCCGAAGTCCAGTGTTTCCATGCCTTCGCCACGCGGGCAGGCGTCTCGTGCAGGCCCGGACGGTCCGGATTCTCGCCCAGGCTGGAGAGCAGGCGGCGCCAGTCGTGTTCGGTGAATGCTTCTTTGTCGGACATGGTGAACCCTGTGAAATTCGAATTGCCGCAAGTATATAGAAAATGCGCCTGGGGTTCCGGGCGCTGCCGGTTTCTTGAGCAAGGTTAATCTACCTGCGCCACGGCCGGCGTAGCGTGGACAGTGGTTCCAGCCTCGGGAGATCACCATGTTCGGCAGCACGGTCCTTGAAGTCGCCATCGGCCTGACGTTTTGCTACGGCACGCTGGCACTGGTCGTCAGTACATTGCAGGAAGCCCTGGCGGCGGCCTTCAGCCTGCGCGCCAACATGCTGCTCGCCGCCATCAAGCGCATGCTCGACGACCCGCGCTGCGAGGCGCTGGCGCAAAGCCTGTACGACCATCCGCTGGTCAATCCGCACGGTAGTTCGACTGCCCGGCGGCCATTATCCGTGCGGCTAGCGCGCCCCGGGCCATCCTACATCGAACCCGCGCATTTCGCGATTGCGCTGCTCGATTCGCTGCGCACCAGCCCGGCCATCCCGCTGCAGGCGGCGATCGAAGCCCTGCCCGACGAGCAGCTGCGGCGCGTGCTGCTGGCGCTGTACCGCCATTCGGGCGGCGACCTGGCGCGCTTCCAGGAGGGCATCGCCGGCTGGTTCAACAGCGCGATGGAGCGCCTGTCCGGCGTCTACAAGCGGCGCCAGCTGCTGATCTCCTTTTTACTCGCCATGCTGCTCACGATCATGCTCAACATCGACAGCATCCACCTGTTCCAGACCCTGTGGCAGAACCCGGCACTGGCCGCGCAGATCAAGGCCGCCCCGGCTGGACTCGACCATGAAGCGCTGCGCCAGATGTGGGCCCTGCCGGTCGGCTGGACCAGCTTCCCGCCGACGCTCAACAGCGCGTTTGCCCTGCAAGTGGCCGGCTGGCTGATCACGGCCGGCACCACCTTGTTCGGCGCCCCGTTCTGGTTCGACCTGCTGCAGCGCGCCGTACAGCTGCGCAGCACCGGCGCCAAGCCGCAGGCCCAGGCTGCGCGCACCACGCAAGACGACGCGGTGGTGCAGCCTTAGCGGTGTGGTGGGCGGTGCGAGTCCACCAGCACGCTCGACACCGACATGTGCGGCACCCGTTCGGGCCATTCGTCGTCCGGCCCGAACCAGCGCGCTTCCGCGATTTCGGTGGCGTCGACGCGGATCTCGCCATCCAGGTAATCGGCCGTAAAGGCCAGCATCAGCGAATGCGGGAAAGGCCAGGACTGGCTGGCGAAATACTGCAAGTTCTGCACCCGCAGCCCCACCTCTTCGAACACTTCGCGGTGGATCGCTTCTTCCACCGATTCGCCCGCCTCGAGAAAACCGGCGAGCGGCACGAAGCGCTTGGTGGGCGAAGCCAGGTGCATCGCCAGCAGCACGCTGTCGCCCTTGCGGATCAGGACCATCATCGCCGGCGAGATGCGCGGATAGGCCATGTGGCCGCAGGCGGCGCACTTGAAGCAGCGTTCGCCGGCCGCAATCTCGGTGCCCTTGCCGCAGGCCCCGCAGTAGCGGTGGGTACGCGCCCATTCGGCCACCTGAACGGCGCGCGCGGCCAGTCCCACCAGCTCTTCATTCATGTCGGCGAACAGCGAGCGCAGGCCGCGGAAGGCAAAGCCCGGCGGCGGCACCGGTTCGCTGTCGAACCACCCGGTCTCGCAATAGCGCTCGCCATACAGGCCGAGCGGCTGCAGGCGGGTACGGTCGACGTCGAGGGAGTCCAGCAACGCGCCATCGGGCAGCGACAGGTCGCTTTCGCGCACCAGCAGGCGCCCGCCGTGGAACAGGAAACTCAGGGGCGCGGGGTCGGGACGTGGGGCGAACAGGGGCGTGAAGGAAGGGGGCGTCTGGAGCATGGTCGGTATCCGGGCAGGTCGATCCCCTGATGATACCGCCAATCCCGGGCCTGTTCCCGGGCCTGCCTCAGCTTGGCGGGATTACTTGAGCAGCCGGGTGCGGCTTGCCACAAGGGCGATGACCACCGACAGGCCGCCGACATAGCCGATGGCGGCCTGCATGCCGACGAAGTGGGCGACGGCGCCGATCACCGGAGGTCCCATCAGGCTGCCGCTATAGGCCATGCTGGCCACCGCCGCCAGGGCCATCGGGCCTTGCGCGCCGGCTGCGCTGAACACGAAGGGGAAGAGCAGCGACAGCCCCAGGCCCGCGACCGCGAACCCGCCCAGGGCGACATAGGCGTCTGGCGCCACCACCGCGAAGAACAGGCCGGCCGCCGAGACCATCGCACCAGTGAAGACCAGGCGCTGGGCGCCGAAGCGGGCCTTGAGCTTGTCGCCGACCAGGCGCGCCAGCAGCATCATGACCGAGAAGGCCGACAGGGCCAGCGGCGCCAGGCCGTCCGAGGCGCCGAAATGCTCTTTCAGGAAGACGCCGCTCCAGTCGGCAATACTGCCTTCCGACATCGAGCCCAGGAAGCCGAGCAGGCCCAGCAGCGCCAGCGGACCGCGCGGCAGCGCGAACGACTTCTTCTCCACCTGCTCGACGCTGTCCTCAAGCGGCATCATGCCGAAGGCGAACCACAGCACCACGGCCAGGGGACCGGCCAGCATCAGGAAGTGGGTCGCCGGGGCGATCTTCATGCTGGCCATCAGGCTGCCGAGGGTGGCGCCGGCCAGGCCGCCGGCGCAGCCGATACCGTGCAACATCGACAGTTCCGACTTGCCGGTCTGCTTTTCACGCCTGGTCGCGGCCGAGTTGATGGCGACGTCGAAGGTGCTGGCGGTAATGCCCAGCATCAGCACCGCCAGCATCAGGCGCGGCACGGTCGGCGCCATGCCGATCGACACCAGCACGCCCAAGAGGGCCATGCCAGAGACGAGCAGCGACTTGCGGGCGCCGAAGCGGGCCATCAGGAAGGACGAGACCGGGTAGGACAGGACAGCGCCCAGGCCGCCGCACAGCAGCACCATCGACAGCGCCGAATGCGACACCTGGACCCGTTCGGCCAGCGCCGGGATGCGGCCGGCCCACGAGCCCATGATCAGGCCGAACAGCGCGAACAGGGTCGGCAGTGCGTATTGCTGAATTTGCGCGAGGGAGAAAGAAGAACGCGAGACGGAAGCAGTGGTGTGCATCGATTGAATTGTTAAATTTTGGAGGAAATAAAAAGCTGCTAACGGGCTTTGAAATGCAAACGCCAACCGAAAAAGTTGGCGTACGTGAGCTGACAGACGGCAATTTTACCGACCGGCAAAATTTTATGTTTGCCGTGCGGAAAAAAATTTTAAATCGTTGTTGTGTGTCGACGCAAAGAAGACAACTTGCTTGCAGCGGCGCTAAGAATCTGAAAATTTCGCAATGAAATGGTGCGAATAGAGGGGAGTTGATGCGTAGTACTGCTGAGTTTACGAAATTCGTTTGCGTGCATCCGGATAAGCAGGATGCCGAAAAATGGAAGATCTGGAGGCCGGCCTTGCGTTGTTGATCAGCGTGTTGGACCTGAAACCGATGCCAGAACGACAGCTGGATGCGTTCGGGTGTCGCCGTCAGCCACGATCTTCCCAAATACTTCAATTGTGAAATAATTCGTCGGCGAATGCACCGAACTCCAGGCCTATTCCATGGCTTGATCGACAACCGGCGGCCCCGGCCGCTCGCCAATCTGCTGGCGCCACATGGCGTAGTACAAGCCCTTTTGCGCCACCAGCTCGTCGTGCGAGCCGGTTTCGACCACCCGCCCCTTCTCCAGCACGAAGATCGACTCCGCATGCATGATGGTCGAAAGGCGGTGCGCGATCAGGATCGTGATCTGGCTGGCCCGTGCCGAAATCTGGCGCACGGTATTGGTGATCTGCTCTTCGGTCAGCGAATCGAGCGCCGACGTCGCCTCGTCGAAAATCAGGAGCCGCGGCTCGCGCACGAGGGCGCGGGCGATCGACAGGCGCTGCTTTTCGCCGCCCGACAGCTTCATGCCGCGCTCGCCGATGACGGTGTCCAGTCCCTCGGGGGATGTGAGCAGCAGGTTGGCGCACGAAGCCTGCTCCATCGCGCGCACGATCTGGGCATCGGTCGCATCGGGCTTCACGAACTGCAGGTTCTCGCGCAGCGTGCCGGCGAACAGATTGGTTTCCTGCGTAACAAAGCCGATCTGCCGCCGCGCTTCGTTGTAGCGCAGGTCTTCGGTCGAGATCTCGTTATAGAACACCTTGCCGCGGGCCGGCGTGTACAGCCCGACCAGCAGTTTCACCAAGGTCGATTTGCCCGAGCCCGAGGGCCCGACGAAAGCCACGGTCTGGCCCAGCGCGGCGCTGAACGAGATGTCCACCAGCGAATCTTCCTGCGCGCCCTTATGGCGAAAGCCCACGTCGGCAAAGCGGATCTGCTCGAGCGGCCCGATCTCGACGAACTCTTCCGGCCGGCGCTCGATCGGCTTGTCCATCAGCGCGCGGAAGTTCAGCAGCGACGCCTCGACCTCGCGGTGCGCCAGGATGATGTTGCCCAGCTCCTGCAAGGGCGCGAAAATCGCCACCGAGATGAACTGCATGGCGATCAGCTCGCCCGTGGAGAGCACGTCGCGGAAGATCAGCCACAGCAGCGCAAACAGGATCGCCAGTTTCAAGAGGCTCAGGGTACTGCCCTGCAAGAACGAGAGCAGGCGGATGCGTTTGACCTTCTCCATCTCGAGCGCGAAGATGCTGTCGGTCTGCGCCTTGAGCCTGCGGATTTCCGTGAAGGTCAGGCCCAGGCTCTTGATCAGCTCGATGTTGCGCAGCGACTCGGTGATGAAGCCGGAATTGCGGTTGGTCTCGCGCACGATCGAGCGCTGCTGGGTCTTGATCTCGCGGCTGAGCATGCCGGTCAGGCCGCCCAGCACCAGCACGCCGACCAGGAAGACCGGCACCAGCAGCCAGTGCTTGTTCACCGCATACCAGATCAGAAACGAGACCCCGACCAGCGAGGCAAACACGGTATTGATGAAGGTATTGATGAAGCGCTCGCTGTCGGCGCGCACCTTCTGCAGCAGCGACAGCGTCTCGCCGCTGCGCAGGTCTTCGAATTCCTGGTATTTCAGGCGCAGCACATGGCGCAGGCCGTCGTTGAAGATCGCCACGCCCAGCTTTTGCACCACCAGCCGCGTCACGTATTCCTGCACCGCCTTGGCCAGGCGCGACAGGAGCGCCACCACGACGGCGATGCCCAGCAGGCGCAGCACGCCCCGGACCAGTTGCTCGTCCGTTTTGGTGCCGGGGTTGAGGGCGTACTCGTCGATGATCTTCCCGAAGATGATCGGGTCGACCAGGCTGAGCACCTGCGACAAGCCCGCCAACAGGAGCGCCAGCCCGGCAAGGCGCCAGTGGGGGCGTAGGTAGCTCCAGAGAATGTGCATGTTGGCATCGTATCAATCCATCCGCAGGAAGCGCGCACGGCCCGCCGCGCGCTGCGGATGACGTAACGCGTTGCCGTAATCCATGCAAAAACAGTAAAGTGGATGTATTTGCCACACACTAGGGCCTGGGTCGATGCTCCTGTTGCTGCTCCTGCTCCCCTTCGGCGCAGCCCTGGTTGCCGCGTGCATGCCGGGCGACTCGCGCGACCGTCCCGCGGCAGTCGCCGGCATCGCCACCCTGGCCGCCCTGCTGCTGGTCACCTCCCGGTTCGGGGGCATCGCGGCGGGCGAGGTGCCGCTGGAGCGTTTCGCCTGGCTGCCGGAGTTCGGGCTCGACATCATCCTGCGCATGGATGGCCTGGCCTGGGTGTTCAGTATCATGGTGCTGGGCATCGGCCTGCTGGTGCTGCTGTATGCGCGCTACTACATGTCGCGGCGCGACCCGGTACCGCGCTTCTACGCCTACATCATGGCCTTCATGGGCGCGATGCTCGGGGTGGTGTTGTCGGGGAACCTGATCCAGCTGGTGGTGTTCTGGGAGCTGACCAGCGTCACGTCTTTCCTGCTGATCGGCTACTGGCAGGAACGCAACGATGCGCGGCGCGGCGCGCGCATGGCCTTTACCGTCACCACCGTCGGCGGCCTGTGCCTGCTGGCCGGCGTGCTGCTGCTCGGGCATATCGCCGGCAGCTACGAGCTGCAGACGGTGCTGGGGGCGGGCAACCTGATCCGGGCGCACGACTGGTACGTTCCTACCCTGGTGCTGGTGCTGCTGGGCACGCTGACCAAGAGCGCGCAATTCCCCTTCCACTTCTGGCTGCCGCACGCGATGGCCGCGCCCACGCCGGTGTCCGCCTACCTGCACTCGGCCACTATGGTCAAGGCCGGCGTCTTCCTCCTGATCCGCCTTTGGCCGGCCCTGGCCGGCACCGAGGAATGGTTCTGGATCCTGGGCTCGGCCGGCGTCTGCACCCTGCTGCTGGGTTCATTCTTCGCAATCTTCCAGCACGACATGAAGGGCCTGCTGGCCTATTCCACCATCAGCCACCTGGGCCTGATCACGGTCTTGCTGAGCATCGGCACGCCGCTGTCGGTGGTGGCCGCCATCTTCCACACCATGAACCACGCCGTGTTCAAGGCTTCGCTGTTCATGGCGGTGGGCATCGTCGACCACGAATCGGGCACGCGCGACATGCGCATGCTGCGCGGCCTGCGGCGCGCCATGCCGCATACGGCGGCCCTCGCGATTGTTGCCAGCGCCGCCATGGCCGGCGTACCCTTGATGAACGGCTTCCTGTCGAAAGAGATGTTCTTTGCCGAGACCATGATCGTGGGCGGCACCGAGAACTGGTGGATGTCGGTGGTGGCCGTGCTCATGGGCCTGTTCAGCGTGGTGTATTCGCTGCGCTTCATCAGCGTGTTCTTCGGGCCGCTGGCGCGCGACCTGCCAAGCGAGCCGCACGAGCCGGCGCGCTGGATGCGGGTGCCGATCGAATGCCTGGTATTGCTGTGCATTGCGGTGGGCGTGATGCCCGAGCGCGTGGTGGGCGACGTGCTGGCGGTGGCTGCCTCCTCGGTGCTCGGTCCCACCATGCCGGCCTACGACCTGGCCATCTGGCATGGCGTCAACCTGCCCCTGCTCATGAGCCTGGTGGCGCTGGGCGGCGGCGTGCTGTGCTACCTGTTGCTGCGCTACCGCTTCGAACTGGCCCAGCGCGACCGGGTGCCGCTGCTGCATCGCCTGAAGGGCGCGCAGCTGTATGAAAGCACCTTGCTCGGGCTGTCGCAGGGCGCGGCCTGGCTGATCCGCGTGGCCGGCACGCGCCGGCTGCAGCCGCAGCTGCTGGTGCTGATGAGCGCCTTCGTGGCGGTGCCGCTGCTGCTGGCGCAGCCCCTCGGCCCGTGGCCGATGCCGACCTTCGAGAAGGCCCACCCGCTGTTCGCGCTGCTCTGGCTGATCGGCGCCGGCTGCGCACTGGCCGCGGCCTGGAAAGCGAAATACCACCGGCTGGCGGCGCTGGCGCTGGTCGGCGCCACCGGCCTGGCCACCAGCATCACCTTCCTGTGGCTGTCGGCGCCGGACCTGGCGCTGACCCAGCTGATGGTCGAAACCGTCACCACGGTGCTGATCCTGCTCGGGCTGCGCTGGCTGCCGCCGCGCTTCGCGCCTGCGCACCTGGCCGGGCAGGCGCCGCGCGGCACCCTCCCGCGCCGTGGGCGCGACGCGTTTGTGGCGGTGGCCGGCGGGCTGGCAATGGCAGCGGTGAGCTATGCGGTGCTCAAGCAACCAAGCGTGCCGAGCATCCGCGACTTCTTCGTGCTGCGCGCGCTGCCGGAAGGCGGCGGCGCGAATGTGGTCAACGTGCTGCTGGTGGACTTCCGCGGCTTCGACACGCTGGGCGAGATCACCGTGCTGTCGGCTGTGGCGCTGACGGTGTATGCGCTGCTGCGGCGCTTCCGTCCGGCGCTCGAGAGCATCGCCATCCCGCTGCAGCAGGCCAGCGACGTCGACCCGGCCATCGGCCAGAAGCCGGCGCAGCAGGCGCGCGAAGGCTATTTGATGATCCAGGCGGTCTACCTGCGCTTCTTGCTGCCGGTGATGGGGGTGATCGCCGTGTACTTCTTCATGCGCGGCCACAACCTGCCGGGCGGCGGCTTTGTTGCGGGCCTGATCTTCGCCACCGCCCTCATCGTGCAGTACATGGTGGCCGGCACCGACTGGGTCGAATCGCACCTGCGCCTGCGCCCGCACCAGTGGATCGGCTGGGGCCTGATATGCGCCTGCGCCACCGGCCTGGGCGCCTGGCTGTTCGGCTACCCTTTTCTCACCAGCCACACGGCCCACGTGGTGCTGCCGCTGCTGGGCGAGTTGCACCTGCCCTCGGCCTTCGTGTTCGACCTCGGCGTGTTCTTCGTGGTGGTCGGCACCACCATGCTGATCCTGGTGGCGCTGGCCCACCAGTCGCTGCGCAGCCGCCGCATGCCGCCCGGTGCCAGCGTGAGCCGCAGCGCAGCGCTGGCGGCAATCCCCCCCACCAAGGAGATCCGTTAGATGGAAACCGTCATCGCCCTTGGCATCGGCATCGTGTTCGGCTCGGGCATCTGGCTGATCCTGCGCCCGCGCAGCTTCCAGGTGCTGATCGGGCTGATGCTGATGTCCTATGCCGTCAACCTGTTCATCTTCGCCATGGGACGGCTGACGGTGGACCGTCCGCCCTTGACCCCTGCCGGCATGGTGCCTGACCCGGCAGCGCTGGCCGACCCGGTACCGCAGGCGCTGGTGCTCACCGCGATCGTCATCGGTTTCGCCACCACCGCGCTCTACCTGGTCGTAATGATCGGCGCGCGCGGCCTGACCGGCACCGACCACGTGGACGGCGAGGAGCCCGAAGCATGAGTCTTGACTGGACCGCCCACCTGGTGATCGTCCCGGTCCTGCTGCCGCTGCTGTGCGGCGCGCTGCTAGCGGCGATCAAGCAGGGCCGGCATCGCCTGAAGTTCGCGCTGTCCTATGCATCGGCCGTGGGCTTGCTGGCCAATGCCCTGGCCTTGGGCGCGCTGGCCGACGGCAGCTGGCGGGACGGCATCGGCGTCTATTTCGCCGCCAACTGGGCCGCGCCCTTCGGCATCGCGCTGGTGGCCGACCGCCTGGCCGCCGCCATGCTGGTACTCACCGCGGTGGTGGCACTCAGCGCCCTGCATTACGCCCAGCCGCGCTGGAGCCGCATCGGCGTGCATTTCCATTCGCTGTTCCAGTTCCTGCTCATGGGGATCAACGGCGCTTTCCTGACCCACGACCTGTTCAACCTGTTCGTGTTCTTCGAGGTGATGCTGGCCGCCTCGTATGGGCTGGTGCTGCACGGGTATAACGCGGAGCGCCTGCGCGCCAGCCTGCAGTACATCGCGGTGAACCTGGTCGCAGCCCTGTTCTTCCTGGTGGGCACCGCGCTGGTCTACGCGACCACCGGCACCCTGAACATGGCCGACATGGCGGGACGCATCGGCGCGCTGGCCGTGGGCGACACCGGGCTCCTGAAAGTGGGCATCGCGGTGCTGGCGCTGGCCTTCCTGGCCAAGGGCGCCATGTGGCCGCTGGGCTTCTGGCTGCCCACCACGTATTCGGCCGCCTCGCCGCCGGTGGCGGCCATGCTGGTCCTGATGACCAAGGTCGGCGCCTATGTCGTGCTGCGGATCTGGCTGCTGGCCTTCCCGGAAGGCGCGGGCGAGATGGCGCGCTACGGCTACGCTGCCTTGCTGTGGGGCGGCATGGCGACCATCGTGTTCGGCACGGCCGGCATGCTGGCCACCGATACCGCCGGGCGCCTGGCCGGCTATGCGGCGATCGTCTCGTCCGGCACCTTGCTGGCCGTGATCGGCTATGGCCAGGCCTCGCTCGTGACCGCCGGCCTGTATTACTTCTTCGCCTCGACGGTGGCCCTGGCCGCCTTCGTCCTGTTGATCGAGCTGGTCGACCGCATCCGCACGCCGGCCGCGGCCCTGCTGGCGCTGACGGCCGAAGCCTATGCGGTCGAGGACAGCCCGGCCGAGCCGAAGGGCAAGGGCGTGCCCGCCGCCATGGCTTTCCTGTCGCTGGCTTTCGCGGCCTGTGCACTCACCATTGCCGGCCTGCCGCCGCTGTCGGGCTTCGTCGCCAAGTTCGGCATGTTCCATGCCCTGCTCAACCCGGGACCAGACGCGCCGGCGATCGCCGCTGGCGGCTGGACCTTGATGGCGCTGGTGTTCGCCTCCGGGCTGGTCGCCATCGTGTCGCTGATGCGCTTCGGCGTGCGCACCTTCTGGGCCACGGACGCGGTCGGCCCGCCGCGCCTGCACACGGCGGAAGTCATGCCGGTGGCGGCGCTGCTGCTCGTCTCGGTGCTGCTCACGGTGCAGGCCCAGCCCGTGTTCGACTACCTTGGACGCGCAAGCGCCGGCATCCACCGGCCCGGCCTCTACATCGACCGCGTATTGAGCACACCCCCTGTCGGTACGCCGCCGGTGCCCGGCCCGGCGCATCCCGCGGAGGCGCCATGACGCCCTGGCTGCCCTTCCCCTTCGTGTCGCTGGCGCTGTGCGCCCTGTGGCTGCTGCTGAACCAGTCGTTTGACGCGGCCAACCTGCTGTTCGGCGCGGCGCTGGGCATCGCCGTGCCGCTACTGTCGCGCCGCCTGCAGCCGCTGGGCTACCCCCGCCTGCGCGCGCCGCTTACTTTTATCCGCCTGATGGGATTCGCGCTGGTGGAGATTGTCCGCTCCTGCTTCAACGTCTGCCACATCATCCTGTTCAGGGATCATCGCGGCGTGAACTCGCAGTTCATCCGCGTGCCCTTGACCATGCGCGATCCCTACGGCCTGGCGATGCTGTCCTGCCTCATCAACATGACGCCCGGTACCGTCTGGGTCGAGATCTTCCCCGAGCGCCACGAGCTGGCCCTGCACGTGTTCGACCTGCACGACGAAGGCTGGTGGGTGGACACGATCAAGACGCGCTACGAGCGGCCCTTGATCGACATTTTCGAAACGGAGAACGGCAATGGAAACCCTGCTTGAGTATGCGATCGGCTACGCCATGGTGTGCGTGCTGGCGGCGATGGCCTTGTGCGCGGTGCGCCTCTTGATCGGCCCCTCGGCCCACGACCGGGTACTCGCACTGGACACGCTCTGGATGTGCGGCATGCTGCTGGCCATCGTGCTTGGGATCCGCTTCGGCACCCAGGCCTATTTCGAGGTGGCGATCCTGATCGCGCTGGTGGGCTTCGTGTCGACGGTCGCGATGGCGAAGTTCCTGATGCGCGGGGAGATCATCGAATGACCGGCATCGAGCATCTTCCCGGGTGGGCGGCGCTGCCGGTGGCGCTGCTCTTGGTGCTGGGCGCGACCATCATCCTGGTCGGCGCGCTTGGCCTGCTGCGCCTGCGCACCTTCTACCAGCGCATCCATGGGCCGGCCCTCACGGTGACGCTGGGCGCCGGCTGCCTGTTGCTGGCCTCCATGATCTACTTCACGGTGGCGCAGTCGCGGCTGGTGATCCACGAGATCATCATCTCGGTCTTCCTGGTCATGACGGCGCCGGTGGTGGCGATGACGATCATGCGGGCGGCGGTGTACCGCGATTTGCGGGCGCGCAGGCATGAGGCGGGGGCGACGGCGGGCGATGTGTACCGCATCGCCAATGGGACGCAGAGCAACCCACCTGGCGGTCGCCCTGGCTGAGCGGGCCTGGCCATCGACCAATAAAAAAGCGGAGCTAAACCACTAGCTCCGCCTGATCGACGCTGTCGTTCCAAGAAGCTTAGAACGGGATGTCGTCATCCATATCCGAGAAGTTCGGAGCCGGCTTCGGTTGCGGACGCGCGGCCGGTGCCGGAGGCGCCTGGCGTGGGGCCGGACGCTGTTGCTGTTGCTGCGGCTCGTAGCCGCCGCCGTCATCCATGCCGCCGCCCATGTTGTCGCCGCCCATGCCCTGGCGACCGCCCAGCATTTGCATGTTTTCGGCGATGACGTCGGTTGCGTAGCGCTCGATGCCGTCCTTGTCGGTGTACTTGCGGGTCTGCAGGCGGCCTTCGACGTAGACCGACGAGCCCTTTTTCAGGTACTGGCCGACGATTTCAGCCAGGCGGCCGAAGAAGGAAATGCGGTGCCACTCGGTCAGCTCTTTCTGCTCGCCGGTGTTCTTGTCCTTTGACTTGTACGACGTTGCGACCGCGATGTTGGCGATCGCATCGCCACTCGGCATGTAGCGGATTTCCGGGTCGCGGCCGAGGTTGCCAACGATGATGACCTTGTTAACTGATGCCATGTTGTTACTCCAATCAATTTTGTAGAGCCCTGACTCTGCGTGCTTCTAAGCGTCAGGGAACGGGGTGTTGCATTCAACTATTATGAGGCCGTTGGGCGTCTAACTCAACGTCCATTTTCGCGCTGCGGCCACGTGCCGGACGGCTTGCGCCCAGCCGTACAAAGCGTCGCATCCTTGCCGAAAAAGCCACTTGACGAGCCATGCGTCCCGCATTGGAAAATTATTTTAGGATGCTGAACGCTTTGTCATTGCATGGCAGGGGAAACGGCCCACATACGAGTGTCCCCGCAGGTCCTGCCTTTCCAGGATGGCATGGAAACGTGTCCTGGCGGCACAAAAGTGCTGGATGCATGTACAGCATTCGGGAAAACACGCTACACTAATTGGTTTCCCTGATTGGCCCGCCCACCGCCACAGTTTCTCGTGTGCCGGCCCCGCAAACTTATTGAAAGCCTCCAAAAACCTAATGGAAGAAATTCGTATCCGCGGTGCACGCACGCACAACCTGAAGAACATCAATCTCAACCTTCCGCGTAACAAGCTGATCGTCATTACCGGTCTGTCCGGTTCGGGCAAGTCTTCGCTCGCCTTCGACACCTTGTACGCCGAAGGCCAGCGCCGCTACGTCGAGTCGCTGTCTGCCTACGCGCGCCAGTTCCTGCAGCTGATGGAAAAGCCGGACGTCGACCTGATCGAAGGCCTGTCGCCGGCGATCTCGATCGAGCAGAAAGCGACGTCGCACAATCCGCGTTCGACCGTCGGCACCGTTACCGAGATCCACGACTACCTGCGCCTGCTGTACGCACGCGTCGGCACGCCTTACTGCCCGCAGCACCCGCAAGAGCCGCTGGCGGCCCAGACCGTCTCGCAGATGGTCGATGCCGTGTTGGCGATGCCGGAAGGGACCAAGCTGATGATCCTGGCGCCGACCGTGGCCAACCGCAAGGGCGAGCACACCGACCTGTTCCAGGCGATGCAGGCCCAGGGCTTCGTGCGCTTCCGCGTCGCCAGCGGCGTCAATCCGGCCAAGATCTACGAGATCGACGAGCTGCCCAAGCTGAAGAAAACCGAGAAGCACACCATCGACGTCGTCATCGACCGCGTGAAAGTGAATGCGGAAATCAAGCAGCGCCTGGCCGAGAGCTTCGAGACCGCGCTGCGCCTGGCCGACGGCCGCGCCGTGGCCTACGAGATGGATACCGGGACCGAAACGGTCTTCTCGAACAAGTTCGCCTGTAATGTCTGCGGCTACTCGCTGCAGGAGCTGGAGCCGCGCCTGTTCTCGTTCAATAATCCGATGGGCGCCTGCCAGGAATGCGACGGCCTGGGCCATATCGAATTCTTCGACCCCAAGCGGATCGTGGCCTTCCCGCACCTGTCGCTGGCCTCCGGCGCCGTCAAGGGCTGGGACCGCCGCAACCAGTTCTACTACCAGATGCTGCAGAACCTGGCATCGCATTACGACTTCGACCTCGACAAGCCCTTCGACACCCTGCCCTCGACCGCGCAGGATGCCGTGCTGTTCGGTTCGGGCAAGACCTCGATCCCGTTCAGCTACGTCAACGAGCGTGGCCGCACCGTGATCCGCGAACATACCTTCGAAGGCGTGGTCAACAACCTGCAGCGCCGCTACCGCGAGACCGATTCGATGGCGGTCAAGGAAGAACTGGCCAAGTTCATCAACGAGAAGAAATGCCCGTCCTGCGAAGGCGCGCGCCTGCGCACCGAGGCGCGTTTCGTGAAGATCGGCCAGGGTGCGCAGCAGCGCGCAATCTACGAAGTGTCCGACAAGCCGCTGCGCGACACGCTGGCCTTCTTCGAGACGCTGGAACTCGTCGGCGCCAAGAAGGAGATCGCCGAGCGCGTGATCAAGGAAATCATCGCGCGCCTGAAATTCCTGAACAACGTCGGCCTCGATTACCTGTCGCTCGACCGCAGCGCCGATACCCTGTCCGGCGGCGAAGCCCAGCGCATTCGCCTGGCCTCGCAGATCGGCTCGGGCCTGACCGGCGTGATGTATGTGCTCGATGAACCGTCGATCGGCCTGCACCAGCGCGACAACGACCGACTGATCGGCACCCTGAAGCACCTGCGCGACATCGGCAACAGCGTGCTGGTGGTGGAGCACGACGAAGACGCGATCCGCACCGCCGACTACATCGTCGACATGGGTCCGGGCGCGGGCGTGCACGGCGGCCAGATCATCGCCGAGGGTACGCTCGAGCAGATCATGAAGAACGAGCACTCGATCACCGCCCAGTACCTGGACGGCCGCCGCAAGATCGCCGTGCCGAAGAAGCGCACCAAGATGGATCCGGCGCGCCAGCTGGTGATCACCGGCGCCAAGGGCAACAACCTGAAAAACGTGACGCTCACCTTGCCGGTCGGCCTGATGACCTGCATCAGCGGCGTCTCGGGTTCAGGCAAGTCGACCCTGATCAACGACACGCTCTACCCGGCGCTGTCGCGCCACCTGTATGGTTCGCAGACCGAGCCGGCAGAGCACGAGTCGATCCACGGCCTGGAGCACTTCGACAAGGTGATCTCGGTCGACCAGGCGCCGATCGGCCGCACCCCGCGCTCGAACCCGGCGACCTACACCGGCCTGTTCACCCCGATCCGCGACCTGTTCGCGACCGTGCCGACCGCCAAGGAACGCGGCTATTCGGCGGGCCGCTTCTCGTTCAACGTCAAGGGCGGCCGCTGCGAAGCCTGCCAGGGCGACGGCGTGATCAAGGTCGAGATGCACTTCCTGCCGGACGTATACGTCCCTTGCGACGTCTGCCACGGCAAGCGC
The DNA here is from genome assembly GCF_059685855.1 of Telluria sp. ZB4P37. Lineage (NCBI taxonomy): Bacteria > Pseudomonadati > Pseudomonadota > Betaproteobacteria > Burkholderiales > Oxalobacteraceae > Telluria > Telluria sp. ZB4P37. Next base: position 66,037 of record NZ_JCASID010000017.1, read on the forward strand.
TACAACCGCGAGACGCTCGAGGTGCACTACAAGGGCAAGAGCATCACCGAAGTGCTGGACATGACGGTCGAAGACGCGCACGTGTTCTTCAAGCCGGTGCCGGTGATTGCACGCAAGCTGCAAACCCTGCTGGACGTGGGCCTGGGCTACATCAAGCTGGGCCAGAGCGCGACCACCCTGTCGGGCGGCGAGGCGCAGCGCGTGAAACTGTCGCTGGAACTGTCCAAGCGCGATACCGGGCGTACCCTGTACATCCTGGACGAGCCGACCACCGGCCTGCACTTCGCCGACATCGACCTGCTGCTCAAGGTCATCCACCGCCTGCGCGACCAGGGCAATACGCTGGCCATCATCGAGCACAACCTGGACGTCATCAAGACGGCGGACTGGGTGGTCGACCTGGGGCCGGAAGGCGGCGCCGGGGGCGGTTTGATCGTAGCAAGCGGCACGCCGGAGGATGTGGCGAAGAACAAGGGCAGCGCGACGGGCAAGTATCTGAAGCCGTTGTTGAAGGCTTGAAGACTACCGCAGTCTGATTCTGCCACCACCCTTGGAACCGTCATTCCGCGCAGGCGGGAATCCAAGGTCTCCGCGTTCCGCCTGCATCACACCTTGGCGGTCCGCACACAGAATTGGGTTCCCGCCTTCGCGGGAACGACGGATCAACAGGCAGTGGTGGAAAGCAAAACAGGGGGCAGCGCCGCAAGGCACTGCCCCTTTTTTTCATCCCTGCCGCTCCAGCAGCCCCTCCCCTACTCCACCGTATACAACGGCTGCCGCATCCGCACCGGCCGCACGTCCATCCTGATCCGGTAGATCGACCACGCATCCTCGCGGTTGGTCACATACTCCCTGCTGTCCGGGACCCGGGTGAACGTGAATTCAAACCCGCGCTCGGGCGCACGGCTGGTGGGCCCTTCGAAGGCCAGGCCGATGGCGCGCTGCAGGTTGCTGTCCACCAGCTTCTCGAGCAGGTTGACCACCGAGGTGTTCCCCAGGATGTCGGTGTAGAACAGCGCCTCGCGATACTCGCGCATATTGCGGTCGACCGGCTCCTTGCCCGGTCCCGGCAGGTAGCTGCGGCTGGCCAGGTTGAAGCGGTCGCCATTGTCCACGTAGCTGATGCGGGCGTTGGACAGGTTGAAGAGCGGCTGCGCCTTGTCGCTACTGGCATCAAACAGGTCGAGCACCAGCGCGCCGGTATGGCCGATCACCGCTACCTCGCGGTTGGGCCCGACCACGGCGGCGGTGTTCTCGTCGATCCCCAGCCCCAGCTTGTAGCCCTTGGCCAGCATCGCCGGCAGCATGCGCGCGAAGCGTCCGCGCACCAGCAGGTGCTGGTCGATGAAGACATCGTCGCCGATGAAGCCAAGGCCCGGCGCGATGTCCTTGCCGTCCACCACGCCGTGCTTGAGGACGGGGACCACGTCCAGCGGCGGATCGTGGAACATGGTGCTGCTCATGATGGCCGCGCCCGCGCTGGTGCCGGCAATCACCCCGCCGCGCCGGTACATCGTCCACAGCGCGTCCAACACGGCGCTGTTGCTGCCGTCGAGCCGCCGCAGCGTACCGGTAATGCGGGCCTGGTCGCCGCCCGTGAAGAAGGCGCCGCCGGCGCCGCGCACCGTCTCTGCCAGCGCCGGATCGTCGGCCGCCTTGCGCGCCGCATCCGGCCCCTTGCCCGCCAGGAGCGGCGCCAGTGGCACCATGAAGGCCTGGGCGCCGTGGCGGTTCAGGAAGGCCACGGCGTTGCCGCCTTCGCGCGCCGGGTTCCCGGCGGCGGTGGCGAACACCGCGATGCGCGCGCCCTTGCCGCCGGAGAGCGCGACGATTTTTTCCCACACCGCCGCATTCTCCGGACGCAGGCCGCCGCCGATGATGACCAGCGAGCCTTGCGGCGCCTCCGCGGCCAGGCTGGCGCCGGCAAGCGCCAGCGCCAGCGCCAGGACTGCTCTCTTCAGCATACGCCTCCCGTCACTTGAACGAATAGTTCAGGCTCACGTAGCCGCTGCGGCCGCGCGGGTCGGTGTAGCTCGGATCGTAGGCGGACAGGAAGAAGTAGGCCTGGTTCGAGAACGGCGGATCCTTGTCGAGCAGGTTCAGAATGCCGGCGCGCAGCTTGAGGTTCTTGCTGATCGCCCAGCTGCCGGTCAGGTCCCACAGCGAATAGGCCTTCACCTTGTTCGGTTCCAGCAGCGCGTCGGTGGCCGGGTCGTAGGTCGTGTTCTGGTCGGTGTAGCTGGACGAGAACTGGTTCGCCAGTGCCAGGCTGACCGGCCCGCTGTCCCACTCGAAGCTGATACGGTGGCGCCACTTCTGGATGGTCTGGTCGTTCAGGAATACGCCCAGGTTGCTGCGGAAGGGTTCCGACGGGCCGAACTGGCGGTCGTAGCGCAGGATACGCGTGCCCGACAGGTCGACGCCGAAGCGGCCCCAGGCCCCGCGCTCGCTTTTCCATTCGGCGGCGAGGTCGATGCCCGAGGTTTTCAAGCGGCCCTGGTTTTCCTTCATCAGGAGGATGTTGGAGATGAAGCCGTCCTCGTCGCGCTCGATGTAGGTGCCGTTGTAGGCGGCCGGGTTCTCGACGATGACCTGCTCGCCCAGGGTGCTGATCACGTCCTTCTTCCCAATGTTCCAGTAGTCGATCGAGAAGTTCGATCGCTTGTCCAGCTCGAACACGGTGCCGAGCGTGAACTGGCGCGACCGCTCAGGCTTCAGGTTGGGATTCGAGCGGCGTTCGACGCCCCACTGGTCGGTGCACAGGTCGATGCTGCCTTCCTGCGCCACGCACTGCGGGTCGGTCAGGAAGCCGGCCGCGGTGCCGAAGATGGTCGGGCGCTTCAGGTCCGACAGCGACGGCGCACGAAAGCCCGTGCCGGCCGAGGCGCGCACCATCACCAGCGCATTGGGCTGGTAGCGCAGGCCAATCTTCGGATTGGTGGTGCCGCCGATTTCGCTGTACCGGTCGTGGCGCAGCGCGAACTGCATCTCGAGTTCCTTGGTGAACGGGGCGTTCACTTCGGTGAACACCGAGGCCACCCGGCGCCGGTTGTCCGCGGTCTCGACCTCGAGCAGCTCGCCGGCCGGCACGGTGCTGTCGCGGTCACCCGCGATATTGTTCGACTTGAGCAGCTCGGACGGCGTGAACAGCTGATGCTCGCGGCGCAGTTCGCCGCCGAACGCGATTGCCAGGTCGCCGCCGGCCAGCTTGGCCAGCGCGCGCGACATCTTGCCGTCGATCGAGGTCGAAATGCCCTTGGCCTTGCGCGCTTCGTCGTTGACCTTGATGCCGTTGATCAGGTCGAGTCCGGCCTGCGAGGACGGTGCGAAGGGATTGACGGTCCCGTTGCGCACGGCGGCGACGAACTTGTCGTACAGGACGTAGCCATCGACGTACTTGTCGGTGGCGCGGTTCTCGGCGCGCGAGAAGGCCAGGTCGTAGTCCCAGCCGCCAATCAGTCCGGTGGCGCCCAGCACCAGGCGCTGGCCTTCGCTGGTCACCTCGTTGCTGCGGTTGCCGGCTTCCTTCATGCGGTAGCGGATGCCGCTGAAGGTGGTCGGCAGGCCGGGGCCCGTCAATGCGCGGCGGTAGGCATCGGGCAGGATGCTGACCGGCAGGTTGCGGATGCGGACCGGGTTCGGCGAGAGCACGTACTTCGACTTCGCTTCGGTCTGCACCAGTTCCGCGAACAGCTGGTTGTCCGTATCGAGCTGGAAGGTCGCACGGCCGATGAAGCCGATCTTGCGCGAGTCCGGATACAGCTCGGTGTCTTCCATGTAGTCGTAGCTGCAACCGAGCTTGCCGCCCGGCCCCAGCGGGGCGTAGACGGTGGCGGGCGGGTTGCAGTTCGGGGCGCTCGGGTTGACCCGGCTGGCCGTGCTGCCCGCCGGGATCAGGCCGGCGGCGATCAGGGCGGCACGCTGCGCGCCCGAAATGTCGACGTTGGCGGGGAAGGTGTTGCTCGACATCTGGGCCGGCAGCGTGGTCGCCAGCGGACGCTCGGCGATGAAACTGCGCTGCCCCGAACGCAGCGCGTCGAGCTGCTGGAAGTCGAGTACGCCGAACACGTTGAAGCGGTCGTTCGCCAGGTCGCCGATGCCGCCGCTGATGCTGGCGGTGCGCTTGCCGGCGCCGCCGTGCTGGGTGCCGGCGACCGATGCCGAGACGTCCAGGCCCGTGTAGTCCTTGCGCGTGATGAAATTGATCACGCCGCCGATCGCGTCGGTGCCGTAGATCGCCGAGGCGCCGTCCTTGAGCACCTCGACGCGCTGGATCGCGCCGGCCGGGATGTTGTTCAGGTCGACGCCGGCATTGTCGCCGGGGGATGCGAAGTTGGCCAGGCGGCGGCCGTTGAGCAGGATGAGCGTGGACGAGACGCCGATTCCGCGCATGTTGGCGCCGTTCAGGCCGCGCTGGCCGGAGGTGCCGTCCGAGATGCTGGGGCCATCGGTCAGCGGCGCCGTGTTGGCGGCGATGTTGCGCACCAGTTCGGCGGCGGTGGTGACGCCCATCTTCTCGATGTCTTCGCGCGTGATCAGCTCCATCGGCAGGGCCGCCTCGCTGTCCAGGCGCTTGATCGATGAGCCGGTGACTTCCACGCGGTGCATCTTCTGCTCGTCCGTCTGCTGCGCCCAGGCGGGCGGCGCCATCAGGCCGAATGCGGCCACGATACTCGACGCCAGGATGGTCGGCCGCAAGGTAATCGACATGTGCTTCCTCATGCAATGCTCCTTATTGATGACTCAGGACTGCTTCACGATGCGGCGCTTTGCCCCGCCCTCTTTTTTCTGCGTGCTGCCGGTACGAATCTGGTGTTCACCGTAAAGGTAGGCGGCGATTGCCTCGGTGTGGCGGGCCGCCTTGGCGACATTGGCCTTGTTGGAGGTCATCAGGGACACGGCCAGCGCTTCGATCACGGCCAGCGTGGCGCTCGCGCTGCTGGGCAGCACCGGATGCGCGCTGTGCGCATACAGCACGTGGTGCCCGAGTTCGGCCAGCGGCGAGGCGGGAGAATCGGTGATCGACACGACCGTGGCGCCGCTATCGCGCGCAAAGCGCGTCAGGGACACCGCCGCAAGCGTGTAGCGCGGCAGCGAGATCACCACCAGCACGTCCTTGTCGGTGACGGTTGCGAGCTGGCTGGCCGCGACCTCGGTGCCGCCGGCGGCGGCCACTTCGACCACGTGGCGGCAGAAGGGCTGCAGGTGCATGGCCAGCGCGCCGGCCAGGAAAGTCGACAGGCCGAAGCCCATCACGTAGACCGTGCGCGCCTTGGTGAGCCCGGCGCCGATGCGGTCGAGCTGGGCGCCGTCCAGTGCGCGGCTGGTGGCGGTGATGGCCGCCTCGGCATAGCCCAGGCTTTCGAGCGCCGGCGACGCGGGCCGGCGGGCGATCGAGCTGCGCAGCTTCTCGACCGGCTGCAGCATCAACTGCAGGGTCTCGGCCACCGCGCCGCGCATCGCCGCATAATTCTTGAAGCCGAGGTCGCGCGCGAAGCGGCTGATGGTGGCGGTCGACACCTCGCACACCTCGGCCAGTTCCTCGATGCCGAGCGCGGTCACGCGCACCTGGTTGCGCAGCAGGTAGTCGGCGATGCTGCGGTTCGAGGCCGAGCCCTCGGCCAGCATGCGCAGCAGCGACTGGCCGAGCGAAGACTCGGCGAAACCGATGTCGGGTGAGGTCGTGCGCAGGCTGGAAGGACTCATCGGGGCGTCGTTGTAGGTGGTCTGAATGCTGTTGTTTATGACATGCAAATTTCTAAATATTTTCCAAATGTAATCCATGTTCTGTGGCAAACTCAACATGAATTTGAAAATATTCTTTCATTCATTCGAACTGTGTAAAAAAACCTACATGCGCGCCGAGCCTCCGACAAGGCTGGAGTGCCGGTGCGTGGAGAATTGCACATGCATATACAGACACACCCCATCGCCACCGAACCGGGCCTGGCCAGCTACCAGCTCAGCACCTGCCATTACGGTAGTCCGGGCAGCGGCAAGAAGGCGTATATCCAGGCCGCGCTGCACGCGGACGAAGTGCCGGCCATGCTAGTCGCCCAGTTCTTGCGGCGCACGCTGGACAAGCTCGATGCCGAAGGCCGCATCCGCGGCGAGATCGTGCTGGTGCCGGCGGCGAACCCGGTCGGGCTGTCGCAGGTGCTGCAGGGCACGCCCTTCGGCCGCTTCGACCTCGGCACCGGCGTGAACTTCAACCGCGCCTTCCTGCACGTCGCGGCAGCGCTCAAGCAGGCGCTGGCCGGGCGCCTCGGTCCCGACGCGGCGGCCAACGTCTGCCTGATCCGCGCGGAGGCGCGCGCCGCCGTGGCGCGCTGGGAGCCGCAGGACCACACCGAGCTGCTGAAGAAGACGCTGCTGTCGATGGCGATCGATGCCGACATCGTGCTCGACCTGCACTGCGATAACGAGGGCCTGCTGCACGTGTACGCGGGCACGCCGCTGGCGGGGCAGGCCACGCAGCTGGCCACCCTGCTCGGCGCGCGCGCCCTGCTGCTCTCGGACGCCTCGGGCGGCGCGCCTTTCGACGAAGCCTGCAGCCGCCTGTGGTGGGAACTGGCCGAGCACTTCGGGCCGGAGACGCCGGTGCCGCCGGCCTGCGCCGCAGTGACGGTCGAACTGCGGGGCGAGATGGACGTGCGCTACGACCTGGCCGAGCAGGACGCGCAGGCGATGCTGCAGTTCCTGGCGCGCGCGGGCATGCTCGACCTCCCCCTATCCGACCTGCCTTCGGCGCTGTGCGAAGCGACCCCGCTGGCGGGCGTCGAGCCGCTGCATGCGCCGCAATCGGGCGTGCTGGTGTTCCTGAAGGCGCTCGGCGAGCGCGTGCTGGCCGGCGAAGCGGTGGCCGACATCGTCAATCCGGTCAGCGGCGCCACCGCCACCCTGCGCGCCTCCACCAGCGGCCTGCTGTTCGCCAGCACCGCCCACCGCCACCTGCTGCGCGGCATGCAGGTCTGCAAGATCGCGGGCGCCACGCCCTTCCGTTCCGGTTCCCTCTTGAGCCAATGAGTAAATAAGCGAGTAAATAAGCATGCGCCTTCGAATGCCCAACACCTTCGTGCTGCTGTTCGCCATCCTCGCGCTGATCGCGCTGGCGACCTGGTTCGTCCCTGGCGGCAAATACGACACCCACCTCGTCGATGGCAGGCAACTGGTCGACCCCGCGTCCTTCCATTACGTGGCAAGCGCCCCGCAGGGCCTGGTGGCGCTGCTGAAGGCGCCGATCAGGGGCTTCGTGGAGGCCGCGCAGATCATCGGTTTCGTGCTGATCGTCGGCGGCGCCTTCGCGGTGCTGCAGCGCACCGAGGCGATCGACACCCTGATCCGCTCGATCGCCCGCGCGCACGAGCATTCGCCGCTGGTGCGCGCGCTGGTCATCCCTGTTTTCGTCACCCTGTTCTCGCTGGGCGGCGCCACCTTCGGCATGAACGAGGAGGTGATTCCCTTCATCCTGATCTTCGTGCCGCTGGCGCTGGCCCTGGGCTACGACACCGTGACCGGCGTGTCGATTCCCTTCCTGGGCTCGCAGGTCGGCTTCGGCGCCGCCTTCCTGAATCCCTTCAATGTCGGCATCGCGCAGGGCATCGCCGGCGTGCCGATGTTTTCGGGGATGGGCTACCGGCTGGTGGTGTGGGCGGTGGCGACGTTTGTGACGGTCGCCTTCCTGATGTGGTACGCCGCGCGGGTCAAGCAGAACCCGTCGCTCAGCCCGACCTTCGTGCTGGACCAGGCCAAGCGCCTGGAGCAGCCGGCGGCAGTGGCGCATGAGCGCGTGGACGATCGCATGAGCGGCCGTCATTCCGCGGTGCTGGCCATCTTCGCGCTGACGCTGGGCGCGATGGTGGTCGGGGTGGTGAAGTACAACTGGTTCATCGACGAGATCGCAGCCCTGTTCCTGGCCATGGCGATCGTGGTCGGCCTGGTCGGGCGCCTCGGCGCCGACGGCTGGGTGGCATCCTTCATGCAGGGCGTGAAGGACCTGGCGCCGACCGCGCTGGTGATCGCGATCGCACGCGCCACCATGGTGATCGCGCGCGACGCCCACATCATCGACACCATGCTGCACGCCCTGATGCCGCTGGTGCAGTCCAGCCATCCGGTGTTCGCAGCCCAGAAGATGTACCTGATCCAGTCGGTGATCAACTTCTTCATCCACTCCGGCAGTGGCCAGGCCGCGCTGACGATGCCGATCATGGCGCCGCTGGCCGACCTGGTGGGCGTGACGCGCCAGACCGCGGTCCTGGCCTTCCAGCTCGGCGAACTGTCCACGCCGATGATTCCAACGTCCGGCATCACGGTCGGCGTGCTGGCGCTGGCGCGCATACCCTGGCTGACCTGGGCCAAGTGGATGATCCCGCTGCAGCTGATTTATCTGGTGATGGCCTTGTTGCTGCTGATACCGCCCTGCCTGATGGGGTGGAACTGAGGCGGTGTTTTGGTCTGGTTCGCCGAGTCAGGGAGCGCCAGTTTAAGCGCGAGAAAACGACTGCAGGAATGATTGAACAGGCTCAATGAAAACAGGGGCGGCGCCTGCGGCACCGCCCCTGTTTTTTCAAGCTTTCGGCGTGGCCGGGCTTATGCGTTGAGCTGCTGTTCCAGTTTGGCCTTGGTTTCCACCAGCTCCTGCGGCAGGCGGTAAGCCAGCTTGTCGAACAGCTCGCTGTGCAGCTTCAGTTCTTCGCGCCAGGCATCCTTGTCGATCGAAGTGATCTGCTCGAACTGCTGTTCGGTGAAGTCGATGCCGTTCCAGTTCAGGTCGCCGTACGATGGCGAGCTGCCGAACAGGTGGGCGTTGCCGGCCGGGACGCTGTCGTCGGCGCGGTCGAGGATCCATTTCAGCACGCGCATGTTGTCGCCGTAGCCCGGCCACACGAAGCTGCCCTGGTCGTCGGTGCGGAACCAGTTGACGCAGAAGATCTTCGGTGCGGCGCCCTTGGCTTGGACTTTCTTGCCGAGGTCCAGCCAGTGCTGGAAGTAGTCGCTCATGTTGTAGCCGATGAAAGGCAGCATCGCAAACGGGTCGCGGCGCACGATGCCCATCTGGCCGGCGGCGGCGGCGGTGGTTTCCGAGCCCATGGTCGCGGCCATGTAGACGCCTTCGACCCAGTTATTCGCTTCGGTCACCAGCGGCACCGTGGTCGAGCGGCGGCCGCCGAAAATGAAGGCCGAGATCGGCACGCCGGCCGGGTCGTCCCAGGCCGGGTCGATGACCGGGTTCTGGGTGGCGGCGACGGTGAAGCGCGCGTTCGGGTGGGCGGCCTTGGTACCAAGGGCCGGGGTCCAGTCCTTGCCCTGCCAGTCGATCAGGTGCGCTGGCGCCTCCTTGGTCATGCCTTCCCACCACACGTCGCCATCATCGGTCAGCGCCACATTGGTGAAAATGACGTTCTCGCGCAGCGAGGCCATGCAGTTCGGGTTGGTCTTGTCGTTGGTGCCCGGGGCCACGCCGAAATAGCCGGCTTCCGGGTTGATCGCGACCAGCTGGCCGTCCGGGCCCGGCTTGATCCAGGCGATGTCGTCGCCGATGGTCGTGACCTTCCAGCCGTCAAACGCGGTTGGCGGGATCAGCATGGCGAAATTGGTCTTGCCGCAGGCCGAAGGGAAGGCAGCCGCGACGTATTTCTTGTCTCCTTTTGGCGACTCGACGCCCAGGATCAGCATGTGCTCGGCCAGCCAGCCGGTGCCGCCCGCTTGCGCTTCCTGGTAGCCCATGTTCGAGGCGATGCGCAGCGCGAAGCACTTCTTGCCCAGCAGCGCGTTGCCGCCGTAGCCCGAGCCGAAGGACCAGATCTCGCGGGTTTCCGGATAGTGGACGATGTATTTGGTGGCATTGCACGGCCATGGCACGTCTTGCTGGCCGGCCGACAGCGGCATGCCGACGGTGTGCACGCAGGGCACGAATTCGCCCTCAAGGCCCAGCACGTCGTACACGGCACGGCCCATGCGCGTCATGATGCGCATGTTGACGGCGACATAAGGCGAATCGGACAACTCGACGCCGATATGGGCGATTGGGGAACCCAGCGGGCCCATCGAGAACGGCACCACATACAGCGTGCGGCCGGCCATGCAGCCGTCGAACAGGCCGTTCAGGGTGCGGCGCATCTCGGCCGGGTCCATCCAGTTATTAGTCGGGCCGGCCTGCTCTTTGGTTTCGGCGCAGATATAGGTGCGGTCTTCGACGCGGGCGACGTCCGACGGATCGGACCAGGCCAGATAGGAGTTCGGGCGCTTTGCCGGGTTCAGCTTTTTCATGGTGCCGGCGTCGACCATCTGCGCGCACAGGCGGTCGTACTCTTCTTCGGAACCGTCGCACCAGTAGATGCTGTCAGGCTTGGTCAGGGCGGCAATGTCGGCCACCCAATTGATAAGCTGCTGGTGCTTGATGTAAGCTGGAACGTTCAAAGCGGCGACGCCGCCCATCACGGGCTGGTTCATAGATACCTCCAATGCCAATTAAGAATACTCTCTGTCCCGGCACGCTCGGTGCGCCCGTCTGGCCGTGCCTTCGCGGCAGCTCGCTCCAGCGGAGCGCGGCGTTTACGGCGGTCGTGTCGACGCCCTCTAAGGGACGCCGGGAACTGTACTGCTGGGCCGACACGAGCATGTCAGACCCTCAATTAATTGGCCGATTGTACACCCCTAAAACGGCGATTCGTGCTCAGCTACTACAAAAAAGTAGCAGATAATTCCCGACTAATGTAGTAGGCTATTCAGCATCTTTTTATAACCTGTTATTTCGCTACGCGCATAACCTTAACGAGAAGAAACACGAATGAAAATAGCTGTCCTCGACGACTACCAGGACGCCGTACGCGGTTTGTCCTGCTTCCGCCTGCTCGACGGGCATGAGGTCAAAGTGATTACCCACCCTACCCGCGGGCTCGGTCAACTGGCGATCCGGCTGGCGCCCTATGATGCGCTGGTGCTGATCCGCGAGCGCACCGCCTTCCCTGCTGCTCTGCTGGCAAGGCTGCCGAATCTGAAACTGATCTCGCAGACCGGCAAGGTCAGCGGGCATATCGACGTGGCCGCTGCGACCGAGCACGGCATTGCGATTGCGGAGGGGATCGGCTCGCCGGTAGCGCCATCCGAGCTGACCTGGGCGCTGATCATGGCCGCCAGCCGCAAGATCGTGCCCTACGCAAACAACCTCAAGGACGGCCTGTGGCAGACCGCCTCGACCAACCCGGTGCTCAACGGCCTGGGTCGTTCGCTACGCGGGCGGACGCTGGCGATCTGGGGCTATGGCAAGATTGGACAGCTCGTGGCCGGCTATGCGCGGGCCTTCGGGATGCGGGTGCTGGTCTGGGGCAGCGAATCCAGCCGACAGGCAGCCGTGCTTGATGGTTTCGAGGCGGCGGCATCGCGCGAAGCCTTGTTTGCGCAGGCCGACGTGTTGACCCTGCACCTGCGGCTGAGCGAGGCGACCCGCGGGATCGTCAGGCCGGAAGACCTGGCGCGCATGAAGCCGGACGCCTTGTTCGTGAATACCAGCCGGGCGGAACTGGTCGAGGAAGGGGCGCTGGAGCAAAGCTTGCGGTCGGGCAGGCCGGGCAGCGCGGCGCTGGACGTGTTTGCCAGCGAACCGCTGCGGGCGGATTCGCCGGTTTTGCGCATCCCGACGGTGCTGGCCACGCCGCATTTGGGGTATGTGGAGCAGGATAGCTACGAGATTTATTTCCAGACGGCATTCAAGAATGTCGTGCGGTTTGCGGCGGGGGCGCCTGATAATATTTTGAATCCGGAGGCGCTGGGGAAGCGGTGAAAGGATGCGGTGGGGTGGGCTGCGAACGTGGATTCCCGCCTTCGCGGAAAGGACGGTTTTTGGGTAGTGGTGTAAGCCAACAGCACCTATCAAGCACTGTTAGCTTTAGCACACGTCGCTCCGGCGAAGGCCGGAGCCTAATTTTTGCGAACAGCCACAAGCGCAACCGAGCGCAGCGAGCCGCTTTAGCGGAACTCCGGTTCCCCCGTAAAACTCAGCTTCGGCTCCGGCATCACATGCCTGCCCGTCCACAGCCCCGCCCAGCCCGGCGGCCAGCCGATCGCCGGCCCCGCGTACGGCTGCAGGCCCGCGCGCACCGGCACCACCGGCACCGGCGGCGCCTCGACCAATCCGCCGCCCGCGGGCCGCTCCATGTTCAGGCTGTACATGTATCCCGGCAGCAGCACCTCGCAGACCTGCGCGAACCAGGCCGTGTGATCCTCGTCGCGGCCCAGCGCCTGCGCCAGTCCCTGCGGATCGAATTTCGCCAGCGCGTGGATCAATTCATCCGTGGTCGCGCCCGGCAGATCGCCCCAACCCATCACCGGATTGTTGTTGTACTCCGCGCCCGAGCCGTACCAGCCTTCGCGCCAGGTGCGCTGCATCCAGTTGCGCGGGCCGGTAAACAAGTGCCAGCGCCAGTGCAGGCCCGAAGGCTTGGGCCAGGAATACAGGTAAAGCTTCTGGTAGCCCGCATTGTGCAGCGCGCGCACCACCTCCATCAGGCGCGCATGCGGCATGCGGTCCGGCGGGGCGCGGCGGAACAGGATCGGCTCACCGTCGGCGTGCTGCACTTCGTCGCTCGACAGGTTCAGGTCGAGGGCGCGCGCTTCGCTGCCAAAACGGGCCGAAATCCAGCCGGTCAGCAGGTTGACGTGGGTGATCACGCCATAGCCACGATGGCGGTGGAAGATGACGGTGCCCGGTGCGACGGCTTTCATGGGATCAAGTGAAATGGGGAAAGAGGATGTTTAGTTTACTCAACCGATCCGACCGATTCTAGCGCAGTCACATACAGATACACACCGGTTTGCGGCTATCATTACCCACCTTTTTTCAGCACGTGGACAAATCAACATGACCTTGCGCATCATCGCCACCGGCGGCACTTTCGACAAACACTATAACGAACTCAATGGCGTGCTCGGCTTCTCCGAAAGCCATTTGCCGGCGGTGATTGCCCGCTCGCGGATGACGATTCCGGTCGCGCTCGACGTACTGCCGCTGCTCGATTCGCTCGACATGCAGGACCCGGACCGCCAGCGCGTGCTGGCCGCCTGCCAGGCGGCGCCCGAGAAAGCCATCGTCATCATCCACGGCACCGACACCATGCGCGAAACCGCCGCCGTGCTCGGCGCTGCCGGCCTCGGCCAGACCATCGTGCTGACCGGCGCCATGATTCCCTACGAGATCGCGAATTCGGATGCGCTGTTCAACCTGGGCCTGGCCTGCGGCGTGGCGCAAACTTTGCCGGCCGGCGTGTATGTGGCGATGAATGGCCAGGTTTTCCCGTGGGATAACGTGACCAAGAACCGCGCGGTGGGAGTGTTTCAGCAGTTGTAGCGCAGTGGGCAGTGAAGACGGTGCGTCAAACCGTAGCGTGGGCAGGTTCCCTGCCCACGCGGTGATAGCTGACGCCTGAGCTATCGCACAGGCGCCGTGAATCGATTAGGCCTTGGCTTCCCCACCCAGCGCCTCAACCACATCCGCCATCAGCTTGGCCAATTCACCGGTCATCAGCATGATGTCGTTATCGAACCGCTCGTCATCGCTATAGGTCGCGGCTTCGCCTTCCTTGATGACGTCCAGCGGCTTGATGCCCTTGATCGCCATCGATTCGGTCAGCACGAAGCTGATGCGGTCGGTCCAGGTCATGGCCAGGCGGGTGCACTGCTTGCCGGCGGCGATGTGGCGGCGGATGTCGTCCGGTTCCAGCGTGTGCTTCACGTAGCGCACGGCCGCGCGGCTTTCGCCGGTGGCGCGCAGTTCGGTGTCCTGGTCGATCGTGAAGCCATACGGCGCTTCGTCCGCTTCCAGCCAGCCGGTCATCACGGCCACCGGCGAACGCTGCACGCGCAGCGATTCAAGGGGCATGCGGTCGACGGCCTTGAGCAGCAGTTTGATGACGTCGTCCGCCTTCGACGGGCTGGCGGCATCGACCACCAGCCAGCCGTTGACCGGGTCGATCCAGACCCAGACGTTGCTGCGGATCGAGAAGGCGCGCGGCAGCAGCTCGTCGGCGACGCGCTCCTTCAGTTCCTTCATTGCCTTCTTACCCGGCGGGAAGCCCTGCTGCTCTTCCATCTCGGCGGCCTTGGCCTTGGCGACCTGGTTGATCACCGACGACGGCAGCAGCTTCTTCTCGGTACCGAGCATCATCAGCATCTGCTTGTTGACGACGTGGACCAGCTTGCCGTTGGCGCGCGGCGAATCCCAGCCCTGGCGCAGCAATTCGTTGCTGCTCGCAGGAGAAAACGCCTGCGACTGAAGCGCTTCTTCCATCTGTTCTGGGGTGAATGCCCACGGAGCGGGCAGGCGATAAATCTGGAGATTCTTGAACCACATAGCTGTTATCCGATTGTTTCAGTATTTCAAGGGAACGACATTTTACGCTGCCGTTGCCGGCAGCGAGTACGAGAATTATTCTGTTGACGAGTCATCAACAATGCTGGCGATGGCGTCTGGGGCAGCGTCATCGAACAGCCGCAGTTGCTCGACCGTCTCGGTGTCGCCCAGGCGTACGCCGACGCCCAGCAGGCGCACCGGACGGCTGGCGCGGGCCCAACCGGTTTCCATCAGGCGCGCATAGGTCGGGATATGTGGCGCATAGCCAACACACTCGACCGTCGTCTGCTGGAAGTCCGAAAACTTGATCTTCACGAACAGTTTGTTAATGAATTTTTCCGCCTTGTTGCGCTTGATCCGGCCCAGCAGGTGTTCGTGCAATTCCGGCAGCAGCTTCAGGCAGGCGGCCAGGTCGGGGACGTCGGGCGTATAGGTTTCCTCGGTGCTGATCGATTTGCGCTCGCGCGAGGTATTCACTTCGCGCACGTCGATGCCGCGGCACAGGTCGTACAGGCGGGCGCCGAAGCTGCCGAAATGCTCCTGCAAGCGCTCCATGCTCCAGCCGCGCATCTCGGCGCAGGTCTGCAGGCCGAGCCGGTGCATCTTGTCGGCCGTGACCTTGCCCACCCCATGCAGCTTCTTCACCGGCAGGGCCGCGACAAAGGCATCCACCTCGTCCGGGCGCACCAAAAACAAGCCGTCCGGCTTGTTCCAGTCGCTGGCGATCTTGGCCACGAACTTGTTCGGCGCCACGCCGGCCGAGGCCGTGATGCCGACGGTCTTGAAGATGCGCTGCCGGATCTCCTGTGCGATCAGGGTGGCGCTGCCCTTGCAGTGCGTCGCGTTGCTCACGTCCAGGTAGGCTTCGTCGAGCGACAGCGGTTCCACGATCTCGGTGTAGTCGCGGTAGATGTCCATGATCTGGGTAGAGGCGAGGCGGTATTTGTCCATCGCCGGCGGAATTACCAGCAAGCCCGGACACAGCTTCATTGCCTGGGCCGTGGCCATCGCCGAATGGATGCCGAAACGCCGCGCCTCGTAGTTGCAGGTGGCGACCACCCCGCGCTGGTCGGGACGGCCGCCGACCGCGAGCGGACGCCCGCGCAGCGACGGGTCGTCGCGCATCTCGACCGAGGCATAGAAACAGTCGCAATCGCAGTGGATGATTTTACGGAGCGGAGCGTTCACGGGGGCGAGGCCGCCCCGGGGCGGGGTCGACTACTGTAATTGCATACAGTATCAGCTGAAAGTGGATTTCATGCAAGACAAGGCCTTGCACGCTTGGGTGCAAGGCCTTGTCTGCTGCCGTCAGCGCCGCTCAGCTCAGCGATTCACTCCCAGCTGGCTGGCGGAATGGACGGTCCTGTCGGTGAACTGCAAGCTATGCACTCCCTGCTGGCAATGCGGACCATCGTTGCTGCGGAACAGGCTCTTGATACTGGCGTCCTTGCCCTTGACCCGGAACATGATCATTTCTGTGGACGGCTTGCCGGGCTCTATCTTCCTGGCCACCAGTTCGACATCGGTCGATGCCAGCCCGCTCATGACCACGTTGATGCGCTGGCGCTTCTGCACATCTTCATCGTCGTGGCAAGCGTGAAACAGCTTCATCTCATGGACGCCGGCAGCCGGCGTGTAGACATGATTGACGGGCTCGGCGGCAAATGCGGCGCCACTCAGCGCAGCGGCAATCAAGAGCAAACATGGTTGATATTTCATTGTCATGGTCCTTTCAGCGCTCAGTTCATGAGCCAGTTACCGTTATTGGAACTCCAGTACCCCGTCGTTCCTCCCGTCCCGGTCCAGTTGATCACGTTGAAGGTGTTGGTGCCGGTAGCCGTGCCCGGCACCTTATAGACACGCAATGCCTGCGCAGCCCGGTACCAGGTCAAGGGGGTCGCCGGCTGCAGCACCTCGGGGCTGTCGGTGCCCCTGACGAAGAAGGCATTGCCACTGCCGTAGACTTGCCCGGCGCCGCTGGTGTCGACCACGACCGCGGTATTTTCATCGGCCCCAACGCCTTTCATGCTTGCCCATCCCACACCAAATTTATAGATGCTGCTGGCCATGAAGCTGACCAGCCGGGGTTGCCGGGTACGCTGCGTGAAATGCTGATCGGTCACCAGGTTGGCGAGCACCGGATTGGCGATAAAGTTATTACCGACTGCAATCGCGGTTGGATTCGCCAGCACGCTGGTATTGTCTGCGGCGCCGCCCGGGTGATAGTACTGCCCCATGACTGCCATCCCGGCACTGGTGCCGCCGACAGGCGCGCCCTTGGTATTGATCAGGTAATTCAGTGCGTTGCCGACGCCCTGGCCCTTGAAGTAGTTGATGTAGTTGGCCTGGTCTCCGCCCGCCAGGAAGACCGCGGCCGCGTTGCGGATGGTCGAGACCACGCAGGCATCATTGGCATCGGTCGTACTGGCGATGAGCAGGGTCTGCACCGAATTGATGCCGCCCATGGCGTAAATCCAGTCATTGTAGGCATTCGTCCCGCTCGAACGCAGGATCACGAAGTCGCCGCCGCCGGAACGCGCGATCATCCACTTGAACGCCTCGTCCACATCCAGCCCGCCGCCCATCAGGACTGCGCCGCCGGTCGTGGCGGTGGCCTTCGGCGTGGCATTGCCGGTTTTACCGAGGTTGACTTTCCTGGGGAAGGTACAGGCCGTTGCGGCGCTGCCTGGCAAGGTCACGCTCAGGCTGTAGCTGCCCGTCCCGGCATTGCTTCTCACGCGCACGTAGTAGGTCCCGGCCGTGGTCGCGTTGTAGCTGCCGCTTTCCGGATTGCCCAGGCTGGCGCCGGATGCGACATCGGTGCCCGCCGCGTTGGTGAGATACCAGTCGAGGTCGATTCCCGCGGCGTGGGAAAGAGTGAGCGACATGGTGCCCGTGTTCGGCACGTCCACCCGGTACCAGTCATAGTCGGTGGAGGAGCTGATCGCGCCACTGACCGCCCTGCCCGAGCAGAGGGTCAGGTTGGCCTGCGTGATGGTGTTGTTCGGTTCTGCTTCCGTCGTGATGCAAGTTGGCTGCGGTGGCTGCGCTGCGTGCGCTGCACCGGTCGCACCGGTTGCCGCTGCCAGCAGAAGAACACGTAAGCTTGTGGCGATATGCATTTGTTACCCCCATTGTTATACGACGCCATGTGGTGAAATTCCTGGTGTGACCTATACGACCTTTTCCTCCTTTTGAAAGAAAATTCCAGACGTACTTCGGTTTAGGAAACTCTGAACAAGACGACGAAAACAGGGGGACGAATCGCGGTCTTCACGAAGACCATGCATGCATCACCGGCAAGCGGGGGCGGCGCGAAGCGGTGGGAACACGCCGCTGACTTGAGTCAATTATGTAGCACAATTTTCAACGAGTAAACAAATGTAAGAATTTTTTCATTCGTTTTTCCACCTTATTCTTTCCGCATAATCCAGATCAGGTCGGCGGGCCAACATGACAATCGGACTCACATTGCAGGTGAGTCCGTTCCGGATCAAGCGACAAAAAGAAACGCGCGGCAAGCCGCGCGTTCCCGGATAAAGGCGGCGCAGGGAGCCGCGCCGCTTCGCCCTTATCGAAGCATTACCAGGTCATCTTCAGCGTGTACTTGCCGTTGGTGGAACCGGTGCCGCCGCTGTAGTACACCACGCGGACGTAGCGGGTGGCGGTAGTGCTGCCGGTGTTGGCCGAGCTGTAGCTGTCGACGGCGCCGGCGCCGTTTTCGCTCTTGCCCAGCAAGGTGCCTGCGCTGTTGTACACGAACAGGTCGTAGTCGGCGGTGCTCAGGCCTGGGGTCAGGACCGAGCTCAGCGTCTTGCCGGCTGGCAGGTCGACACGGTAGTAATCGGTGTCGGTCGAGCTTGCCATGGTGCCGTTCACGGTGGTGCCCGAGGTCGTGATCATGCTGGCGGTGCCGGTCGTGTTGTTCGACTCGACTTCAGTGATGGTCGGGCCTGGAGGCGGGGTCGTGCCCAGCGCAGCATTCACGGCCGCGGTCGCGTCCACGATGCCGGTGCCGCAGCCCGAGCAGGTTGCCGGGAAGGCGCGCGCGCTCGACTTGAGCATGCTTTCGACTTCGTCCACGGTCAGGGTCGACTTGGCGGCGAACATCAGCGCAGCCACGCCGGCAACGTGCGGGGTCGCCATCGAGGTGCCCTGGTAGCCCGCGTAGTTGTCCGATCCTGGCGAGCTGGTGCCCGTGTTCAGGGTCGAGATCACGCTGAAGCTGCCGTCGCCGCCTGGGGCTGCGACGTCGACCAGGGTGCCGTAGTTCGAGTACGACGCACGGCCGCCGGTCTTGCCGGTTGCCGCCACGGCGATGACGCCGGAGCAGTTTGCCGGGCTGGCATTGCTGACGTTCATGTTGTCGTTACCAGCTGCGACCACCACGACCGAACCGCGCGAGCGGGCGCCGTTGATGGCGGTCTGGGTGGTGGCGTCGCAGGCGCCGGTACCACCCAGCGACATGTTCAGGACCTTGGCCTTGGTGGCGATGGCCGGGACACCCGACACCGTGCCGCCCGACGACCAGGTGATCGCATCGGCAATGTCGGAGGTGTAGCCGCCGCACTTGCCGAGCACGCGCACCGGCACGATCTTGGCGTTGTACGCCACGCCGGCCACGCCCAGGCTGTTGTTGGTCTTGGCGGCGACGGTGCCGGCCACGTGGGTGCCGTGCCAGCTCGAGTTCGAGGCCGGCGAGCCGGTGCCGCATTCGCCTGCAGCGACCCAGTCGCCCGGGTCGGTTGGATCGCTGTCGCGGCCGTTGCCGTCGTTGCCGACCGCAGCGGTGCTGATGAAGTCATAGCCGGCCAGCTGCTGGCCGCTCAGGTCGGCGTGCGGACGGGAGCCGGTATCGATCACGGCCACGATGACGCCGGTGCCGGTGGACATGTCCCAGGCGGTCGGCAGGCGCAGGCCGCCGGTGGTGTCGGTGTAGTGCCACTGCTGGGCATACATTGGGTCGTTCGCCGTCGCCATGTGGGTCATGATGCGGTCCGGCTCGGCGTATTCGATGGAAGGGTCGCGCGCCATCATTTCGGCAGCCAGCTGTTCCACTTCCTTCAGTGCCTTGCGGCCGTTGAGCTTGAACACGTGGGCGCCGGTGGCGATGCCGTGGCTTTCGCTGACCAGCATGCCGAACTGCTGGCCGGCGCGGTCGAGCTTGGCCTTGCGGTCGGCGCCGAGGGCGGCCTTCTTGGCGACGCCCTTGCCATCCGGCACGGCGTCCTTGTACTTCACGATGATACGGTCGGTCTCCAGAATGAACTTCTGCTCGGCCGCGCCAGCCGTAGCGGCGACGAAAGCGAGCGAGATTGCAGCACACATCTTCAACATTGCAGGATGAATCGAATGCGATTGCTTCATGTTTCTTCCTTTTTGTATAGTTTTCCGTCAAGCGAAATGAGCCTCGCCTGTGTCGTTGTGTAACCGGTGCCTTGCGGCGTATCCGGTGCCGTCTGAGTGCGGCGAAAACGAGCGTATCGCGAAAGGAAGAGATAGTGCGTGACAATTCGATACAATTTCAGCGTATTAACAACACTTGGCAGATCTGGCACTGCAGAAACATTTTTTCTTCGGCGAAACGTTGAAATCGTCGAATAAGGTTTATCACAGTTGTGTTGACACTCTAAAAAAGGTGTTGCCCATAGAAAAAGGCCGCGCATTGCGCGGCCTTTTTTGTCAATACAGGCGAACTACAGGCAAACTATCAAAAATTACCTTTGAACTGCATGCCCCACTGGCGCGGCTCATTGGTAAAGCCGGTCAGGTTGTTGAAGTCGATCCCGCCGGTGACACGGCGCTGGTCGAGCACGTTGCGGCCAAAGGCTGCCACTTCGTACTTGCCGCCACCAAAGATATAGCCCAGGCGCAGCCCGCCTTCGGTCAGCGGCGCGCCGGTGAACTCGGTCGACTCGTACAGGAAGAAGTTGATCTTGCTGCGGTAGGACCAGTCGGTGAAGAAGTACAGTTCGCCGTCACGGAACGGGATGCCGTAGCGGGCCGTCGCGTTCACGGACCAGCGCGGCGCCTGCGGCAGTGCATTGCCGTCGATGACGACGCGGCCGGCCGCATTGACCGGATCGAGCACGGTGCATTGCGCGCAGCGGTTCACCGACAGGCTGGCGTCGCGGATCTGCGTGTAGTTGTAGCTCGCGCCGGCGCTCACGCGCAGGGCGGTAGTGAGGGCCGCTTCGAAGTCGAACTCCGCGCCCTTGCCCTTGGTCTTGTCGGCATTGATCAGGCGGTTGACGTTCGAATTGCCGCCGACCACGGTCAGCTGCTGGTCCTTGACGGTGTAGTCATAGATCGAGAACGAGGTGCGCGCGCGGCGCTCGAACAGGTCGGCCTTCACGCCCAGTTCCACCGAGGTGATGGTTTCCGAATCGGCGACGGTGATCGGCACCGATGCCGACGCGGCCGCGATACTCGGCGCGCGGAAGCCGGTGGCGACGCGGCCATACACGTTGACGTCGTTGTTCAGCTTGTAGGTGGCCGACAGGTCCCAGTTGATCTTGTCCTGGTCGGTAGCAACCGAGCCCGGGCCGATCTGCACGACGTTCTGCGCGGTGATGGTGCGGAACTGCTTCTCGTCCCGGGTGTAGCGCAGGCCGCCGCGAAGGGTAAAGGCCGGGCTGATCGCGTAGTTCACCGAAGCGAACGCAGCCCAGGCTTCGTTGGTCTGGTTGCTGACCAGACGCGAGGTGCGCGCGCCGGCGTCGTTGAAGTTGTCGCTGCCGCCAGTCGCATCTTCGTCGAAGAAGTACACGCCGGCCTGCCAGTTCAGCGGGCCGGTGTTCTTCGATTCGACGCGGAATTCCTGGCTGTACTGGTCGAGGTCGGTGATGTAGCCGCCGGTCTGGACCTGGAACGGGATGAAGCCAGGACCGGTCGGGGTGCCGCCGTCGATGTCGCCGCGGCTGAAGTAGTCGCTGACGTGCTCGTAGCCGGTGATCGAGAAGACGCGGAAGTCTTCCAGGTCCCAGGACAGGCGCAGGTTGGCACCGTTGGAGTTCAGGCGCTGGAAGTTCTCGGCATTGGTGACGATCTTGTCGAGCTCGTAGCCGGGCGCGATCTTGTTGCTGCCCTTTTGCATCAGGTTGGCGCGGAACAGGCGGGCGCTGCCCTTGGTGTTGCGCTGGTGAGCGTTGAACAGGGCGTTGAAACTGCTGTCCGGGCTGTACAGCACCTGGACGCGCTCGGCGTTCTCGTTGTAGCCGTCGAGCTGGCCACGCTTCTGGGACATTGCCACGTCGCC
The DNA here is from genome assembly GCF_059685855.1 of Telluria sp. ZB4P37. NCBI lineage: Bacteria > Pseudomonadati > Pseudomonadota > Betaproteobacteria > Burkholderiales > Oxalobacteraceae > Telluria > Telluria sp. ZB4P37. Next base: position 87,645 of record NZ_JCASID010000017.1, read on the forward strand.
GAAATTGTCGATGTAGTCGTCGCGGTGCTGGCCGGTGGCCGACACGCGCAGGGCCCACTTGTCCGACAGCGGCACATTCACGGCGCCGTCGGCGTTGAGCGTGTAGTGGCTCGCAGCCGACAGGTTGTAATAACCCTCGACCTTGCCCAGCTTCGGACGCTCGGATTCGAACTTGACCACGCCGGCCGGGGTGTTACGGCCGAACAGGGTGCCCTGGGGGCCGCGCAGCACTTCGACGCTGGCCAGGTCGAAGATCGGGAAGCCCTTCAGGATCGGGTTTTCCTGCACCACGTCGTCGTACACCAGCGAGACCGGCTGCGAGGCGAAGGTATTGAAGTCGGTATTGCCGTAGCCGCGGATGTAGAAGCGCGGGAAGGTACGGCCGTTCGAGGATTCGACGTTCAGGCTCGGGACCTTGCCCGCCAGCAGGCGGATGTCTTCGCCGCCGGAGACGAGCACGTCGAGCTTTTCGCCCTTGAGCGCGGTGACGGACACCGGAACTTCGCGGATGTTTTCAGTGCGGCGCTGCGCCGTCACGGTGACGGTCTGCAGCTCGGGAGCCTGGTTCGTCTGGGCCTGGACCGGCATCGCAGCGGCAACGAGGGCCAGCGCGGCGCCGTGGGCGCCGAGGACGCGCTTGTGCATCTTGGACATCTTAATCATGGATTTTTTCCTAACGATTGATAAAAGAACCGATGTCCCCGTTCTTCTGATCGACGCCCCGTCAGGGACGCAAGCGGATATATCCCGCTCTCGGCCGCGCATCTTGGAGATGTCTTCAGCTTGCCGACTTGATAAAGCCGGTATTGTCAGTGATGGATGTTTGCTAAAGCAAGCAATTCGCACCAGGTTGAGCTTTTTTCAACACCGTTACAACACATCCGTCTCGATAACGATGGCGCGCAGGTCATTGACATTGGTGCGGGTCGGGCCGGTGACCACCAGCTGGCCGAGCGCGCTGAAGAATCCGTAGCCGTCGTTGTCGAGCTGGCGCACGCGCGCATCGATGCCCTTCGAGCGCGCCAGCGCCAGCGTGCCGGGCGCCAGCCAGGCGCCGGCATTGTCTTCGGTGCCGTCGATGCCGTCGGTGTCCGCGGCCAGCGCATGCACGCCGGGCAGGCCGTCCAGCGCCACCGCCAGCGCCAGCAGGAACTCGGCATTGCGCCCGCCCCGACCGTGGCCGCGCACGGTGACGCTGGTTTCGCCGCCGGACAGGATCACGCAGGGCGCGCGCAGGGGCTGCCCGTGCGCGACGACCTGGCGGGCAATGCTGGCGTGCACCAGCGCGACGTCGCGCGCCTCGCCTTCCATGCTCGAGGACAGGACCATGGGCACGTAGCCGGCCGCGCGCGCCGCCTCGGCCGCCGCATCGAGCGCTTGCTGGGCGGTGACGATGACATGCGTCTCGTTGCGCGCCAGGCGCGGGTCATCCGCGCGGCACGTGGCCTGCGGGTCGGCCAGCACGGCGCGCACCGCGCTTGAAACGGGAATGCCGTATTTGTTGAGGATGGCGAGGGCGGCTTCGCCGCTGCTGCCGTCGGGCACGGTTGGCCCGGAAGCGACCACGGCCGGATCGTCGCCCGGCACGTCCGACACGATCAAGGTCACCACGCGCGCCGGATAGCACGCCAGCGCCAGCCGCCCGCCCTTGATGCTGGAAAGATGGCGCCGCACGCAATTCATTTCGCCGATCGGCGCGCCACAGCGCAGCAATTCCTGGTTGAGCGCGCGCTTCTCCTCGAAGCTGATGCCGGGCGCCGGCAGCGACATCAGCGCCGAGCCGCCGCCGGACACCAGGCACAGCACCAGGTCGTCCGGCCCCAGCCCCTCGGCCAGCGCCAGCATGCGCTGCGCCGCAACTTCGCCGGCCACGTCCGGCACCGGGTGGCCGGCTTCGATCACCTCGACCTGGCGGGTCGGCGCGCCATGGCCGTAGCGCGTAACCACCAGGCCTTCGAGCTTGCCCTGCCAGTGATGCTCGACCGCCTCGGCCATGCGCGCCGCCGCCTTGCCCGCGCCCAGCACTACGGTGCGGCCCTTGGGGGGTGGCGGCAGGTGCGCCGCGATCAGGTGATACGGGTCGGCCGCCTTCATCGCGGCGTCGAACAGGCGGTGCAGCAGCGGATGCGGACCAGTCATGGGCAGGCACTCCAGGCAAGGGCAAGCCTGATCTTTACACAAAAATCGCGGGCCGGTAAAAAGATCAATCTGCCGGGGTTGGAATTTTTTTCGAAAAACCCTTGCACACCCCGAATTGCAGCCTCTATAATTCGGGCCTCTTCGGACGCAATGACAAGCGTCGGACAGAAAACCTCTGAAAGAGTCACGGGCGCTTAGCTCAGTTGGTAGAGCGGATCCCTTACACGGATTAGGTCGGGAGTTCGAGCCTCTCAGCGCCCACCAAGGATTCATTCAGATGTTACCGAAGTGCCGATCAGATTAAACGGAGCGGTAGTTCAGTTGGTTAGAATACCGGCCTGTCACGCCGGGGGTCGCGGGTTCGAGTCCCGTCCGCTCCGCCAGCTACAAGAAAAAAGGATCCTTCGGGATCCTTTTTTCTTTTCCGCGCAAGAGTGTGCTCCCTGCGGAGCACACGGCTCGGGACTCGAAGGGATTCCCTTGCACGGGAATCCGCGGCCCGCGGGACGTGGGCGAGTCCCGTCCGCTCCGCCAGCTACAAGAAAAAAGGATCCTTCGGGATCCTTTTTTCTTTTCCGCGCAAGAGTGTGCTCCCTGCGGAGCACACGGTTTGCACGGGAATCCGCGGCCCGCGGACCGTGGGCGAGTCCCGTCCGCTCCGGCCCTTTACTTTCCAATCAGCGCTTTGCGGCCGTTCATACGACTGTTGAACGCGTGAGCAGAAGCCGCCCACCCTACGCACACCGCTTCTCCGGCATCCCCGCCTCCACCCGATCCCGCCCCCCGCTCTTGGCCACATACAGCGCATGATCCGCCCGCGCCAGCGCCGCCCCCAGCGCCTCGTTCGGATCGAGCACCGCCACGCCAATACTTACCGTCATCGTGTACGCCGCCCCGCTGGTGACCACGGTTGCCTCCCGCACTGCCAGCCGCAACCGTTCCGCCGCCTGCCGCGCGCCGAACAAATCCGTCCCCGGCAACACCGCGGCGAATTCCTCGCCACCGAGCCGCCCCAGGGTTTCATGCCCACGCAGCACGCCGCGCGCCACCCGTGCAAACACGGCCAGCGCCTCGTCGCCGGTGGCGTGGCCGAAGCGGTCGTTGATCTGCTTGAAGTGGTCGATGTCGATCATCACCAGCGCCAGCGGCTGGCGCATGCGCAGGGCGGCCAGCCGGGCGCTTTCCGCGCGCTCGAGGAAGGCATGGCGGTTGGGCAGGCCGGTGAGGCTGTCCGTGGTCGCCAGGCGCGCCATCTCGGCATCATCCTTCTGCTTGCACAGCAGCAGGAAACCGAAACCATTGACGATCATGAGCAGGTAGCCGGCCAGGTAGGCGCCTTCCTGGGCCGCGCGCTGGCCATGCTGTGCATCTCCCGCGAAACCGGTGGCTGCCCACAGCGCCACCGCCACCGCGAACAGGCCGTCGTTAACGCCGATGATCCGCTGCAGCAGCGGGGCGCCGTAGCGGCGCGGACGCAGCAGGATCCACGCCATCGCCGCCGCGAACAGCGCGACCATGGCGGCGACCAGCGCGGTGAGATAGGCCACCGGCGCACCGGCGCTCCCGGCGGCCAGAACGACCGCCAGCGCCAGCGCCGCGACCGGCACCAGCACGCGCTGCCAGCGCTCGAAACCGAAGAAGATGCAATAGGCCGCCACTTCCAGCGACACCGCCAGTACCCAGCTCGCGCCCTCGAGTCCGTTCAGCGCAGGTACACTCAGGTAGGGCCGCGACCAGCCCAGCAACTGGCACACGCCGATGCCGAAGCGCGCCCACATCCACAGGCGCAGGCCGGGATTGGGCCTGCCGCCATGGGTATAGCCGGCCATCAGCACGGCAAAGGCGATATTGCCGATGCCGAGCGCCAGCAGGAATGAGGGGATGTCGATCACTGACGTTCCTTGTGCAGCGTCGATGCCGCAGAGGTGCTAAATTATTAATACATATTTCCGTAGAGAATTATATTACACGGTTTTTAATATGGCCGTTCACACAATTGCCGCGACAACGGGACAAATGCGTAAAGCGCAACGGCCGGCCTGGGGCTGTACTGCCGGGCAGCAGCTTTTTGATGCAGAGCAGCAGGCGTTAGGAGATAATCATCCGCCAACATATCAACGCACCATGATGGAGCACACGTGATTTTCGGTTTCCTCAAGCCGCCCAAGATGTCGCCACGCCTGCACCGGCTCAAGAACTCGGCGCTGTTTTCGGCATTGACGCCGCTGGAGCTGAAGATCGTCGACGGCCTGCTGCACGAGCGCCGCTACCTTACCGACGAAATCGTGTTCGACGAAGGCGAGGAAGGCCAGGCCCTGTACCTGCTCATGAGCGGCAGGGTGGTCATCAACAAGACCCACGCCGGCACCAGCCAGGTCGTCGCCGAGCTTGATCCGGGCGGCTTCTTCGGCGACCTCGCCCTGCTCGACAACTCGCCGCGCAATGCCCAGGCGCGCGCCCTGGAGCCCTGCGAGATGGCGGTGTTCTTCCGTGACGACTTCCTCGGGCTGCTGGAAACCGACGCCGTGATCGGCTACAAGATCTCGCTGGCGCTGGCACGCCACATCGGCCTGCGACTGCGCGAATGGATGGGCACGGGGCGTCCGCAGCTGGAAGCATTATGAACGGGGGCGAGCGCGCCGGACCGGTCGTCTGGACCGGCATCATCGCGACCACCTGCGTGCTGCTGCTGGTGGTGCAGCAGATGCTGTGGCTGGCCCTGCCCTTCATCTTCGGCGCGGTGCTGCACTACATCTTGCTAGGTCCGATGCAGCGCCTGGTGCGCGCCGGTTTCAGCCGCAACACCGCCGCGCTGATGGTGTGCCTGCTGTTCTTCTCCTTCTTCACGCTGGCCCTGACGGCGGCCTTCTCGTGGAGCCGCGGGCCGGAAGAAGATTCCTGGGAAAAGACCATCGGCCTGTACCTCGATGGCGGCGTCGCCTTCGTGCGCAACACCATGGCCCTGCTGGAAAAGAAGTTCCCGCTGCTGGCCGAGATGCACCTGACCACCACCGTCAACACGGCCTTCCGCACCTTTACCGACAACTTTGCCGCGCAACACCTGGGTGAGATCCTGGTGGCGGTGGCAAGCTGGGTTCCTTCGCTGCTGCTGGCGCCCTTCCTCACTTTCTTCTTCCTGCGCGACGGCCTGCGCTTCAAGAAATTCCTGGCCCGCGCGGTGCCCAACGCCTATTTCGAGCGCGCGCTGAACCTGCTGCACGAAGTCGACCAGACCGCGCGCCGCTATTTCGAAGGCCTCATCAAGCTCACCTTCCTCGACACGGCGGTGCTGGCGCTGGGGCTGTGGACCATCGGCGTGTCCTCGCCCCTGCTGCTCGGTCTGATCTCGGCGGTGCTGGCCTGGGTGCCTTTCGTGGGCTCGGTGGCCGGCTGCGTGCTGGTGGTGATCGTGGCGTCGACCGATGCGCCGAACAACCCCTTTATCGCCTATGGCGCGATCGGCGTGTTCGTGCTGGCGCGCCTGCTCGACGATTTCGTGTTCATGCCGCTGACGCTGGGACGCAGCCTGCGCGTGCATCCTCTGGTGACGGTCCTGATGATCTTCGCCGGCGGGGCGCTGGCAGGCGTAGTGGGCCTGATGCTGGTGCTGCCGCTGCTGGGCGTGGTGATGGTGATCGGCGAGACCCTGGGCCGGCTGGTGACCAACCCGCGCCTGCGCGCGCGCCACCGCTATGCGCGCGCGCTGCGCACCCGCCAGGCCAGCGTGGACCTGGACATCGCGCGCGAGCGGCGCGGGGCGCCCACGCCCAACGCCGGACTCTGACGCTGGCGCAGGCTGGCCAGCGCCAGCCTCGTCCTTGTACACGCGCAAACCCGTACCAGCTTGTTTTCCGTCCACGTTTCCTGCAAAAATGCAGGCGAAAAAAAACCGGAGACCAGCTCCGGTTTTCTTGTCTTCGGTGTCGCGGCGTTTATTTCCGCTTGGTCTTGATCGTATCCAGGATCGAGGGCTTGACCTTCGACGACGCGGCCACGACCGCAGCCGGCGCACGCTCCACCCGCGCCTGCGGCTTGTCGCGTCCCGCGCCGCGCGCATTGCCCGGCCCGCGCTTGCCGACCTCGCGCTCGGCGACCGGCGTACCGCCCGGCACCATGCGCTTGCGGTCCCATTCCGGCCCGGGCTCGGCCCCGGCTGGGGGAATCAGGTGACGCTCGCCGGTGCCGATCAGGTCGCCGCGACCCATGCGGCGCAAGGCCTCGCGGATGATCGGCCAGTTCTCCGGATCGTAGTAGCGCAGGAAAGCCTTGTGCAGCTTGCGGGTCTTGCCGCTCTTGGCCGTCTCGACGACTTCCGAGTCTTCGGTGACTTTCGCCAGCGGGTTCTTGCGCGAGTGGTACATGGTGGTCGCCATCGCCATCGGGGTCGGCGTGAAGGTCTGCACCTGGTCGAGCTTGAAGTTGTTTTTCTTCAGCCACAGCGCCAGGTTCAGCATGTCCTCGTCGGTCGACCCGGGGTGGGCCGCGATGAAGTAGGGAATCAGGTACTGCTTCTTGCCCGCCTCGAGCGAATACTTGTCGAACAGGCGCTTGAACTCGTCATAGGCGCCGATACCCGGCTTCATCATCTTCGAGAGCGTGCCGGCTTCGGTGTGCTCCGGCGCGATCTTCAGCAGGCCGCCCACGTGGTGAGTCACCAGCTCTTTCACGTATTCGGGCGAGCGCACCGCCAGGTCGTAGCGCAGTCCGGAACCGATCAGAATCTTCTTGATCCCGGGAATGGCGCGAGCCTTGCGGTACAAAGAGATCAATTTGCTGTGGTCGGTGCCGAGGTTGCTGCAGATGGTCGGGTAGACGCAGGACAGGCGGCGGCAGGATTCCTCGATCGTCTTGTCCTTGCAGGCCAGGCGGTACATGTTCGCGGTCGGGCCACCGAGGTCGGTAATCGTCCCGGCGAAGTTCTTGGTGGTGTCGCGAATCAGTTCGATCTCGCGCAGGATCGACGGCTCCGAGCGGCTCTGGATGATGCGGCCTTCGTGCTCGGTGATCGAGCAGAAGGTGCAGCCACCAAAGCAGCCGCGCATGATGTTGACCGAATAGCGGATCATTTCCCAGGCCGGGATGTGGGCCTTGCCATAGCTCGGGTGCGGGGCGCGCGCATACGGCAGGTCGTAGACATTGTCCATCTCGTCCATGGCGAGCGGCAGCGGCGGCGCATTGAGCCAGACGTCGCGGTCGCCGTGTGCCTGCACCAGTGCGCGCGCATTGCCCGGGTTCGATTCAAGGTGGAACACGCGCGAAGCGTGCGCATACATCACCGGATCGACGCTCACGGTATCAAAGCTCGGCAGGCGCACCACGGTCTTGCGCGCTTTTTCGCGGGCGGCGGCCTGACGCTCTTCGCGCGTCATGATGATGACCGGTTTGACTACCTGCTCCGGCTGTGCGTTCTCGGTGGCGCAGGCCTTGGTATCTTCTTGCGCCATCGCATATGGGTTCGGGTGCACGTCGACGCGGCCCGGCACGTCGACGCGGGTCGAGTTGTGCACGCTCCATTCGTCATCCAGCAGCCAGCCCTGCGGCACCAGGAAAGCGGTGCCGCGCAGGTCGCGGATCTCCTTGATGTTTTCGCCGGCCGCGAGGCGGCGGGTGACGTCCACCAGCGCGCGCTCGGCATTGCCGAAGATGAGCAGGTCGGCTTTTGATTCGAACAGCACCGAGCGGCGCACCTTGTCGGACCAGTAGTCGTAGTGGGCGATGCGGCGCAGCGAGGCTTCGATGCTGCCGGCGATCACCGGCACGCCCGGGAAGGCTTCGCGCGCACGCTGGCAGTAGACGGTGACCGCGCGGTCCGGGCGTTTATTGGGCTCGGCGTTCGGGGTATAGGCGTCGTCGGAACGGATCTTGCGGTCGGCCGTATAACGGTTGACCATCGAGTCCATGTTGCCGGCAGTGACGCCCCAGTACAAATTCGGCTTGCCGAGCGCGCGGAAGGGCTCGACGGAAGTCCAGTCAGGCTGGCTGATGATGCCGACGCGGTAGCCCTGCGATTCCAGCAGGCGGCCCACCAGCGCCATCCCGAAGCTCGGGTGGTCGATGTAGGCGTCGCCGGTAATCAGGATGATGTCGCACGAATCCCACCCGAGCGCGTTCATTTCTGCGCGGGTCATCGGGAGGAAGGGCGCGGCAGGTCCGCGGCTGGAGCGCTTGGCGACGCTCGCGAAAAGGTTTACTGGGGAGTTCATTGGCCGGTATTGTACCGGAAAACCCTTTCAGGGTCGTCCTACCGGCCGAAAAATGGCTTACTTATCAATGACTTGTGGCAGAGCTGACCACTCAAATGCCCATGTTTGACAGGATATTGCCGAGCTCGCGCAGGCCGGTCGACACGGTGGGATGGCGTGCATTGAAACGGGCTGCCAGCTCCTGGGTGCGCGACGACAGGCCATAGGTATTGTTGTCCAATTCCTGCTCGGCGCGGCGCTCGAGCACCTTGTCGATGTCGCCGTCGAGCTGGCGCAGCAGGGTTTCCAGTTCGGGATCGACGTCGCCGGTCTCCTGCAGCTGGCGGTGCAGGCCCTTGAGGCGTGTCTTCAGGTTGGCACCGTTGTCATTGACGTTCACGTTCTCGTTTTCGTTTTCGTTTTCGTTCAGCATGTGGCTCTCGCTAGTTGGTAAAGCGGGTCTCGAGGTAGAGTGCCTCGACCTGCTCGCGCGCCCAGGGAGTGCGGCGCAAAAACTTCAGGCTCGACTTGATGCTCGGGTCTTTTTGGAAACAGTTGATGTCGATCCGGCGGCCGAGTATTTCCCAGCCGTAGTGCTCGACGAGGCGGGTTAACAGGGATTCTAAGGTAATACCTTCGAGGGATTGAACACTCATCGCTTGGGGGGTGGTGGGGAAGTGGGGGATAGGTGCAGTATATACACCGGATTGGTAGCATGCGTAGGGGATGAGCGAGCGAAATTGGGCCCCCGCCTGCGCGCACTGGTGTCCAAGATAATTCGATACCTCTTCACTAGAGTGCCCCCGGCCGCTTCGAGGGCGCTGTTCTAGCTTGTTTTGGACGCGTTCGGGCAGGCTTCGTGTT
>NZ_JCASID010000018.1:0-79823 GCF_059685855.1 Telluria sp. ZB4P37
GCTATTACAATCACGACCGCATCAAGATGAAACTAAAAGGGCTGAGTCCTGTGCAATACAGAACCCAGCCCTTGGCCGCTCATTAAACCAACCGTCCAACTTTACGGGGTCAGTTCATTCGGGAGCTTTTTTTACGGGGGAATGCGCTGTTCAATGATCGTAACTGAGCACGCGCAGCAGTTTCCACTGGCCGCCCTCGCGCTCCCAGACCATCGAGAAGCGGTACACGCTGCAGCCTTCCGGTTCCGTGGGCGCAGGCTTGTTGCAGAAACGGTGCTGGCCGATATGCATGGCGTGGTTCGGGCCTGCCGGGAAGATTTCCACGGTTTCAGGCATGGCTTCGCGCCGAAGGCGGCCGGCAGCCTTGAAATTCGTTTCGAAAATGGCGATGTTGGCGGCGTAGTCGCTCAGTCCTCCGCGGTCGTGATAGAACTCCAGGCGCGGACTGAAACCCTGTTTCATGGGGCCGATGTCGCGGTCGTTCAGGCCGCCGAACAGGCGCGCATCGGCGGCCGTGATCTCGGCTTCCAGTTGCACCCGCGCAGGGTCTTTCGAGGCTGCTGCTGCTGCCACCCCTGCGGCCATTGCGGCGATCAGCCCGGCAACTACGAATCCCTTGTTCATGCATCCCTCCTGTCTGTGGAAGCGCCACTATGGCCTGGTGGGGCGGATGGATGCACGCCAGAACCGGTGAATCGACAGCGGGCATGGACGAACGGTGCGCAGGCAGGGGCCAATGGCAGGGCGCCGTACAAATAAAAAAGCCGCCAGTCGAAACGGGCGGCTTTTTCGGAGGCAAGATCGATTACTTGATCTTGGTTTCCTTGTAGATCACGTGCTTACGTGCTTTAGGGTCGAATTTGGTGATTTCCATTTTCGCCGGCATCGTGCGCTTGTTCTTGGTGGTGGTGTAGAAGTGACCGGTACCTGCGGTCGATTCCAGCTTGATTTTGTCGCGGCCAGTTTTTGCCATGATAGCTCCCTAATTAAACTTTTTCGCCACGGGCACGCATGTCGGCCAGCACGACATCGATGCCGAGCTTGTCGATCACGCGCAGACCGGCGTTGGACAAACGCAGGGAGACCCAGCGGTTTTCCGATTCCACGTAGATGCGACGGTTCTGCAGGTTAGGCAGGAAGCGACGCTTGGTTTTGTTGTTAGCGTGGGAGACGTTGTTGCCAACCATCACACCCTTGCCGGTAACTTGGCAGACACGTGCCATAGTGCACTCCTTAAATAATATTCCGGACTGGAAAAACGAGAGTATAGCGCGAAAACCGACGCCAAATCAATCACTTGCAGAAAACAATTGTGTCTTAACATAGCTCATATATTTAACAATTGATGTTGAGTGAGCTAAGAGCCTGTTTACACGCCGTAAACTGTTCACAACTGTCCGTGTTCGGCGAAGGAATGCACCTGTGTGCCCGCGACCACAAAATGGTCCAGCACCCGGATATCGATGAGCGCCAGCGCCTGTACCAGGCTCGCGGTCAGGCGCAGGTCCGCGTCGCTGGGCTCGGGCTCGCCGGACGGGTGGTTGTGCGCCAGGATGACGGCGGCGGCATTGCGCCTGAGCGCTGCCTTGACAACCTCGCGCGGGTAGACGCTGGTATGGGCTGACGGATACCAACTGAGGAATAACTCCTTTGCACGAGGCGTCGCCGGGAGTCCTCCGATATGCCGCCAACGGCCAGCAGCTCAAGACCCTTGCCAACGGCCCGGTAACCCGCTGTACCAGCTCAGCATCGCCACCCGGAGTGAGTACGCCCGCCGGCTGGCGGGCAAGCCCTCAACGAATCGTCAGCTTACTACGTCTTCGGGCGTGCCAATAGTCGAGAGCTGCTCCGACTGTCCATAACAAGGTCGACAGCAAATTGCCGGGCAATAGCATGGCGGCACCGTGGTGTTCTCGACTGAGAGCAAATAGCATAATGCATCCGGCCCCGCGAAAAGCCTTCTTTTCGCAGCTTACGTTGCCGCGAGCTACACAATCGCAGAGCGCACCCGCTCGAAGCTCTCCTCCGCATTCGCATACACGCCTTTCCGCCTCAGCATTTCACCAGTGAGCAATGTCGAACGAAACCATTTTTCTTTGACTTTAATCAATAGACCATGAGAATTGTTCCGATACGCTGAGAGCGCCACGTAATTTACCCGGTTCTCATCATTACGTTGAAGGCGGGGACACAGCACTTTTTTACAAAAATCAACATCGGGGACCGTCATGACGAAAGAAATAGCACCAAGTAATTCCCGGCCTGCACCGGTTTCAACTCAAAATCCTGATAATTTATTCAATGGTCGAGTATTTCAGTGGCCAGCTGTTCAGGCGGAAGCGACAGTGGGAAAGAACCAAGGGACCATTCCAATTCCCTTCCCTGGCCTGCCGCATATTCCGACGTTCCCTTATGCAACAAATTATTTATCCCCAACTATCAATGCAGTGAGCGGCGCGCCTGCTGAAGATGTGGCGCTAGACCGAATCCAGCGCAGTTTTCGAGTTGAACTTGATTGGCACATGCTTTTCAGTTCGGCGTTCGAAATTGGAACTGCTACTGGCTTCGAGCACATTCGGCGGCCCTTAGAGAAATCGACAGGAATTGGCCTAGGAGGGGACGGAAATCCTACGCAACAGGGGGTTGAGAATCTTGCGAAATTATTAAACGTAACCCAAGGAGTAAAAACACGAACGCTTCCGTTTAAAAATTGGAACGTGTCGGCAAAGGATACATTGGAGTTTGATGAACAAGACTTCTCCACCCCGGAGAAATATATAGCCATGTGGCGGGAAAAAGTAGGCAGCGTAATTCTAAACATAGATTCCGAGTGTACAGTTACTGTTTCGAGTTTACTTGCAGGTGAAATTGCTGCACGGTATGAACAGTTAAAATCTGAGGTCGATGCCACATCAGTATTTATCGAGAAGGCAGACGAATTGCTAGCTAAAGCTGTTGATAGCAATGGCCTAGACAACTCTTACCGGGCGTCATTGCGCCGTGCAATGGATATGAAGGTGGCATATCAGGAAGCGCGCTCAAGGATGCGTGAGCTGCAGAAAAAAGCCGAATCACTTGGATATAAGTTGGATGCAGAGACGGGTAAAATCGTTCAGTTAACTAGACTAAAAACTTCATATATACCTACTCATCACGCATCCAGGATAGAGAAAGTTGACGAGTTGGGTATAGAAACATATAAATATAAGGTAATCAATGAACGACCGGGGCGCTTCAAGCTTGAGCCGGACTGGGGGGCCAAGGAATATTCCCTGGCAGAGGCATTAAGCCAAGCTGTCGGCCTGAGAGAAGGACTATTTGAGCGCCGTGGGAGCCAGTTTTTTGCGGCCACTGGGCAAAGCCTTGACGATGTATTGTCCCAACTTGACGCATGGGCCATCAACTCTACGTTTGAAAATATAAGTATTCCATTGTATGACTTAGGTGTGAATACGGGCGAACAGCTAACCGGTGTTATCACAGCTTACCGGCCACAAATTGGTCGAATGCCTATCCAGCTACCTAGTTTATTTATTGAAGAAAAGTATCGAATGGTTCTGCGCTGGTGTGGCGCAGCGGTCGGCGAGGTAGTAGAAAGTATTACTCTAGCTCCAGGCGAAGAACGGACATTGGTCATGGAGCGTTCAACGGTGATAGAGCGTGAAACACGCACGACTGCCACCTCTTCTTTAGACATCGCTAGCGAATCAAAGGGGGAATTCGTCTCCGAAGTTGAAGCCGAATCTCGTCGTTCGCGTGATGGAACCCATTCCTCTAACTGGAGCGCAGCTACCAGCGGCGGAGCCAACTGGGGCATTTTCAACGCGAGCGGCCAGGCGGCTGGCGGGCAGACATGGAACGAGTCGACAACCGAGTTTGCAAAAACGCTATCAAAACTCACGCAAAAAGCAGCTAGTTCCCTTACTGCTCGCACCCGCTATGAAGTTTCGAGCATGGCTAGCTATAAAGCTACTACGACAACTCGTGACTCTACAACAGTCTCGTTCAAAAATATTAATCAAGGTTGTGCTTTAACGCTCTTTCTCAGTCAGCTTACAAACCGATATGCTAGAGAATTATACCTATCAGAATTAAGTGTAACAGTCCACCCATGCACAGAAACACTATTTGCAGCAGAATTTGCGCTCCCGAGACAGTTCGCCCTAGGAGAAGTTAACGGTATTTTAAAAGCCATGTCACCGGAAGCCTTACCGATACACTTTAAAATCGATAAGAAAACGGCGCTTGCTGCATATTACAAAGAAATTTTAAATAAGATTGTGGCTTCTCTATATCAATATAACCTTGAAATTGAAGGTAGTGTAGAAAAAGCGATAGAGTGCTTAAAAGCTATCGAAGATGCGACTGACGTCGAAACGGCAATCGACCTAGCAGAAAATGGATTCAGAAAGCTTACAATGAGCAAAAAGAATCTTCTCAATAACGCCGACCCAGTGGACGGGCCCTGTGCCGGGCTGTTTATGACTACCGTTCCATCACCGTCTACTGGGCTGGAAGAATACACTAACAATCTGCGCAATGTCGAGCTCGAGCGGCGCCAGGCGGAAAATCGGGAAATACTAGCGCGCGCACAACAGATGGAAGCCATCGCCAATTCAATTGTTGCGAAGCCGCCGGAGCTGGTAGCAATAGTGCGAAAAGGCGAAAATCTTCAAACCGCCGAAGTTAGTTTTATTGGGGTGCTTCCGGTGGGAACTTGGCTACTTCTAACTGATGGCGTGGTTCAAATTACGTTCGAAGTCAAAGATAAAAGCATACTTGACTACAAACTGGAATTTGAGTCAGACCAACCTTGGCTTGACCCGCAAAATAGGAACATAGGCGCCTTGTTCCATCCCGATAGTAAACTTTCTCTTCCGTTCGTGGTGTGAAATGGAACCGTCAAACGAGATTTGTGTGGCTGATGAGCTCATCTCGCCGCCTGGGCTAGACCCGCGAGAGGAGGATGAGAAAATGTACCTTCTCGAGGCAGTGTCGAACAGCGCTCTAGGACGCCCGTACGAGCTGCCAGATATGCCTATTGAGGCTTTACTATCCTACCTAAATCGATTTGAGGACGATGCTTCCAAGCCTACTTCATACGCAAAAGGATTTGTTGACGCAGAAGTCTTAGGTACGCATACGGCAATGCGCGCTATTGCGGAAAAACTGAGAAGAGACCTTATCGCAGCAGCAAATTTATACGAAAAGTCGGGCGGAAAAGTAACTAAAGAAGTACGCGGTGCCGTCGAAGCGGCGCAGGCAGCCGCGTTGGCATCATTGTCGAATACCCGTATGCAGACCCGTTCGTTTCGGTTGCTATCGCAAGGCGGAGTTTCGCTGCAGTTTGGTGCGGTTACCCAACCTTGGGCAAAGGGCACCAATCGTCAGCTTAGCAAACCAACGACACAAATTTATTCACGAAAAGAGTTATTTAAAAACCCAGCGTTGGCGTCGAATAAACAAGTTCACTTTCGCAACTCAGATAGCGTCCTCGTGTTGCCGAAAAAACTGAGCGCAGCACTTGATAGGTTTGATAAAGTGCTACTCGCAGTTGAAATCGCACCGAGCGTCTACGACCTTTATACTGCAGTAAATGACGAGGACTTCGATAAGGGACTAAAGAGTGTTATTAATGCGTCAGCGATTGTCGGCGGTAAGGTAGCGGGGGACATGCTAACTCGTTTTACTTTTAGTCTCTGCGTAGAAGTCGGTCTGGCGACTGCAGTTGCGATGCCTGTAGCTGCTTTGCCAGTTACCCTAGCTTGTGGGGTCGGCGCTGTGATTGCAGGGGTATATGTTGGTGACTATATAAAAAGTTTACCTACTAAGCTCGCGCCGGTCGAAAATTTGAAGCTTACAACGCCATAATGCAACCTTTGCTGGGGCCAGCGTACGAATGATGTACATATGAGCGCGTTGGGTGGGAGATTACACTTGACTCTTGGCTGCATACGCGCAGCTCCTGCCTCGTGCGGTAACCCAGAAGCATGGCGGATTGCCACAGCAGGCGTAAGAATAGTGTGCTGCAGTTGTGACTGCCTTAAGTCCTTAGATGCAATTTAGCTATCAGGGCGCAAAAGCGGTTGCAATGTAAGTTTCCATGAGGTAATATTCATTTTCCAGTCAGCTGGCATCTGAGGCGCGCTCCCGGCGTTCCTCTCTCAGTCTCTTTATCCATTTTTCCGCCCCGATGTTGTTCGACTTCGGGTTGGCTAACCCATGGATGAAGAAAAGAGATTGAAATGATTGCTTGGCACTACACGACAGCGCAAAAATACCACCTCATCAAACAAAGCGGGCTCTTACTACCTGCCCACATCGGTGTTGTTCCTCCTGAGCTACCTATTCTCTGGTTCTCAACTCATCCAACGTATGAGCCAACGGCTCGCAAGCCGCTGGGCGACGCGTATGGAAATATCATCCGCTTACTGACTGTGCAAGAAATGTACAGGGTGGCTGGCGGCTTGGTCCGACTCGGAATCTCGACTGCCGCTCTTAAGCGGGGCGACGAACTGCGAAGAGCAGCAAAAATGTCGTCGACCATCTGGCGTCGACTAGAGAAGACTGGAAAGAAACTGAAAGCTAATCCGGTCGACTGGTTGGGACATGTCGGTTCGATAGCTCTCGAGGAGGTAACGGTCGAAGTAATGGACGCCCACATGGTTTGGCGCCGCCCCAATCAGCTGAATCCGGATGCATGCTTCAAAGGCGGCGCGATTGACCGCAGCACCAACCGCGAGGCCGCAAAATGAGTCAATTCGCTATCTCCTTCGCAGCGTTCTGCACTGCCGGTCAGCAGCGCAACAAACTCACTACGCGCTGTATCGATGCCGCTCAACAGTGGAGCCAGCGTAATGGCTACACATTGGAGCAGTACCCTGAGCGAGAGGGCACTGGTATCGCCGCGTTCTCTGGCTCGTCCGTTATCCTTGGTTGCCTTCACCTAGTGCAACACCGGCTCGAGCGCGGTTACATCGCGCCTGGCACTGTCTTAATCCTGGAAACGCTTAACGGAATACCACGTGAAGCGCGCGCGCCGGTCATTACCCTGCTGATGAAGTTGATGCAGCATGGGCTTCTCCTAGTCACCCTGGGTGATGGGAAGCTCTGGAATCCGGCTGCTCTTGAGAACTTCTGTCAATTCGTGATGAGCGTCGTCTCAATGTTCCCCGACGATTCCCATTCCAGCGCAGTAGCGACTCAAGGAGGAAACTGACATGCCGCGTGTCATATCGTACGCCCGCTTCAGCTCCCGCAAGCAAGCCAAGGGTCTCAGTCTGTCGCGCCAAGTGGAAGCTGCGGCGGAGTGGTGCACGAAGAACGGCTACACGCTCGAGGCTGGCGACCAGTTCAAAGACGAGGGGCGCAGCGCTTACTCGGGTGAGAATGCGACCGTGGGCGACCTGTCTGTCATCCAGAACAAGCTCCTCAGCGGCGAGATTGAGCCGGGAACTATCCTCATCGTAGAAGCTCTCGACCGGATTACCCGGCAAAGCCTGTCTGAGGCTATTACCTTGATGATGAGCCTGGTGCATAAGGGGCTCGTCATTGTCACGTTGTCAGACGAAAAGGTGTGGGACAAGAAAGCGATGAACGACCTGGGCTCATTTATGATGAGCGTGGTGACACTCTACCGCGGACACCAAGAATCCGAGTACAAGTCGATGCGACTGCGTAAGACGTTCCAAAAGCATCGGAAGACAGGGTCACAGGAAGCGTTCGGCAGCGCGCCAGGGTGGCTGACACGAGACGACAAAAAGACGCCGTGGAAGGTCAAAGAAGAGCTGGCTGTTGTTGTGCGTCGAGTCTTCGAACTGTCTGCGGCAGGGTTCGGCTCTAAAGCGATTGCCCACAAAGCAAATACGGAAAAATGGCCGGTCGTGACACGCTTGGGCAAGCAGGAAGCTGGCTGGCACGCGCAAATGGCGGGTCAGCTGCTCCGGAATCGCGCTGTCCTTGGCGAACTCCAGCACCGCATTCGGACGCATGATGCTCATGCGCAGCATTGGCAGGGTCTTATCACGGGAACACCAATCGAGAACTACTACCCCCGCATCGTGAGCGATGACTTGTGGAACCGGGCTAGGGCGTCCGTTCGCTCGCGTGCAGTCGCAAAGCGGCGTGATGCGCACTACTACAACATCTTCTCAGGGTTGATGTATTGCGGGCTCTGCGGTGCGCCTATTCACCGTAAAAGTGAACGCACGGGTCACAGCCATGCGCAGCTGCAGTGCAGCGACAAAGTGGCTGGCAAAACAACGTGTAAAACGATGTCCGCTAACCGCGCAGACGCAGCCGTCCTAACCGCAATCTACGAGTACGCTATCGAAGTGCTCGGAACTGATGAGCGTGCCGTCGTGCAGGCGGACTTGGCAGCCCTAGAAGGTGCGATTACGGAGAAGCAGTCGGAGGCCACGAACATCGCTCGAGCCATCGCCCAGTCCAAAGGACGGGTGCCGGCGCTCATCTCGTTGTCTATCACCCTGGCCGAAGAGGTCGAAGCGCTTCAGCAGCAGCTCTTGGAGGCGAAAGAAGAGCAGGCAATTCAAGCACCAGGCAGTGTCTTCGACGAAACGTTCATCACTGAAGCAATGGGCTTTCTGTACAAGCCAGACGACGAGACAGCAAAGGAGAAGCGGGCGGAGCTGCACCTGAAGATTTCCCGGGTGGTCGATACCATCTGGCTGTTCGCGTATGACTTGGCTGTCATCAAGTACAAAGACAGTTCCGTGCTGCAGCCCGTGGCCCTGCCTCACAAACAGCTCCCGTCGCGCGTCAACCCGGCCGCGAAATACCACAAGCCGCCGACGCAAAAGCCAGAGCGTGCGAAGCTCTACTGGAAGGCCGCAATGGCCGGTGAGCTGGAGCTCCCTGAAGCGCGCAAGACAGTGGCGTTAAGCAGAAAGGTCAAGCCGCTGCTCCTCGAGTACGCTGACGAGGAAGAGTACCCCGAAGCTGCCTGACGGTGGCTATTGGACCAGCGAAATGACAAACTCCCGGCCGGCCTCGTTGAGCGCGTATAGGCGACGCCGGGAGTTCTCAGGGTCAGTACCCCAAGACACCAGCTCCAGGCCCCTGCCGACGGCACCAGAATCCCCTGGGCTACCTGAAGACAACCGCTGCAGGTGTCGGGTTACTGCAGGCTGAGCAAGGCCTATGTTGCGCACCAGGTCGGCCGCGGTGCAGTCCGGATGACTTGCTATGTACAGCAAGCAGGCAACGGTGGACACGGATAACACAGGGTCCAGCTTCAGCACAATTTTCGTCTTCAACAGCAGCTCATCCGCTGCGCTTTTCAGGTCGGTGTCAGTCATTGCAAATACATCACATTTAGATAGTCTCCATAGATTAAGCTATCTTATCTACAAGTGCATGAATTTCGGCGGCAACTGATGTAAACTGTTGGAATGACCACCGAATTTCACGAATTTCCGGCGACGAGTACCCCGCTTGATACATGGATGTCGCACTGCAAGCACTCGCGCGCCGCGTTCCGCTTCCTGTCGAAGCACTTGGCCGAACTTAGCGACGAGCTCAGCTGCATCGTGCTCTGGTCGACGGCCGAGGATGAAAAGCGCTACTCGTGGTGCCACCTGCAGCGTATCCATGACGTCTTCAGACTGCGGGTTGTACATCTGGAAGGCGAACCCGAGGCTGCTGTGATGGCCCCTGAGCTGCTCTACGCTGACCCGAGCGCTCTAGCGCTCGACAGGGTGCTTAACGTACTAGACGACGTGTCAGCCGTGCCGGCGCAAGCTCGTCTGGACCTAGTTCGCTTCATTAAGGAGGGGTGTGAGGCACAACTGATGGAGGTGACAATCGCAGAGATGACCGGCGCGGACGTCAGCTCGCTTCAGCCCAAGAACGTCATGCTCCACGAGCTGCGGGCTTACTGCAACGCGCTTGGCGCCTGAAACGGAAAAGAACCCGGAGCGTGGGTCCAAACGCTGTACCGCAGCCTGCTGCCGGCAACTCCAGGTTGTCCATGCGCGGAAGCGCTGTGCTGCCTCTGGCCGGGCTTCCGTCATCCGTCAGGGGCCCTCCAGATGCACAGCGGCTACCTCAGGCGGTCCTCCACGGTGCATCAGTGGCGAAAGCGTAGGGACCCAGTGAGAAAATCCCGGGTGAACTGAAAGATACCCTTTGGATTCCACAGGTACTCCTTGTCGAAGCGACCTTTGGTGGGCAGGGGGGTAACGGCTAGGTTTGAAGCCTGGATGTCCTCCCCGTTTTTCTTGTGTGAAACTTTTTGACCCTCTTTTTCGTCCTCACCATAACACCCGCTCAGCATTAGGAGCAGCGCATCGGCGTCGCGCAGCATTTGCTTCCCGTCAGCGGTGAGGTCAGTCCTGTCGGCGTAGGCATCCTCCTTCGGGTAGAAGTGTGCCGGTGCAGACAGGGCGGTCGGCGTCATGTATGCCGGGTACACATCCGGGGGCGGCAATTCGCGAGTCTGCGCCGGCGCCCGGTAATAATCCTGTCCGCCATCCTGGTCGTAAGCATGCCCGTCGGCCTGCTGACGGCGTGCGTGTTCGCCATCGTAGGGGTGAGCGTGCGCCTGCGCCTGAGCGCGGGAAGCCTCCAAGGCCTCAATCCCCTGCTGGATGGCCAATGAAGCGCCCCAGGATGGTTTTGAAGCGTCCAAAGCGGCCCCCGGAACAAACGCCATAGGGTCGATGGAATAATCCGCTGGCTCGTAACACGATTGGTCGAAGTGATTATCGAAGTGGTTATGGAAGTGATTGTCGAAGGGTTGGTCGAAGTCATCCATGAGTGTCTCTTCAGGGTTGGTGGAAAATCTATCTATAAGTAGATACTTTTTATTGCGCTCTGTCAAGTTTTAACTGGCAGGTGGTCGGCGTTTCCTCGACACCGCACTTCGGTGCTGCTGCTCACCCGAAGATTGCTGCACTCATGAAACTGGCAGTCGAGCTGGATGGCTTTGCGGTCTATTGAAGACTGACAAGCCATTGTCCGCCGCCTTTTGACGTTATTGGTTCGGCTGTTTGCTGGCCGCTTGCAGGCTATAAAGCATGGAGCGAGATACGCCGAAGTGCCGGCCAATCTCAGAGACAGACATCTCCCGGTCCCGCATCATCGCCAACGCCGCCTTCCGCTGCTTGAGGTCAAGAATAGGTGGTCGACCGCCTACTCGGCCGCGTGCCCGAGCCGCAGCCAGGCCAGCCAAGGTCCGCTCCCGGAGCAGTTCGCGTTCGAACTCGGCTAATGCGCCAAACATATGAAAGACGAGCTTTCCCGCGGGGCCGCTCGTGTCGATGGCTTCTTTGAGCGATCTGAACTTGACCTCGCGCGCCTCGAGCTCCCTGCCGATGCGAATAAGGTCTTCCAGGTTGCGACCCAGCCGGTCCAGGCGCCAGACGACGAGGGTGTCGCCGCCCCGTAAGGCTTTCAGGCAATGAACAAGCTCAGGCCTGTCAGCGGTCTTGCCGCTGGCCTTGTCCTCATAGATGATTGCTGCTCCCGCTGCCAGCAGCGCGTCGCGCTGCAGGTCGAGCGTCTGTTCAATTGTGCTCACACGAGCATACGCAATCGTCGTCATACGTACCCTTTTTCAGATGTTGATTGTTGAAGTAGATGTTGGACATCTGAAAGGGTATAGCTTGGCCTGATGGCGATGAACCGGCGCGTGCACCGAAACTCATCGTTTTCTGGGACCTGCGAAACTTCCGTAGTATTCTCTTGTGCTGTGGGACACCTGCCTCAACACGCTGCCCCTCTTATGAAGAATTGAGTCTGCAACCCAGGCACCTGGATGCACTGGTAGAGAAAACAAGGAATATTTTGGAAAATCTGGATGCCACATTTGGAACGTTTTTAAGTACCCGTCTGGATATGCGCTTAGCGGGCAGCTGGGAAGATTATCAACGGGACTCTGTAAGAACTCTCCCCTTGGCGACCTATGTCCATGAGCACATGCATTTCTTTCAAACTATCTTTACGGGATATGGGCAAATTCAGTGGAGCAGTCATCGTCAAATGACTGCGTTTCTTGTTTCCGAGTGGAGGAAATTAATTCCTTTAATGAATGGAAAGGCTAGGATACCTCTGGCAAGCTGCGGGATTAACCAGGAAGTAGAAAAAACGAGTCGATGGTTGTACGAAACCGCGATGGAGCAAATGAGGATGGCCAGGGCTCGTTTTAGCATGCAGTTCGGCACATTGACCTTAAAAGAGTGCGGGTCATTCCTCTTGAAACATGATTGGACCGCAAATCCGGTCATTGAAATAAGCGGAAAGCAACGCTGTCTTCAGACCAAGGATTTACTCGAAGGTCATGCGCACTTTGTGGAGCGAACTTTTTTAGAGAAAGTTGCTGATGTAGACCATGAAGTTGCATGGTCCCGCGAGGGCTTGCCAGACCAATACACAGCGGCCTATGACTGGTTCATTCAAGAGTGCGGGATTTCTCGTCGCGAAGAATTCCCAGCTATTTGCGACCTTGCCTTGCAAATAAGTTGGAAGCCGGTTATTCCGAAAAGCGAAAAGGAATGGCGCACATCCAATCCGTCTTGGCGCTTTGTTGCGCTGACTCGTGCTCTTGCAGAGAACTCCGCTTTATCACTGGGACTACCCCAAAATTGGCCAAAGAATTATTCAGAATTTTGCGAGAAATTGTTACGCATATGCGAATTTTCTCAACTGGATGAGATTTTCGAAGAGCGTCTCGCTGCGCTGGCACGGAAAAAAGAATTGATGAGCGTTGAGACGCTAATGAAAGACGGCATCGAGTTTAGACAAAAACAACCTTGGTGTACCGTAAACCCTCCAACGGAATTGGAACTTATGTACACAATGTTCGAGCGTTTTAAGGCACCTTTTATCGTTATTGGGAATAGACCGGGAACCTTTGGGGAGGCCGGAGTATCTGGCGGGGAGGTAGTGTTCGAGCTGCAATACCAAGCCCTTGCCGCCCAGATATTTGGCGATATATCATCAACGGCGCGCCAGTCGGGAACTATTGAATGCGCATTTGGAAAATATGGGATACCAAATGGATGCGGCTTTCAATCGTCACACGGTTGTCCGGGGAGATTCATTCCATCTGAGGGCGTGCCGCACCCTATGACGATGAAGCCTGACGGCCAGCTTGACGGGTGCTCCTTTGATTGGCTACTTTCTAGTGTTGGTATAGAGGCGCGAGACATAGAACTATTCCCTGATGCGAAGTTTCCACCGCTTGCTTAGCTACGATGCTCGCCTTATAGCTACCCTGTGAGACGGCTGTCGTGTACTATGCCGGTACAGCAGGCAATGGAACGTCAGCTCCTATGCTCTTCACAAAGTGCTCGTACTGCGCGGGGTCCTTCTGCCGCATTGCCTCAAGCACGAAAATAGCCATCCTCGATATTTCGGCGCAGTCGATAGGTACCATTCCTCTGTCTACAAATTCCTCTAAGTGCGAGTGTTCATTCGCAAGCCGATTTACGAAGTCCATCGAACTGTCCGAATCACCGAAGAAGAGGCGCAGCCTACCATCGTTATTTACGTCAGCGCTTGGGTATTTGAAAAACAAGTACGCCTCCAAAAACTTCCTTAGATTATTCCCGAAATTATAAAAACTATGGTAGCTTTTGTTTGAATTAATCTCGTCCACGCAGGTGTAAATCTCGCCGAAGAGGTAGTTCAACTCCGTGATGTAGTTTCTTAGATATTTAGGCATCAGCCCAATGGAACTTGAAGCTGCTTTCCGGACAATCATGAACTTTTCGACCTCTTCAGGCTTGCTCAATTTCTTTAGGTACTTGAGAAAGTCCAGGTTGTGGGTGGAAATAAAAAGCTGCTCATACTTAAATATCTTTCTTCCTGCCGCGTCTTTTAAGTCTTTGCCGTCCTCGCCCCGAAGCGGCTTTGCGATGAACGCCTCAATCAAACTATATATAAAGAATATGTGATTGCTGTCCAGGCTTGAAATCGGGTCGTCGATGTAGATAATCGGGTTGCTGCCCTTTGTCTGAATGTCCTCAAGCCTTGCCAGAAAATAG
Source organism: Telluria sp. ZB4P37 (assembly GCF_059685855.1). NCBI lineage: Bacteria > Pseudomonadati > Pseudomonadota > Betaproteobacteria > Burkholderiales > Oxalobacteraceae > Telluria > Telluria sp. ZB4P37. Next base: position 14,007 of record NZ_JCASID010000018.1, read on the forward strand.
CAGAACGAGACAAGGCTACATTCACCTTCGCTCAAGTTGTATGCAGCCTGCTCTCCTCGCATGATTCGAAACCGATATGTCGACTGACCTTCCTGCTCCTCGGCCACCAGCCGAAGATTTGTCCCGCCAAGTGAGTGGCCAAGGTAACAGTTCACTTGCTCAGCACCCCGTTTTTCGTCCCTTAGCTGCGCTTGGAGAGCTTCCAGCTTGGCGTTAAGTTGTTTACCTTCGGCTTCTAAAGCTTTTAGCTCTGCCACTAAGTTTTTTTCGCGTTCCTTGTTAGCCTCTATGTCTTCCTTTGCTACTTCCAATCCACTATCGAGGATGAATGCTGCGACCTCGCTAAGTCTGAGTTCCTCACGCAGTGCTTTCTGAGTCGCATCTAATTGAGCGGTATGTGCATTACTGGAGTTAACCAGTAGGCTGGCCTCATCTAACACTTCTGTGAGTCTGGGCGCGCACTCATAGGTGACCGCGTCCAGCTGCTTGTCGACGAAAATATTCTCTGACCGCTCGCGGATGACCTTTGCAAGCCCATCGAGCGCTATCTGGTACTCCAATAACGCTGCATCAAGCCGCGTCGCGAGCTCATCGTGCTTCTCATGGAACGCCGAATAAAACTGCAGTCGATTGGGTAAACGAAGTTGAGTCAGTTTCGTTCTCTCCACCTCGATTTGGACGAAAACCTCTTCAATTTTTCGTTGCAAGCTTTCAGACTCTTCGTTGAAATGCTTGTTCAGAGATTCCCAGAGACTGGCTGGCAGAGGCTGCCGGCAAAAGGCACATGTATCGCGAGCTGCATGAAGCCCCTTGCCAGCTCTGACCCACTGCGTCAGAACAGCAGAATTCAACAGGTCTTGAAGCGGAGCACTTGGCTTAATTTTGATGCCAGCAATCTCTTTCGCCTTTTCCCACAGATTCTCAATTGCAGGACGAAATACGAACAGGCCTCTGATTTCTCCAAGTGCCTTTTCAGTTAATGACTTGACCTTTTCTGACCGCTCCGCATCTTCCATGGGAATTATGTTCTGCGCAGCCGCTGAAGATATGTCAGCACCCAAATTCCGTACATCGTAATACGGGTTTTTGTAGAGCGGGTTGTGTTTAATACCTTTAGGCTTACTGTTGGCCTTGTCAACCAACTTTTTATTCAAAGCTTCGGTCTTTTCGTTTCCCAAGCGTTGGGCTTTTGCTACTTCATCCTTCTTTTTTGCATAGGCCGCGCGCAGACCCGAATCGGAATCTTTGCTGCCAAGTTTCGTGCGGATGTCCTCTATCTGAAGCTCCAGCTCTTTATTCTTAGACCCTAGAACGGCGAATGGTTGGATATGCCCATCTTCGTCGCGAAGAAACGCAAGGTTACTCTCTACAAAATCCTTGTTATAGACTCGAATTGGCGGACCTTGTACCGTCAGCTGCGCTTGGGTCCAGAGGCCACCGGTGGTCTTAATTTTAAACGCAGGGTTATCGAATCTGGCTGGAGTTTGGCCAACCTCATATGAACGAAAAACACGGGACAGCGTCGTTTTCCCCGAATAATTACGTCCATAAATGATATTCAGCTTTTTGAACTTGCTGATAGCGCCGTGGTTCTCGCGAACTTCTGTGTCCCACTGAAATCCGGTGAACGAGCCAAAGTTCGTAATATCAAGTTTCTCAATCATCACATAAGCCTTGATTATTTTTAAGAATAACTTCTAGTGTTGCTGGAAGAGAATCGAGGCAATGAGTGAATTATTACCTGGTGAGCACCCTTTCCGATAACCTCTGCGCCGGTTTTGTCTCCAGCAAAACCATTTCACCTAGAGCTTCAATGTTGGATAACTTGGGCGCTCGATTCGAACGTCGGCACCTGGCCGAACTTGGCCAAAGGCATCAGAATATCATCTTGCTTAGTTGAAAAGACTTTTAGTGTTACGGTTAGCCAAAAATTTTTGTCGCGTCCGGAGCCGCCTGGTTGGTGACCGCATTCTCCCTCCAGATTGCATTCGGGCCATGGGCAGCTACATCGTAGGCAGGACGTCGGCCGCTAGCGACCGGCTCGACCTGGCCGGGGCTTCTGAAGGGACGTGTCTTTGACGGGGCGAGCGTAGAGGCTTAGGAAAGAGTTTTTGTGCAGCAAGTTCACGTGCTCATCGCGAGGTGCGTTTTGCGCTCTTGGGCGTTTCTGGTGCGTTTCGGACGCACTCGGAGATGGATGCTCGCTCGGAATTTGCCATGGCGCCTCGCTCATCATCATTCCACCCTGGTTGCCCGCCGGCTTGCCGGCCTAACCCGAAGTGTTCTTCGGGAGCTGTGGGATTCGGGCCGAAGGGTCCCGTAGTTGAGGCAAGAAGACACGAAGACTGAAAGTGCACTCTAGGCTGGCCTCTCAGGACGTTGTTGAATTTTTCCTATCGACGTAGCAAGCGCGTGGCAGAAATCTTGAGCCTAGTCGAACCAGTGTGAGAGAATCCAAGCCAATTGAAAATTGGAAACATACAATATGACCGACCGAAAGACGCCGTCTGATTTGATGTCTAGGCTCAACAATCTCAGCGCGCAAGAACTGCGACGCTTGCTGGTCGAACACTTAACCAAGCGCAAGCTCGGCTTGACTTGGGAGCGCAATGCCATCGAGCACGACGAGGCACTGAGCGCTGACATCGTGCTCCCCCGCTTGGTCCCAGAGTTAAGTCTCACGCCGAGTGGCGCTGCCGACGGATTTGTTCACCGCAACCTCATCATTGAAGGCGATAATTTCGATTCGCTGCGCCTGCTGAAGGCTACCTATGCCGGGCGCGTGCGGGTCATTTACATTGACCCTCCGTATAACACGGGAGAGAAGGACTGGGTCTATAACGACCACTACGTTGGCAAAACCGACCGCTGGCGCCACTCTATGTGGCTGGAGTTTTTGTACCAGCGGTTGTTGCTGGCTCGTGACCTACTGACGCCAGATGGGGTGATTCTGGTGTCCATTAACGACGAGAACCGAGCTAGGCTGGAAATGCTAATGGACGAAGTTTTCCCTAGACAGAGACTGGGTAGCTTCGTTTGGCGAACCAAGGATACTGGTAACGACATTTCGCAGCGCCTCAGCCATGTTCATGAGCACATTTTAGCCTATGCCAACCCTGGTTTTGTCTTTAACGGCAAGCCGACGGACCGTAGTAAGTTCCGCAATACCGATAAAGACCCTCGCGGCGATTGGTCAGCACAGCCATTGACTAAAGCTCACTCTTACATAGACCGAGAAAATACTTACTATCCCATCCAAAACCCGGAAACAGGCCTCTGGTATCCATGTGACCCAGACAGGGTTTGGGCTTACGCGTCTGAAATGGGAATTCGTAACAGGCTCAACGGTAGTGAAGAAGCAATTGCGGCTGCGATTGACGCGCTTCGAAGTGACACAATGGAACAAATGATTAGGGATAAGATGATTTACTTCCCCCCATGTAAGCCAGATGAGGTGTTCTTGTTCCAAACTAAGGAGGAGTTGTTGAGTGCGATTAAATCGGGCCGCGGCCCTATTTCGCCAAAGAAGAAAACTCCGTTGCTGCGAGCTGATTTGCCTGACCTGGATTTCTGGGTGGGAAAACCGATTGCATCTGGCCGGCCATCGCGTAAAGAGCATTGGGTAGCCAAACCGGAATCGGAGCGCATTGCACCCTTTAGTAGCTGGATTGCGGGTTTGAAAGAGGACGTTCCAGACGAAGATTTGGAAGCGCCCTTTACTATGAGAAGCACACGCGGCGGCGTCGCGACAGATGAAGTGAAAGAAATCTTGGGCAGCAAAGCGTTTTCCTTCCCCAAGCCACTGTCGTTAATTAAAGGCTTGCTTTCTCAGGCCACGCATAAAGATGACATCGTATTAGATTTTTTTGCTGGCTCTGGTACTACTGGCCAAGCTGTGCTGGAGTTAAATGCAGAGGATGGCCCGAGCGGGAAGAGACGGTACATTTTGTGCTCTAGCACTGAAGTGACTGAAAAGGAGCCAACTAAGAACATTTGCCGCGACATTACAGCTCGGCGCCTACGGCGGGTAAGCCAAGGCTATGCTGGCAAACCGGGCTATAGTTTGGAGCAGGGTGGCGAGTTTGCCTATCTTCAACTTGACAAGGTGTCTACGGCAGACCTACCGTTTGAGGCAGGCTTCGAAAACGCATGGGCCTTGCTGTGTCTCCGGCTGGCACATGGGATATGGAGCAGTAGTGACGCTCCGGTGCAGCGTATCGCCCGTTCAGGCGACTGCGACATCCTGTTTTGCAGGGAAGTTAATGAAGCTGCTGTCGAGGCGTTAGCGACATGGCCGGAAGCACATGGTGCGGGGCGCTTGGCCGTCTATTGTGAACGTCCGATAGCCCTCCAAGAAATGCTGGAGGCAAGGGGTGTAGAGGCCAATTGCCATAGCCTGCACGACGCATTACTTAACGGGCAGGCAAGGGGGCAGGCATGAAAGCAATGGATTTTGTTGCCGCACAGTCAGACTCGTTGGAACCGATTGGGTTTCAGCGTGAAATCATTCACAACTTGACTCGAGCGTTGCTGAGTCATCCCTCGCCGCCATGTCTTCTTCGTTCTCCTACCGGGTCGGGCAAGACATTCATGCTAGTGCGCGCTTTGGCGAAAGTATCAGCAGAGCAGGATACGGTCTGGCTATGGTTCGTCCCATTTGTTAACTTGGTCCAACAGACGGAAGACTCCATTCTGGCAAATGCTGCGGGCCAGCTGTTTCCGGTCATGTTGGCACGCGGGCGCAACCAGGAGCCGAGCACTGGGATGGTTTTGTTGTCGACGGCACAGGGCGTAGCCAGGGCGGTGGACCGCAAGTCTGGCTACTCCAACGATATGGACGATGACGAGCGAGCATTGAACGAGTTTGTGGAATTGGCGCGCGCTCGTAAACTAAAGATTGGGTTAGTAGTCGACGAAGCACACATCGGCTTGAATAGCGGTACCGAGTTCGGTAAATTCGCACATTGGCTTAACCCTGATTATTTGGTTATGGCCTCGGCCACACCAAAGGATGCTGTCTTAGACCAGTTCCTCACTCAGGCAGGTAAAGGCGCACGCACTAGCTTCACAGTCAGCAGAGCTGAAGCGGTAGAAGCGCGCTTAAATAAGCGATACATCGAGGCGGTTATATATGACCTCCAGCGGACTATTGCCACTGTAACCGACCTCAAAAGAACTGTATTGCGCCAAGCGTGGAAAAAGCAATTGCAGCTCAAGAAGTTGTTGTCGGCTGCAGGCATTAACCTTACTCCATTGCTCCTTGTCCAAGTCTCGAACGGTGATAAGGCAGTGGAAGAGGCTCGCGACGACCTCGTCCGTCTGTGCCGGGTGCCGCCGGGCAAAATTGGCATGCACTCTTCTGACGCTCCCGACCCAGTGTTGATGGCGGCTATCGCCAACGACTACACCAAAGAAGTGCTTATCTTTAAGCAGTCAGCCGGTACCGGCTTCGATGCACCGCGTGCCTTTATATTGGCATCTACCAAATTAGTCAACGACGCTGACTTCGCCATGCAGTTCATTGGCCGTGTAATGCGTGTTGCCAATCAAGTCCGCGAGACATTTCCTAAGCCTACATTAATTCCGCCAGAGCTTGACACTGCATTCATATATTTGGCCGATGCAAATGCTCAGCAAGGTTTCCAGTCAGCAGTAAATACTGTGGGGGCAGTGAAGAGCGAGTTGGAAGGTCAAACCGAACAAATGGTGATTAAGAAAACCGCCTCCGGGGCCACAGTCATCACTAGCCGTACCACGCCGCAGCTACCGGTTACATATGAAGAAACTCGCGTCCTGCCCGACGTCGAGGACGACGACGAAGACGAAGACGAGACGCCAGTCGCGCCCACCGAGTCGACTCAAATAGACCTGTTTTTTGGAGGTGGGAAGTTAGAACCCATCGACCCAGGCACCGTTATTATGCAATGGGATAAGGTGGTGCCGAGTCCGGCGGCGGTAAGCACTCTGCCAGTTAATGAAACTGAGGTCTTGGAACGCCTTCAGGCCCAAGGTTTAAAAGCGTACATGCGCAACGTTCAGCTGCAAGGTGTACCGACGGCATTCAAGCGTGAAACTCGGCCGCAAATGGCTGATATGGCCAAGGTGTCAGCTAAGGCAGCAGAAGAACTCATTCTGAACGAGTCGCTCGTTAGTTTTGCTGTGCGTGCAGCTTACAATCTGCTGGACGAAAAGGAATTACATACTGAGCTGACTCAGGGTACATCTACGGAAGAGACCGTTATGGTTGTCACCGACCGCAACGCAGTAACCCGTGAAGTAGTAGCGGCTTTGCGCAAGATTCCGCAAATTGAAGACGAAGACATCCGGGTTATCATCAGCACCTTAGCCAGCCGTTTGCGTGAGCATGTAGCAGTACCGCCATCCGATGACGTGGCTAAAGTAGTGGGCGACAAAGAACTCAACCGCCTGGCGCGCGACGCTGCCTGCTGGGTGATACGGCGCGAGGCTCAACGGCTGGCTGAAGCTATCCAAGACGCCGTTTCTGAGTTCGCGACCGTAGACCATGCCGAACCGTTGCCAGATGCGATGCTGTATCCGCTGAAGCATGCCCTGAAGGACTCTAAGAAGAACCTGTATGGAGTCGTTCCTCCGTTCGAAAGTAAGCTCGCCGACGAGAAGGGCGACTTGGGCATGGATGCGGCCAGTTCGATGGCCGCGCCTAAAGTAGTACATCAAAGCGGCCAACTCACCGTGAGTGGCTACGACTGGACGTCAGCAGTGAACAACGAGGAACACGATTTCATCGATTCTCTTGACCGCGACAAGCATGTTGTGTGGTGGCACCGAAATCCGCGGAATAAGCCGTGGGCGGTGCGGGTGGTCCGCGGCGAGCATCGCAACTACTTCTATCCTGACTTTATTGTTTGCCTAGAGCATCCCATCGGTCGTCCGCCGGAAATTCGCTTAGTTGAAACAAAGGAGAGCACTAAGGACGCGAGCCGAAAGGCGAGGCGCACTCCGAAAATCTACGACAAAGTGTTATTCATCACCCGTGATGACAGCAAGCTTCGAATCGTCAACGACAATGGGAGCCTAGGTGCGGAGTTTGACTGGATGGACCTGACTCCAGCTTGGGACTGGATGATGACAAACCGTCGAACTAACTGAAGCGAGCGGGCATCCTCCCAATACGGACGGGCAGCCAAGGAAGCAGCCTGGAAGGTGGGCCTGCGAAGATTGGCCGATATGCCATAGTCGCAGGCGCATTATGCAACTTGATGAGATATGTCCTGGGGGTGTAAGAAGGTGGGCTCTACTTAAATTATGTGTCGGGGCCTCGACTAACGCTTCGCGACAACCACCCGCCGGGACGGGGCAAAAGCAGTAGGGTAGGTGACCTCTCCGACCTTTAAAAGCATATGCTTACTAGGGAGTAGCTTATATATTCTTAATTAAGGATATGCTCATCATAAATAAACATATGCTTACGTAAGCATAGCGCGAGCGCGGATAGCATCGCCTTGTTGTTGATGAGCTGCACAGGTCTGAGCCGTTGGTATGTGGATGATGGTAGGCGACCCGTATGTGCCTTCGGCACGGGCAGCCAGGGAAGCAGGGTTGCGGGAAGGCGTCCTCTCTACGCCCAGGTCGGCGTCGTGGTGCTCCTCGAACGTAATTCTGAGGTGCCCTTCCGGGTTGCCATTGGCTTCTGAAGCGCAGGTCCCTCTGGGGCTTGGCGAACGTAGAGGCTCCAGGAGACGTTTTTCTGTGCAGTAGGTGCTTCGGGTCATCTCGGGGCGCGTTTTGCGCTCCTAGGCGTTCCTGGTGCGTTTTGGCGGCGTTTGGGGTTAGATGCTCAATCGCAATTTCCTACAGCGCCTCGCGCATCACCATTCCACCTCGGTGCCCAGGTGCCCTCCCGGGTTGCCATTGGCCCCTGAAGGCGCAGGTCTCTCTGGGGTTTGGCAAGCCTAGAGGCTCCAGGGGGCGTTTTCTGGCGCAGGAGGAGCTTGGGGTCGTCTCCGGGCGCGTTTTGCGCTCCTAGGCGTTCCTGGCCCGTTTTGGCGGGGTCGGAGGTAGATGCTCAATCGAAATTTACTATGGCGCCTCGCTTATCACCATTCCGCCCTGGTTGCCCGCCGGCTTGCCAGCTTACGCGGCGGCATCGTTGGGAACCATGGGTTCGGACCGAAGGGTCCTGTTGGGTTAAGACAAGAAAGACAAGGGACCGAAATTGCCCGTTGGGTCGGACTCTGGGTCGGATTCCTTTTGTCTTCAACTGCAAAGCAGTCTTTGGGTTATCTCTAAGACAACCGCAGGGTTGCCTGCGCCGCACTCCGCTCAACCCTCACCCTGGTGACTGGGCGATACGCTTGAGCGCTCCTCCAAGGCGTCCCGGTGTTAGACGTGCCGGACCTGGTCCAGTCAAAAGTGGCCAGCACGAACACCTCTGTGTAGGTCGGTACGTCAGTGCCGAGCTGTCCAGGCGAATGGCGGCCAATCGGCGCAGGCCGTCCGCAACGAACTACGCCGCCCTTTCCGTGATGGCGTCACGGAAATAATAACGAGGGTTCTCGTGGCGATTGCCACGAGCCCCTCTTGGCGGACTGACGGCTAGCCGCAAAATACATTCGGTCATTGTCGTTTCAGTAATAGCGTCACGCTGATCCGGATAATTAAGCGATAGCCTTAAAACGCCACAGGCGACAGTTCCAGGGTTTCGCTGTTCAGCGTGAAAACCTTCACGTACTGCGCGAGAATTCGCGCGTCCAGCTCTTTCACCTGGCGCGGCCAACCAGACTCGGGGCCATGCGTCAGCGCCTTGCGCAGCCGCGCGCCGATGCTCTTGGCCCCTGACGCGGTAATGACGAAGTGCACTTCAACGACGCGCTTGTCGATTACCATCGCCCGCATGCTCGCCACGACTTTCGCCAAGTCCTTGTCGCTGCGCCAGCTGTTCTCCACTTCTATAAAAGCGAGGCCGCCTGTCAGCTCCAGCAGGACATCCGGTATCTTGCCCAGGACGGCTCCGTCGAAGCTGTACGCCAGCTGCCCCAACGGCGCCAGGCCGGCCCTAATCTCCAGCTCCGACCAGGCACGCGTATTGGGGAACAGACCGGCGGTCGCGGCGTAGACGGAGTTGCAGGCCGTGCGGTGACTGTGCGCGTGCCGCAGCCAGTCCCGCGCATGCGCTTTGCCGTAGGGTAGAGGGTCTCCGTGCTCGGCTAACCATGTGGCGCCTGCGACGGTGACGGCTGCGAGCTGCTCGCCGTTGACGCTATTGGCATCTCGCCGGGTGACAATGTAGCCGCTCTCAAGGAGATTGCGCAGTGTCCGGCCACACATCTTTCGGGTGCTCCCGTCGCAGCGCCGCCAGACAACCTTCGCCAGCTGCCGAGTCGTTGCATAGCCCAGGCGTGCCAGTGCTCTCATCGTATGCACTCGATACTGCATTCCTTGTTCTCGTTTGTTCATGTTGCGCTCCGGAGTGTATGTATCTCCGTATAGCGCCGCCGGCAGGAACATGAATTTTGTGTAGGGTAGGTAAGGTCTCCGACCTTACCCTTCGCCCACTATGTGGGCTGCGCGGGAGATAAATCTCCCTTACGTGACAGCGTCTTTTTTTTCACGGGCTGGACGCCCTAAAAAAGACTCAGCCCCTAGGGGGGCTGTGTCACTGCGGCCCCTCGACGCTCGGGCAACCGGCTACAGCCGGCGCTACACCTGAAAGGTTACGCGGTCCCGTGGACTCACCTCCCTCCCCATCTGCCGTCAAGCCGGCAGCGGGGGCCCGGGTCGGTGCCCGTCTGTACCCGGTTGCCCGAGTGCCTCGGGGCCGTGGACTTCGTCCCCCAAAATCAGGTCGGCGTTAGGACGCCTGGCGGTCGAGGACCGCCACCTGATTCTGGCTCCCCCTGATGGCATGTCTGGCCGTGGGCGGCCAGACACCACTTCGCGCGAGAGCGCTCCGTGGCCCTTCGGGTGCTGTGCTTCGGCGCTGGCGCGCCTGCGCGCGCCAAGCCTTCGGCCAGGCACTTGCGCCCCTGCTAGCGTCTCCACAAACCCTGTGCCGCTGCAACTGGCCTAGGTGGCTTTGCAGGCCGCCGTCGAGTCACGCTACCCATCCCATTGCATGCCCGCAGCTGGGCGTTGGATGGAGCTATACACGGCTCAGCGGAGGCCTGCCGATGGGGGGCATACCGAGAGGTTGGAAATGTGTTGGCACCGTCGCCTGGGACGACTTGCTATTGCGCTGGCCCAGTGCCGATATTTGGGCACACGCCGCTCGCAATGGCCTAGGCGAACAGATATAATGCCGAAATTTTCCGTAAGGAAACTTTGGCGGGCATGGTTCTGGGCACGGGTGGTACGTTTGTCGATGAAGAGGATTTGATATGTTGCGCTTGGTAGCAGGTACTGAAGTAAAGAATATGGACCGAGAGCGTTCCGCCTTAGAGATAAAGACGCCGGGTGCAGCGGTGACAGCGACCTTGTCGGCCCAGGAGGACTATGCTCGTAAGCTGGTCCTTGGGTACCAGATTGCAGGCAAAACCGTACGGGAATTAATTGAAGCCTCCGACGTGCCAGCGGACTCAAGTGACCGAGCCGCTCGCCTGGCATCAATGACCGCGTTCAGCACCGGGTGTATAGCCTTGACTCGCCTCGGCATTATATTGGCCAGCGGCGGGCACGATGCGGGACTGACGTTAGACTCGTACGCTACTGTAGTAGACAGCAAGCTCCTTGTGCGTCGCATTCCGGAGTTGAAGAAGCTAAATATCGACTTAGCTGGCTTGGCTCTGTACTGAAATACTTGTTTCCGCCCGCCCAGGCCGCCAAACTTGCGGTCAGGCAAACTGATAGGCTTATGTTGTGATGGACAAGGATTTAAATGTTGCGCTTGGTTGGTGGTAGTGAGTTTAAGGGGAAGGACCGACAGGCCTCCTCAACGAGGATGAAAGACGCCGCTGCGGCCACGGTGCCGACGAACCAAGCCGCGCTGACGGAATAAGCGCGCCAGCTCGTGCTCCATTACGAGCTGGCGGGAAAAACCATGCGGGAGTGGATTAGCGCTCCTGACTTGGCACCCGATTGCGACTTGAATAGCGTGCGGACACTCATCGACAGCGCGCGGTCACTGAACAATCTAGGCATCCTGGTGTTGAAAAACGGGCACGAATTTGGCATGGTAAACGACACGTACGGTACCGTCGTCGACAGCAAGCTTCTTGTCCGACGAATCCCGCAGCTGAAGAAGCTGGGTGTCGACCTCACGGGTCTAGCGCTGTACTACTAGATTTCTATGACTGCGCATTGGACGGGGCGCAGCAGACGCAGCAGGTTGACGGCCTGGTGTCCCGGTCACCATCGCAATCGTTACGCACGGACTCGCCCGCAGCAGCCTCGACCTTGCTGCAACGGCGATAGCCTCAGTTGCGGCGTAACGCTCATCTCAGGTGCGAGCACTTCAGTGTTACCCCACAATGTGGCAAGAAATGCCGCTTTGGTAACGCGAAATAGGAAACCGGGCGGTTCGCACGCCGCCCGGACTTTTACTCCTATCAGCAAAACTGCACAGCCTGATTTCCACGTTGGTTTGGCCTAAATGCCACGTTTGTGCAAGGTACAAGCTTGCGAACGTTGCATCATAGAAAGGGGCGTTAGACCCGCGGCACGCGCAGGGGGGGGGAGAAGCCCACCAAATTATTCACTACGTTTAATTTAGTCCTGTTGTATTGGTATAGCGCCTCTGACTGCGCATGTGAACCAGGACCGGGTAATGACTGCGACCGATAACGTCATGCCCCCAGCACGGGCGGATGCGACCATCACCCAGTGCTGCTTGTAGAGCAAGGGCTCACATGCTTGAATGTTTCGGCCAATGAAATTTCGGCCTATAGCTAAGGTTGTTGGCCGAGCCGAAGTTAAGACGCAGTAACCCAGGGCTCGCCTCTCATCAAACTCAATATGAGCCGGTATCCCACATGCCCGCAGCACGGCCGTATGCAACCAACTCAGCACGCTGCTCATCAGTTAGGCTTGGCGCACCTGCAATCACTTCTCGAATCGTTGCGGAGCGTATCTCGGGCTCATCCTCAAGCGAACCTTGAAGCTCATCAAGTAGGTCGAGCGCTTCGTCGAAGCTGGCTACTCGGTCGCGCAAGTCCTGCTCCCATGTAACCAGATGCAGCTCGAACGGCTGAATCACCGCTTCGATTCTCCAGCCGTGTCGGCCGAGCATTCCCACCCGTTTTGGGTTGGGGTACAAATTCCTCGCCCCTGCGGGCTTGACTTCGTCGAAGTAAGCGCCGATTACATACTTCATTAGCTGGCGAGGCAGGCCAAGCGCGATGGACTTGCTGTTCAACTCAAGGCCAATCGACGTGAAGCCCTTCGATTTAAAAAAATCGGAAAGCAGATATGTTGCGAATACAGGTTTCATCTGTACAGACTAAACATATACGGTGTAATGCGCAACACGGGTGCAACTTTCAAGATGCACAGCACCAGTTCGTGGACACAATTCTGCGGCCGTTTGCGCGGCCTGCCCTTCATGTGGGACATTGTCTTAGCCGAAGGTGGCGTGGCTCGGCGAACTCTGCTTCCTGCCACCGCTTACAGCAGTGTTGAGCCGCAAGCGGCCAGACGTCAGTCAGAGTGACCAGCAGATAGTCAGGCTCCACCGGCGAATATGGTCAGCATGACCATAATATGCAATTGATTGTTCGACAGCTATATGCACCACCGTCATACGCGTGAAAACCTCATGCATTTAAGCGAGCTATTTGGCAGTATTGCTACGCTGATATAACGGAAAAGTTGTTTCGCAGATGGAGCACATTAGTCTGGGTGAGCGTGCCGCGGAACATTTCTTCGTAATTAATGAGGCGGTTCTTCACGTCCACGAAGAGCACCAGAAAGGATTCGTAGGGCTGCAGGGCGAACTGGTTGCGCAGGTATTCCCGCACGGCGTCCGGCGAGCACAGGGCCTTGCGCTCGAAATTCTCGGCTACCGCGCGCCGCGTCAGTTCGATGGCTGCCTGCAGCTGGGCATACTTGGCCGGGCCCAGACCATGCAGTTGCCCGAACTCGCCCGCGGTCGCGTGCAGCAGCCGGTGCAGCGAGCCGAAATGGTCGAGCATGTCGCGCGCCAGTGCCACGGCGCTCTTGCCGGCCACGCCCACGCGCAGGAAGATTGCCAGCAGTTCGGTGTCCGACAGCGCGCCCGCGCCGGCGCTCATCAGGCGTTCGCGGGGGCGTTGCTGCTCCGGCCAATCACAAATTCCCATGTCTGATCCTTGCCATAAAAGAGGGCGGCCTGCGGCGCGGAAGCCCGGCCTTGCCTGAGTAGCGGTAAAATAGCGGTTTGCCTGCAACAGGCCTGCCTGTTACCACAAACGAACATGTCCAACGTCCCGTCGTCCCCATCCGCTGCTGTCGTCAACGACGCCTCCTACCTGACCCTGCATTATCGGCTGGCCACCGCCGACGGTACTGATCTGATCACTACCTTTGCGGGCAATCCGGCCACCTTGATGCTGGGCCAAGGGCAGTTGGCACCGTTCCTCGAGCAACGCCTGATCGGCCTGGCGGAAGGCGTGCACCAGACCTTCGAGCTGAGCGCGGCCGAAGCGTTCGGCGAGCGCAATCCCGAGCTGATCCAGTCCGTCTCGAAGGCCTTGCTGGCCGAGAATTCGGTGCCGGACGCCGACTACAAGGTAGGCGAGCTGATCGAGTTCAATGCACCCAAGGGCGGCCGCTTCGCCGGCATGCTGCTGGAAATGCGCGACACATCCGCGCTGTTCGACTTCAACCACCCACTGGCCGGCCAGGCCCTGCAATTCGAAGTGAAACTGATTTCGGTGCTGTAACACAGGACACGCCATGGAAAACGAAATTCTGCTAGCCCAGCCGCGCGGCTTCTGCGCCGGCGTGGACCGCGCCATCGAGATCGTCGAGCGCGCACTGCACCAGTTCGGCGCCCCGATCTATGTGCGCCACGAGATCGTGCACAATGCCTACGTGGTCGAAGACCTGCGCAACAAGGGCGCGATCTTCATCGAGAACCTCGACGACGTCCCGGCCGGCAACACGCTGGTGTTCTCCGCGCACGGTGTCTCGAAGGCCGTGCGCCACGAGGCGGAATCGCGCGGCCTCACCATTTTCGACGCGACCTGCCCGCTGGTGACCAAGGTCCACGTCGAAGTGGCCAAGATGCGCCGCCAGGGCTGCGAGATCGTCATGATCGGCCACGACGGCCATCCGGAAGTCGAAGGCACCATGGGCCAGGCCGAAGAGGGCATGCACCTGGTCGAGACGGTGGCCGACGTCGCCACCCTGCGGGTGAACAACCCGGACCAGCTGGCCTATGTCTCGCAGACCACGCTGTCGGTGGACGACACCGCCGAGATCATCGGGGCGCTCAAGGCACGCTTCCCGAACATCATCGAGCCGAAAAAAGGCGACATCTGCTACGCCACCACCAACCGCCAGGAAGCCGTGAAATTCCTCGCGCCGCAGGTGGAAGTCGTGGTCGTCGTCGGCAGCCCGAACAGCTCGAACTCGAACCGCCTGCGCGAAGTGGCCGACAAGATGGGCACCCAGGCCTATATGGTCGATAACGCCGCCGCCATCGATCCGCAGTGGATCGCCGGCAAAAAGCGTATTGGCGTCACCGCCGGCGCGTCGGCGCCGGAAGTGCTGGTGCAGGCCGTGATCGACCGCCTCAAGGAACTCGGCGCGGCCAGCGTGCGCGCGCTTGAGGGCGTGGAAGAAAACGTCGTGTTCCCGCTGCCGAAAGGCCTGGACGGGGCGCGGCCGGCGCAGGAATAATTTTCGGAAGCGCGTATTTCGGCTGCCGGTTTTCACATTGCCAAGTTATGATGGCAGCGCTCGGAATCGTCGTCATAGACAAAGCAAGCATGCGATAGCACGGCCATGAGCGGCACTGCGGGTTTCCCGGAGTGCCGTTTTTTGCTAGCCGGCCCGGTTTTTTGGAAACTAGACAAGCGAAACGATGGAAACCTTCATCCAACAAATACTCAACGGCCTGGTATTGGGCAGCATGTACGCCCTGGTCGCTCTCGGTTACACCATGGTGTACGGGGTGCTCAACCTGATCAACTTCGCCCATGGCGACGTCTTGATGATCGGCGCGATGGTCGGCCTGAGCCTGCTGAAGCTCCTCGACGCATACGCCCCCGGCCTGCCGGGCTACCTGCAGCTGGCCATCGCCATTCTCGGTGCGATTCCGGTCGCCATGCTGGTGAATATCCTGATCGAGCGCGTCGCCTACCGGCGCCTGCGCAATGCGCCGCGCCTGGCGCCCCTGATCACTGCGATCGGCGTGTCGATCCTGCTGCAGACCTTTGCGATGATGATCTGGGGCCGCAGCCCGCTGCCGTTCCCGCAGCTGCTCTCGCCGGAGCCGATCTCGATTGGCGGCGCCCTGATTTCGCAGACCCAGGTGCTGCTGCTGGTGCTGGCTGCGATCGCGATGGTCGGCCTGGTGCTGCTGGTCGAGCGCACGCGGATGGGCCGCGCGATGCGCGCCGTGGCCGAGAACCCGCGCGTAGCCGGGCTGATGGGCGTGGATTCGAACCGCGTGATCGTCGCCACCTTTGCCATCGGCGCCGCGCTGGCGGCGGTGGCCGGCGTGATGTGGGGCGCGAACTATGCCTCGATCACCTTCACCATGGGCGTGCTGCCGGGAATGAAGGCCTTCTGCGCCGCGGTGCTGGGCGGGATCGGGAATATTTATGGCGCCATGATCGGCGGCGTCCTGCTGGGCATAATCGAAGCGCTTGGCGCCGGCTATATCGGCGACCTGACCGGCGGCTTCCTGGGCAGCCACTACCAGGACATCTTCGCCTTCGTCGTGCTGATCCTCGTCTTGACCCTGCGCCCGTCCGGCATCATGGGCGAGCGCGTGGCCGACCGCGCCTGAGGCAAGGAGACAGACACCATGGCACTCCTTACTTTCGACCTCCAGCACAAGCCGCGCCAGGCCCGTGCAAGCATGGCCGCCGTGCTGGTGCTGATGCTGGTCTTCCCCTTTGTCGCCTCCCAGTTCGGCAACTCCTGGGTGCGCATCATCGACATCGCGCTGCTGTACATCATGCTGGCCCTGGGCCTGAACATCGTGGTCGGTTTTGCCGGCCTGCTCGACCTGGGCTATATCGCCTTCTTCGCCGTCGGCGCCTACCTGGTCGGCCTGTTCTCCTCGCCCCAGTTCGCGGCGCTGCTTGAATCGGTCATCTATTATTCGCCCGCGCTGGGCGAAGCTCTGGTTACCTTCTTCGGGCCCGAGATCCAGCAGAACGGCATCCACCTGTCGGTGTGGGCGATCGTGCCGCTGGCCGGCTTAGTGGCGGGCCTGGCCGGCGCGCTGCTGGGTGCCCCCACCCTCAAACTCCGGGGCGACTACCTGGCCATCGTGACGCTGGGATTCGGCGAGATCATTCGCATCTTCATGAACAACCTGAACGACCCGATCAACTTTACCAACGGGCCGCAGGGGATCAACATGATCGACCCGATCCGCGTGTTCGGGGTGTCGCTGGCAGGGGAGGCAGGCTCGCAGGCCACGGTGCATGTCGGCGGCTTTTCCATGCCCTCGGTGAACGCGTATTATTTCCTGTTCCTGTTCCTGTGCATCGCGACCATCTTCATCACCAGCCGCTTGCAGCACTCGCGCCTGGGCCGGGCCTGGGTGGCGATTCGCGAAGACGAGATCGCGGCCAAGGCGATGGGCATCAACACCCGCAACGTCAAGCTGCTCGCCTTTGCCATGGGAGCGAGTTTCGGCGGCGTGGCCGGCGCGATGTTCGGCGCCTTCCAGGGATTCGTCTCGCCCGAATCGTTCTCGCTGACCGAATCGATCGCCGTGCTGGCGATGGTGGTGCTGGGCGGGATCGGCCACATCCCCGGCGTGGTATTGGGCGGCGTGCTGCTCGCGGCCCTGCCGGAAGTGCTGCGCCACGTGGTGGAACCGGCGCAGCAGGCGCTGTTCGGCACCGTCGTGATCGAGGCCGAAGTGCTGCGCCAGCTGCTGTATGGCCTGGCGCTGGTGTTGATCATGCTGGTCAACCCGGCAGGCTTGTGGCCCTCGCCGAACAAGGAGGAGCGCCCGACTGCGGCATTGGCGCATGATGAGGAAGAGGGAGCGAAAGCATGAGCGACCTGATCCTGAACATCGCCGGCGTGAATAAACGCTTCGGCGGCCTGCAGGCGCTGACCGACGTCGGCATCCGCATCGAGCGCGGCCAGATCTATGGCCTGATCGGCCCCAACGGCGCCGGCAAGACCACCTTCTTCAACGTGATCACGGGCCTGTACCAGCCGGACAGCGGCAGCTTTGAGCTGGGCGGCAAGCCGTATTCGCCCTCGGCCCCGCACGAAGTGGCGAAAGCCGGCATCGCCCGTACCTTCCAGAACATCCGCCTGTTCGGCGAGATGAGCGCGCTGGAAAACGTGATGGTGGGTCGCCACGTGCGCACCCGCCAGGGCGTGCTGGGCGCGATTTTCCGCCACAAGGCAGCGCGCATCGAAGAAGCGGCGATCCGGCAGCGCGCGCAGGAGCTGCTCGATTTTGTCGGTATCGGCCAGTTTGCCAACCGCACCGCCAAATACCTGTCCTACGGCGACCAGCGCCGTCTCGAGATCGCGCGTGCACTGGCGACCGACCCGCAGCTGCTGGCGCTCGATGAACCCGCGGCCGGCATGAACGCCACCGAAAAACTGGGACTACGCGAGCTGCTGGTCAAGATCAAGGCCCAGGGCAAGACCGTGCTGCTGATCGAGCACGACGTCAAGCTGATGATGGGCCTGTGCGACCGCATGACGGTGCTGGAATACGGCAAGCAGATCGCCGAAGGCGTGCCCGCCGAGATCCAGAAGAACGAAGCCGTGATCAAGGCTTACCTGGGAGGTGCTCACTGATGAGCGAAAACATCCTGAAAGTATCCGGCCTGAAGGTCGCCTACGGCGGCATCAAGGCTGTCAAGGGCGTGGACCTGGAAGTGAACAAGGGTGAGCTGGTGACCCTGATCGGCGCCAACGGCGCCGGGAAGACCACGACCCTCAAGGCCATCACCGGCACCCTCCCGGCCTGCAAGGTCGAAGGCGAGATTTCCTACCTGGGCAAATCGCTCAAGGGCACGCAGTCCTTCCGCATGGTGCAGCGAAAGCTGGCCATGGTACCGGAAGGGCGGGGCGTATTCACCCGCATGACGATCCACGAGAATCTGCAGATGGGCGCCTTCACGCGTGATGACGCGGCCGGGATCGCGCTCGACATCGAAAAATGGTACGGCGTGTTCCCGCGCCTGAAAGAGCGCTCGGGCCAGCTGGCCGGCACCTTGTCGGGCGGCGAGCAGCAGATGCTGGCCATGGCGCGCGCATTGATGAGCCATCCGACCCTGCTGCTGTTAGACGAGCCGTCGATGGGCCTGTCGCCGATCATGGTCGAGAAGATTTTCGAGGTGATCCGCGACGTGTCGCAGCAGGGGATCACGATCCTGCTGGTCGAGCAGAACGCCAAGCTGGCACTGCAGGCGGCGCACCGCGGCTATGTGATGGAGTCGGGGCTGATGACGATGACGGGGAATGCGGGGGAGATGCTGAATGATCCGCGGGTGCAGGCGGCGTATTTGGGGGAATAGGAGCTTGCCCGTACTGGCAGCCTGCACGCCGCTATTGTTGTTTGTATGCCAGTTAGTTGCACCCGTGCCAAAAAACAAAAAGCCGGAACGTCACCGTTCCGGCTTTTTCACTTGACGAGTCGCAGCTTAGGCGGCGGCAGCAGCGCCCGTAGCGTTTGCAGTAGCCTTGCGGGCGCTTGCCGAAAACTGGTTCACGGCGGCGCTCACGTTGGTTTCGATGGCTTCAGCAGCCTGCTTGCTGGTCTTGCTGAACTGCTCGTAGCCAGCGTTGGCGTTGCTGATTGCGGTCTTGACGGCGGCGACGAGGTTTTCCGAACCGGCCGGGGCGTTCTTGCTCACTTCGTCGACCAGGGCGATGACCTTGCGGTTGGTTTCGACGATCTGGGTTTCAGCGACTTTCGAGAATTCAGCGCTGGTGCCGCTGGCGATCGATGCGAGTTCGCGGCTGTACGACATCGCCTTTTCGGCGGTCGGCTGGGCTTGCGAGGTGGTGACCGAGAAGAATTCTTGTGGGTCTTTTGCGCTCAGCAGCTGACGGGCGACGTTTTGCGACGATTCCAGCGAAGTACGGGCGGCGTTGAGGTTCAGCTCGACCAGCTTTTCCATGCCTTCGAAGGTCTTGGCGGTCAGCGACGAAAACAGCGCGAACTGCGATTCGAGGTTGGCTTTGGTAGCATTCGAGAACTGCTCAGGGATTGCAAACATGTGGATCTCCAAAATTCAAAAAGTACAAGTGGATGAAATGTTGCTTTGACCGGTGAGGCAGGGTTTATTCGTTTGGTTTCGACGAAACTCTTTTTGTGCACCGCAACAGAGCGAATTTTCACCCAAGTGGACAGGGGAGTCAAGCGATTTTGACGCGCTGCACCATCCGATGTGCATAAAATTCTGGAATGCATTGTTTGCAAGAAATTTCAACGGTTTTCGTTTGATTTATCGCAACAAAACAGCAATCAGCTCGACGCCCGAGCGGTTGGGCTGCCCATGCTAGACTAGCTACTTGTGATTCTTTCAAGCTGCTGAGCAGCACCTGTCATGTCGCCCGGCACTCCCACCAATGCCCCCGCCGCCGCACCTTCCTGGCTGTCGCCGGTCCCGCTGTTCTTCGTCTTCCTGTGGAGTACCGGCTTCATCGTCGCCAAGCTGGGGCTGCCCTACGCGCCGCCGCTGACCTTCCTGATCCTGCGCTGCCTCGGCGTGCTCGCCGTTCTGCTGCCTGTCGTGTTGATGTTCCGCGCACCCTGGCCGCGCGGCCGGATGCTGCACGTGGCAGTGGCGGGCTTGCTGCTGCAAGCCGGCTACCTCGGCGGCGTCTGGGCTGCCATCAAGCTCGGCATGCCGGCCGGGCTCACGGCGCTCATCGTCGGCATGCAGCCCATCCTCACTGCCGCCGCCGCGCCCCTGATCGGCGAACGGGTCCGGCCGCGCCAGTGGCTCGGGCTGGCGCTGGGCCTGTCCGGCGTGGCGCTGGTCGTGGTAGCCAAGCTCCACCTGGACGGCTTGACCCCGGCCGGCCTGGGGCTGTGCGTGTTTGCGCTGCTGTGCATCACGGCGGGCACCATGTACCAGCGGCGCAATTGCCCGTCCTTCGACCTGCGCACCGGCACCGTCATCCAGTTCGCCGCCACCGTCGCGGCGCTGCTGCCGCTGGCCATCGTGTTGGAGGGCCTGGACTTGCGCCTGTCCAGCGTCGAGTGGAGCCTGGACTTCATCCTGGCCTGGCTGTGGTCGATCTTCGCGCTGTCGATCGGCGCCATCTTTTTGCTGTTCACCCTGATTCGCCGCAGCCAGGCGCTCGAGGTGACCAGCCTGCTGTACCTGACGCCGCCTACCACCGCCGTGATGGCCTGGCTGCTGTTCGGCGAGTCTTTCAGCGTGCTCGCGTTGGCCGGCATGGCGGTGGCCGTGCTGGGCGTCGCATTCGTCGTCAAAAAATAAGGAGACCCCCATGATCAAGAGCCCCCAGCAAGAAACCGTCGATGCGGCCATCACGTCGCGCCGTTCGATCCGTGCTTTCCTGGACAAGCCGGTAGACCGGGCCGACGTCGAGCGCATCCTCGACGTGGCTGCGCGCGCGCCTTCCGGCACCAACACCCAGCCGTGGAAGGTCTATGTGGTAACGGGGCAGGCGCGTCAGGATTTGTGCAATGCCATCCTGGCCGTGAACGCCGACCCCGAGCAGGCGCGCCAGCACACCGAGGAATATGCTTACTACCCGCGCGAATGGGTGTCGCCGTTTGTCGACCGCCGGCGCAAGGTGGGCTGGGATTTATATTCGCTGCTGGGCTTGAGCCGTGACAACAAGGCGGGCATGACCGCCCAGCATGCGCGCAACTATTCTTTCTTTGATGCGCCCGTCGGCCTGATCTTTACCATCGACCGCATCTTGGAGCAGGGCTCCTGGCTCGACTACGGCATGTTCTTGCAGAACATCATGGTGGCGGCGCGCGGGCGCGGCCTCGACACATGTCCGCAGGCGGCCTTCACTCAATATCATCGCGTGATTGCGCAACAACTGGGATTGCCGGAAAATGAAATGGTCGTGTGCGGCATGGCGCTGGGCTGGGCCGACCCCGAAAAAATCGAGAATTCCCTGGTGACCGAGCGCGAGCCTGCACAGAACTTCGCCCGGTTCCTGGAATAAAGGCGTTCGTCTTTTCGCATGGCGGCAATAATATGTCGTTTTGTTGCCGCACGGAATTTACAATTCACTTGCGATGGCGCCTTGTTCGGCTAAACTGCATTTTGTACCTCATCAGTTTGCGTCGAAGGGTTTCCAGATGTTCAAAGTTGCATTGGCTGCCATTGTGTCGCTGCTGTTGGCCTTCCAGCCTGTCCACGCCGCCGGAGCAGGCGCCGGCGCCGGCGCCGAGAAGAGCCAGGGCGTCAAGAAAAAGCACAAGCGCACGGCAGTCGCCAAGACACCGGCGCGCAAGAAAGCCGTCCGTGGCAAGGCCGCCCGCGGCAAGCGCCAGGACCTGGCGCATGTCATCGCTGCCGACAATCGCGAGCGCATGGTGCGCCGCGTGGAAATGGTGCGCGGCAAGCGCAAGGTCACCTACCAGGTGGTGCGCAGGGCCGGCAGGGCCGTGCCGCGCGTGGCTGCCTACAATCCCCGCACCTTCGGCGACGCCGCCGGCCTGAACCACACTGCCGATTCCCTGTCGCTGCGCTCCAACGTCGCTCTGGTGCTCGACCAGGACAGCTCGGAAGTGCTGTTCGAAAAGAACGCCAATATCGCCCTGCCGATCGCCTCGATCACCAAGCTCATGACCGGCCTGGTCGTGGTGCAGGCCACCCAGGATCTCGACGAAGTGCTGCGCATCACCGATGCCGATGTCGACCGCCACAAGTATTCCAGCTCGCGCCTGCCGGTGGGCAGCCGCATGACGCGTCGCGAATTGCTGCATATTGCCCTGATGAGTTCGGAAAACCGCGCCGCCTCTGCGCTTGGCCGCAACTATCCGGGCGGGATCGACGCCTTCATTGCCGCCATGAACGCCAAGGCGCGCGAGCTCGGCATGAAGGACACGCGTTACGTCGATTCCAGTGGCTTGTCGAGCGGCAACGTGTCAAGCGCACGCGACCTGGCGCGGCTGGTGGCCAAGGCCTATGGGGAGCCGCTGCTGCGCGAATATTCCACCACGCCGAACTCCATCGTGAGGGTCAGCGGCCGGCCGACGCGCTATGCGAACACCAATTACCTGGTGGCGCTGCCGGACTGGAACATCGGCCTGCAGAAAACCGGCTTCATCAACGAAGCCGGGCGCTGCCTGGTGATGCAGGCAGCGATCCACGGCCGCAGCGTGATCATGGTCTTCCTGGATTCAAAAGGGAAAATGTCGCGCACGGCGGATGCGGGCCGGGTGCGCCGCTTCCTCGAGGCGCTGGCCCCTGGCAAGCTCGAAGTGCTGCCGCCGGGCACCCTGGGCGGCTCGGTCGCCGTCCCGGTGATGAGCGCGGCCAGCGGTGCGGGCGCACTGCACTAAATAGCAGGAGTAGGGCGGTAGCCGAGCGTCGACGAGATGCTTGAGGCCGTCTGCACCAGGTCTTCCAGCCATTCTTCCTGCAGGCGGTCGGCCGGCGCCGAAATAGACAGGCCGGCCACCAGCTTGCCGCTGTCGTCGAAGATGCCGGCGGCCATGCAGCGCACGCCCAGTTCCAGCTCTTCGTTGTCACGCGCATAGCCGCGCGAACGCACCAGGCTCAGCTCGCGCTCGAGGCGTGTCAGGTCAGTGATCGAATTCTTGTTGTGGCCGGCCAGGCCCGTGCGCGTGGCGTAGGCGCGCACGCCCTTCGGGTCGTCCACCGACAGGAACAGCTTGCCGGTCGAGGTCAGGTGCAGCGGCCCGCGCCCGCCGATCGCGCGCACCACCTGCATGCCCGAGCGCTCGGAAAACGCGCGGTCGATGTAGACGATCTCGTCGCCCTGGCGCACCGACAGGTTCACGGTCTGCTGCGTTTTCTTGTGCAGGGCACGCATGAAGTCGAGCGCCGCTTCGCGCACCGACAATCGGCTCTTGACCACATTGCCCAGTTCCAGCAGGCGCATGCCGAGGCGGTAGGTGCCCGGCTCCACGCGGTCCACGAAGCGCGTCACCACCATGTCGTTCAGGATGCGGTGGGCGGTGGAAGGGTGCAGGCCCGATACCTTGGACAATTCCTTCAGGCTGACCGGATCGGAATAGCTGGCGAGGGCGTCGAGCAAGGCCATCATGCGGTCGATCACCTGAATCGACGTCTTGGCCGGGCTCAATGCTGCTGCCAATTCTGGGGTTTCCATTTTCATGATGTGGTTGGTGCGGTGCAGTATTGACCCTCTTTATACCATGATGTGAAACGCAGATGCAAACCGACCGGCTTCGATGTGCAATATTGCATCGGCACGGCATAATGACAGTTCGATATTGTCATTCACCCACCTCAATCCGCATACCCACGATGGAACAACCGATCAGCGAGTTCAAGACCAAGCGCGGCCTGGCACGCATTGCCGCCGCCTTCCGTAATACCTGGGACGGCGTTGCCTGGGCCTGGCGCAGCGAAGCGGCCTTCCGCCAGGAAATCGTGGTCATCGTCGTGGCCGCGGTGGTCGCCCTGATGCTGCCGGTGTCCGGTTTCCAGAAGCTGGCCCTGATCGGCGTGCTGGTGCTGGTGCTCATCGTTGAGATCATCAACTCGGCCATCGAAGCCATCGTCGACCGCATCTCGCTCGAGCGCCATCCGCTCTCGAAAGTGGCCAAGGACATGGGCAGCGCCGCGGTCGCGCTCACCCTGTTGCTGGCGGTGGCGACCTGGGCCGTGGTGCTGTACACCCGCTACCTGTAGCGGGGGAGGTAGCCACCGAGCAAGATCAAGCTGGCCTTGATGTGAACTGCATATCTTTCAGCACCGCCAGCGCACAAGCAAATAACTAACTTGTCGTTTGCATCAGCGCCGTGTTTGCCTAGACTGGTGGGCAAGCTTGTAAAACCGCTCAGTTTGCCCCGCAGTTTCATTACCATGGAGAGTTGAACATGACCTTACGCCTCGGCGATATCGCCCCTGACTTCGAGCAGGATTCCAGTGCCGGCAAGATCCGCTTCCACGAGTGGGCGGGCGATTCCTGGGTGGTGCTGTTTTCGCACCCGGCCGACTTCACTCCGGTCTGCACGACCGAACTGGGCCTGACCGCCAAGCTCAAGCCGGAATTCGACAAGCGCAACGTCAAGGCCATTGCCCTGTCGGTCGACCCGGCCAGCACGCACCGCGAGTGGATCAAGGACATCGAGGAAACCCAGCAGACCGTGGTTGGCTTCCCAATCATTGCCGACGCCGACCGCTCGGTCTCCACGCTGTACGACATGATCCACCCCGAAGCCTCGGCTACCGCGACTGTGCGTTCGCTGTTCGTGATCGACCCGGCCAAGAAAGTGCGTCTGACCATCACCTACCCGATGAGCACCGGCCGCAACTTCGACGAAGTGCTGCGCGTGATCGACGCCCTGCAACTGACCGACGGCTACACCGTGGCCACGCCCGGCAACTGGCGCGATGGCGACGACGTCATCATTCCGCTGACCGTGCAGGATCCTGCGGTCATCGAGGAGAAGTATCCGAAGGGCTATACGTCGCCGCGTCCTTATCTCCGCCTCACGCCGCAGCCGAATAAGTAAGGCGGTTTTCACGCCGGACGGTCCTGCCGTCCGGCGCTTGATCGCATAAGCAAATAAGAAACCTGTCCTTCCCTTAACCGCTGAGTCCCCTTACGCTGGGCCCTGAATGGGGGTACTGGCATGTCGATGACTTATGTAATGGCGGGTTTCGGGGTAGGGCTGCTGGTCGGCATGACCGGCGTCGGCGGCGGCTCGCTCATGACGCCGCTGCTCACGCTGCTGTTCGGCGTCTCGCCCTCGGTGGCAGTCGGCACCGACCTGGCTTTCGCCTCGATCACCAAGGGCGTCGGCACTATCACCCACCGCTTCAACCGCACCGTCCAGTGGCCGATCGTGCGCCGCCTGTGCCTGGGCGCCTTGCCGGCCGCGCTGCTCACCACGCTGGCCCTGAGCCGCTTCGGCACCGTCAACCCGCAGATCGGGCAGGTGATCCGGTATTCGATCGCCGTCTCCGTCATGCTGACCGTCGTCGCGCTGCTGTTCCGCGCGCGCATGCTGGGCTGGATCAATGCCCATCCCGAGCGCCAGCTGCAGGGACGCAAGCTGGCCACCGCCACCATCGTCTCGGGGGCCGTGCTGGGCGTGCTGGTCACCGTCTCTTCGATTGGCGCCGGCGCGATCGGCGCCACGCTGCTGGTCATGCTCTATCCACGCTTGAGCTCCGCCGAGGTGGCCGGCACTGACATTGCGTACGCCGTGCCGCTGACCGCGATCGCGGCGGTCGGGCACTGGTGGCTGGGCTCGATCGACTGGATGCTGCTCTCGACCCTGCTCATAGGATCGGTGCCGGGCATTACGCTCGGCGCCATGATGGCGCGCAAGGTGCCGGAACGCTTCCTGCGCGCCTTGCTGGCGATGACCCTCACGGGCGTCGCGGCCAAGCTGGTGCTGTAACGAATTACGCCAAAG
The DNA here is from genome assembly GCF_059685855.1 of Telluria sp. ZB4P37. Taxonomy (NCBI): domain Bacteria; kingdom Pseudomonadati; phylum Pseudomonadota; class Betaproteobacteria; order Burkholderiales; family Oxalobacteraceae; genus Telluria; species Telluria sp. ZB4P37. The sequence continues at coordinate 39,694 of NZ_JCASID010000018.1, forward strand.
CTAATAGCTGATCTGTCTATGCAAATAAGGATTGCTTCGTTTGTAATATGCGGGTTGTGTGGGAGTATGGCAGCCCGTAAGAAGAAAATGTAATAAGGGCTTCCCATGACATCGCTTGCTCAGCCACGCAAGTCACCGGGCCGGGTCATCCCCGGCTTCGGGATCTCGCTTGGCTTCACGCTGTTCTACCTGGCGCTGATCGTGCTGATTCCCCTGTCGGCGGTCTTCCTCAAGACCTTCACCATGAGCTGGGAAGCCTTCTGGAGCGCCGTCACCTCCGAGCGCGTCATGGCGTCCTATCGCCTCAGCTTCGGCACCTCCCTGATCGCCGCCTTCATCAACGTCATTTTCGGCGGCATCGTGGCCTGGGTGCTGGTGCGCTACACCTTCCCGGGCAAACGCATCATCGACGCCCTGGTCGACCTCCCGTTCGCACTGCCCACCGCGGTGGCCGGCATCACGCTCACCGCTCTGTATTCGCACAATGGCCTGATCGGCGAGCAGCTCGCCAAGCTCGGCATCAAGGTGGCCTTCACCCCGCTCGGCGTGCTGGTCGCGCTGACCTTCATCGGCCTGCCTTTCGTGGTGCGCACGGTGCAGCCGGTGCTGGAAGAAGCCGAGCGTGAACTCGAAGAAGCCGCCGCGAGCCTGGGCGCTTCGCCGATCCACACCTTCACCCGCGTGGTGCTGCCGACGATCACGCCTGCGCTGCTGACCGGCTTCGCGCTGGCCTTCGCGCGCGCCACCGGCGAGTACGGCTCGGTGATTTTCATCGCCGGCAACCTGCCGATGGTCTCCGAGATCACGCCGCTCTTCATCATCACCAAACTCGAACAGTACGATTACGCGGGTGCCACGGCGATTGCCGTGGTCATGCTGCTGATCTCCTTCATCCTGCTGCTGACGATCAACCTGCTGCAGGCCTGGACACGCAAACGGGCAGGCAAATCATGAGCGCGGTCCTCGACAACATCAAGGCCGCGCCCAAGGCGGCTGCACCGGGGCGGCGCCGGTCCACCAACGTGCTGGAGCCCGACTGGGTGCGCTACCTCCTGATCGCGGTGGCGCTGGGCTTCCTGACCCTGTTCCTGTTCGTGCCGCTGGCGGCGGTATTCACCGAGGCGCTCAAGAAGGGTTGGGGTACCTATGTCGAATCGATCACCGACCCGGACGCGCTGTCGGCCATTCGCCTGACCCTGATCGCGGCCGGCATTTCGGTGCCGCTCAACCTCGTGTTCGGCGTGGCGGCCGCGTGGTGCATCACCAAGTTCGAGTTCCGGGGAAAAAGCATCCTGCTGACCCTGATCGACTTGCCGTTCTCGGTCTCGCCCGTGATCGCGGGCCTGATCTACGTGCTGATGTTCGGCGCCCAGGGCTGGTTCGGCGAGTGGCTGATGGAGCACGACATCAAGATCCTGTTCGCGGTGCCGGGCATCGTACTGGCCACCGTGTTCATCACTTTCCCGTTCGTGGCGCGCGAGCTGATTCCGCTGATGCAGCAGCAAGGCACCGAAGAAGAAGAGGCCGCGCTGGTGCTGGGCGCCTCCGGCTGGTCGACCTTCATGCGGGTGACGCTCCCGAACATCAAGTGGGGCCTGCTGTACGGCGTCATCCTGTGCAATGCGCGCGCGATGGGCGAGTTCGGCGCGGTGTCGGTAGTCTCGGGCCATATCCGCGGCGAGACCAACACCATGCCGCTGCAGGTCGAGATCCTCTACAACGAATACAACTTCACGGCCGCTTTCGCGATCGCATCCTTGCTGGCGCTGCTCGCGCTGGTGACCCTGGCGGTGAAGAGCTTTATCGAATGGCGCCTGCACCAGGTCCGCAAGGCGGCCGCCGACGAACGACAACAGGAAGCGCTAGCATGACCATCGAAGTCCAACACATCCGCAAGCAGTTCGGCCAGTTCACCGCGCTCGACGACGTCTCGCTGCAGTTTCCGGACGGCCAGCTGACCGCCTTGCTCGGCCCTTCGGGCTGCGGCAAGACGACCCTGCTGCGCATCATCGCGGGCCTGGAGCATCCGGATGCAGGCGCCGTCCTGCTCGATGGCCAGGACGCCTCGCACCGCCATGTGCGCGAGCGCCAGGTGGGCTTCGTGTTCCAGCACTACGCGCTGTTCAAGCACATGACCGTGTTCGAGAACGTCGCCTTCGGCCTGCGCGTCAAGCCGCGCAAGGACCGCCCATCCGAGCAGCAGATCCGCGACAAGGTGCGCCAGCTGCTCGAACTGGTGCAGCTCGACTGGATCGCTGACCGCTACCCGCCCCAGCTCTCGGGCGGCCAGCGCCAGCGCATTGCCCTGGCGCGCGCGCTGGCGGTGGAGCCGCGCGTGCTGCTGCTGGACGAACCTTTCGGCGCGCTCGACGCCAAGGTGCGCAAGGAATTGCGCCGCTGGCTGCGCCGCCTGCACGACGACCTGCACGTGACCTCGATCTTCGTCACCCACGACCAGGAAGAAGCACTCGAAGTGGCCGATCAGGTGGTCCTGATGAACAAGGGCCGCATCGAGCAGCTCGGCACGCCCGACGCGGTCTACAACCACCCGGCTTCGCCTTTCGTCTACGGCTTCCTCGGCAACGTGAATTTGTTCCACGGCCGCGTGCAGGACGGCGTGCTGGCCAGCGGCGCCGTGCAGTTCGAGGTGCCCGGGGAAGCGGGCGCGCGCAACGGCAGCGGCATCGGCTACGTCCGCCCGCACGACCTCGACGTCGAGCGCTACATCCCCGGCGCCGGCGACAGCGGCGGCGTGGTCGCCAAGCTGCGCCGCGCGCACGCCATCGGCCCGCTGGCCCAGCTCGACCTGGAGCGGCTGGATAACCAGCAGCTGATCGAAGCGGTCCTGCCGAACGAGATGTTCGCGCGCCACGGTTTCAAGGAGGGCGACACGCTGGTGGTCAAGCCGCGCCGGATGGAAGTATTCGTGGATGCAGGAGACGGAATATGAACTTCCAGCAGCTGCGCTCCGTGCGGGAAGCCGCGCGCCGCGACTTCAACCTGACCGACGTCGCCAACGCGCTGTTCACTTCGCAGCCGGGCGTGTCGCGCCAGATCCGGGAGCTCGAGGAGGAACTCGGGGTCGTGATCTTCGAGCGCAACGGCAAGCGCCTGACGGGCCTGACGCCGCCCGGCAAGGGTATCCTCAAGATCGTCGAGCGCCTGCTGGTGGAAGCCGAAAACCTGCAGCAGGCCAGCGCCGAATTCGCCGCGCAGGACAGCGGCACGCTCACGGTTGCGGTGACCCACACCCAGGCGCGCTACGCGCTGCCGCAGGTGGTGCAGTCCTTCCGCAATGCCTTCCCGGGCGTGCGCATCGCCCTGCAGCAAAGCGCGCCGGAACACATCGCCGAATGGGTGTTATCCGGCAAGGCCGACATCGGCATCGCCACCGAAGGCCTGTCGGCCTTCCCCGACCTGGTCTCCTTCCCATGCTACCGCTGGAGTCACCTGGTGGTCGCGCCCGAAGGCCACCCGATCTTTTCGTCCGCCACGCCGCTGCGGCTGGAAGACCTGGCCGAGTATCCCCTGATTACCTACGACGTCGGTTTTACGGGCCGCAGCCACATCGACGCCGCCTTCCGCGAAGCCGGCCTGGCGCCGGACATCGTGCTCACCGCGATGGATTCGGACGTCATCAAGCAGTACGTGTCGCTCGGCATGGGCGTGGGGATCGTGGCCTCGATGGCTTTTGATCATGGCCGCGACAAGGGCATGCGGGCGATGGAAGCTTCGCACCTGTTTGCGCCGAACGTGACCCGGCTGGCGGTGCGGCGCGGGTCTTATCTGCGTGCGTATGCCTTTCACTTCATCGAAAGGTTTGCGCAGGGGTACACGAGGGCGGATATTGAGAAGGCGTTGCAGACGGCGGAGTGAGGGTGCGTTCTTGGCTGCGGTGTTGAGCTGACGATTGCGGTACGAAATTGGGTCCCCGCCTGCGCGGGGGCGACGGTTTTTAGGTTGCCAGCTCACGGACACTGCTCCAAGACTCTACATAAGCACGTCCTTCCCGCGAAGGCGGGAACCCAGGTTTTCATCCGACGTCGCGAATTTCAATCAGCCCCTCACTGCCCCGGATTCGTGTACCGCGCATGAATCGCCTCAATCCCCTTCACCACCTCGGCCGGCAGCACCAGGTCCGCCGCATCGATGTTCTCCTTCAGCTGCGCAAGACTCGTCGCCCCGATAATCGTCGACCCCACGAACCACCGCGAATAACACCACGCCAGCGCCATCTGCGACGGCAGCAAGCCATGTGAACGTGCCAGCGCCGCATACTCCGCGGCCGCGGCCAGCACCGACGGCCGCATATAACGCGGGCTCCAGCCGGCCGGGAACACCGTCAGCCGCCCGCGCGCTTGCGGATCATCCAGGTATTTCGCCGTGAGCTGCCCGAAGGCCAGCGGGCTGTAAGCCAGCAAACTCACGCCTTCGCGATAGCAGGCTTCGTCCATCAAACTGGTTTCGAAAGCCCGCGCCGTCAGGTTATATAAATTCTGTACCGTCGCGATGCGCGGCAGCCCACGCGCTTGCGCGTGCTTGATGTACTCGCACACGCCCCAGGCGCTTTCGTTCGAGATGCCGATGTGGCGGATGGTGCCGGCCTTGACCATCTCGCCCAGCGCATCCAACGTGTCCTCGATCGGCACCGCCGGCCGCTCGGCTTGCGGATTGAAGCTGTTGGCCCCGAAAATCGGCAAATTGCGGCTCGGCCAGTGGACCTGGTAGAGGTCGATGTAATCCGTGTCCAGGCGGCGCAGGCTGTCCTGGACGGCGGTGCGGATGTTGGTGGCATCGAGGTTGTGGCGGGCACCGCGGATCCACGGCATATTGGTGTTCGGCCCGGCGACCTTGGTGGCCAGCACCACCTCGCTGCGGCGTCCGGTTTCCTTGAGCCAGCTGCCGATGAAGCGCTCGGTCGCGCCCTGGGTCTCGGCGCGTGCCATCACCGGGTACATCTCGGCGGTATCGATGAAATTGATGCCGCGCTCGAGTGCGTAGTCGAGCTGGCTGTGCGCCTCAGCCTCCGTGTTCTGCTCGCCGAAGGTCATGCTGCCGAGGCAGACCTTCGACACGATCAAATCGCTTTGTCCCAGCTGCCTGCGGTCCATGAGGCTTCCTTGTTAGCGGCGCAGCGCGGCGGCGCAGTCGCGCACCAGCGCCGGGCCGGCGTAGATCAAACCACTATAAAGTTGCACCAGCTGGGCGCCGGCCGCGATCTTGGCACGCGCATCCTCGCCGCGCATGATGCCGCCCACGCCGATGATCGGCAGCGCATCGCCCAGCTCCGCCTTCAGCAAGCGGATCACGGTATTGGACAGCTCGAACACCGGCGCGCCCGACAGGCCGCCGGCTTCCTCGCCATGCTGCATGCCTTGTACGGCCGTGCGGCTGAGCGTGGTGTTGGTGGCAATGACACCGTCGATCTGGTGGCGCAGCAGGGCGCCGGCGATGTTGCGCACCTGATCGCCGTCGATGTCCGGGGCGATCTTCAGGGTCACCGGCACGTAGCGCCGGTGTTGATCGGCGAGGCGCAGCTGCTCCTGCTTGAGTTGCGCCAGCAGTGAGTCTAGCTCGGATTCGCCCTGCAGCTGGCGCAGGTTCTTCGTGTTCGGCGAGGAGATGTTCACCGTCACATAGCTGGCGTAAGGGTAGACCTTGCGCAGGCAGTGCAGGTAGTCCTCGGCCGCACGCTCGATCGGGGTGTCGGCGTTCTTGCCGATGTTCAGGCCGAGCACGCCCTGTTTGTCCTGGTAGAAGCGGGACGCCTGTACGTTGGCGACAAAGGCATCCACGCCGCCGTTATTGAAACCCATGCGGTTGATGATGCCCTGTGCCTGCGGCAGGCGAAAGATGCGCGGCTTCGGGTTGCCGCCTTGGGGCCGCGGGGTCACGGTGCCGATTTCGATCGAGCCAAAACCCAGCGACGCGAGGCCGTCGATATATGCCCCGTCCTTGTCGAGGCCGGCGGCCAGGCCCACCGGGTTCGGGAAGGTGATGCCCATCACCGTGCGCGGGTCTGGCGCGGGCTTGCTGGCCAGTTTGGTCAGGCCAAGCGAAGCGGCACGGCGCAGCAGCGGCAGGGTCAGGTGGTGAGCGGTCTCGGCATCGAGCGAGAAGAGGAGCGGGCGGGCGATGGTGTACAGGGACATGGGGGACTCAAGAATGTGACTCCCGCCATTTTACAATGCGCGTAGCGGGGCTCGGGCCTCAGCGGTCGAGCACGCCCCATTCGCCCTTGATGCGCGCTTCCAGCGGCCGGAAATTGATCTTGTAGGCCATCTTGGGACTCTGCTCGATCCAGTAGCCCAGGTAGACGTATTGCAGGCCCAGCTCGCGCGCCTGGCTCACCTGCCACATCACGTTATAGGTGCCGAAGGACGCGCCCGGCAGGTCCGGGTCGAAGAAGGTGTAGACCGAGGACAGGCCGTCGGACAGCACGTCGATGATCGACACCATGCGCAGGGTGCCGTCCGGCTCGCGGAATTCGACCAGGCGGGTGTTGACCCGGCTTTGCAGCAGGAACTGGGCGTACTGGTCGCGGCTGTCCTGGTCCATGCCGCCGCCGACGTGACGCGTGGTCTGGTAGCGCAGATAGAGCGCGTAATGCTCGTCCGAGAAGGCCAGGTTGGCCACCATCGCGACCAGTTCCCCATGGCGCTTCCAGGCGCGGCGCTGGGTGCGGTTGGGCGTGAAATCGTCGCATTTGACCCGCACCGGGATGCAGGCATGACAGCCGTCGCAGTAGGGACGGTAGGTGAAGATGCCGCTGCGGCGAAAGCCATTGCGCACCAGTTCGGAATACACGTCGGCGTTGATGAGGTGCGAAGGCGTCGCGACCTGCGAACGGGCCTGCCGTGCATCGAGGTAGCTGCACGGGTAGGGCGCCGTCGTGTAGAACTGCAGCGTGGCAAAAGGCAGGTCATTTAGATGCGTCATGCAAAGGCCTCGGGACGACGTGGTGCAGCTATTTTAGCGAATTCGGAAAGCGCACCACCGTTACCCAGCCAACGGTGCCGCCACCTCCCAGCGGGCGATGGCGGGCTCACGAATGGCTTCTGCCAGGTGTGCCAGGAAGGCGCTCCTGGCGATCGGCGCCGCGCCAAGCGAGGCCAGGTGGCCGGTCTCCTGCTGGCAGTCGATCATCCGCACGCCGTGCCGGCGCAGGAAGGCGACGAGGTAGGCGAGCGCTACCTTGGAGGCGTCCGGCACCCGGGCGAACATCGATTCGCCGTAGAACATGCGGCCGATGCAGACCCCATAGGCGCCACCCACCAGTTCGCCATCAAGCCAGACTTCGGACGAATGGGCATAGCCCATGGCGTGCAGGCCGATATAGCCGTCGATGATCTCTTCCGAGATCCAGGTTCCCGGGCCATCCCGGCGCGGCGCGGCGCAGGCGCGCATCACGTCCTCGAAGGCGCTGTCGAAGCGCACGTCCCAGCGCTGCCCGCTGGTTACTTCATTAAGGCGGCTGCGCTCGATGCGTTTCAGCGTTTTCCTGAGGCTGCCGCTGATCTTGAAGCGGTCGGTATGCAGCACCATGCGCGGGTCGGTGCTCCACCAGAGGATGGGCTGGCCTTCCGAGAACCACGGGAAGATGCCGTTCTGGTAGGCCAGCAGCAGGCGCTGGGGCGACAGGTCGGCGCCGGCCGCGAGCAGGCCCGGCGCGTCCGCCGTCAAGGCTTCGGATACGTCGGGAAACGGCGAAGTCGGCTCGAGCCAGGGGATCATGCGGCCTTCAATGGGTCAGTCGGGTTCGCGGGGGGGCAGCATCGGGCGCACGATGTCCCGGCTATGGAATCCGTAACTGCCGCCCTCGCGGATTTTGACGCGGTCGGCGAAGAACAGTTCAAGCGTGTTGCGCACCGTGGGGAAGGCCAGGTCATCCCATGGGATCTCGTCCTGCGTGAACATCTGCACATCCAGGCTTTCCTCGCCGGGCGCGAAGTCGAGACTGCGCAGGCGCGCCAGGTAGAACAGATGCACTTGGTGGACATGGGCCACGTTCAGCAGGGTAAACAGCGGGCCGAGTTCGATGTCGGCGCCGGCTTCTTCTTCCGTCTCGCGGATGGCGGCCTGTTCGGTCGTCTCTTCGTTTTCCATGAAGCCTGCCGGCAAGGTCCAATAGCCGTAGCGCGGTTCGATCGCGCGCTTGCACAGCAGCACTTGCAGCTTGCCATCGTGTTCCCAGACGGGAAGCGTGCCGATCACCAGCTTGGGGTTCTGGTAGTGGATGGTTTGGCATTGCGGGCAGACATGGCGCGGCCGGTTGTCGCCTTCGGGGATGGCCAGGGCCACGGGATGGGCGCACTCGGAACAGAATTTCATAGGGGCTCGGGAGCTTGGAATTGTGCTTACTTTACACTGAAATCCCGCTCACATGAGATGCCGCGCAGCTTGGCGCAGCGTCCCGTCGCCCATGGCGGAAGCGGGCTTGTACTGCAATTTCAGTCTTTTAAGGAATTGCATTTGCGTAATCGGGCATGCCGGCGTATAATTCATTCCGCGGGGTGGAGCAGTCTGGCAGCTCGTCGGGCTCATAACCCGAAGGTCACAGGTTCAAATCCTGTCCCCGCAACCACATTCAAGAAGCCGCTGGTTCGCAAGAGCCAGCGGCTTTTTTCATTGGCGCTTCCCGCCCTTGTTTCCACTGCTTGCGACGCAGGTCAAACCTGAGGCGTCTGCCCGCAATCTTGCTCCATCAGCCCGGTCGAACACACGACGGCCGGCGTCATCCCGGCCGATGACGCTAGGGGGCAGACAAAGCATGATCAACGTAGACGACATCAACGAGGCCTGGGGCTGGGTCGGCTTGACCGCCGTCGAGGTCCTTGGGGCCAATGCATTCGGTAATCTCATCATCCGCGACGACGAAGGGCGCTACTGGCGCCTGCGCCCGCAAGACCTGTGCTGCGAACCATTGGCTGACAGCCGCGACGCACTCGATGCACTTTCCTATAACCAGGATTTCCTGAACGACTGGTATATGCCGGAAGTCGTGCACCTTGCGGAAGCGACGCTGGGGCCGCTGACCGACGACCGCAAGTATTGCCTCAAGATTCCCAGCGCCCTCGGCGGGCACTATGGGCGCGACAACCTGGCGACGGTTCCCTTGCCGGAGCTGATTCGTTTTTCAGGGGAGGGCGCGCAGCAGTTCGATGGACTGCCGCGGTGGAACTAGCCAGATGAACCTTGCCCGGCTTGCTCAGCTCGCTTCGTCGCTGAGGCTGGCCCAGAGGTAGGCCGCCGCCATCGTGCGGTGCGGCGCATAGCGTGCCAGCAGGCGCTGCGTGGCCGGGATGTCCGGACGTTCCTGGCCGCCCAGCAAGCGGTGGAAGGCGGTGCGGATGGCCACGTCGCCCTCCAGCGAGCAATCCGGGTAGCCATAGCCGCGCAGCAGCGCGTAGTTGACCGTCCAGGGGCCGATGCCCTTGACCGCCAGCAGCTCCTGAACCACCTCGGCGACGGGGCGGTCGCGATCGAGCACGACGGCGCCTTCAGTAACGAGCTGCGCCAGCCGCAGCAGGGTCTCGGCTTTCGCGCGCGAGAACTTGCGGCTAGTCAGGTCTTCCATGGCAAGGCGCGCCACGTCTTGCGCTTCCGGATAGCACCACAGGCCGCTCGCATGCGGCCGGCCGGCCAGCTGGATGAAGGTTCGCCGCAGCGAAATGGCGAAGGGCAAATTGATCTGCTGGCCGATGATGGCCCAGGTCAGTGCTTCGAAGACCGTGGCAGATTGCACGATGCGCAGGCCAGGCTGGCGCGCCACCAGCGGCGCGAGTAGCGGGTCGTCGCGCACGAATGCGGCAAACGCGGTCGGGTCGATGCGCAGGCCCAGGATGTTGAGCAGCGCTTCCTGCACGCGCCCCAAGCGCGCCGGCGTGAGCGCTCCGTCGGCGTCGACCGTGCAGCGCGCGCTATCGGCCTCGAAGGCCACGTCCAGCACGGCCGGCGCGCCATCGAACAGCACACCCTTGCGCAAGCCCTGCGCCCCGACCTGTTCCGCGAGCCCTTCGGCATCGCGGCTGTGGAAGGCCAGCACGTCCCGGGTGCGGTAGCCAGGGGGCAGGCCGATGCCGAACTGCGTTTGCATCACTTGCCCTGGGCCGTAGCAGGTGTGCGCAGGAAGGAGGGCTTGTAGCCGGTCACCAGCGCCGTGCCGGCCAGGACGATGGCGGAACCCACCAGCGTGTGCCAGCCGATGGTTTCATGCAGGAAGAGCGCGCCCCACAGGATGCCGAACATCGGGTTGAGAAAAGTAACCGTCAGCGCCGAGGTGGTGCCGACCTCTTCGATCAGCTTGAAATAGAGGATGTAGGCGATCCCGCTGCACACCACGCCCAGCGCCAGCACGGCGGCCATGATGCCGACGGTCGGTTCGCCCGGAGACGGGAAGAAGGCCAACGCCGGGATGGTGCACAGGGTCGCCGCCCACATCGAGCCGTGCGCATTGGCGAAGGGAGCTACGGCCTTGGCCGACTTCGCGTACTGGCTGGCGATGCTGTAGCTGAAGGCCGCCACCAATGCGGCGCCGATGGCGAGGAAGGCGCCCGGGCGCTCCGACACGTGGTCGAAGCCGACCAGCAGCGCCACCCCCAGGGTCCCCAGCAGCAGGCCGAGCGCGGCCCGGCCAGGTACCGCCTGGCGCGCCCACACGGCGCCGACCAGGGCGCCCCACATCGGCGCGGTGGCGTTCAGCACCGACAGCACCGAAGCGCTCAGGGTGCGCGCGGCAAAGGCGAACAGCAGGAAGGGCAGGGCCGAGTTGAAGAAGCCCAGGATCAGGTAGTGTTTCCAGTTGCGGCGCAGCTCGAGCGGCGCGCCCTTGCCGCGCAGGCGCATGAACCAAGCCACGCCGGCCAGGAACAGGGCCGCGAACAGGACCCGGTATTCGATCAGCACGGCCGGGCCGAGCACGGGCGCGGCGATGCGCATGAAGAGGAAGGAGCCGCCCCAGATGGCGGCCAGCGCCACGAGGCGCAACATGTTCACGGTGTTCATGGAAGGTGGAATCGGGGCGAAGCTGCGATTATGGGGGCGCGGCGCGCGCTACGCCATCCGTTTTTTGCGGTCGATTTTTTTAGCGGCGGGCGCGATGGCCGGATTCAGGCCTCGCGCGCACAGACGGCGTTTGTGGGCGGCGCCAGTGCCGCCGCATGCGGCACCAGCAGCGCCGCCGGCACGCCGTTCTTCACGGCGGTCATCTCGGCCATAATCGAGATCGCGATCTCGCTCGGGGTCTTGCTGCCGATGTAGATGCCGACCGGCCCGTGCAGGCGCGCCAGCTGGGCGTCGTCGAGGTCGAACAGCTTGAGGCGCTCGCGCCGCTTCTCGTTATTCAGGCGCGAGCCGATCGCGCCGACATAAAAGGCCTCGGACTTGAGTGCTTCCATCAGCGCCAGGTCATCCAGCTTTGGATCGTGGGTGAGGGCGACCACCGCGCTGCGCGCATCCAGGCGTGCCTCGATCACCAGGTCGTCCGGCATGGCGTGCACCAGCTCCACGCCGGGCAGGTTCCAGCCGCTGCGGTATTCCTCACGCGGGTCGCACACGGTGACGCGGTAATCCATGCCGCTGGCCACCTGGGCCAGGAAGCGCGACAGCGGCCCGGCGCCGATGATGAGCAGGCGCCAGCGCGGGCCGTGGATGGTGGCCAGTACGCCGTCTTCGACGCGCTGGATGCTGCTTCCCGCGGCGCGCTCTAACGTGACCGCGCCGGTAGCCAGGTTCACGCGCCGTTCGACCAGTTCGCCCTCGCGCAGGCGCCCCAGGAGTTCATGGATGCGGCTGTCGCTCGATAGGGGTTCGATGGCCAGCTCGATGGTGCCGCCGCAGGGCAGGCCGAAGCGGTGCGCCTCGTCGGCGCTGATGCCGTAGCTGACGATCCTTGGCGCCGCCAGCTCGATGCCGTTTGCGCGCACGCGGTCGATCAGGTCGTCCTCGATGCAGCCGCCGGAGACCGAACCGACCACTGTGCCGTCGTCCCGGATGCCGAGGGTCGCGCCGATCGGGCGCGGGCTCGAGCCCCAGGTCTTGACGACCGTGACCAGCTGGCACCGGTGGCCCAGCGCGAGCCAGGCGTCGCAGGTCTTCAATACGTCGAGGTCGATACTGTCCATGATTGCGGGCCGCATGCACGGCGCCAGTGGTGAGATGGACCATGATACAAAAAATGGGGGATGCTTGCCGGTGACGGGCAGAACGCGCGCCGGCGGGAGGTGAGGCAAGAGGGGATCGTGGACGCCGGTAGCAGGCGTCCACGAGGGTGATACTTAGGGCGTCAGTGGCTGTTTCGCCGACTTCTTGGCCTTGACCTCGGCCACCGCCTTCTCGATCGCCGCGATGCGCTGCGCCATCGCCGGATGGTTCGCCGTGTGGCTGTTCAGGACCGTGGCCGGATAGGTGCCGAGGAAGCGCTTCCAGAACGCGGCCGCGCCGTCGATGCGGTAGTCGGCGCGCGCCAGCAGGTAGATTGCCAGCCGGTCGGCGGCCGCGTCGAGCGCCGTGGGCATTGGCTTGATGCCGCCGCTGCCGATCAGCATCGAGGTATCCGGCGAGATGTTCGTGAGGTTCTCGATAATGCCGCCGATGGTGCCCGCATTGCGCTGCGTGGCCGCGTGGCCGAGCATGTTATGCGCCATCGTGCGCGCGGTGACATAGGCCAGTTCGTCGTCGTTCTGGGCAAAGCCCATCATGCCGCGGGTGAGCATCACGCGCTGGCCGTCGGCGTAGGCGTTGACGTTGTCCGCGTTGCCCAGCTCGATGCCGAAGGCGCAGGCGCGGGTGACCGGGATGCTCAGGTCGCGCGACTTGCCGTTGCGTTCGACCGTCAGCGGCAGCGTGGCCTGCTTGGCCACGATCGGGCGGAAAACGGCGCCCGCCTGGGTCAGCGCGTTGGGGCCGGGCGGCAGCGGCGTGCCGCCCGCTGCCAGCAGTTCATCGCCCTGGCGCAGGCCGGCCTTGGCCGCGCCGCTGCCCACCAGCACGCTGGTGACCTGCAGGCGCTCGCCCATGCCCAGCACGGTGTGCGCGGCCTCGTTGTACTGGCCCGGATAGGCGTAGCGGTTCTTGGCCGTGAAGCCGAGCAGGTTGCGCGCGTGGCGGGTGCACAGTTCCGCGTTATCGATGAGCAGGGGAGCGGCGACCTTGTACAGGCGGTCTTGTAGCGCCGCCATCTTGGTCAGCGTCTCGGCTGCCGCCGTCATTTCCGGGGTGACCTGCGTGGCAGCGGGGGTAGCGGGGCCGAATGGGCCCGGCTGGCTGCCCGGGGCCGTCGGGCCTTGCGTGGCGCAGGCCGACAGCAGTGCGGCGAGCGTGGCGCCCAACGCAGCCTGGCGCAGGCGATGAATGCGGATCATGGTCCTCCTTGGTGCGTCTATGTTGTTATTGTTTGCCGGTGCTGCCGAATCCTCCGGCGCCCCGTTCGCTGGATGCGAACTCGTCTACCACGTTGAAGCCTACCTGCAGCACCGGCACGATCACGAGCTGGGCAAGCCGGTCCATCGGCTGCAGCGTGAAGGTGGAGTGGCTGCGGTTCCAGGTCGAGACCATCAGCTGTCCCTGGTAATCGGAGTCGATCAAGCCTACCAGATTGCCGAGAACGATGCCGTTCTTATGGCCGAGTCCACTTCGCGGCAGGATCATGGCGGCATAGCCCGGATCGCCGATGTGGATGGCCAGGCCGGTCGGCACCAGCACGGTCTGGCCGGGCTCGATCGTGAGCGGCGCGTCGACGCAGGCGCGCAGGTCCAGGCCCGCGCTGCCGGGCGTGCCGTAGCTGGGGAGCAGCGCCTTCATGCGGGGGTCGAGGATCTTGAGGTCGATGTTCTTCATGTTCTTGTTATGTTCGTTCAGGTCAGGAGCGAGCGCCGTTCCAGGCGCTTCGCGATTTCGGATACCAGCTGGCGCGCCAGCGTGAGCTTGTCGGCGCGCTCTAACAGGGTGTGGCCGGTGTCGTCGAACAGGATGATGGTGTTCTCATCCTGCCCGAAGGTCTGCGGCCCGATATTGCCCACCAGCAGTGGAATACCTTTTTTCTCGCGCTTGGCTGCGCCGAATTCCACCAGGTTCTCGGATTCGGCGGCAAAGCCCACGCAATACGGCCAGCCCGAGAGCGAGGTGGTGGCGGCCACCGAGGCCAGGATGTCGGCGTTCTGGACGAATTCCAGTTGGGGCGCAGCGCCATCTTCCGTCTTCTTCATTTTCTGGCCGCTGGCATTCGCCACGCGCCAGTCGGCTACCGCCGCCACGCCGATGAAGACGTGCTGTCCCTCTACCCCGGCCATGACCGCATCGTGCATCTGCTGCGCGGTGAGCACGTCGATGCGGCGCACGCCGTGCGGCGTCGGCAGAGCGGTCGGGCCGGATACCAGGGTGACTTCGGCGCCGGCTTCGCGCGCGGCGCGCGCTACCGCATAGCCCATCTTCCCGGACGAGAGATTGGTAATGCCGCGCACCGGATCGATCGGCTCGAAAGTAGGTCCGGCCGTGATCAAGACGCGCCGCCCGGCGAGCACCTTGTGCTGGAAGGAGGCGATCAGCTCTTCGACCAGCTCCTCGGGTTCGAGCATGCGCCCCAGGCCCGTTTCGCCGCAGGCCTGCGAGCCCGCCGCGGGGCCGAACAGGCAAATGCCGTCCTCGCGCAGGCGGGCGACGTTGCGGGCCGTGGCCGGATTCTCCCACATCTCGACGTTCATCGCCGGCGCCACCAGGAGCGGCACGTGGCGCGGGCGCGCCACGCACAGGGTCGAGAGCAGGTCGTCGCAGGCCCCATGCGCGAGTTTGCGCATGAAGTCGGCCGAGCAGGGCGCGATCAGCACCGCGTCGGCGTTGCGGGTGAGGTCGATGTGGGCCATGTTGTTGCTTATCCTCGGGTCCCACTGGTCGGTGAAGACCGGCTGGCCGGACAGCGCCTGCATGGTGACCGCGCCGATGAAGTGGGTGGCCGCTTCGCTCATCACCACCTGCACGCTCGCGCCCTGCTTGACCAGGGCGCGGCACAGTTCCGCCGCCTTGTAGCAGGCTACGCCGCCGGTCAGGCCGAGGACGATCTTCGTGCCCCTGAGGTCCATGTTCATGCTGCCTCCGTGCTCACAATGGTCTGGTTACGACTTGTTCACGCGCCGCAGTTCATCCATGATGAACAGCACCGCGCCGATCGAAATGCCGATGTCGGCGATGTTAAACGCCGGGAAGTGGCCCACGCCCTGCCAGTAGAAATCGAGGAAATCGATCACGTGGCCATAGGCCAGGCGGTCGATCAGGTTGCCGATGGCGCCGCCCATGATCAGGGCCAGCGCGAAGCAGAACAAGCGCTGGCTGGCGTGCTTCTTCATCAGGTAGAGCATGAAGCCGACGGCGACGACCGCGATACCGGTGAAGAAATAGCGCTGCCAGCCGCCGGCGTCGCCCAGGAAGCTGAAGGCCGCGCCCGGGTTATACACCTTGATCAGGTTGAAGAAGCTGGTCATCGGCAGCGTCTCGCCATAGGCGAAGCTGCGCTCGACGGTGAGCTTGGTGACCTGGTCGAGGAGGACGACGAGCAGGGCGATGCCGAACCACGGCAGCAGGCTGGCCGAACTCTTGTAGACGGGCTTGGCGCCCAGGGGTGCGGTTTTCTTTTTGGTAGCCATGATAAATGTGTCGATACCCGCCATGCCGCTTTCAAAAGGCGGCATGGCGGTGGACCCCGTGAGGGGATGGTGGTTCGTTACGCGAACCGGCGCTGCTCGCCGCTGCCGAACAGATTGCTGGTGCAGCGGCCGCACAGGCCCGCGTGCGCGTGGTCGTGACCGACGTCGCGGCGGTAGTGCCAGCAGCGCTCGCACTTGGCCGCTTCAGACGGGGTCACGGCAACCGATTCGTTGGCGGCGTCTGCCACCTGCTCGACGCTGGCCTGAGAGGTGATGAAGACGAACTTCAGGTCGTCATCGAGGCTCGACAGCAGGGCGAACTTGTCGCCGGCCGCCTTGATGCTCAGTTCCGCTTGCAGCGAGGAGCCGATGGCGCCGGAAGCACGCACTTCCTCGAGCTGCTTGGTAACGTCGGTACGCACGTCGCGCAAGGCCGCGTACTTGGCCAGCAGCGCCTCGGCGTCCGCTAGAGGCGGGAAGGTCCACTGGGTCTGCGTGAAGATGGTCTCATCGCTGTCCGCATAGGCTTGGCTGTCCGCGAACACGGCCCAGGCTTCCTCGGCGGTGAACGACAGGATCGGCGCCATCACGCGCAGCAGCGACTGGGCGATATGCCACAGCGCGGTCTGGGCCGAACGGCGCGCGGTGGAGTCGATGCCGGTGGTGTACAGGCGGTCCTTCAGGATGTCGAGGTAGAAGCCGCCCAGGTCTTCCGAACAGTAGTTCTGCAGGCGGGACACCACCGGATGGAATTCGTAGCGCTGGAAGTGCGCGCCGATGTCCTTCTGCAGTTCGGCCATGGCGGCGATCGCGTAGCGGTCGATCTCGAGCATCCCGGCCACCGGCACGGCGTGCTGCGCCGGATCGAAGTCCGAGGTATTCGCCAGCAGGAAGCGCAGCGTGTTGCGGATGCGGCGGTAGGATTCGGTCACGCGCTTGAGGATCTCTTCGCTGATCGACAATTCGCCGGTATAGTCGGTCGAGGCGACCCACAGGCGCAGGATGTCGGCGCCCAGGGTGTCCGAGATCTTCTGCGGGGCCAGCGTGTTACCCAGCGACTTGGACATCTTCTTGCCATGCTCGTCGACCGTGAAGCCATGGGTCAGCAGCGCCTTGTAGGGCGGGCGGCCGTTGAGCATCGAGGAGGTGAGCAGCGACGAGTGGAACCAGCCGCGGTGCTGGTCCGAGCCTTCCAGGTACAGGTCGGCCGGGAAGGCGGACTGCTCGGCGTGCGAGCCGCGCAGTACGGTCTGGTGCGTCGCGCCCGAGTCGAACCAGACGTCCAGCGTGTCCTTGTTCTTTTCGTAGTGGTGCGCGTCTTCGCCCAGCAGGGTGGCCGGGTCCAGGATTTGCCAGGCGTCGATGCCGTTTGCTTCGATCAGCTTGGCCACCTGCTCCAGCAGTTCCGGGGTGCGCGGGTGCAGGTCGCCGGTTTCCTTGTGGATGAAGAAGGCCATCGGGACACCCCACTGGCGCTGGCGCGACAGGGTCCAGTCGGGACGGTTCTCGATCATGCCGTGCAGGCGCGCCTGGCCCCATTCAGGGAAGAATTTGGTGTCGGCGATGCCGGCCAATGCGGTCTCGCGCAGGCTCTTGCCGCCGTCTTTCGGGATCGTGTCCATGCCGGCGAACCACTGGGACGTCGCGCGGTAGACGATCGGGGTCTTGTGACGCCAGCAGTGCATGTAACTGTGGTCGAACATCTTCAGCTCGAACAGCGCACCGGCGTCGGTCAGCGCGGCGCAGATCGGCTTGGAGGCTTCCCAGATGGTCATGCCGCCGAACAGCGGCAGGTTTGGTGCAAAGCGACCGTCGCCCATCACCGGTTTGAGGATGTCGTCGTCCTTCATGCCGTGCGCCTTGCACGACTGGAAGTCTTCCAGGCCATAGGCCGGCGCCGAGTGGACCACGCCGGTGCCGCTTTCGGTGGTGACATAGTCGGCAAGGTAGACCGGCGAGGCTCGGTCGTAGAACGGATCGGCCGCGTACATCGGGTGCTTGAAATGCAGGCCGCCGAGTTTTTCGCCCAGGGTGGTGGCGATGGTCTTGCCTTCGAACTTGTAGCGCGCCAGCACGGATTCAACCAGGTCGGTGGCCAGGATCAGCAGCAGCGGCAGGCCGTCGCGCTCGGTCTGCACCAGCGAATAGCTCACTTCCGGATTCACGTTCAGGGCCTGGTTCGACGGGATGGTCCACGGGGTGGTGGTCCAGATCACGATGAAGCCATTGGCGGTCGGCAGTTCGCTCAAGCCGAAGGCGGCGGCGACTTTTTCCGGCTCCGCGAACGGGAAGCCGACGTCGATCGCCGGATCACGCTTGTCCTGGTATTCGACTTCCGCTTCGGCCAGTGCCGAGCCGCAGTCGAAGCACCAGTTCACGGGTTTCAGGCCACGGTAGACATAGCCCTTTTCCAGCAGCTTGCCCAAGGCGCGCAGCTCGTCGGCTTCGTTACCGTAGGCCATGGTCATGTACGGGTTTTCCCATTCGCCCAGGACGCCCAGGCGGATGAAGCCGGCGCGCTGGCGGTCGATCTGCTCAAGCGCATAGGCACGGGCCTTTTGCAGCACTTCCGCGGTCGGCAGGTTTTTTCCGTAGAGTTTTTCGATCTGGATCTCGATCGGCATGCCGTGGCAGTCCCAGCCCGGCACGTAAGGCGCATCGAAGCCGGCCATGGTGCGCGATTTCACGACCATATCCTTCAGGATCTTGTTGACCGCGTGGCCCAGGTGGATGTCACCGTTCGCATACGGCGGACCGTCGTGCAGGATGAATTTCGGGCGGCCGGCGGATGCCTTGCGGATGCGGTGGTAGAGCTTTTTTTCTTGCCATTGCTTGACCCAGCCCGGTTCGCGCTTGGCGAGGTCGCCGCGCATCGGGAAGGGGGTATCGGTCATGTTGACCGGGTATTTGCTCTCAGGCTTCTTGGCCGCCTTCGGCGCGGCGTTCTGGACAGGTTTGGTATCGGACATAGGGTTCTTTTCTAGGGGATTCGGATCAGGGTCGCGGCAGGGCCGCGGACAGCGCTCAAGGGGTCAAGGCGGCGTCAAATTCGGTCGGTCGCGGTCAGCGCGCCGTTGCGGTGCGCGAACCAGGCGCGCGCCTGCACGACGTCGCGTTCGATCGCGTCGGTGAGGGTGGGCAGGTCGACGTATTTTTCTTCGTCGCGCAGCTTGGCGAGGAATTCCACCCGCACCAGCTTGCCGTAGGCGGAGGCCTGGTAATCGAAGACATGCACCTCGAGCAGCATGCGGCCGGCGTCCTCGACGGTAGGTCGCACGCCGAGGCTGGCGACGGCCGGCAGCGGCCCGTCGGCCAGGCCATGCACCTGCACCACGAAGATGCCGCATAGGGCAGGGCGGTGCGCGACGCGCAGGTTCAGGGTCGGGAAACCGAGCGTGCGGCCGAGCTTCTGGCCGTGGATCACATGGCCCGACATGGTATAGGGGTGGCCCAGCAAGTCCTGGGTGGCGTCGAAGTCGCCCAGGGCCAGCACTTCGCGCACGGCCGACGAGGAGATGCGGCGCTCGCCATGCAGCACGGCTTTCAATGTCTCGACCCGGAAGCCGAATTCGCGGCCGGCTTCTTGCAGCATCGCGATGTCGCCAGCGCGCCTGGCGCCGTAGCGGAAGTCGTCGCCGACCATCAGCCATTTCACGTGCAGGCCGTCGACCAGCACGCGCTTGACGAAGTCGTGCGGGGCCTGGGCAGCGAAGTGTTCGTTGAAATGCTCGACGATGACGCGGTCGATGCCGGAATCGGCCAGGTCGCTGAGCTTGTCGCGCAGGTTGGCGATGCGGGCGGGGGCTTTCGACAGGTCGTTCGCGCGCTGGGCGAAGTATTCGCGCGGGTGCGGCTCGAAGGTCATCACGGCGGCTTCGATTCCCAGATTCGCTGCGGCGCCGCGCACGTGGGCCAACAATGCCTGGTGGCCGCGGTGGACACCGTCAAAGTTGCCGATCGTGAGGGCGCAGGGTGCGCGCGCCCTGTCGTTGGGAAGTCCGCGAAATACCTTCATCAATGGTTCCAGTTGCGCAGCCGGCCGCTCCGGCGCGAAATGCAGATTATACGGTAACTCGGATGTTGCACAGCAACGTGGGGTCTAGCTGCCATTGACTCGAATTTGTGGCGTGGGCGGCTCTCCCGCCCACGCGGTGATAGGTAGAGGCTGAAACTCCGCAACAGGGCCGGCACTGGTTGAACGCGTGGGGTAGGTAAAACAGTCCAGTGGACTGCTTTACGCCCCCCCTTCGGTTTTGGACTACGCACGAAGTACCGGCGTTTGTTGGGCACAAAAAAAACGCCGCCTGCGAACAGGCGGCGCTTCATGACTGCTTGCTCGCTTAAGCGATCGGGCGGTTGATTGCCATGATCCAGTAGCGGGCCAGGTCAGCAGTGCCTTCCTTGCCGCCGACCGATTTCAGGGTGTTGATGGCTTGCTGCTTCTTGCCGGCTGCGGCGTAGGCTTCGCCCAGGCGCAGCTTGGCTTCGTCGGCATAGCGCAGGCCACCGGCCTTGACCGCGTTTTCCATCATCTTCAGGCCCTTGTCGGCCTGGCCAGCCTGCACCAGCGAATAACCGAGACCGACCAGCGCGTCGTTGTCCTTGGCTGCCGTGTATTCGGCTTCCAGGGCAGCGACGTTCTTGTTCTGCTCAGCCAGGTTCTTCTCGGCCAGTTCCTTCAGGCGCTGGTGACGCGCAGCGTCGGCGCCGGTGCCCAGGGCGCCGGCCTTGTAGCCCTTGTCGATGACCTTCAGGGCTTCAGCCGGAGCCTTGGCCTGCAGGACGAGCTGGGCCATTTCCATGAATTCGCTCGGCTTCTTCAGCAGGTTGTTGGCCAGCTTCAGGCGGTAGATGTCGACCGACAGGCGGCTGCTCGAGAAGCCTGGCTTGCCCTGCACGCGGTTGAGCAGGTCGGTCCAGTACTGGGCCTTCGGGTAGTTCGAGGCCAGCTTTTCGATGGTGGCGACGTAGCCAGCCTTGTCATTCTTCTTCAGCTGGATGTTCGCCAGCATGCCGAGTTCGTCTTCGCTCAGGCGACCGCTTTTCTCGGCGTTGCGCAGTTCCTGCTCAAGCGCGGCAACATTGCCCTGCTTGTAGTAGTTCTGCATCAGGTAAGCGCGCAGCTTCGGATCGTTGCCGTTCTTGAGCAGCTTCTGGATGGTGGCGTTCGCCTTGTTCAGGTCGCCGGCGCGCATGTAGATGCCGACCAGGCCTTCCGAGAACTGCGAGCGCTCGCCGGCGTTGAGCTTGCCGGAGTCGAGCAGGGCTTCGAACGATCGGGCAGCGGTGCTCCAGTCGCCGGCCGACGAGGCCGCCGACGCGCGCACGCGCTCGATCAGGAAGCGTTCGTTGTCGTCCTTTGCCGCCTTGTCCGCGTCGCGCAGGGCTGCCAGGGCACCCTTGTGGTTGCCTTGCTTCATCAGCGATTGGGCTTGCTGGAGTGGCTTGCCGATTTCGGCGCGCAGGACCGCGGCGTGCACAGGCGCGAGACCGGTGACCGGTACGGCAGCGGTGAAGCCGATGGCGGCCAGTGCGAGGCCCAGGTGTGCGAGACGGAATTTAATCATATGAAAATATCCTTCTTTAAAAGGGACACGGCAGGGAAACCCTGCCGTGTTGGTCATACATGCATCGATTACTGGAACTGCTCGTTACCGACCATGCCGATCTTGGTGACGCCGAGGCGTTGGGCAGTTGCCATGACACCGGCAACGACCTTGTACTCGACCAGCTTGTTCGGACGCAGGTGCACTTCCGGCTGATCTGCCAGCGCCGCAACGCCGTTCATCTTGGCTTCCAGGGCTGCACGATCTGGAATGACTTCACCGTCCCAGAGGATGGTGCCGTCAAAGTCCACATCGATCGTTACGACCACTGGCTTCACATTCGATGGCGGCGGGGTACCGACCGGCATGTTCAGGTTGACCGAGTGGTTTTGCTTCGGAATCGTGATAATCATCATAATGATCAGAACGAGCAGGACGTCGATCAGCGGCGTCATGTTCATTTCCATCATCGGTTCCGGATCAGCTCCTTTTGCGGAGCCCGAACCCACGTTCATGCTCATGGTGTTTCCTTTTCAAATGTTGGGTAACGGACGCGGCGCCGAATCCTGTTCCAGGAATCCGGCACCGCGGACAGGCGCTGTTAGCCCTTGTCAGGTGGTTCGATAACGAAACCGACCTTCTGAATCCCAGCACGCTGAGCCGTGTAGATGACCCGGCCGATTGCCTCGTAGCGGCTAGCCTGGTCGCCACGCACTTTCACAGCGGGTTGCGGCTGCTTCACCGACTGCTCCGCGAGGAACTTGAACAGCTCGTCCGTGTTCGCGATGCGCGTCTGGTTGTAGTACATCTCGCCATCTTTGTTGATGGTGATGTTGACGTCTTCCGGCTTGGTCTTGGTGACCTGGTTCGACTCTGCAGGCAGGGCGACCTTCTGCAGGTTCAGAACCACCGGACTGGTGATCAGGAAGATGATCAGAAGAACCAACATGATGTCGACTAGCGGCGTCGTGTTGATCTCTGACATCACGGCATCTTCATCTCCGGAATCGGAGCCGACACTCATCGACATGACTTAACCAGCCTTCTTGGCGCCGGCAGCTGCGTTCGAGGTCGACATGGCGCCCGAGATCAGGACCGAGTGAACGTCAGCCGAGAACGAACGGACGTCTTCCATGACCGACTTGTTACGACGCACCAGCCAGTTGTAACCCAGGACCGCAGGAACTGCAACGAACAGACCGAATGCGGTCATGATCAGTGCTTCACCCACTGGACCTGCGACTTTGTCGATCGACGCGTTACCCGACATACCGATGGCGGTCAGCGCGTTGTAGATGCCCCAGACGGTACCGAACAGGCCGATGAACGGCGAGGTCGAACCGACGGTTGCCAGGAACGACAGGCCATCTTGCAGGCGCGACTGGACGCGGTCCACTGCGCGCTGGATCTGCATGGTGACCCAGGTCGACAGGTCGATCTGCTCGAGCAGAGCGCCGTCGTGGTGCTGGGTTGCCTTGGTGCCGGTTTCAGCGATGAAGCGGAATGGCGAGCCTTCTTTCAGCGATGCCGAACCAGCAGCGATCGATGGGGCTTTCCAGAACTTGGCCGAAGCTTCCTTCGACTGGCGCATGATCTTCTGCTGGTCGATCAGCTTGGTGATGATGATGTACCACGAACCGATCGACATCAGGGCCAGAATGATGATGGTGCCTTTGTTGACGAAGTCGCCTTCTTCCCACATGGCGCCGATGCCGTATGGGTTGTGGACTTCTTCCTTGGTGCCGGCAGCGTCGCCAGCCGGAGCGGCAGCTGCGTCAGCAGCCGGTGCGGCAGCTGCATCGGCAGCCGGTGCAGCAGCTGCATCGGCAGCCGGTGCTGCAGCCGCGTCAGCCGCAGGAGCGGTGGCGCCTGCGGCAGGAGCGTCAGCGAAGGCTGGTGCGGAGACCAGGGCCGATGCCGCCGTTACCGAGAACAGGACAGCCGCCAGCATAGCGGACAAACGGGTATTCTTAAACATGCTTCCTCCAAAAATATAAAATAGACAGTTCGCTGAACTTATAACAACGAAAATCAAAGATTGAGACGGTGTTCTGTCTCGGTTTTATTCCAGCGTCCAGACGTACTGCACCGCTGTCCACGCCTGTTGCGGCTGGCCATCAACCATGGCCGGCTTGAATCGGCATTTGCTCAGAGCCGTTTGGGCGGCTCGGTCCAGGTCGCGGAAGCCACTCGACTTCTGCAGTTTGGAATCCATCACGCGACCATCAGCACCAATCAGGAACTGCAGGGTCGTAGTACCGGTCTCTTCGTTACGCTGCGACGAACGCGGATATTCCGGGCGTGCGCAGGTGTTGAAGTCGGCCACTGCTTCGGTACGGCTCGGACCACGTGGCGCTGCTGGCGGAGCCGGCGGTGCTGGTGGTGCCGGCGGTGCCAGCGAAGTGGTCGGCGGCGGCGTGTTGGTTGCCGTCGTAATCGCATTTTGCGGCGGCGGAGGCGTCTGCACCTGCACTTCAACCGGTGGGATGAACGGCGGTGGCGGAGCCTTCATTTCCGGCGGTGGCGGCGGTGGCGGTGTGTCCGGCGGCGGCGGCGGCTTCACCTCTTCAATCAGTTTCGTTTCCACAGCCTCGGTTACCTTGTTAACGATCCGGGTGCCCAGGCCATTGACCACAGCCCAAGCTACCAGAACGTGCAACAGGATGACAATGGCGAGACCTGTGAAATTCTTTCCCGGGTTCTTCTCATGCGTAAAATTCATGCCATCTTTCTCCAATACCAACTCTTTTTTGTTGCCACTAAACCCACTCAACACGACAAAAACCTAGGGCCGCTTGCGGGAGATCAAAGAATTATACCTACGAATTCTTTTTTGGGCATACATTTTTGCATCCCCAAAAGAGTTCTATCTACCTGTAAAAACAGGCAAACAAGCTCATCTATACATGCGCGGCGCCAGCGTATTTGTGATCCAGAAAGCAAGGATGATTTGTAATTGTTTGTCGCAGTTCTCCTCCATGTGTGGATCGTCAGGCAGGAATGCCGCATTTGCCAAATTTTTGACGCCTAAATCGGCTACTGGCAAATTTTATATAATCAACTTCTGATCTTTCTGCAAACTATAGCCAGTTTTATGAAACCCGTGCGTACTGTTGACCTGCCAAAAACGGACCGCTCCCTGCTATAAGCCATAGCCGAAAGTGATGGGCAAAACGCGTCTTGATATGCATCAGTAGTGCGAACGGCAAGCATTCGGCTCCGCCATCGCGACGTTTGCATAGCAAAACTACATGACATCAAGGGATTTGAACAGTGTGTTAGCGCACCCAGGCGCAAAAAAATTGCGGAGAGGTGGACGTCAAGGCGGGGGGTGGGTGGTAACGCCACCGGGGATGCCAAGGAAAAAAGTGTAATGGACAACAGTAGCCTGTCCGACCCGATCGTCCCGGCCCGGTGGTATCAGAAGGAAGGCGCGGTCGGCAGAAGCCCGGCATTCCCGCTGCCGCTTTCATGCGCTGAGAACAGGAAGGATGCCGCCAGCACTTCCCGAACGCAAGGAAGAAAAGACGGAAAACCGAAGGATTGCCGCGTCCGCCACCAAAGGGCGGCGGATCGGCAGAGCAGAAAGCCTCAGCGGCCGCGCTTTTCGCGGCGGCAC
Source organism: Telluria sp. ZB4P37 (assembly GCF_059685855.1). Lineage (NCBI taxonomy): Bacteria > Pseudomonadati > Pseudomonadota > Betaproteobacteria > Burkholderiales > Oxalobacteraceae > Telluria > Telluria sp. ZB4P37. Next base: position 64,494 of record NZ_JCASID010000018.1, read on the forward strand.
TCCAGGAAACTGACCACATGGCCGCTCGGGTCCACGGTTTCCAGGCGCACGTCGAAGCCCCACAGGCGGGCCACGTGCTTCAGTACTTCCTGGGCCTGCTGGTTCAGCGGGCGCCGGTTGAACTGGGTGTGGCGCAGGGTCAGGGCGCGGTCGTCCCGGGTATTGACCTGCCAGACCTGGATATTCGGCTCGCGGCTACCGATGTTGTACTGCTCGGCAAGCTTGTGGCGCACGTAGCGGTAGCCTTGTTCGTCGTGGATCGCCGAAATTGTCAGCTTGTCGCTGCGGTCGTCGTCGAGTACGGCGAAGAAGTGGAAATCGCGGATCAGCTTGGGCGACAGGTATTGGGCGATGAAACTTTCATCCTTGAAGTTGCGCATCGCAAAATCGAGGGTCTTGACCCAGTCGCTGCCGGCCATGTCCGGGAACCAGGCCCGGTCTTCATCGGTCGGCTCTTCGCAAATGCGCCGAATGTCGGTCATCATCGCAAAACCCAGCGCATACGGATTAATGCCACTGTAATAGGGGCTGGTCGCCGGCGGCTGGTAGACCACATTGGTGTGGCTCTGCAGGAATTCCAGCATGAAGCCGTCGCCGACGATGCCTTCCTTGTACAGGTCTTGCAGGATGGTGTAGTGCCAGAAGGTGGCCCAGCCTTCGTTCATCACCTGGGTTTGGCGCTGTGGATAGAAATACTGCGAGATCTTGCGCGTGATCCGGACCAGTTCGCGCTGCCAGGGCTCCAACAGGGGGGCGTACTTCTCGATGAAATAGAGCAAATTCTCTTCGGGTTCGGGCGGGAAGCGCACCGGCGCCGCATCCATCACCTGTTCCTCGCGCAGCGGCAGGGTGCGCCAGATGGAGTTGACCTGCGACTGGGCATACTCCTCGCGCTCTTTCAGGCGGGCCTTTTCTTGCGCCACTGACAGCTTGGCGGGACGCTTGTAGCGATCCACCCCGTAGTTTTGCAGGGCGTGGCAGGAATCGAGCAGGTCTTCGACCGCATCGATACCGTAGCGCTGCTCGCACTCGGCGATATAGTTCTTGGCAAACACCATGTAGTCGACGATCGCGTCGGCATCGGTCCAGGTACGGAACAGGTAATTGCCCTTGAAGAAGGAATTGTGCCCATAGGCAGCATGGGCAATCACCAGCGCCTGCATGGTCAGGCTGTTTTCCTCCATCAGGTAGGCGATGCAGGGATTCGAATTGATGACGATCTCGTAGGCCAGGCCCATCTGGCCGCGCTTGTAGCTTTTCTCGGTGGACAGGAAATGCTTGCCGAAGGACCAGTGGTTATAGGACACCGGCATGCCGACCGAGGTGTAGGCGTCCATCATCTGCTCGGCGGTGATGATCTCGAGCTGGTTCGGGTAGGTGTCCAGGTTGTAGCGCTTGGCCACCCGCTTGATTTCGTCGTGCGCCTGCTCGATCAGGTCGAACGTCCATTCGGACTGTTCGGGCAGGGCGCGCGGGTTGTTCGGGTCTCGTGGCATGGGTGCCTCCGTATCTTCTGGGGTCGTGCTTACTTCGGCTGTTTCTTGAACAGCTCGCGGAAGACCGGATAGATGTCGGCCGGCGTGACGATCTTCTGCATGGCGAAATTCTTGTGGTGGTCGGCCACCTCGCAATATTGCTCCCACAGGTTCTGCGGCGGGCCGTCGGTGATCTCGACATAGGTGTAGTACTGGACCCGCGGCATGATGGCGTTGCTCAGGATCTGCTTGCACAGCACCGAATCGTTGTCCCAGTTGTCGCCGTCGGAGGCCTGGGCCACGTAGGTGTTCCAGTCGGCGCTGCCGTAACGCTCGGAAATCACTTTCTGCAGCAGGTGCAGGGCCGAGGACACCACGGTGCCGCCGGACTCGCGCGAGTGGAAGAATTCGTTCTCGTCGACCTCGGCCGCGGCCGTATGGTGGCGGATGAAGACCACTTCGATCTTTTCGTACACGCGTTTGAGGAACAGGTAGAGCAGGATGAAGAAGCGCTTGGCGGTATCTTTGCGGGTTTCGTCCATCGAGCCCGAGACGTCCATGATGCAGAACATCACCGCCTGGGTGCTTGGCTTGGGCACCTTGATCCGGTTCGAATAGCGCAAATCGAAGGGGTCGATGAAGGGGATCGCATTCAGGCGAATGTGCAGGTGGTGGATGCGCTCTTTCAGCTCCACCACCATCTCGTCGTCGGCGGGAGCACCGGCGTCCAGCAGCAACTGCAATTCTTCCTCGGCTTCCTTGAGCTGGCGCCGGGCCGGGCCGCCGACGGCGATGCGGCGGCCGAGTGCGCCGCGCAGCGAGCGCAGCACGTGGATGTTCGATGGCGTGCCGGACACGTTGTAGCCGGCGCGCTGACTCTTGAATTCGACGGTCTGGGCGAGCTGGGTCTTGACCATGTTCGGCAGCTCGAGATCTTCGAAGAAATAGTTCATGAATTCTTCGCGCGACAGCTCGAAAATGAAATCGTCTTCGTTGGTCTGGTCGCTGTTGCCGGCGCGGCCGCGCCCGGCGCCGCCGCCACCGCTGCGGGGGCGGTTGAACTGGTCGCCTTTCTGGTATTCGGTATTGCCGGGGTTGACCGTTTCCCAGACGCCGCCATGGGCATGGCCAAAATGCGGCTCGTTCACGTCCTTGACTGGAATCGTGACCTTCTCGCCGTTCTCGATGTCGGTGATCGAGCGGCCCTTGATCGCGCGGCCGACTGCATCCTTGATTTGCGCCTTGTAGCGGCGCAGGAAGCGTTCGCGGTTGACCGCTGACTTGTTCTTGCCCTGCAAGCGACGGTCGATGAGGTAAGTCAAAACAGGCCTCCCTGGAAACACGCGGGGTACCGGCAAGCTCCCGGTGCCCTTATCTTAATACGCTGCGCGATTGTGCGTACGGCGCACATGCCAACGAAGCCGAAGGTCCGGGGCGGGGCCTGCGCCGCCGCCGGGCGGCCTCGTCAAGCATACATCGCGGGGCGTGCCAGGCGTGCCCCGCGCTCCTCCCTTACGACGACTTCCTTACGCGCAAGTACCATTCGCAGAGCAGGCGCACCTGTTTCGGCGTATAGCCTTTCTCGACCATGCGGGCCACGAAGTCGGCATGCTTGTTGGCATCCTCGGCGCTCGCTTTGGCATTGAAGGAAATCACCGGCAGCAGTTCCTCTGTGTTCGAGAACATTTTCTTCTCGATCACGCTACGGAATTTCTCGTAGCTGGTCCATGCCGGATTCTTGCCGGCATTCGTGGCCCGCGCACGCAGGCTGAAGTTGACGATCTCGTTGCGGAAATCTTTCGGGTTCGAGATGCCGGCCGGCTTCTCGATCTTCTCGAGTTCGGCATTGAGCGATTCGCGGTCGAAGCTTTCGCCGGTGTCCGGATCGCGGAACTCCTGGTCCTGGATCCAGAAGTCGGCAAAGGTCACGTAGCGATCGAAAATGTTCTGGCCGTATTCCGAATAGCTTTCCAGGTAGGCGGTCTGGATTTCCTTGCCGATGAAATCGACGTAACGCTGCGCCAGGTGCTCCTTGACATACGACAGGTAGCGCTGTTCGGTCTCCGGCGGGAACTGCTCGCGCTCGATCTGCTGTTCGAGCACGTACAGCAGGTGCACCGGGTTGGCCGCCACTTCGGTATTGTCGAAGTTGAAGACCTTGGACAAAATCTTGAACGCAAAGCGCGTCGACAGCCCGTTCATGCCTTCGTCCACGCCGGCGTAGTCGACGTATTCGTGCAGCGACTTGGCCTTGGGATCGGTGTCCTTCAGGTTCTCGCCGTCGTAGACCAGCATCTTGGAATAGACGCTGGAATTCTCGGGATCCTTCAGGCGCGACAGGATGGCGAACTGAGCCATCATGCGCAGCGTACCCGGGGCGCAGGGCGCCTTGTCGAGCGAGGAGTTGTGCATCAGCTTGTCGTAAATCTTGATCTCGTCCGACACGCGCAGGCAGTAAGGCACCTTGACGATATAGATGCGGTCGAGGAAAGCCTCGTTGTTGCGGTTGTTGCGGAAGGTCTTCCACTCGGACTCGTTCGAGTGCGCCAGCACGATGCCTTCGAAGGGAATCGCGCCGAAGCCTTCGGTGCCCTTGTAGTTGCCCTCTTGCGTGGCCGTCAGCAGCGGGTGCAGCACCTTGATCGGCGCCTTGAACATCTCGACGAATTCCATCAGGCCCTGGTTGGCCAGGCACAGGCCGCCGGAATAGCTGTAGGCGTCCGGATCATCCTGGGCATAGTCTTCGAGCTTGCGGATGTCGACCTTGCCGACCAGCGAGGAAATATCCTGGTTGTTTTCGTCGCCCGGCTCGGTCTTGGAAATCGCGACCTGCTTCAGGATCGAAGGATAGCGCCGCACGACGCGGAACTTGTTGATGTCGCCGCCGAACTCATGCAGGCGCTTGACCGCCCACGGGCTCGGGATCGCGCGCAGGTAGCGGCGCGGGATGCCGTAGTCTTCCTCGAGGATGGTGCCGTCCTCGAGTTCGTTGAACAGGCCGAGCGGCGATTCGTTGACGGGCGAACCCTTGATCGCATAGAAGGGCACGTGCTCCATCAGGCTCTTGAGCTTTTCCGCAATCGACGATTTGCCGCCGCCGACCGGGCCGAGCAGGTAGAGGATCTGCTTGCGTTCTTCCAGGCCTTGCGCCGCGTGGCGGAAGTAGGAGACCACCTGCTCGATCACTTCTTCCATCCCGTAGAACTCGCGGAAGGCCGGATAGATCTTGATGACCTTGTTCGCAAAAATGCGCGACAAACGCGGGTCGAGGCGGGTGTCGACCAGGGTAGGCTCGCCGATGGCGGCCAGCATGCGTTCCGGGGCGGTGGCATAGGTGAGAGGATCCTGTTTGCACAATTGGAGGAACTCCGACATGGAATATTCCTCTTCCCGGGTGCGCTCGTAGCGGGCTGCGTAGTTGTCAAAGATGCTCATTTCGAATGTCCTTTATGTACAAACAGCATGTGCTAACAACGATCACTGTCATTGCAGCCGAATTGTCAAAGGCAGCCTTGGCCCCGGGGTTTTTTTGGCGTTGCTCCTAGTCGGTCGCCCGCATGCGGAACCGGGGTGGCCGGTGCCGCCGATGCTGCGATTTTTTTGTTATTGGCCCGGAATGGTTTCCGGTCTCCCGCTGTTGGAGAGCGTCTTTTTTTGCGTTTGTGAAATTTATTATGTGCCTAATAGTTCCCGAAGTCAAAGCGTGTCGTGCAAGCTGATGTAAGTTATGTAAGTGCTTGAATCGAATAAGGAAAGAAGGTTTTTGCAGGGTGGCGGAAAGGCTACAAAACGACCGTATTGTCTTCCCGTCATGGCGATCGATCGATGCCTGTGGACCTGCTTCCGGCCTGTCGTTTTTTTCGTGATCGCGAGCCGATACTGCACTGTATGCCCAAGCCGCGCCGCACGCAAATCGTGCCCGGGAAATGGCGGTTTTTCCTATGACGGAAAAGCCTTTGGCACGCATGCGTTACACTTGTCCACCACGCCTTGTCCCGCCGGAGAAACTATGCTGAACGACCAGCTGCGCCGCATTCTGCTAACCATGCCGAAGGCCGAATTACATATCCATATCGAAGGATCTTTGGAGCCAGAGCTGATATTTGAGCTGGCACAAAGAAACGGCGTCTCGCTACCCTATCCCTCGGTCGAGGCGTTGCGCGAGGCCTACGCTTTCAGCGACCTGCAGTCCTTCCTGGACATTTATTACGCCGGCGCCAGCGTGCTCCTGACCGAGCAGGATTTCTACGACATGACGGCTGCCTACCTCGCGCGCGCGCAGGCGGACAACGTGCGCCACACGGAGATCTTCTTCGACCCGCAGACGCATACCGCGCGCGGCGTGCCTTTCGAAACGGTCATCACGGGCATCTGGCGCGCCTGCCAGGACGCTCCCATCAGCGCCAGCCTGATCATGTGCTTCCTGCGCCACCTGTCCGAAGAAGAAGCGCTGGCCACGCTCGACGAGGCCCTGCCTTACCGCGACAAGTTCATCGGCGTGGGCCTGGATTCCTCCGAGGTCGGCCATCCGCCCGAAAAATTCGCGCGCGTGTTCGAGCGCGCACGCCAGCTCGGACTGCGCCTGGTGGCGCATGCGGGCGAGGAGGGCCCGCCCGCCTATATCGAAAGCGCGCTCGACGTCCTGCACGTCGAACGCATCGACCACGGCGTGCGCAGCCTGGAAAGCCCGGAATTGGTGGCGCGCCTGGTGCGCGAGGGCATGGCGCTGACCGTCTGCCCGCTGTCGAACATCAAGCTGCGCGTGTTCGACGTGATGGGGAGCCATAACCTGCGCGAGCTGCTCGACAAAGGCCTGGCGGCCACCGTCAATTCGGACGACCCGGCCTATTTCGGCGGCTACATGAACGACAATTTCATCGCCGCTTTTGAGGCCTTGCCGCTCGATGCCGGCCACGCGCGCCAGCTGGCGCACAACAGCTTTGCCGCTTCCTTCCTCGACCCGGAGCGCAAGCGCGCCTACCTGGCCGAAGTGGATGCCTTCTTCGCCAACGTATAAAGGCAGCACATGTTCAGACAATCCCTCCGCATGACCGCCCGCGACTGGCGCGCCGGCGAGCTGCGCTTCCTGCTGGTGGCCCTGATCGTGGCCGTGGCGGCATTGTCCTCGGTCGGCTTCTTCATCGACCGCATGCGCGCAGGCCTGAACCGCGACGCCCACCAGCTGCTGGGCGCCGACCTCCTGGTGAATGCCGACGACCCGATCCAGAAGGGTTGGCGCGAGGAAGCGCGCCGGCGCGGCCTGCTGGTGGCCGAAACGGTGGCCTTCCAGAGCATGGCGCAGGCCGGCGAGGGCGAAGCTTCAAGCGCCCAGCTGGCCGCGGTGAAGGCGGTCGAGCCGGGCTACCCGCTGCGCGGGCAGCTCAGCATCACCACCAATCCGGATGAGGCGGGCGGCGCCATCGGCCGCAAGACCCGCGCCACGCCCGAACCGGGCACGGTCTGGGTTGACGCCAACCTGCTGCCGGCCCTGCGCGTGGGCGTGGGCAGCAGCATCCAGCTGGGCGACAAGCGCTTTCGCATCGCTCAGCTGATTGCCACCGAACCCGATAAGGGCGCCTCGTTCGCCAATTTCGCGCCGCGCGTGATGCTGTCGCTGCAGGACCTGCCGGCCACCAGGCTGGTGGACGAATTCTCGCGCGTGACCTACCGCCTGCAGGTGGCCTCGACCTCGACGAACGACATGGCCACCGTTGCCGCCTTCGAAAAATGGCTGCGCGCAGACCTGGCCGCCCGCAACGTGCGCGGCGTGCGCATAGAAACCCTGGAAAACGGCCGGCCCGAGATGCGTGCGACGCTCGACCGCGCCGACAGCTTCCTGTCGCTGGTCGGGCTGCTGTCGGCCATGCTGGCGGCAGTGGCGGTCGCCATGGCGGCGCGCCGCTTCATGCAGCGCCATTTGGACGCCTGCGCCATGCTGCGCTGCCTGGGGCTGACCCAGAACCAGGTCGGCGCAATGTACCTGATCGAATTCGCGCTGGTGGGCCTTGCGGGCAGCGTGCTGGGCGTGCTGGTCGGCTTCGGCGCCCACTTCATCCTGCTGGAACTGATTGGCAGCCTGCTGCCGCCGGATTTGCCGCCGGTGTCGATGCTGCCCGCGCTGCAGGGCATCGCCACCGGCTTGCTGCTGCTGATTGGTTTTGCGCTGCCGCCGGTGCTCCAACTGCGCAACGTGCCGCACAACCGCGTCATCCGGCGCGAAGCGGCGGCCCCGCAGCCGCTTGCATTGGCCACCTATGGCCTGGGCATCGGCGTGTTCCTGGCGCTGCTGCTGTGGCAGGCCGGGGACACCAAACTGGCATTGATGACCGCGGCGGGCTTCCTCGGTGGCCTGGGCGTGTTTGCCCTGGTCGCCTGGATGGGCCTGCGCCTGCTGCGCCACCTGCGCGGAGCCTTCAGGCACCAGGGCTGGCGCTTTGCCATCACTTCGCTGCAGCGCCGCCCCGGCGCGACCGTGGTGCAGGTGGTGTCGCTGTCGCTCGGGCTGATGGCGCTGCTGCTGCTCACCGTGGTGCGCGGCGATCTGATGGCGGCCTGGCGCACGGCCACGCCGCCGGATGCGCCGAACCGCTTCATCATCAATGTCCAGCCGGAGCAAGCCGCCGGCGTCGAACGCCAGCTGCTCGGTGCCGGCGTCAAGGACGTGACACTGTTCCCGATGATCCGCGGACGCCTCACTGCCATCAACGGCAGGCAGCTCACCCGCGACAGCTTCCAGAACGGCGAAGCGCGCCGCATGGCCGAACGCGAATTCAACCTGTCGACCACGAACAGGCTGCCCGAGTCGAACGAGGTGGTGGCCGGCAAATGGTTCGTCGATGCGCCGGGTGCGGCAGCCGGCATGGGTGAAGCCTCGGTCGAGCAGAAGCTGGCCCAGACCCTGGGCCTGAAGCTTGGCGACGTGATGCGCTTCGACATGGGCGGCCTGGTAGTGGAATCGAAGGTGACCAGCCTGCGCAAGCTAGAATGGGGCTCGATGCGGGCCAACTTCTTCGTCATCATCAATCCGCAAGCGATGCAGAACGCCCCGCGCAGCTACATGACGGCTTTCCATTTGCCCGGCAGTGCGGGCGGACTGACCAACAGCCTGACGCGCGCCTACCCGAACCTGACCGTGATCGACGTCTCCGGCATCATCCGCCAGCTGCAGGACGTGCTCGACCAGGTGGTGGTGGCGGTCGAATTCCTGTTCGTGTTCACGCTCGCCTCGGGCGTGCTGGTACTGTACGCGGCGCTGATGGGTTCCCAATCCGAGCGCACGCGCGAAGCCGGCCTGCTGCGCGCGCTCGGCGCTACCCGCGGGCAGCTGGCCACGGCCCAGCGCATCGAATTCATCCTGGTGGGCAGCCTGTCGGGCGCGCTGGCGGCGAGCGGCGCGGCGGCGATGGGCTGGGCGCTGGCCGAATACGTCTTCAAGTTCGCCTGGCGCTTCGAGCCGGGCGTGTGGCTGGCCGGCGTCGCGGCGGGTGTCATCTGCGCGCTGCTGGGCGGCTGGCTGGGCCTGCGCAGCGTGCTGCGCCAGCCGCCGCTGCAAACCCTGCGCGAAGCCTAAGCGCGTTTGCAACAGGGGCATGCCGGGAGGGCCACGGGCCGTCCCGGCTGCGCTATCATGCTGCCCATGTCTGAATCCCAAACACTGTACGACGTGATGGGCGGCGCCAGCCGCCTGCGCGAACTGGTCGACCGCTTCTACGACCTGATGGAGCTGGAGCCGGAATTCGCTGTCATCCACGCCATGCATCCAAGCCCCAACGACAGTTCGCGCGAGAAGCTATTCATGTTCCTGTCCGGCTGGACCGGCGGCCCCGATTTGTTCGTGCAGCAGCACGGCCACCCGCGCCTGCGCGCGCGGCATCTGCCGTTTGCCATCGGCACCCAGGAGCGCGACCAGTGGCTGCGCGCCATGGCCTGGGCGATGGAAGACCTGGGTTACGACGAAGCGCTGCGCATGCGGCTGATGCAGTCCTTGTACCAGACGGCCGACTGGATGCGGAACAAGGCGGACTGACATGGGTATCGCCGAACTCCTGATCCTGCTGGCCCTGCTGGTTATCATCGTCCTGCAAATGCTGCTCCTTAACCGCGCCCGCAACGCCGGCGATGGCCGCCACATCGAGCGCCTCGAACGCGAGCTGCGCCTGGAGCTGCAATCCACCGCTCAGGCCACGCGCCAGGAAGTGGCGGGGCACATGGGCCAGTACCATGCCGCCGGCGTGCAGCAGTTCGACAGCATGCGCCAGCAAATGCAGCTGCAATCCTCCAGCGGCCGCGAAGAGCAGGCGCGCGCGCTCAAGCGCTTCGCCGACACGCTGCAGCAGACCCTGTCGAACCTGACCGAATCGAATGCCCAGCGCATGCTGGAAGTGCGCGGCACATTGGAAACCAAGATCCGCGACCTGCAGACGGACAATGCCAAGCGCCTGGAAGAGATGCGCCAGACCGTCGACGAGAAGCTGCACGCCACGCTGGAAACGCGCCTGACAGAATCCTTCCGCCAGGTGAGCGACCGGCTGGAAAAGGTGCACCAGGGCCTGGGCGAAATGCAGCAGCTGGCCATCGGCGTGGGCGACCTCAAGCGAGTGCTCACCAACGTCAAGACCCGCGGCACCTGGGGCGAAGTGCAGCTCGAGATGCTGCTCGAGCAGGTGCTCACCGTCGACCAGTACGCCAAGAACGTCGAGACCGTCGCCGGCACCGGCGCACGGGTGGAATTCGCGATCAAGCTGCCGGGCGTGAGCGAGGGCGGCGCGCCGCTCTGGCTGCCGATCGACGCCAAGTTCCCGAAAGAGCAGTACGAGCGCCTGCTGGAAGCGGCTGACCGGGCCGACGCCGATGGCGTGACCCGTGCCGGCGCCGAGCTGGAACGCGCGGTGCGCCTGGAAGCCAAGACCATCTGCGAGAAATACGTGTCGCCGCCGCAGACGACGGACTTCGCAATCCTGTTCCTGCCGACCGAAGGCCTGTACGCGGAAGTGATGCGCCGGCCCGGCCTGGCCGACGACCTGCAACGCTCGCTGCGCGTGTCGATCGCCGGCCCGTCGACCCTGTCGGCGCTGCTCAACAGCCTGCAAATGGGCTTCCGCACGCTGGCGCTGGAAAAGCGCTCGTCCGAAGTGTGGCAGGTGCTGGGCGCGGTGAAGACCGAGTTCACCAAGTTCGGCGACGTGCTGGCCACCACCAAGGCGACCCTGGAAAAGGCCGCCAAGAACATCGAAGGCGCCGAAGTGCGCAGCCGCGCGATGGCGAAGAAGTTGAAGTCGGTGGAAGCCTTGCCGGCCGAAGCGGCGCAGCTGCTGCTGGGGACCGACCGCAGCGACGGCGACGAATGATCCCGCCGCCGCGGCGGGTTACATCAAACCCTCAAACGGGATTATGTCCACCATATCGCCCGACACGACATTGCCCTGCTCGTCGTGCAGCACGACCATGCAATTCGCCTCCGACATCGAGCGCAGGATGCCCGAGCCTTGCGAGCCGGTGATGCGCACTTCCGGCTGGCCGTCCATGCCCTGGGACAGGATGCCGCGCTGGTATTCGGTGCGGCCCGGCTTCTTGCGGATCGCCACGCTCGAGCGCGCGCGCAGCAGGGGCAACGGGGCGTCGGCGCCCATCATGCGCAGCAGCGCTTCGCGCGCGAAGAAGTAGAAGGACACCATCACGGCGACCGGATTGCCGGGCAGGCCGAACAGGAAGGCGCTGCGGCCATTCGACTTGATCCGGCCAAAAGCCAGCGGGCGCCCGGGGCGCATGCCGATCTTCCAGAAGGTCACGTCGCCCAGTTTTCCCATCACCTGCTTGGTATAGTCGGCCGCGCCGACCGAGACGCCGCCCGAGGTGATGATCGCGTCCGCGTTCTCGCAGGCGCTGCGCAGCGCGTCTTCCAGCGCTTGCGGATCGTCGCGCACCACGCCCATGTCGATGAAGTCGCAACCCAGGCGCTGCAGCATGCCGTAGATCGTGTAGCGGTTGCTGTCGTAGACGCAGCCCTCATCCAGGGGCTCGCCGACCGAGCGCAGTTCGTCGCCGGTCGAGAAAAAAGCGACGCGCAGGCGCCGTTGCACCGCGACTTCGGGCATGCCGAGCGATGCCAGCAGGCCCAGGTCGGCGGGACGCACGATGCGGCCAGCCTTGAGTGCCGGGCTGCCGGCCTTCAGGTCTTCGCCGGCGAAGCGGCGGTTGTCCCCAGGGCGGATCACGCCGGCGCTCAAGGTGATGGTCTCGCCATCCTGCTTGACGAATTCCTGCGGCACCACGCTGTCGCAGCCGACGGGCATGACGCCGCCCGTCATGATGCGCACGCACTCGCCCGATGACGGAACGAGGCCGGACGGATTGCCGGCAAAGGCGGTGCCGATCACGCGCAAGCTCACCGGCGCGTCAAGACGCAGGTCTGAGCCGCGCAGTGCAAACCCGTCCATCGCCGAATTGTCGTGCGCCGGCACGTTGATCGGCGAGATGACGTCTGCTGCGAGCACGCGGCCCAGGGCTGCACGCAGCGCGACTTTTTCGACCGCGCGTACCGGCTGCACGAAGTCGCGGATGATGCGCTGGGCGTCGCGCACGGGCAGCGCGTCCGGGTCGTAGCCATCCAGGCAGCTGGTCACCTTCGCCAGGGTCGGGGGCAATGTGTCATCCAGCACGCGCAGCTCTTCGAGCGTATTGATGTTGCGGAAGGCATCGACGTCCTCGAACAGGACCTCGACCGCCTTCAGGTCCTTGTACCAGCCATCCATGCGCCGTCCACCTTCTGCAAGATAGCGGGACAGCACCGGCAGCCGGCTTGCCTTGACCAGGCAGAACACCGGATGCGCTTGCGGGCGCATGCCTGGCTCTTGCGTCGCGGCGAAGGCCAGGTCGGCATCCGCGTCTTCCACCGCGGCGGCCAGCCTGACGGCCAGGTCCTGCGGCAGGAAGGGTGAATCGCAGGGCGCGGCCAGCAGCCAGGGCGTGACGCAGTGGCGCAGGCCCGCTTCCAGGCCGGCCAACGGCCCCGCGAAACCGGGCGTTTCGTCAGCCCACACCGGGGCAGCCAGTTCCAGCCAGGCTTCCAGGTTGCGGTTGGCGTTGACCATGACGGAGCCGACCTGCGGCAGCAGGCGGTCGATCACGTGCTGGGCCATCGTGCTGCCGCGGAAGGGCTGCAGGCCCTTGTCCACATTGCCCATGCGCGAGCCGCGCCCCCCCGCCAGGACCAGTCCTGTGATGAGTTTTTTGTCCATTTTTTTAACCGCCGATGTAAGACATTTCAACCCGCTTGGCGCCTGACGCAAGACCCGAGGTGTCAATGGTGCGCGTTTCCGAATAGCGGTCGGTGCGCCCGCGCCAGAGCTGGGCAACCGCGGCGGACAGCTCCTCGTCCGTGCGGCCGGTGCGCAGCAGGGCGCGCAGGTCGTGGCCGCGGGTGGCGAACAGGCAGGTGTAGAGCTTGCCCTCGGTCGAGAGGCGCAGGCGCGAGCAGTCGTGGCAGAAGGCCTGGGTGACGCTGGAGATCACGCCGACTTCGCCGCTGCCGTCGAGGTAGCGCCAGCGCGCGGCGGTCTCGCCTGCGTAGTTGGCCGAGGCCGGCGCGACGGGCAGTTCGGCATGGATGCGCCGAATCACCTCTGCGGAAGGGATGACCTCATCCATGTTCCAGCCGTTCGAGGCGCCCACGTCCATGTATTCGATGAAGCGCAGGATGAAGGGCGAGCCCTTGAAATGGCGCGCCATCGGCAGGATCTGGCCGTCGTTGGTGCCGCCCTTGACCACCATGTTGACCTTGATCGGCCCGAGCCCGGCCGCATGCGCGGCGTCCAGCCCGTGCAGCACGTCGGCCACGGAAAAGTCGACGTCGTTCATGCGGCGGAACATGGTTTCGTCGAGCGCGTCGAGCGACACCGTCACCCGGTCCAGGCCCGCATCCTTGAGGGCCTGGGCCTTGCGCGCCAGCAGCGAGCCATTGGTGGTGAGCGTCAGGTCGAGCGGGCGCCCGCTTGGGGTGGGCAGGGCGCGCAGCATGCCGACCAGGCGCTCCAGGTTCTTGCGCAGCAGCGGCTCGCCGCCGGTCAGGCGGATCTTCTCGACGCCGTGTGCGGCGAAGATGCGCGCCACGCGCGTGATCTCTTCGAAGGAGAGCAGCTCGCTGTGCGGCAGGTAGGCGTAATCCTTGTCGAACACTTCCTTCGGCATGCAATACACGCAGCGAAAATTACAGCGGTCGGTGACCGAGATGCGCAGGTCGTGCAGCGGCCGGCCAAGCGCATCCGACAGCTGTCCGGTGGGTGCGTCGACCTGGCTTGGGACCGGCAGCATCGGTGAGCGCAAGTCGTTGATCATGATGATTTTTTCAGCCATGCCAATACGATAGCACGAGCCCCGCCAGCGCACAGGCGGCGATCAAGGGGATGGGCTTGAGCTCGAAGCGCAGCAGGGCGATGCTGGCTGCCACGCCGATGAGCATCGCCCCCGGCTGCGCCGTGCCGCCGGCAAAAAACACGTGCTGCCCGAAGAACACGGCCAGGCTGGCGACCACCCCGACCACGGCGGCCGAGATGGCGGTCAAGGGCGCGGTGAGCCGGACGTTGCCGCGCCCGGACTCGACCAGCGGCCCGCCGGCCAGGATGAACACGAAGGAGGGCAGGAAGGTAAACAGCGCCGCCACCAGCGCGCCGGCGGCCCCGGCCAGGGGCAGCGCGGCAGGGCCGAACAGCGCACCGGTCCAGCCGCCCACGAAGCCGACAAAGGCCACGATCATGATCAGGGGCCCGGGCGTGGTTTCGCCCAGCGCGAGCCCGTCGATCATCTGCGCGGCGCTCAGCCAGCCGTATTTCTCGACCGCGCCCTGCACCACATAGGGCAGCACCGCATAGGCGCCGCCGAAGGTCATCAATGCGGCCTTGGTGAAGAACCAGCCCATCCGGGCCAGGGTGCCGTCTACGCCATAGATGGCGGCCAGCGCCAGCCAGGCGCCGAAGGCCAGGGCGCTGCCGGTCAGCGCCACCTTGAGCAGGCCGCGCAGCGAAAAGCGGGCGTGTTCCGGTGTCGGCGTATCGTCATCGATCAGCGCCGGGCCGTAATGCTTGCGCTCAAGAGGATGGCCGCCGCCGGGCTGGAAGCGGTGTGGCCAGATGCGCCCGCCCACGAAGCCCGCCGCCGCTGCCAGCAGCACGATCAGCGGGAAGGAAATATCGAACACGGCAATGGCAATGAAAGCCAGCGCGGCGATCGCGCACAGCACGCTGTTACGCAAGGTGCGCGTGCCGATGCGCCATGCCGCGCCGATCACGATGGCGACCACCGCCGGCTTGATCCCGGCCATGATCCCGGCGACCGCCGGCAGGTGGCCCCAGGCCAGGTAGATCCACGACAGGCCGATCAGCAGCAGCAGCGAAGGCAGGATGAACAGCAGCCCGGCCATGATGCCGCCCAAGGTGCGGTGCAGCAGCCAGCCGATGTAGACGGCCAGCTGGGTCGCTTCCGGGCCGGGCAGCAGCATGCAATAGTTCAGCGCGTGCAGGAAGCGCTGCTCCGAAATCCAGCGCCGCCGCTCGACCAGCTCGGCATGCATCAGGGCGATCTGGCCGGCCGGGCCACCGAAGCTGATGAAGCCGAGCTTGAGCCAGTAGAGCAGGGCTACGCGAAGGGGATGGGGGCGGTGGCTTGCATGGGAGGATCGTAACCCATCGGCTTGGTGAAGTGCTGGTGGTGCGGCTTCGGTGGGAGAACTTGGGTTGTCCCCAAGGCGCACTGGTGTCCAAGATAATTCGATACCTCTTCACTAGAGTGCCCCCGGCCGCTTCGAGGGCGCTGTTCTAGCTTGTTTTGGACGCGTTCGGGCAGTTTTCGTGTTGATGACGGG
>NZ_JCASID010000019.1:0-68296 GCF_059685855.1 Telluria sp. ZB4P37
ACCCGCAGTGCCGGAAAGGTACTGCTGGACGATGGCGAGCTTAAATTGCTCACTGTACTTCGACATGAAAAAACCCCAAAAGTTGGTGTCCAACTTTTGGGGTTCAGTTCACCCGGGGCGCGCTTTTGTATTTACCGCATGCGTCTTGATCAACGCATCGTTTCGATCATCTGCTTCAGCTTGATCGAATCCGCGACAAAAGCGCGGATGCCTTCGGCCAGCTTCTCGGTGCCCATCGCGTCTTCATTGAGCATGAAGCGGAAGGTCTTTTCGTCCACGGTGATCTTCTCGATGTCGGCCTGCGCCTCGGCGACCAGCTTGCGTTCGAGGGGGGTATCGCTGTCGGCCAGCTTTTGCAGCAGGTCCGGCGAGATGGTGAGCAGGTCGCAGCCGGCCAGTTCCTGGATCTGCGAGGTGTTGCGGAAGCTCGCGCCCATCACTTCGGTCTTGTAGCCAAACGTGCGGTAGTACTGGTAAATACGCTTGACCGACTGCACGCCCGGATCGTCCGCGCCCTGGTAGTCGGTACCGGTCGATTTCTTGTACCAGTCGTAGATGCGGCCGACGAACGGCGAGATCAGCTGCACGCCGGCGTCGGCGCAGGCGATCGCCTGGCACAGCGAGAACAGCAGGGTCAGGTTGCAGTGGATGCCTTCCTTTTCCAGGATCTCGGCTGCGCGGATGCCTTCCCAGGTCGAGGCGATCTTGATCAGGACGCGCTCGCGCGAGACGCCGGCCTTTTCGTACAGGGCGATCAGCTCGCGGCCCTTGGCGACGGTGGCTTGCGTGTCGAACGACAGGGCGGCATCGATCTCGGTCGAGACGCGGCCCGGCACGAACTTCAGGATCTCGACGCCGAAACCGATCAGGAGGTTGTCGACGATTTCATCGACGGTGGCGTGCGGCGCATCCGCAATGGCCTTTTCCAGCAGCGGGCGGTATTCCGGCTTTTGCACGGCCTTCAGGATCAGCGACGGATTGGTGGTCGCATCCTGCGGCGTGTAGGCCTTGATCGACTGGAAGTCGCCGGTGTCGGCGACGACGGTGGTGTATTGCTTGAGTTGTTCGAGTTGGTTCATCGTGGGTCTCGGTGTGAATGAGTGAAACTTGAATGTGGTGTTGCGGATTCGGTCGGAGAACTTGGATCCCCGCCTGCGCGGGGACGACGTGCAAAGTGTGTATTGCAAATACGGGTACCACTGACCTGCAGCCTAAAAACCGTCGTTCCCGCGCGGGGGGAACCCACTCAACGCATTATGAAAAATCGGTCCCATCCATGAACGCCGCAATCATGCGCTCCAGCCCTTCGCGGTCTTCATCCGAAAACCGGTCCAGCACCGGGCTGTCGATATCGAACACGCCGAGCACTTCGCCATCCTTGATCAGCGGAATCACGATCTCCGAATTCGACGCAGAATCGCAGGCGATATGCCCCGGAAAGGCATGCACGTCCGCCACCACGATGGTCTTGCGCTCGGCCGCGGTGGTGCCGCAGACGCCGCGTCCGAACGGAATGCGGGCGCAGGCCGGCTTGCCCTGGAAGGGACCGACCAGCAGGTCCTGGCCGTCACCCTTGCGCGCCGGCACGGTGAAATAGAAGCCGGCCCAGTTCAGGTCGGAGAGTGTGTCATAGACGAGCGCCGAGAACTGCGCGGCGTTCGCGATCAGGCTGCGCTCTCCTTCGAGAACGCTCTCGACCTGGCGCTCGAGCAGGGCGTAATCGGGACGGGTGGTGCGTTCGGGATTGATATGCATGGCGGTGCCCGGGATGCTTTGGAAACCGGCTATTTTACACCTGTGGCATTTTCAACGCCGCGGCCGCTCAATCAAGATTGGGCTCCCGACTGCGCGGGAGCGACGGTTTTAAGGCCAACAACATTTGCACGTCATACCGGCGAAGGCCGAAACAATGCCACTGGCATTGTTCCGTCCAATTCGTTCGAAAAGCGTTAGCTCAACCAATAAACGAATCGAACTGCATATCGAACTCCTGCAACGCCTTCTGCGCATTCTGCATCTTCTTGCGGAATTCCGGCCCGCGCTGCAGCGCCAGGCCCACGGCCAGCACGTCGATCACGACCAGGTAGGCCAGGCGCGCCGAAATCGGCGTGTAGGGGTCGATCGCGAACACCAGGTCGATCGGGATGAACAGGGTGGCGATCTCCGCCAGCGGGGTGCCGGACGGCGCCAGCACGATCACGTCGGCGCCGCCGCGCCTGGCCAGCTTGGCCGAACGGGTCAGGGCCGGATTGTTGCCGCGCTGGGAAATCGCCACCACCGCATCGCCTTCGCGCAGCAGAGCCGCCGCGATCGAGTGGATGGCCGGGTCGGTATAGGCCACGGTCGGCACGCCCGAGCGGAAGAACTTGTGCTGGGCGTCGCAGGCCACGAAACCCGACGAGCCCTGGCCGTAGAACTCGATCTTGTTGGCGCGCGAGAGGATGTCGAGCGCCTTTTGCACCAGCTCCGGCTTGAGATTGTTGCGCAGGTCGAGCAGGGTATTGATCGAGCGGCTGCAGATCTTGTTCACCAAATCGGCCGCCAGGTCGTCCGGCGCCGGCTGCTCGTTCGCACCGGGGAGCGCCAGCGCCAGGCCCTGGGCCAGCTTGAGCTTGAACTCGTGCCAGCCGTCGTAGCCGAGCGTGCGGCAGAAACGCACCACGGTCGGCTCGGACACTTGCGCATTCTTGGCCAGCGCGGTGATGTTCTGGCTCACCGTGCTCGACGGCGCGGCGAGCACCGCGAGCGCCACCTTGCGCTCGGATTTCGAGAGCGAGTCGAGCTGGGTGCGGATGGAGTCGAGCAGCATGGCTATTTAATCTTCCGGCAGCACTTCTTCGCGCCACTGCAGGCCATCGCGGCCGATCAGCGCGCTCGAGGCGGCTGGGCCCCAGGTGCCGGAGGAATAGGGCACCGGGGTGGAATCGTCCTGCTCCCAATGCTCCAGGATAGGCTCGACCCATTCCCAGGCCGCTTCCAGCTCGTCGCCGCGCATGAACAGGGTCAGCTGGCCGCGCAGCACGTCGACCAGCAGGCGTTCGTAGGCTTCCATGCGCGGGCTCTTGAACTGCTCGCGGAAGTCCAGCTCCAACTCGGCCTGCTTCAGGCGCATGGAATCGCCCGGGGTCTTGGCCATCAGGTTCATCGACAGGCCTTCGTCCGGCTGCAAGCGGATCACCAGACTGTTTGGCTGGAAGCTCGACGTCGGCTGGTTGAAGATCGAATGCGGGATCGGCTTGAAGCGCACCACGATTTCGGCCAGGCGGTCGGCCATGCGCTTGCCGGTGCGCAGGTAGAAGGGCACGCCGGCCCAGCGCCAGGTGTCGATCTCGGCCTTCATCGCCACGAAGGTCTCGGTCTTCGAGCCCTTTGGCGCTTCCGGCTCGTCGCGGTAGCCCGGCACCGCCTGGCCATCGACATAGCCGCCGCGGTACTGGCCGCGCACGATGTTCTGCGCCAGCGTGGTCGGGGTGAAGCGTTTCAATGAACGCAGCACCTGCAGCTTGGCGTCGCGTACGGCGTCCGGCGAAATCGAGGTCGGCGGCTCCATCGCGACGATACACAGCAGCTGCAGCAGGTGATTCTGCAGCATGTCGCGCAGCGCGCCCGAGGTGTCGTAATAACCCAGGCGGTTGCCCACGCCAATTTTCTCGGCGATGGTGATCTGCACGTCCGAAATCCATTCGCGGCGCCACAGCGGCTCGAACAGGATGTTCCCGAAGCGCAGGGCCAGCAGGTTCTGCACGGTCTCTTTGCCCAGGTAGTGGTCGATCCGGTAGATCTGCGATTCAGCAAAGACCTTGCCGACGTCCAGGTTGATCTGCTTGGCCGAGGCCAGGTCGCGCCCGAGCGGCTTTTCCAGCACCACGCGCGAGTTCGGCGATACCAGGCTTGTTGCGGCCAGGTTGTCGCAGATGGTGGCGAACAGGTGGGGCGGGGTGGCCAGGTAGTAAACGCGGGTGAGCGAATCGTCCTTGCGCAATGCCTCGACCAGCGGGCCGTAGGTGGCGACATTCGTGGCGTTGAGCGCCACGTAGACGATGCGCTTGAGGAAGCGCGCCCAGCTTTCCTCGTTGGGCGTGTCCTTGATGTGCTGCTTGGAGTTCGTCTCGACCATCTTCAGGAATTCTTCCTGGGTCGCTTCCTCGCGGCCGACGCAGATGATGCGGGCGCTGTCCGGCAAGTCGTTGCAGACATCGCGCGAGTACATCGCAGGGAGCAGCTTGCGCATCGCAAGGTCGCCGCTGCCGCCGAAGAAAACGAGGTCGAAATCGGAAAGTGCCATAGGAATCTGGGGGAGAGTGAAGACTTGGATGTAAATTTACTACACGAATATCGTGTTAGCAAGAAAATATACTACGAAACCGCCGGGTTGGACGGTGAACTCCCGCGCATCGCAGGGTGGGCGGCGCACGCGGCGCGGATGAATCCCATCACCGGGTGGAGCCGCCCATCCTACGGTTATGCGTGTGACCGGTATTCCGGCTCTTCCCGCCCCGCCACATCCACGCGAATCGACAGCAGCTTCCCGCTGAGCGGATAGGTCGCCAGCTCTTCCGCCGACCGTCCATGGCTGGCGCTGGTGATGTATAGCGTGCGCAAGTCCGAGCCGCCGAAGGCGAGCGAAGTGGGGCAGCGCACCGGCAGCGCAATCTCGCGCAGCACCGTGCCATCCGGCGCGATGCGCAGCACGCGCCCGCCTTCGAACATCGCCACCCAGTAGGCGCCTTCGCTGTCGACCGTCGCGCCATCCGGGCGGCCGCCGTAATCCGCAGCCGCCTTGTCGCTCGAGAAGGTCTTGATCGTGCGCCCGTTCGATTGCACGCCGGTCGCCGGGTCGAAATCGTAGCAATCGATGCGGTGCGTCGTCGTATCGGCATGGAACATCGTGCCGCCGTCCAGGCTCCAGGCCAGGCCGTTCGAATTGGTCATGCCGCCAGCCCAGGCGCGGCGCAGCTGGCCGCGCTCGAGCACGTACATCTCGGCGGCCGGCTTGTCGCGCGGCTCGTACATGGTGCCGATCCAGAAGCGGCCGGCCGGGTCCACGCGGCCGTCGTTGAAGCGGACGATGGACGTGTCGTAGGGCGCATCCGCGATCGGCGTTTCCTTGCCGCTGGTCGTGTTCAGGCAGACCAGGCCGGCGCGCGTGGCGACCATCAGGTTGTTGTCGCCGTCGATGGCGATCGCCGACGGCTCCGAGCCCATTTTCCACGAGCTGAACTTGCCGCTTGCAGGGTGCACGCGGTTCACAGTGAAGCCGTTGATGTCGACCCAGTACAGGGCCGACTCGACCTCGTGCCAGGTTGCGGATTCGCCGACCAGCATCGGCGCGTCGTGCACCACTTCGAATTTTTCCGTTGCCATGTGCATGTTCAGTTGGGGTTCAGACGGCGGCCTTGGCCCGTGCAATCAGGCCGTTGGTGGAGCTGTCGTGGAGTTCGGGTTGGGGCTCGCCTGCCAGCTCGGCTTCGATCTTCTTGGCCAGCACCTTGCCCAGTTCAACGCCCCACTGGTCGAAGCTGTTGACATCCCAGAGCACGCCCTGCACGAAGGTCTTGTGTTCGTACAACGCGATCAGGGCGCCCAGCGTGGCCGGGGTGAGCCGCTCCATCAGGATAGTGTTGCTCGGACGGTTGCCCGGGAAGGTCTTGTGCGGCGCCAGGCGCTCGATTTCGCTCGGCGACAGGCCTTGCTGCTGCAGGTCGATCCGCACTTCGTCGAGCGTCTTGCCCTTCATGAAGGCTTCCGACTGCGCGAAGCAGTTCGCCAGCAGGGCAGTGTGGTGGTTCTGCATTTCGTGCGCAGGGCGCAGCGCGGCGATGACGTCGATCGGGGTCAGGTCGGTACCCTGGTGCAGCAGCTGGAAATAGGCGTGCTGGCCATTGGTGCCGGGTTCGCCCCAGATCGCCGGGCAGGTCGGGGTGTCAACCGGCTCGCCGTCGCGCGTGACGCGCTTGCCGTTGCTCTCCATGTCGAGCTGCTGCAAATAGGCCGGGAAGCGGTTCAGGTCCTGGTGGTAGGGGGCAATCGTGACCGACGTGGCGCCCAGGAACTGGCGGTTCCAGAACCCGACCAGCGCCAGGATCATCGGCAGGTTTTCTTCGACCGGAGCAGTGCGGAAGTGCTCGTCCAGCTCGTGCGCACCGGCCAGGAAGTCGGTGAAATAGCCGAAGCCCACGGCCAGTGCCACCGGCAGGCCGATGGCCGACCAGACCGAATAGCGCCCGCCAACCCAGTCCCAGAACGGGAACATGTTGGCCGGGTCGATGCCGAAGGTTTTAATGGCCTCGGTATTGGTCGAGACCGCGACGAAGTGCCTGGCCAGCGCTTCTTCGGGCGCATTCTGCAGGAACCAGGCGCGCGCCGTCTGCGCGTTCATCATCGTCTCGGCGGTCGTAAAGGTCTTGGACGCGACGATGAACAGCGTGGTTTCCGGATCGACCTGATTCAAGGCCGCATCCATGTCGTGGCCGTCCACGTTCGACACGAAATGCAGCGCCAAGCGCGGATGGGCGTAGTGGCGCAGCGCCAGCACGACCATCTTCGGGCCCAGGTCCGAGCCGCCGATGCCGATGTTGACGATGTCCGTGATCGGCTTGCCCGTATGACCCAGCCAGTCGCCGCTGCGCACCGCGTCGGTGAACAGCTTGACGCGGTCGAGTACTGCGTGCACGTCGGCATTCACGTCCTGGCCTTCGACCACGAGTTTCGCGCCGCGCGGCGCACGCAGGGCAGTGTGCAGCACGGCGCGGTTTTCGGTGTTGTTGATCCGTTCGCCGGCGAACATCGCATCGCGGCGCGCCTCCACGCCACGCTCGCGCAACAGCGCCGCGAGCAGTTCAAGCGTGCGCCCGTCGAGGCGATTTTTTGAATAGTCTAGGAACAGTCCTGCAGCTTCGGCCGAGAGACGCTCGAAGCGCTGGGGATCGGCGGCGAACAGGCTGCGCATCTCCCAGTCTTCGGCCTCGATGGCATGGGTTTCAAGGGCCTGGAAGCTGGAGGTGGAGGTCAGGGAAGGCTGGCGCATGGGGTCGGTGTCGATGGCACAATGTTGTCAATAGCAGATTAGCGAATAATACAATATGTGTGCGTAAATTCACTACACAAAAAGTGGTTGTATTCGCATGGTGGTGTCGCGCGACGATGATGTGATCGCGCAAGAGCAGCCGGAATTCGTTGGGGCGGCGGGTCCCCGCCCACGCGGCGATAGTTGGAATATGTGCAGCCGCACGGGCAACAGCACCGTGATGTGAACGCGTGGCCGGGAAACCCGACCACCCTGCCGGCCGATTTGCTGCACCCCAAATAAATCTGTAGTAAAATTTCAGATACCAAATTTAAGAAGGAACGATCATGGCGCTGCACCCCGTAGTCGAGCAGGTAACCAAGCGGATCATCCAGCGTAGCCGGCCATCGCGCGCGGCTTACCTGGCGCATCTCGAAGCGGCCCGGATCCAGGGTGTGCAGCGCGGCGCGCTGTCGTGCACCAACCTGGCGCACGGCTTCGCCGCCTTCCCGGCCAACGACAAGCTCAAGCTGCGCGAATACAAGCAGCCGTCGGTCGCGATCGTGTCGTCGTACAACGACATGCTCTCGGCCCACCAGCCCTTCGAGTATTACCCGAAAGTGATCAAGGACGCCGTGCGCGAGATCGGCGCCGTGGCCCAGTTCGCGGGCGGCGTGCCGGCCATGTGCGACGGCGTTACGCAAGGCCAGCCGGGCATGGAGCTGTCGCTGTTCTCGCGCGACACCATCGCCATGTCGACCGCCGTGGCGCTGTCGCACAATATGTTCGACGCTTCACTCTACCTGGGCATCTGCGACAAGATCGTGCCGGGCCTGCTCATCGGAGCGCTGCACTTCGGCCATATCCCGGGCATCTTCGTGCCGGGCGGTCCGATGACCTCGGGCCTGTCGAACAAGGAAAAGGCGCGCGTGCGCCAGCTCTACGCGCAGGGCAAGGCCACCCGCGAAGAGCTGATGGAATGCGAAGCCCAGTCCTACCACGACGCCGGCACCTGCACCTTCTACGGCACCGCGAACAGCAACCAGATGCTGATGGAGATGATGGGCCTGCACCTGCCGGGCGCCGCCTTCATCACGCCGGGCACCCCGCTGCGCGATGCGCTCACGCGTGCTGCCGCCCAGCAGGCGGTCGCGATCTCCCAGCAGGGCAGCAACTACATGCCAATCGGCCGCATCGTGGACGAGAAGAGCATCGTCAACGCCATCGTCGCGCTGCACGCGACCGGCGGCTCGACCAACCACACGCTGCACCTGGTGGCGATCGCCCGCGCGGCAGGCATCGTGATCGACTGGAACGACTTCGACGAACTGTCGAAAGTGGTGCCCTCGCTGACCCGCATCTACCCGAACGGCGAAGCCGACGTGAACCACTTCCAGGCCGCCGGCGGTCCTGGCTTCGTGATCCGCGAACTGCTCGACGCCGGCCTGGCCCACGAAGACGTCAACACCATCCTCGGCCACGGCCTGCGCAATCACTGCAGGGAGCCCTTCCTGGGCGAGGACGGCAAGGTCGTGTGGCGCGACGTGCCGCAGCAAAGCGGCGACGACAGCGTGCTGCGGGGGGCGGCGAACCCGTTCAGCGACAACGGCGGCATGGTGCTGGTGCAGGGCAACCTGGGCCGCGCCATCATGAAAATCTCGTCCGTGAAGAAGGAATACCACGTGGTCGAAGCGCCGGCGCTGACCTTCGATTCGCAGGAAGCCTTCATGCAGGCCTATAAAGACGGCAAACTCAATCGCGACTTCGTGGCCGTGATCCGCTTCCAGGGCCCGCGCGCCAACGGCATGCCGGAACTGCACGCGCTGACCCCGGCGCTGTCGAACCTGCAGGACGCCGGTTTCAAGGTGGCGATGGTCACCGACGGCCGCATGTCGGGCGCTTCCGGCAAAGTGCCGGCGGCGATCCACGTCTCGCCCGAAATCCTTGCCGGCGGCCCGCTCGGCCTGGTGCGCGACGGCGACATGATCCGCGTCGATGCCACCACCGGCTCGTTCGCTGCGCTGGTGCCCGACGACGTCTGGGCCTCGCGCAGCATGGCGACCGCCGACCTGTCCAAGAGCCACATCGGCATGGGGCGCGAGCTGTTCGCCATGTTCCGCAACGCCAGCACGCCGGCGGAGCAGGGCGCGGCCACCTTCCCGATGCCCTCGCCCATCCCGACCACCGTACCGCTGCACGAAGGCATCAACGCCGATGAAGTCGTGCCCGGTTCAGACGAAGACTTTCTCTTTAGGACGCAGAAATGACCTTACTTGAAATCATGCGCTCGGCGAGCGTCATCCCTGTCATCGCCATCGACGATCCGGAGCACGCCGTGCCGCTGGCCAAGGCCCTGGTGGCAGGCGGCATCCGCGTGCTGGAAGTGACGCTGCGCACCAAACACGGCCTGGAGGCGATCCGCGCCATGAGCCAGGTCGAAGGCGCCATCGTCGGCGTCGGCACCCTGACGCAGGCCGACGAATTCGCAGCCTCGCGCGATGCCGGCGCCGTGTTCGGCGTCTCGCCTGGCCTGACCCCGATGCTGATCGAGGCGGCAAAGAGAAGCGGCCTGCCGCTGCTGCCGGGCGTGATGACCCCATCCGAAGTGATGGCCGCGCGCGAGGCGGGCTTCCGCCAGCTCAAGCTGTTCCCGGCAGTGCCGGCGGGCGGCGTGGGCATGCTCAATGCGATCGGTGGCCCGCTGCCGGACGTGACCTTCTGCCCGACCGGCGGCATTTCGATCGAGACTGCGCCGAAGTTCCTGGCCTGTAAGAACGTGGCCTGCGTGGGCGGTTCCTGGCTGACCCCGAAAGACCTGATCGCCGCCGGCGACTGGGCCGGGATCACCGAATTGGCCAAGGCGGCGGCCGCACTGCGTGCCGCATAAGCCTGTATGAAACGCCCGCGATCCCGTCCCCTGACCGAGGCCGAGATCGCGATGGCGTCGCTGCTGTTCGGCGACGCCATCGACTATAGCCGCGTCCGTATCCACGGGCGCCGCTACATGCCCCTGCAGCCGAAGAACTGCTGCATGACGCCTAACGGCAGCATGTACTTCCATCGTTCCTGCTTCCTGCCCGATTACACCCGCGGCGACCCCGGCGCCATCCACTGGTTCATGCACGAGATGGTGCACGTATGGCAGCACCAGCTGGGCTATCCGGTGCGCCTGCGCGGGGCATTTCGTATCGGGCTGTCCTATGACTACACCCTGCGCGATGGTGCGCAACTAGCCGACTACAACATGGAAGCGCAGGGGGATCTGCTGGCCGATTACTTCGTCCTCGCCCACCTCGGCAAACCCGCGTCGCTGCGCCAGCCGCACTACCGCGGCAGCCTGGCCCTCTACCGCCAGGTGCTGGCGGCATTCCTGGCCGATCCGTCCAGCCGCGCCCACCTTCCGCGGGCGCTGTCATGGCGGCGCGAAGCGCATGCCTGAGCCGCAGGCGAGCGGGCACGCCGGCATCCCCCATGCGTAACAGGCACCGCCCAAAAAAATAATTACATGAATGTTTGAAAAATGGCGGATTACCGCGTTCTGGGTAAGTGCCGTCGTTGTTAACAACGGCACGCGCCAGCAACCCGGGCGGTGATGATTGGATAGATTCGTGGCATTTCTACAAGTTAAAATCGCAACCGCGCATTATTCAGCGGCGCGGTTTTTATCCACGTTTTGTCAGCCGGTCTCGCTGGT
Source organism: Telluria sp. ZB4P37 (assembly GCF_059685855.1). NCBI lineage: Bacteria > Pseudomonadati > Pseudomonadota > Betaproteobacteria > Burkholderiales > Oxalobacteraceae > Telluria > Telluria sp. ZB4P37. The sequence goes on from NZ_JCASID010000019.1 coordinate 10,701, forward strand.
CGCCGATCCCGGGTATTTTTAATCCACAGCCCTTCATACACAACGATGAAAAACTTCCTTAAACCCGCACTGGTGGCGCTCGCCGGCCTGTACTTCTTTAATTCGTCCAGTTCTACCTTTGGCGGACTGTCTGCGCTGCTCGGCCTTATTCTGCTCGCATGGGCTGTATGGCTGTTTATCAAGGCGATCAAGAATCATTCCAGCGAAAGCGCGGTCGATCCGCTGAAGCAGAAACTGGCGGGATTCCAGTATTCACATTTTCACCTTGATTCCGGTGTCGCCCTCGATACGAGTGCGAAAGAAGTCCACCTGCTGTCCAAGGGCGTCCACAAGGTGTATCCGTATGCGAAGATCCGTTCGTGGGAGACCAATGTGGCGAGCGGCGGGATGATCATGGCGGCTTCGGGATTTGGCGCCTCGATGGCGGCGACAGCGGCCAACGTGCGCCAGGCCAGGAATAACAGGTCCAGCACCGGCCTGTTTTTTGAAGTGAAAGATATCGATTTCCCAAAATGGCAAATCGAGTTTCCAGCGAAAAACATCGAGCATCAGCTGCAACGCTGGATGGAAATCCTGCGCCAGGAAGTGAACGAATCCTGATTTCCCGGGCGCCGGCCTCGGCCGGCGCCGCAGCGTCACGGCTGACAGCTCGTCAGCCGATCACCTTCAGTCCAGCACGATTGTCCGTCCCGCCACCACGCTCCCCGCGAAATCATTCTCCACGATTCGGATATCCTCGATCTCCAGACCTTCGACATCAGCGCGGTGCATCGCCTGGTTGGCGGCCACGCTCACCAGAGTATTGAGGTCGCGCCCCGACATGCCTTCGGTGGCGGCAGCCAGCTTCGGCAACACGGCCGGGAGCGCGAAACCGAGCGGCTTATTGCTCAGCAAGACTTCCAGGATATCGGCACGGGCCTCGGCGTCCGGCAGGCCGATTTCTTCCTTCTCGCCGAAGCGCGACAGCACGGCATCGTCGATCTTGTCGACGCAATTGGTCGCGGCCAGCAGGAACACGAAACCTGCACCAGCGCGTGACTTGATGCCGTCCATTTCCTGCAACAATTGGCCGATGATTTCCTGTGAATAACTGTCGCCTTCGCCGCGGCGGGCAGTGACAATGTCGATTTCGTCGATGAACAACAGGCAGGGCGCCTGGCCGCGTGCGGTCTCGAAGATCTGGCGCAGGCGCTTGCCGGACTCGCCAAGGCTGCTGCCCTTGACTTCGCTGGTCGTCACCGCTTGAAAGGCCAGGCCGGATTCGGTGGCGAGCGCCCGCGCGATCTGGGTCTTGCCGGTGCCGGGCGGACCGTAGAGCAGCAGGCTTTTCGGCACCGGGAAGCCGGCTTTCTGGTATTCCTCGGCGCGCTTGATCTTGCGCGCCAGGCCTTCCAGCTTGGTCTTCACGCGCGCCGGCAGGATCACCTGGTCCCAGCGCACGCCGTCGGTCATGGTCGAGGCCTTCCCGCGGGTCTGCTTGACGATGCTGGTGAACATGGCTTCGGATGGCTCGTCGAGCAGGGTCGCGCCCTGGAAGCTGGTCGCCAGGTTGCTCAGGTCGCGTCCGGACATGCCGGCGGTTTCCTTTGCCATCTTGTCCGACACCGGCAGGGCGATGTTGCGCTTGCCGAATTCGAGTTCCAGGATGCGCTTGCGCGACTGCACGTCGGGCAGGCCGATCTCGATCATCTGGTTGAAACGCGACACGATCGCGCTGTCCAGGTTTTCGCGCCGGTTGGTGGCGCCGACCACGAAGACCTGGCCGGCCGAGGAATTCATGCCATCCCATTCCGCCAGGAAGGTCTCGACCAGTTCGTTGTCGAAGTTGACGTTGTGGCCGCTGGCCGAGCGTTCCGAGCGCGTGCCGAGGATACCCTCGCATTCGTCGATGAACAGGATACAAGGCGCCTTGCTGCGCGCTTTTTTCCAGATGTTGACCACGGCAGGCGCGGTCTGGCCCTGGAACTGGCCCTTGAGGTCGGCCAGGTTCACTGCGATGAAATGGCAGCCCGAGCTCTCGGCCAGGTTGCGTGCGATGCTAGTCTTGCCGGTGCCAGGCGGACCGTACAGCAGCATGCCTTTCGGCGCGCCTGCCTTGCCCAGCTTGAACAGCTCGATCTGGATCACGATCTGGTCAAGCGCGTTACGGTTGACGGCGACATTGCGCCAGGCCGCTTCCTGGGTGGACAGCGTCTGGATGCGTGCCTTGAGGATGGCCAGTTCGCCGTCTGCTGCGCGGCGGCTGTCGGCATGGGCCGACATGGCTTTCATCGCCAGGGCCAGCGCCGCGCTGCGCTGCCGCAGCAAGGCCTCGAGCGCCGGCTCGACCAGCTTGAAGCGCGCGGTTTCCACCGCCTTATCCGACAGGTCGATCCAGCGCATCTTCTGGCCATCCTCGGGCAACTTGATCCAGAAGCCGACGCCATTGGTCCTTGTGTCCGAGACGAAGCCGACCAGGGTGGCGCCGAACATGTCGCCGTAGGCCTTGGTGTCGAAACTGCGGGCGCTATCAAAGCTGCTGCCGCCGAAGCTCACCTGCACGCACTGGTAGGGGTAATCCTTGTTGCCGGATGGGGTCGTAGCCAGTTGCACCACCGCCGGCCGGTAGCCCTCGACCAGCGTGAGCGCGGCCACGCTCTTCATGCTGGCCTGGCGCGCGAACTCGGCACGCGCCTTGCCCAGGAATTTCCAGTACACAAAGGCGGCGGCGGCGGCGGCCAGCACCAGGCTGACCAGGCCCCAGGCCGGGAGCAAATACATCAGCAAGCCGAATACGGCCAGTACCGAGAACCAGGCGCCGATGACGGGATTGATGCCCCATTTCCACGGGGCGGTGGTCAATTGCTTGAGTCCCAAACATTTCCACGCAGATTGTGCGAGCGCGGCTGAATAGAGCGCCGTCTTGCCCTCCGCGTACAACGTGCGCAAGCCGGCGTCGAGCACGCCCAGTTCTTCCTGCACCGGCGCCACGGCCGCGCCGAGCACGCGGTTGGCGTCGTCGCGTTGCGCCTGCAACTTGTCGATGCGCTCTTGCAATTGAATGCGCTGCTTTTCCAGATGGCTGTCAGGTGCGGCTTTGGCGGGCGTGGGAAGCGCTGCGGCGCTTGCAGGCAGAGAATCGAGGGTGGAAGTCGTCATCATAGTGTCATCAATTAAGAATAAGCAGGCCGCTGCCAATAACAAAGGCAAAGCGAATCATGCTATCGGCTTTTATCTGCGAACGCAATTCTACCTACCGTGCATGAAAGGTATTAGCGCGCCTGGTCCTAAAACGACAGAATTCGAAAATTTTTAAAGAGAACATAATGCGGCCTGCATAAAAATTCGATAGATCTGCGAAAGTTTTAAAAATCCGGTATGTACGCCGTTATATCGGTAAGCCGTGAGCTTTACAAACAAATATGGGCACGTTATGCTGGCTGCCTGATTTCATTATTGCAACATTTTTCGCCAGTGGCGGAAGGCTGTAAATATTATCTCCATGGATGTGAATACAGCCCTCGATTCCGACCACGCGGCCATTATCGATTACTGGGATCGCCGCGCAAATGGCCTGAGCGAGGCGGAATGGGCCGATTTCTATCGGCTGGTAATGCCGGTCCTGCTGCGTACTCGCCTGCCGGCTGGCTTCAACACCGACGCGCAGCGCCGGGATCTCGCCAACCTGTTTTTCCAAGACAAGATTCTGCTGAACGCCTCGACCACCCGCGCCGGGCCGCTGCTTCACGTGCATGCGTTGCACGCTTACCTGAAACGCTACGCCCTCGACCTGGCGGACGACGCGCCGCCGGGCGCACCGATCGACGAGAACCTGCCTGCTACGCCACCCGCCCCAGGCCACGAGCGACTGCTGCGCGAAGCCGGTATCGACACCGCCACGGCGATGCACAGCGCCGACGCTTTCCTCGCCAGGCTGGCGCCGGGCGAGATCGCTTATCTGAGCCTGCATACCTGCACCGATGAACACGAGCGCGAACCGGTGTCCGCCATCGCCCGGCGTTTCACATTGGGCACGGCGTTCCATCACAAGGCCAGGCGGCTCGGCATTACGCGCAGCAAGGGCGAGAGCTACCGCCACTACGGCAAGACCAGCATCGGCCGCTGGATGCTGGACGTGGGCGTCGAACTGCAACTCGACTGGCGCGAGGAAATCGCGGCACTCCTGACGCTCTTGTGCCAGCGTGTGCGCGCGCGGTACCGGAGCGCCGCATGACGGTGCACCTGTACCCGCCGCTGGCGCTGATCGAGGCCGGGCTGTTCGGCGGTGGCCCGATGCCGTCCGCCGAACTGGAGGACAGCGCCGGGAATGTGGCGGCCGGGCCGATGCCGGCTCACCTGGCCGAACTGGTGCGGCGCCGCGTGGTCAGCGATGCCGCCTGGCCGCCGCAGGCACCCGCGGCCGGCCAGATCCGGCGCCTGGACACCGGGCGTGCCTGCGGCGTGCTGCTGGGCGCCAGCCAGGGGGGACAGCGCTGGCGCGGCTGGCTGGTCGCCCAGGAAGCCGACTATGCAGGCGAGCGCGACCTTGTCCTGCAGGAAGAAGACGGCATCGTGGCCCCGGAAGCGGCAATGGTGCAGGCATGGAACCCGGTCGAGGTCGTGATCTTGGGCGACGAAGCGCTCCTGGGCAAGTTACCGGCCGCCATGCTCGGAGCGATCGTGCGCCTGGCCGACCTGCAGGCGCCGCTTGGCGACGGCGCCGTGCTGCCGCGACCGGGACGGATCGGCGCCTGGGATCTGGAAGAGGGCACCACCGTCGTGACCGGCACGCCGCTGGGCGAGGCCGACGACCCGCGCCACGCCTACCAGCGCTTGTACCGCCGCCTGGCCGGGCAAGTGCAGGCCACGGGAGCCACACGGCCGCGGCCGGCGGCGCGCTCCGGCCGCGTGTTCGATTGGTTGCGCGACACCTTCGTCACGCCGGCCTGGACCTTCGGCGCGCTGGCGCTGGTGGCCGCCCAGGGCCTGTGGATGCTGGGCGGACATGCTCCGCGAGACAACAATGCCATGGTCTATCGGAGCGGCGCGGGTCCGGCCTATGCCCCGGCCTGTGCGCCGCGCCTGCGCGTGGTGTTCGGCGCCGACGCCGTGTATGCCGATATCGTCGGCGCCCTGCGGCAGGCGCAGGCGACGCTGGTGCAAGGGCCGTCCGAGGATGGCGAGGTGTGGGTGTCAATGCCGGCGGGCAGGGATGCGCGCGCGGCGGCCGCCATCCTGGCCGACAGTCCCGTAGTAGAGCAGGCCGACCTCATCGCACCCGCGCACCCGGAGTGCGCGCCATGAAGCGCCGTACTTTACTCCGCGCGGCCGCGCCGGCCCTGCTGTTGGCGAGCACGGGCAGCCACGCCGCCGTACCCGCCGCGCGGCTGGCGCTCGTGCTGGGCAATGCACGCTACGGGGGCAGCGGCACGCTGCCGAATGCCGTCAACGATGCGCGCCTGATGGCCAGGACCCTCGCTGCGCTCGGCTTCGCGGTCACCGAGTACTACGACCTCGACCGCGAGCGCATGGCCGCGGCGGTCACCGGCTTCGCCATGCGGATCCCGTCCGGCGCCACCGCCTTCGTCTACTACGCCGGGCACGGCATGCAGCTGGGCGGCGCCAACTACCTGAATCCGGTGGACATGCCGGTGACGGGCGAGCAGGGCGCCCGCCTGCGCGCCTATCCGCTCAAGACAATGCTCGAGCGCTTGGCGGGTTCGCATTCGGCCCTCAACATCGTGGTGCTGGACGCCTGCCGCAACAACCCCTTCCAGCCGGTGTCGGCGGTCCGCTACCGCAGTTTCGCCGGGATCGGACTGAAACAGGTGGCGCCGCCGCGCGGCACCTTTATCGCCTACTCGACCGCGCCCGGCCAGCTGGCGGCGGACGGCAAGGGACCGCATAGCATCTACACCCAGGCCCTTGCGCGCGTGCTGCTGGCGCCGGGACATGAGCTGGAAGAGGTATTCCGCACCGTCGCCGGCGAAGTACGCCGCAAGACGCTCGACGACCAGCATCCCTGGTACGAGTCGTCGGTGGCCGGCAGCTATTATTTCCGGCCCCAGGGCGGGCAGCGAACCGATGTCCTGCCCGCCGTCGTGGTGGCTGGCGGCGTCCGGCCCGCCGGCGCCAGCTGGGGCATGCGCGCGGAGCCCGGCCCGGCCTGGTATCGCCAGATGAGCGCGGCCGAGTGGCAACTGGTGGACTGGGAGATCCGGCAGCGGGTGCGCAACCTGCCGCGCGACGAAATGCCTGCGCTGGAACGCAAGGCGGGCGCGGGCAACGTGGTGGCGCAGACCGTGCTCGGCATCGCCCACCGCGAAGGCCAGGACCGCGCGCGCGACCAGAACGGCGGGCGCACGGTCCGCTTCAACGCCAGTCACGGCGCGGCCTGGCGCTGGCTGAAGAAAGCCGCCGAAGCCGGCTTCCCCGTGGCCCAGGCCGAGATCGGCGAGATGTACTACGTCGCGCACGGGACCGCGCGCGACCTGGAGGAAAGCCGGCGCTGGCTCGAGCAGGCCGCCGCAGCCAACTACCCGCGCGCCAGGCTCGACCTGGCCCAGCTCGATCTCGAGACCGGCCGTGGCACGGGGCGCGTGCAGGAAGCGGTGCAATCGCTGCTCGAGAGCCTGAATGCAGCGCCGCCGCCCACCCGATGAATGCCAACGACCGAAGCGACCAGCAGACACGCACAACGATGACCCACTTCAAGCAATCACTCCCGTCCCTGGCCCTGGCTGTGGCCCTGGCCGGCTGCGCCGTACAGGAAGGCCCCGGTCGCAGCATGCGGATCGGAATCGACAACGCGGCCCTGTTCGGCCGCACCATCGACGAGTTCGTGCTGCCCGATGGCAGCGCCGCCTCGGTGCGCGAGCTCGAGCGGCGCTATTCGGTCAAGCTGCAAGCCTGGTCGCGCGTGGTCGACATCGACAAGGCCACGGCGCTGCGCTTCCGTTCGGCGCAGGAGGTCGACGGCTACACAGTGATCGTGCTCGACAAGTCGGAACGCCAGTGCCGCCACAAGATGCAGCTGCTGGCAGTCAAGGGCGCCGAGGTGCGCGCCTGGGACTTCGGCAATTGCCAGGCGCCGCCGGTGGCCGTACCCGGCGGCAGCGGGGCGAGCTTCGACGTCGCCAATGGCGCGCACGTCACGCGCTACCAGTTCTCGCAGGGGAAGCTGCTGTACGGCGACATGGTCGCGCGCGCGCTCCCGCTAGTGCCGGCGCCATCCCCGCGCACCGCGCCGGCCTCGGCGCCCGTCGCCCTTGTTCCAGCGCAGGCGCCGCGGCAGCCGGTGGCCAGGGCGGCGCCTGCGCCTGCGCGCACGCCCGAGCCGTCCATCCCGGCCGCAAGGGCTTCGCGTCGGGCCACCGCCCTGCCAGCGGTCAAACTCGAATTCGAGCAGAAAGAGCAGGCTCCCCGCACCATGTACCTGAACCGATGATGTCGCCGCGCGCCACCTTCTCCCTCATTGTCCTGACGGGCGTCTACGTGTGCCTGGAGCTCGGCTTCAATGCGCGCCTGCTCGATGCGCTCGGCGGCCACGTCACGACCGCCGATATCCACGGCCTCGAGACCTGGGGGCGCTGGCTGTCCGGGGCCGCGATCGCGCTGCTGTTGCTGCAGGCCGCGATCCACGTGCGCCGCTCGAAGCCGATGTTCGCGCGCGGCGCCGGCGCCGGCGTCTACTGGATTTTCACAGCAGCCCTGTGCGGCGCCGGCGCCACCGCCGTGTATTTCTCGCTCGACCGCCTGACCGAACATCTGGTCGAAAGCAGCAGCGGCGAATTCCGCCGTTCCGCGATGACCGCCGTGCTGGCCAAGTCGGCCCTGGTCGACGGCACCACCCGTCTCGGCAACCTGGCGGAGGGCGAAAGCCTCGCCAGCAAGCCCGAAGGCAAGGCCTTCCTGGCGCTGTTCCCCCTGTTCGCCGGATCCATGGACAGCCTCGAGGAAGAATTCGGCCCGGACAAGAAGCCCCGGGTGCAGCGCATGGTCGAAGGGACGCTGGGCGGCCCGGCCGCGTTCTATGGGCATTACCGCGAAGCGATCCAGGAAGTACATGCGCGCTGGCGCAAGTACGGCGCCGCGCACCCCGCCGCGCTCAAGGCGCGGCTCGAAGGCTCGATCGGGGCCGAGCAGGACAGGGCCTGGGCCCGGTACGTGCGCGACCTGGGCCGGCGCGGCTGGTCGCCCCATACCGTGCCTTACGCGGCGCAGGAGCGCGTGCGCCAGAAGGTGCGCAGCCGGGTGCCGGTGGCGGCGGACTGGGACCTGGGCGACGAGGAAGCCTTCCGCGCGGCGGTCGCGCACAAGGCCAGCGCGGCGGCCGAGCGGCGCCTGAACGCGCGTGCCGGCAGCACCGTCGCGCCGGGGCTGGGCTGGGAAGCCTTCCTGGCGCAGCCGGCGGTCCAGCGCGAACTGCGCCGCCAGCTCGGCCTGCCGTCCGGCGTGGTGCTGCAGCCGCACTACGCCACCGGCGCCCAGTTCCAGCGCGCCGTGTTCGACCCGCTGGTCAACCTGCAGCTCATGAAACGGTGGCAGGCCTACGAGGCCGATGCCCCCCAGCTCGCCGACGGCGGACGCTTCGAGGCCGAGGGCAGGGATGCAGCGCGCGCTGTGATCGTGCCGCCGCTGGCGCTGTTCTGCTCCCTGCTCGGCGCGCTCATGCACATGACCAAGCTGGCCTGCATGCTGTGCTACGCCGCGATGCGCCGGCCGGACGGCTCGGCGCCCCAGTTCGGCCGTGCGCTCGCCGGGATCATGGTCCTGGCCTTGGCCGGCACTGTCTCGCTGGCCTATATCGACAATCGCTTCACCAGCAGCAAGGCCTACGAACTGCTCGAGAACAAGATCGCCAACTCGGAAACGGCGCCGGGCTGGTCCCGGCTGATGGCGCGCGCGCTGCACGGCGTAGCGGTCGGACAGGGCCTGCTGTTCCCGGTGAACGAACGCATCCGGACCACGCTGTTGTTCGGCCTGGACTATGGCTATACCCCCGACAAGCACCCTGGAAGCTGACATGACGCACCTGACACGATTCACTCTTTGCCTTCTTGGATTCCTGGGCGTCGCGCTGCCGGCAGCCGCCCAGGACACGGCGGCGCCGCGCCACCTGTCGGAACTGGAGGCGGCCGGCGCCGTCTTCATGGACGACATCAACACGCCGCTGCTGCACCACACCGCCACGGGCACGCCCTACAACCTGCAGGTGCTGGCGCGCGGCGACAACCACACCGCCACCGTGCGTCCGCAGCGCAAGCTGCGCAACAAGATCGAGGACCGCGACGAGTTCGTGCGCCAGGAATCGATGCCGGCCTGGAGCGCGTTCGTGGACGAGCGCGTGGCGCTGCTGCGCCAGGCCCGCAGCTACCTGATCCCGATCGAGGTGACCTGGCAGGAATACGATTTCGCACGCGGGCGCTATCCGGTGGCGCTGGCCATGAACAAGCGTGCCTCGATGCGCGCCGGACCAAGCTACCACTGCGCCGGGGCCTACGACACCGGTCCGCGCAACTCGTTCAAGACCGCTTGCCTGCACGCGGTCAACGAAGACCAGAACGACTCCTTTCTCCGCTACTTCCCGGTCGCGGATACGGCGCTGGCGCGCGAGATCCGCAACAATGGCCGGCGCTTCCTGATGTTCGCGCTCGGCGAGCCGGCCGGCAACTACCGCGTCTTGCGGGGCAACGAGATCCGCTACATGCCGCTCGAAATCTTTGCCGCCTCCGGCTACCAGCCGGTGCGGATCACCCAGCTGATCCTGGCCAGCGCGGAGGGCGAGATCTTCGCCATCTCGCGCAGGAGCGGGGCGCCTGCCGCCGCCGCCGCCGCCGCGATGCCGGCAACGCCGGCTGCACCCGTCGCCGCGGGTCCGACCGTCCCTGCCGGCTGGACCCTGGTCGCGCATGACACCGCCGTCACCACCTACGTCGACCCGGCCAGCGTGCGGCGCGAAGGCGCGACTGTCCTGTACCGCATCCTGATGGACTTCGGCGACGCGACTGTCTCCCCGGTCAAATCGACGATCGCCCTGTACGAGAGCGACTGTGCGCGCCGCACGATGCGCCAGCTGCGCAACAAGGGCTACGGCGGACGCTTCGGCAGCGGCGGCATGCTCGCCGAGGTCCAAGAGCCGCAAGCGGCAAGCACGCCCGGCAGGGGCTCGGTCGGCGAGTCGATGTTCGTGTTCGCCTGTAACGCCGCCAGCGGCGCGCGCCAACCCTTTACCTTCACGTCGCCATGAATCTGACGCGCCACCTCCTGTCCTGCGCCATGCTGTGCCTCACCGTCCCGGCCTGGGGCGGTGCGCCGGCGCTGCCCATCGTCCAGCAGCTCGAAGGACCGCACGCGGTCATGGACGACCTGAACCTGCTGCTGCTGTTCGCGCAGCGCACCGGCCAGGCGGTCGACCCGGTGGAGCTAGCCGAGATGAGCGATGGCCGCGCCTCCGACGACATCCGGCAGGCGCTCGCTTACTTGCGGGCGGCGGCCAACGCGCGCGAGCGCTTCGAACGCAGGACCTTGCTCGAGTTCGCGCTGCAGGAGCGCCAGGACCGCCTGCGCGGCGGCGTCCCCTATGTGCTGCCGCTGGTTTCGACAATCGGCGCCTTCGACGCGGCCGGCAAGCGTTTTGCGCTGCAACTGAGCCTGGACAGCGGCGGACGCACCGGCGATCCAGGCCGGCAGTGCATTCAACCCTACCGGGTCGCCGGGGCGGAGGTGGTGGCCTGCATGGTGTCCGTCAGCCTGGCATCGGGCGACCCCATCTTCAACTCCCTGCCGGTGCCGGATGCGGCCAGCGCGGCGCTGCTCTCGGCACGCCACGCGCAAGGCAAGCTGCGCCTGTACGCAGTGGCCGAGGATGCCGGCGGGGCCAGCTTCGCGCAAGGGGCACTGGAGCGCATCTGGAACCAGCCGGTGCGGGTGACCGGGCTGTTGCTGGTCGATGCCGAGACCAGCAAGGTGCTGGGCGTGGCCAAGGCACAGGCAAGCGGACAGCTGGCCGGCAGGGCGCCGGGCGCCACGCCGGACACGCGGACGCCGGTCGGGTCCGGAGGCGGGCAATTGGCGGGACAACCTGGTGGCCCGCCGCCCGCTCCGGTGCGCCCATCGGGCCCGCCCGCAGGCTTGCCGGCGGTGCTGCCGACAGGTCCGGGCGCGCCGCCGCAGCCGCGAGCCGGCCCCGGGCCGGAGGAGCTCGCCGACGCGCCGGTTCCCGATGTCGACCGCCTGTTGTCGCTGCTGTCGCTGGCCGTGTACAGCGATGCCGACAAACTGCGCCTCGGCGCGGCCGACATCGCCGACCTGGAAGCGAAGATTCGCCGCATCGAGAACGACCCGCGCCGCAACGAGGGCGTGCGCATGAAGGAGCTCAAGAAGCTGGCCATCGCTCTCGGAAAGAAGCGCCACCGGCTGGCCGAGCACGAGTACATGCTCCTGCGCAAATCAGAGCTGCCGGCGCGCGAAGGCCTCAGCCAGCTCGATGTCGATCCCGCCACCAGGAGCGATCGCCTGCACTACGAGCGCTACCGGCTGCGCGACGGACGCCACGTGGTGGTCTTCCGCGGCAGCGATACGCGTGCCGATTTCGAGACCGACTTCCAGCTGGCGACGACGCCGGAAATGCTCAACGAGCTGGGGAGCAAGCTCAGTTCCTCGGGTGGCGGGATGCGCGGGGCCGTCGGTAACTGGATGCTCGAGCGCGCCAGCCGCCAGGTCGCATCGAACCCGGCCGCCTTCCAGCTCGCCGACATGGTGGTGGCCGCGCTGATCCGCAGCGGCATACCGCGCGCGAAGATCATCCTCACCGGGCATTCGCTGGGCGGCGGACTGGCCCAGTACGCGGGCTTGCGCAACGGCGTGGGCCTGGTGGTGGGTTTCAATCCGGCGCCGCTGACCCCTGGACTGATCATGCAGCTGCCGGGGGACGCCGCTACGCACACGGATGCGCGAAACTATGTCTCCTTCGTGCCGCGGCCAAGCGGCGAAGGGGGCACCTTCGACCCGGTCTCGCACGCCGCGGCCGACCTCACCGGCCTGCACAACCCGTCCAGCCTGCGCGTGCTGGGGGACAAGCGCGTGGTCACGGTCTGCAACGACCTCGAGGGCGAGGACTTCAAGGCCTTCATGAACGCCGCGCAGGGTGTCGTGACCAACTACACGCTGGCGACCATGGCCGTCGGCAGGGGCAAGCTGGTCAATGGAGGCATGGTGCTCGGAGCTGCCTCCGGCCTGAGCGGCTCGGGTACCGAGCGCCCATCGGCAGCCATCACCGGCGGCTGGGAAGGCCGGAAAGCCGGCACCATGCTGGGCGCCGGCTTGAACTGCGTGCGCCATCCCTTCCTGTGCAGTGCTGCAGCCGTGGGAGGTGGATTCATCAGCATCGCCACGCGCATGCAGCTGCCCGAGGTGTGGGCGATGTACACCGCCCACAGCATGAAGCTGCTGAACGCGACGCTGCGCGGGGAAGATGCGCCCAGTTGCGCACCGGGCGGGCTGTCCCATGACCAGGAGACGATGCAGTAAGGGCTTGGGCAGCAATGAGCACCGCCCCGGCGGGGTGCCCCGCTGCAAACTGGCGGAATCAGGCCTTGAACAGGGCGGCCAGCGTTTCCGGCGCCAGGGGCTTGACCAGGTGCGCCGCGAATCCGGCCGCCGCGCTGCGTTCCTTGTCGAGCTGCTGTCCGAATCCGCTCAAGGCCACATAGCGCGCAGCTGCGTTCTTTCCACTGTCGCGCATCATGTCGGCAAGATCATATCCGCTGGTCCCGGGCAAGCCGATATCGAGGATGGCAAGGTCGACCCGCTGATCCTTGAATGCCTGCAGCGCGGTTTCAGGCGTATAGGCAACTGCCACGCGATGTCCGAACAGGCCGAGAGTCTCCGCCAAGGTATCGGCTGCATCGATATTGTCGTCCACCACGAGGACATGGTGGCTGTTGGCGAGCGCCGGCGCGCCGCACGCCGCTTCCTCGCGCTCGGCGTGTGCCGGCTGGGTCAGCAAGGGCAAGCGCACGATGAAGGTGCTGCCCTGTCCGATGCCGTCGCTGCGCGCCATCACGCTGCCCCCATGCAGCTCAGACAGGTTTTTCACCAGGGCCAGGCCGATCCCGAGCCCGCCGACGGAACTATGCAGTTTTCGTTCGCCCTGGACGAAGGGATCGAAGATCCGGGGCAGCAGGTCCGCAGGCAGCCCCGAGCCGTCGTCGGATACCTCGATCTCGAGTGAACCGTCGATGCTGCGCGCGAGCAGCGCGATGTCGGCGCCGGCGTCGCTGTAGCGCGAGGCATTGGTCAGGAGGTTGGAGACGATCTGCGCCAGCCGGGCCGGGTCGCCGTACCAGTGCATGGCTGCGATATCGACCTGCAGGTGCTGCCGTCGCTGCGCGATCATCGGATTGACCATTTCCACCGCACGCGTCAGCACTTCGCGCACGTCGACGGTTTCCTTGCGCAATTCAACCTTGCCGCGGGTGATGCGCGAGACGTCGAGCAGGTCGTCCACCAGCCGTGTCAGGTGTACGACCTGGCGGCGGATCACGACCTGCTCGCGTTCCGAAGAGCGGTCGCGCATGCGCATCAGTTCCAGCGCGGTGACGATCGGCGCCAGCGGGTTGCGCAGCTCATGCCCGAGCAGGGCCAGGAACTCGTCCTTTGCGCGGGCCGCGGCCTGCAGCTCGACGTTCAGTTTTTCCACCTCGGCGCGCGACTCGACCTGCACCGTGATGTCCACCGCGATCACCATCAGGCCGTAGACCTCGCCGCCCAGCGTACGCAAAGGCGACAGGTTGTAGGTGAAGTAACGATCGTCCAGCGCGCCCCCATTACGGTGGATCTGTACCAGCGTCGGTGGCGAAACGAACGGCTGGCCGGCGCGGTAGACCTCCTTGAGTTTCTCGTGCACGACCGATCCCTGCAACTCCGGGAACACCTCGACGAACGGCTTGCCGACCATCGCACCGGACGGGCGCCCACTCACCATTGCGTACATCGAATTGACCAGGTGGTAGGTCAGCTCGGGGCCGATCATGACGGCCGCGCCGACCGGCGCATCGAGCAAGAGCCGGTCACGCTCGGCTTCGACCAGCACGCGCAATGCGTCGCTCTCGATGCGGTGACGGGCCGTGGCCACCAACAGGGTGAATTGTTCGAGAAACAGACGGTAGGCGGTGTCCGGGGCCAGCTTCGGCGACAACCCGAACTCGACGGCAAGGTCGACGTCGACGCCTACGTCCAGCGCCGTGATGCGCACTTGTAGTGGCGTCGCCGCAGGCTTGTTTCCGGCATGCTGCGGCAGGAGCACGGCGCTGTACAGGTCTGCCGGATTGAACCCGACTGCGCGCTTGACCGCGGTGCCAAGGGCCTCGACGGTGTTCGTACCGGAGAGTTCCTGGCGCAGCAAGTCCAGGGTCTGCTGGCGCCGGACACTCAGGATGCGTTCGGTCGTCTCGTTCGAAATCACCAGCACGCCCTGGATCGCCCCTGCGTCATCCCGGACCGGCGTGAAGGAATAGGTCCAGTAAGTATCTTCGACTCTGCCATTGCGCTCGATGTCGATCAGGAAATCCGAATAACCCTTGGACGGTTTCCCGGCCAGGACGAGCCTGAGCTGGGGGCTGATCGACGACCAGCTGTGCTTCCAGTTTTCGACGGCGGGCCGTCCGAGGGCGCTGGGGCCTGCGCCGGCATGGATACGCGGCGCGTACGCGTCGTTGTAGATCTGGAGCGCATCCTCACCCCACCAGATGACCATCGGCTCGGTCGAGTCCAGCATCAATGCGACGATTGTCTTGAGACTGGCGGGCCATTCGGCCATCGGGCCCAGGGGTGTCGATGCCCAATTGTGGTTTGCCACCAGCGTGCGCATGCTTGCCTGGCCTTCGGTGAGGGAGGCTGTGAGGGCGGTGCTTGTGTGTTTCTCTGGCGTAGCCGGGATAGGGGACATCGTGAATGGCTGAAAACCAGTTGTTCGGCTTTAATGCATGCCGTAAATGACGAATTGTACCTAGGTGAACCAGAGTATGAGGAACGGGACGTTTTCTTGTGCCTGTATTGACGGGCAAAAGCCGTCCTGGCCGGGAACCAGGACGGCTTTTGCCCGCATCGGATTGGCAAGGCCCCGCTTACTCGTACCGCAGGCAATCCACCGGTAACAGGCGCGACGCCCTGCGCGCCGGATAGAATCCGAAGAACACCCCCACGGCGGTGGCGAACCCACAGGCCACCAGCACCCCCTGCAAGGTCAGGTACACATCGAATTTCCCGGTCGACGTGATCGCCGCCGCCCCACCCATCGCGATCGCCACGCCCACCAGCCCGCCGGCCACGCAGATCACGACCGACTCCGCCAGAAACTGCAGCAGCACCGCACTCGGCCTGGCACCGATCGCCATGCGGATGCCGATCTCGCGGGTACGCTCGGTCACCGACACCAGCATGATGTTCATGATCCCGATTCCGCCCACGAGCAGCGAAATCGCGCCGATCAGCCCGAGCAGCATGGCGACGCCGGCACTGATCTTGTTGGCCGTTTCCGCGAACGTGGCCATGTTCTGCACGCGGAAGTCGTCCGGGTCGTCGAGGCGGATGCGGTGGCGGCCGCGCAGCGATTCCTTGATGTCTTCCACTGCGTCGCTCAACGCCATGTCGGGCCGGCCCTGCGCCGCGATGTAGTGCACGTTCTGCGGGAAGGGCGTGCGGATCAGGTTCGCGCTGGCCGCGGTGATCGGCACCAGCACCAGCTCGGCCAGGTCGGCGCCGTCGATCTGGCGGCCTTCGCCGGCCAGCACGCCGATCACCTGGAACGCGACGTTCTCGATGCGGATATAGCGCCCCAGCGGGTCGGTCTTGTAGAAGAACTGGTCGGCCACCTTCTGGCCGATCACGACCATGCGCGCGGAGGACCGGATGTCCGCTTCGCTGAACAGATTGCCCTGGTCGAGCTTCCAGTTGCGGATCTTGAACATGGCTGGCGTCACGCCATGCACGATGCTGTTCGCGGTCTCGCTGCCGGCGCTGAGCTTGAAGCTGCCCTGCAGCGCCGGCGCTGCGCCCACCAGGCTTGGCAGCGCATTGAGCGCTTCCGCATCCGACAGCGACATGGAGGGCACGGCGCCGGTGCGGGCGCGCCGCTCGGCCGTGCGGTCGCCGCCCGGGAACACGTAGACCATGTTCGTGCCCAGCATCTGCAATTCCTTGCCGATGAAGCGCTGCATGCTGTCGCCGATCGCCAGCAGCAGTACCACCGAGGCGATGCCGATGATAATGCCGAGCATGGTCAGCGCCGTGCGCAGGCGGTTGGCCGCCATCGAGCGGAAGGATTCGATCAATACCTGGATGAAGTTCATGCCATCGCCTCCGTGTGAACGGCGTTCAGCGCGCGCAGGCCGTCAAGAGCGGGGCCGTCGTACAGCACGCGCCCGTCCTTCAGGCGCACCAGGCGCCGGCTGTAGGCGGCGACGTCCGGCTCGTGGGTGACGAGCACGATGGTGATGCCGCGTTCCTGGTTCAGTTGGCGAAAACTCGACATGATGTCGTCGCTGGTTTGGGTATCGAGGTTGCCGGTCGGTTCATCGGCCAGCAGCATCGGCGGATCGGTGGCGAGGGCGCGCGCGATCGCCACGCGCTGCTGCTGGCCGCCGGAGAGTTGGCTCGGGGTGCGCTTGGCCAGGCCGGCCAGGCCGACGCGCTCGAGTTCCTGCACGGCGCGCGCATACGCCTTGCCGCGGCTGACGCCCGCATAGATCAGCGGCAGCGCCACGTTTTCGGCCACGTTCATCCGCTTGATCAGGTTAAAGCTCTGGAATACGAAGCCGATGCTGCGGTTGCGGATGTCGGCCAGCCGGGCGCGCGAGAGCGAGCGGGTATCGACGCCATCGAGCAGATAGCTGCCGCCGGTGGCCTGGTCCAGGCAGCCGAGGATGTTCATCAGGGTCGACTTGCCGGAACCCGACTGGCCCATGACGGAGACGAAGTCGCCACGCATCACCTGCATGTCGATCCCGTACAGCACCTGGGTGTCGACGCTGCCGCTGGTGTAGGTCTTGGTGACGCCCCGGATATCAATCAAGGGCGCGATCGGCAGCGCGCTCACAGGTCATCTTCCTGCTGCTGCACCAGCGTGCGCGTGACAATCCGGTCGCCCGTCTTCAGGCCGCCGGACACCACTTCGGTGTAGCGGAAGTTCGACAGGCCGGCGCGGATGTCGACGGGCTGCGGCTCGTTCCTGGCGTCGAGGCGGTAGACCTTGAACATGCGCGCGGTCTCGTTCGGGCTGCGGAAGGCGAGGTCGTCATCCGGCACCGATGCCGGCGTAAGCGCCACCGTCTTGACTGCTCCCTTGTTCTTTTCCTTTTCCAGCTTGCGCTGCTTTTCCAGCTCTTCCTCGGGCAGGGTGAAGCGCAGGGCGGTAGTCGGGATGCGCATCACGTTGGCGCGGTTGGCCACCACCAGGCGTACCTGGGCGGTCATGCCGGGCTTGAGCATCTCGTCCTTGTTGTCGACGTCGAGCACCACGTTGTAGGTCACGACGTTCTGCACCACGTTGGCGGCCAGGCGGAACTGGCGCATGGTCGCGTGGAATTCGCGGTCCGGGTAGGCATCGACCACGAAGCGCGCCGGCAGGCCGTCCTTCAGGGCGCCGACGTCCGCTTCCGAGACGCTGGTATCGATCTGCATCTTGGTCAGGTCGCGCGCAATCTGGAACAGGTTTGGCGTGGCGAACGAGGCCGCCACGGTCTGGCCCAGGTCGATGGTGCGCTTGATGATGACGCCGTCGATCGGCGAGCGGATCACGCTGTTGTTCAGGTCAGCCTGGGCGCGCTCGAGCTGGGCTTGCGCCAGCTGGATGTTCGCTTTGGCGACGTCCAGCTCGCGGCGGGTCTGGTCAAGCGCCACGCTGGAGACGAAGCTGCGGCTCACCAGCTGCTCGTTGCGCTGGAAGTTGGCCTGGGCCAGGCGCTGCGAGGCCTGGGCCGAGGCCAGGCTGGCCTGGGCCTGGCGCACCTGGGCGTTGAAGATGGTCGGGTCGAGCTTGAGCAGCACCTGGCCTTTTGTCACGCGGTCGTTGAAGTCGACGTTCAGTTCGACCACGGTGCCGGAGACCTGGGAGCCGACATTGACCAGCGCGACCGGGTTGATGGTGCCGGTGGCGGTCACGGTCTGGTTGATGCTGCCCATGTCCACTGCCGTGTAGCGGTATTTCGGCGGTGGCATGACCGCTTCGCCCTTCGGTGCCATCCAGGCATAGGCCGCGCCGGCCACCAGGACGAGTCCCGCTGCAATCGCTACGCGTTTTTTGGTAAAGAGTTTCATCAATGGGTCCGTTAAGCCAGCGGGAAAAATCCAGTTTGATGCAGTGATGCAATCATTGCAATGCCTGGTGCATCGACCGGCAAGGCGATGGGATGAAACGACGTTTTCGCGGTATGGACGGTGCGATCCGCTAAAATGGCGTCTTTCTCTCTACCCTCAAAAAGCATCATGACCCAGGACGAACTCAAGCAAGAAGTAGCCCGCGCCGCCATCCAATACGTGGTGGAAGGCGAGATCATCGGCGTCGGCACCGGCTCGACCGCTAACTTCTTTATCGACGAGCTGGCCAAGATCAAGGACCGTATCAAGGGCACCGTGGCCTCATCCGAAGCGACCGCGGCGCGCCTGCGCGGCCATGGCATTCCGGTGTTCGACCTGAACGACGTCAGCTCGATGGCGGTCTATATCGACGGCGCTGACGAGATCACCGCCAGTGGCGCGATGATCAAGGGCGGCGGCGCGGCCCTGACGCGCGAGAAGATCGTGGCCTCGGTGGCGAAGCGTTTTGTCTGCATCGCCGACGGCTCGAAGCTGGTCGACACCCTCGGCAAATTCCCGCTGCCGGTCGAAGTCATCCCTATGGCGCGCGCCTGCGTGATGCGCAAGCTGGCCGAACTCGGCGGCGAGCCGCGCCTGCGCCTCAAGGCGGGCAGCACCGACGCTTTCATTACCGACAATGGCGGTGAGCTGATCGACGTGCTTGGCCTGTCGATTCTTGACCCGGTAGCGCTGGAAGAGAAGATCAACCAGATCGTCGGCGTGATCGCGGTCGGACTGTTCGCCAAGGCGGGCGCGGACGTCTGCCTGCTCGGCACCCCTGAGGGCGTCAAGACCCTGACCTTTTAACTCCTACCCGGAGAACGTACGATGAAGCATGCGCTGGCGCTGGTGGCGGTATCGACGGCCGTGTTGTTGAGCGGTTGTTCCCTGTTCAGGAGCAAGATGCAATCGGCGCCGGTAACCGTGGCGGCTGCGAGGCCGGCCGCGCCTGCGCTGACCGACGGTCATGGCGCGCCAATCGAACGGGTGCCGTTCAGGACCGGCGTGTCGTCGGCGACTGTCGAGAAGATGGCGAAGGCGCAGGGCTGCAGCGGCGGGCAGGGTGCGGGGCTGATGACGGAGGCGGGACCGGTCGAGGTTTACCGGATGCGCTGCGAGGATGGGGCGATGCGCGGGAGGGTGTATACGGCGCGTTGCGAATTGAGGCAGTGTGTGAAGATGTGAAAGCTTCGAACGTCGTTTTGTTCACGCTCCCGTTTGAACGTCGTTCGGCGAAGGCCGAAACCCAATTATGCACGCTTACCACCAGCGTTTGACGTTATCGGTACGCGACGAACTTAGGCTCCGGCCTTCGCCGGAGGTCGCAGGCGCCAGTGGCGCTTGCGACGGTTTTAAGGTACGCGGCAGGAAAGCCACCGCGTAGTTTTTGATGCTTATGCCGTCGGCGGCACGTAGCCCACGGCCGCATCGGCGCCATCACCGAAGAAATGCTTTTCCATCTGCGCCGCCAGGTATTTGCGGGCGCGGTCGTCGGCCAGGTTCAGGCGGTTTTCGTTGATCAGCATGGTCTGGTGCTTGAGCCAGGCCTGCCAGGCTTCTTTCGACACCGACAGGTAGAGCTTCTTGCCCATTTCGCCTGGGACCGGCGGGAAGTCCAGGCCTTCGGCTTCCTTGTTCAGTTTGATGCATTGGACGGTGCGGGCCATCGTGTACTCCTGTTATGCGTTTGGTGTGAATCCAGCATTATAAGGTTTTGATCAAAACCTGTGACCGGCGCTGCCAGTTGTACATGTGCTGGCGGTCCTTCGGCAGGTCGTCGACCGAGGCCGGCACGAAGCCGCGCTTCTTGAACCAGTGCGAGGTGCGTGTGGTCAGCACGAACAGCTTGGTCAGGCCGGCGGCCCGGGCGCGGTTTTCCATGTGCTTGAGAATGCGTTCGCCGTCGCCCTGGGTCTGGGCTTCCTGGCTCACGGTCAGGCAGGCCATCTCGCCCATCTTCGATTCCGGGAACGGATACAGCGCCGCGCAGCCGAAGATCACGCCGTCGTGGTCGATCACCGAGAACTGGTCGATCTCGCGCTCGATCAGCTCGCGGCCGCGGTAAACCAGGGTGCCGTCGGCTTCCAATGGCTCGATGAGCTTGATAATTCCGCCGACGTCCTCAATTGTGGCCTGGCGCAGGCTTTCAAGGTTCTCGTGGCTGATCATGGTGCCGACGCCGTCGTGCGTGAACAGCTCCAGCAGGGCCGAGCCGTCCATTTCGAAGGGGACCACGTGCACGCGGTCCACGCCGCTGTTGCAGGCCTTGACGGCGTGCTGCAGGTAGAAGGCGGCGTCCAGCGGCAGGAAACCCGCCTGCAGCACGGCTTCGGCCTGGTGCGAGGACAGCTCGCGGATCTCGGTGCCGGCGGCATCGATCATCATCGAGGTCTCGGTGATGAAGATCAGCTTGTCGGCGTGCAGGGCGATCGCGGTCGATGCGGCCACGTCTTCCATGGTCAGGTTGAAGATCTCGCCGGTGGGCGAGAAGCCCAGGGGCGAGAGCAGCACCAGGCTGTCTTCGGTCTGCAAAATGGGGTGGATTTTCTCAGCCGCGATCTTGCGGGTGACGCCGGTCAGCTCGAAGTCGACGCCGTCGATCACGCCAAGCGGGCGCGCCACGACGAAGTTGCCCGATACGATGCTGATCTGGGCGTGCGACATCGGGGTGTTCGGCAAGCCCTGGCTGAAGGCCGCTTCGATGTCGAGGCGCAGCTCGCCAGCGGCTTCCTTCGCGCATTCGAGCGCGGCGGTGTCGGTGATGCGCACGCCGTTATGGAAGCGGCCCTCGACATTGCGCAGCCCGAGCTGCTCGGCCACCTGCGGACGCGAGCCGTGCACCAGCACGACGCGGATGCCGAGCGCCACCAGCAGGGACAGGTCTTGCGCCAGCACCGGCAAGGCGCCGGAGGCGACCAGCTCACCCGGGAATGCAACAACGAAGGTCTTGCCGCCAAAGGCGTGAATGTACGGCGCGACAGAGCGCAGCCACTGGACGAATTGGGTAGGATTTTCCATTTGCCGCATTATAATTCGCTGCGCGATGTGCGCACCAAATACCTTGTAAAAACTAATGTCTGAACAGAGTAACAAGCCTTCGCCTCCATCGGCGCGTGCCGCTTCCCAGAATCCTTCCGCTACCGAGCCGCGCAAGCCGCGCTTGGCGGGCGAACCGCGTGCGCAACGGCCGCGTGGCGAAGGTGGCCAGCGCACACCCGCGCAGCAGGGCGAGCGCAAGGCAGGCACGCCGCAGCCGCAACGAACGCCGCGTGGTGAGCCGCGCGGTGAAGCCAAGCCGCGTCCAGAGAAAGGCGAGCGTCCGGCGCCGTTCCGCACGCCGCTGCCGCCGATCGTCTATCCGGAAGACCTGCCGGTATCCGGCCGCCGCGCCGAAATCGCCAAGGCCATTAGCGAGAACCAGGTCGTCATCGTCTCCGGCGAAACCGGCTCGGGCAAGACCACCCAGCTCCCTAAAATCTGCCTGGAGCTGGGCCGCGGCCAGAAGGGATTGATCGGCCACACCCAGCCGCGCCGTATCGCGGCATCGAGCACCGCCAAGCGCATCGCGCAGGAACTCGGTTCGCCCCTGGGCGAGCACGTGGGCTTCAAGGTGCGCTTCACCGACACGCTGCAGCGCGGCGCCTCGGTCAAGCTGATGACCGACGGTATCCTGCTGGCCGAGACCCAGACCGACCCGCTGCTGCGCAACTACGACACGATCATCATCGACGAGGCGCACGAGCGCAGCCTGAACATCGACTTCCTGCTCGGCTACCTCAAGCAGCTGCTGCCGCGCCGGCCGGACCTGAAGATCATCATCACCTCGGCCACCATCGACGCCGGCCGCTTCTCGCGCCATTTCGGCACGCCAGACAAGCCCGCGCCCGTGATCGAGGTGTCGGGCCGCCTGTACAAGGTGGAAGTGCGCTACCGTCCCGTGGACCGCGATCCGGTCACTGCCACCAATGCCAAGCCGGGCGAGCCTGCGCCGAAGGCACAAGTTGCGCGCGACAAGCGCGACCTGATGGAAGCCGTGGTCGATGCGGTCGATGAGCTGTGCCGCATCGGCTCGGGCGACGTGCTGGTGTTCCTGCCGGGCGAGCGCGAGATCCGCGACTGCGCGGAAGCCCTGCGCAAGCACCATCCGCCGCATGTCGAGATCCTGCCGCTGTTTGCCCGTCTGTCGGTCGAAGACCAGGACCGCGTGTTCAAGACCACTAACGCGCGCCGCGTGGTACTTGCCACCAACGTGGCCGAGACTTCCTTGACGGTGCCGGGCATCCGCTACGTGGTCGACACGGGCCTGGCGCGTGTGAAGCGCTACAGCTTCCGCAACAAGGTCGAGCAGCTGCAGGTCGAGCCGGTGGCACAATCCTCGGCCAACCAGCGCGCCGGCCGTTGCGGCCGCGTGGCCGACGGTGTCTGCATCCGCCTGTACGAAGAAGACGATTTCAACAAGCGCCCGAAATTTGCCGACCCGGAGATCCTGCGCTCGTCGCTGGCCTCGGTTATCCTGCGCATGAAGTCGCTGCACCTGACGGACGTCGAGACCTTCCCGTTCATCGAGCCGCCGCAGGGCAGGGCGATTGCCGACGGCTACCAGCTGCTGCAGGAAGTCGGCGCGGTCGACGAACTGAACGACCTGACTTCGCTGGGCATGAAGCTGGCCAAGCTGCCGCTCGACCCGCGCGTGGGCCGCATGATCCTGGCCGCTGTCGACAGCGACTGCCTCACCGAGATGCTGATCGTGGCGTCGGCATTGTCGACGCAGGACCCACGCGACCGTCCGATCGAATACCAGCAGCAGGCCGACGAGAAGCACAAGAAGTTCGCCGACGAGAAGTCCGAATTCCTCAGCTACCTGAAGATCTGGGCCTGGTTCGAAGACGCCATCGAGCACAAGAAAACCAACCGCCAGCTGCAGGAAAACTGCCGCGCGAACTTCCTGTCGCAGCTGCGCCTGCGCGAGTGGCGCGACGTGCATTCGCAATTGCTGACGGTGGCGCGCGAGCAGGGTTGGCGCCTGAACGCGGCCCCGGCCACCTACGACCAGCTGCACCTGGCGCTGCTCACCGGCCTGCTCGGCAATATCGGATTCAAGGCCGAGGACGAGCCGGTGTTCCTGGGCGCGCGCGGCATCAAGTTCCATATCTGGCCAGGCTCCTACCTGGCCAAGAAGCCGGGGCGCTGGGTGATGGCGGCCGAACTGGTCGAGACCACCCGCCTGTATGCGCGCACCATCGCGCAGATCCAGCCCGAATGGGTGGAGAAGGTGGGCGCGCACCTGCTGAAGAAATCCTGGGGCGAGCCGCGCTGGGAAAAGCGCCAGGCGCAAGTGACCGCGCTCGAGCGCGCGACGATGTACGGCATCGTCATCTACAACAACCGCCGCATCAACTACAGCCAGTACAACCCGGTCGAAGCGCGCGAGATCTTCATCCGCGACGCCTTGGTAGCGGGCGACTACGAGACCCGCGCGCCGTTCTTCGCCCACAACCACAAGCTGGTGAAGGAGATCGAGAACCTTGAGCACAAGTCGCGCCGCCTGGACGTGCTGGTCGACGAGCAGCTGATCGCGGCCTTCTACGACAAGGAGATCCCGCAGACGGTCGTGAACGGCGCCGGCTTCGAGAAGTGGTACAAGGACGCCTCGCGCGAGAATTCGAAGCTGCTCTTCTTGAACCGCGAAGAGCTGATGCGGCACGAGGCGGCCGGCGTCACCACCGACCTGTTCCCGAAGACGATGAACGTCACCGGCATCGAGATGGGCTTGAGCTACCACTTCGAGCCGGGCAGCCTGCGCGACGGCGTGACCCTCGCGGTGCCGCTGTTCGCGCTGAACCAGATTCCCCAGGAGCGCGCGGGCTGGCTGGTGCCGGGCATGCTCAAGGAGAAGGTTCACCTGATGCTCAAATCCTTGCCGCAGAAGCTGCGCCGCCATTGCGTGCCGCTGCCGGATTACGCGGCGCGCTTCGTGGAGCGCATCGACCGCGCCGGCACCTTCGGCCGGGGCGACCTGATGGATGTGCTGATTGCGGATGTGCGCGAACAGACCGGCGTGAACGTACTCACCGGTGACTTCAAGCTCGAGACGCTGCCGGTGCACCTGTCGATGAATTTTAAGGTGATCGACGAGCACGGGCGCCAGCTTGACATGGGACGCAACCTGGCGACGCTGCAGGCGGAGCTGGGCGGGCAGGCACGCGAGAGCTTCCAGAAGCTGGCGGAAGCCACGCCGTCGTCCGCGCCTGCGCGCCTGCAGCCGGCGGCGCCGGCACCGGCCCCGGTTGCGGCAAAAGGGAAGGGCGGTGCCGGGCCGGTGACCAAGCCATCGGCTACTGCGACCGCTGTCGCGGCGCCTGCGGGCGCGAGCCAGCATACCAGCTTGACCACCTGGAGCTTCGGCGAGCTGCCGGAACTGCTGGAGATCACCCAGGGCAAGCTGACCCTGATCGGCTTCCCGGCGCTGGTGGACAAGATCACGCATTGCGACCTGGAAGTCTTCGACGACCCGAACGTGGCGGCGCGCACCCACCGCATCGGCCTGCGCCGCCTGTTCATGCTGCAATTGAAGGAACAGCTCAAGTTCGCCGAGAAGAACATCGTCGGCCTGCAGAACATGGGCATGCAGTTCATGAGCGTGGGCTCGCAGGAAGACCTGCGCGACCAGATCATCGCCAAGGCGGTCGACATCGCCTGCCTGCAGGATCCGCTGCCGATCA
Source organism: Telluria sp. ZB4P37 (assembly GCF_059685855.1). Lineage (NCBI taxonomy): Bacteria > Pseudomonadati > Pseudomonadota > Betaproteobacteria > Burkholderiales > Oxalobacteraceae > Telluria > Telluria sp. ZB4P37. Next base: position 35,759 of record NZ_JCASID010000019.1, read on the forward strand.
ATGCAGCGTCGTTCAACAAGCGCCGGGATGAGGGCAAGGCCCGCATCGGACTGTTAATCAACGAAACGGCGCGGCTGGTGGGCTCGGTGCTGGCGGAATTCCACGGCATGCCCAAGCGCATCCAGAGTCTGGCTCCGGCGGTGGCGGCGGACATCCAGGCCCAGCTGCAGGGACTGGTGCACAAGCGCTTCATTGCGGACAACGAGTACAGCCAACTGGCCCACTTCCCGCGCTACCTGAAGGCGATCAACGTGCGCCTGGAAAAGCTGCGCGGCAATCCGTCACGCGATGCGCAGCTGATGGCCGAGTGGCAGGGTGTCGCCAACCAGTTCCAGCGCACGCTCAAGAACCTCTCCAGCAAGAGCAACGATCCGCGCATGCTGGAGTTCCGCTGGATGCTGGAGGAGCTGAGGGTGTCGCTGTTCGCGCAGGAGCTGAGGACGCCGATGCCGGTGTCGGCCAAGCGACTGCAGAAGGTGTGGGAGTCGATGATTCGCTGACGGGCTGACCGGCTGACCGGCGGCCGGATTGGCCGATTTGCCGGTTCTCCAGGCTGGGCAAGTTTCTTGCCCGGGCGGTCAACTCACATTTGCGATGACGCGCGGTGTTTACCACCCAAGACCGAAGGGTCACAATTTGTGATCAATCAGGTCGATTTCGTAAGGTTTAACCACATATCGTGGTCATTCATGCGCAGCTTGAACGCGTGGGCAGGAGGACCCGCCCACGCTACAAGATCAACCAATATTGCTGCCCCGAATCCGGCTCAAGTCCTTGTCATCGCCATCATGCCCCGGCCGTGGATCGGCGCTGCCGCCAACCCCATACGAGTCGCCGTGCGCGCTGCCTGAACCGACGCTGACACCAACGCTGCTGCCCGCACCGCCGGTGCTGCTGGTGCCGGCCGAACCCGCACCCATGCTCGAGCCCATGCCGCCGCCCATCGCCGAGCCGGTGCCGACGCCGGTGCTGCCGGTCATGCCCCGTACCGACGAGCCGGGCCCCATGGAAGGGGCGCCCGGACGATCGATGTCGGTGCCGTAAAAGCTGTGGATGCTGGTGGCCCAGGTGACATCGCTCATGTCGGGCCAGGAGTCCTTGTCGAAGCCGGGGGCGTTTTTCAGCCTTTCCTTCTCGACATCGAGCACCATGCGCTTGTTCACGGTGTCGAGGTGCAGCGCCTGCCAGGGCACGGCGAACAGCTTTTCGCCCAGGCCGAGGAAGCCGCCGAAGGCCAGCACGGCGTAGGCGACCTGGCCGGTCTGCATGTCGAGCATGATTTCCTTGACGTCGCCGAGATCCTCCTCTGCGGCATTGACTACACTATCACCGATCAATGTGTCCGCACCCATCAGCGCGGGGCCGGGGCCGCTGCCGCGGGTGTCCTTGTAGATGCCATACCTGTCACGATCTGCGTAGCTCATCATTACCTCCATGGTCGTTGAGTTACCGGCAAAGCCAGCAAGCCTATCCATCGAGCATAGGGCGCGACCTTGCCATTCGCATGATATGGCGCAATCGTGTGGCGCCGCGCGCGACAGAAAGCGCCGGTTGCTTCACTAAGCGAGTTGGCGCACAGAAAATAATTTGCTCTGTAGTTAATGTGCTAAGTAATGTTTCGGAGATAAAACAAATGACTGTCAACTCACGCTGCAACTACGCCGGCCCACTGGGCAAACTGATCCCGACCCGTCCGGTCGTCTCGCTGTTCGATTCCCTCTTTGCCCGCCTGAGCTGGCTCAGCCGCCGCTGATCCAGGGCTGTATGCGCGCAGGCTGGCCCCAGCCCGCGCCAGTCTCAGCTATTTCACTGCCTCGCTGCTGCCGGAGACGCTTTTGCCTGTCCGGAGGTGGCCTGCCATTTTTCACCTTCCCCACTAGGTGTGCTGACGCACTGCCATCGACTGGAAAATTCCCTTGTAGTTTCGCACACCTGTGCTAAAATAGGTGCATGAACACCTCCGCCGCCATCACCGCCAAAAGCGAAGCGACCTACGCCGCGATCCTCGACGCCGCCGTCGACATGGCCGCCGCCGAGGGCATCGGCAAGGTGTCGCTGGGAGAGCTGTCCAAGCGCACCGGCATCAGCAAGAGCGGCGTGTTCTCGCGCGTCGGTTCGCTCGAATCCCTGCAAGGTGCGGTGCTGGACGAATACGACCGCCGCTTTTCCGAGGAAGTCTTCCTGCCGGCGCTGCAGCTGCCCCGGGGCTTGCCCCGTCTGAACATGCATGTAAGCCTGTGGCTGAAGAAGATCGGCAACGAGACCACGCGCGGGGGCTGCCTGTACACCGCGGGCGCCTTCGAATTCGACGATGTGCCCGGCCTGCTGCGCGACCGCATCGAAGAAGGCATCCTGCGCTGGCGCTCCTCGCTGCGCAAGACGGTGCTGCAGGCGGTGGAAGCAGGGCACCTGCGGCCGGACACCGAAGCCGAGCAGCTGGTGTTCGAGATCTACAGCCTGGTCATCGGCGTCATGCACGATGCCAGGTTCCTGCGCGACGTCGTGGTGACGCGCCGGGCGCAGCGGGCCTACAACCGGCTGATATCGACGTACAAGAGTTTCAGCGACCTGGAATAAGGTTGCCAGACCGGGACAGGGCGGGATACGTCTGTCCCTTTTTTTGACATAGTTTCGCACACCCGTGCGAAACATGAGCTTGCCAAGGAGTCGATCATGTTTGCATTCTTGTTGTGGGTCCTGTCGGTCGCCGGCGTTGCCGGTTCAGCCTGGTTCGTGTTCGGTGATGTCGTGCGCGCCGTGCCGGCGTCGAACGACGACTTCGTGTTCTGCTGATGTCGAGCTCAGCGCAGCAGCTTGAGGCCCGGCGGCAGCGCATCGCCCAACATGCGGGTCTCGACGGCCTGGTCGAGTTCCACGACCTCGCGCACCATCGCCGTCCAGGCCGGCGGCGCGCCAATGGCCGACAGGCGGCGCAGCACCTCGTCGCGCACCGCCTGGCCGATGTCGCGCGAGCGGTCGCCGGTCATGCGCGCGATGTGGGCGGCGGCAAAGCCGGCCGGCTCGATTTTCTTCCAGTCGAGCGTCGAGAGCCGGGTCAGCCAGGCTTCGGCGGACGCCGCGGGCGCGACTTCATGCGCGGCGCCATGGAAAGACTGGCGCGCGCCGACACGGCCCAGCGCCCACAGGTAGCGGGCGTACCTGGCCGCGGCACGGGCATCGATCTTGGCCCCAAGCGGCATCTCCATGATCTGCCCCATTAACCACTCGCCGATCTCGGCCTTGTAGGCGGACGGAATGCGTTCGAGCGAGGCGCCCACGCGCAGCATGTCGTCCTCTGTGCCGTCCACCAGCGTGACCGGACGGCGCCCGCGTTCCGAGGCATCGGCCTGCAGGTTGAAGGCGAAGTCGTCGAGCAGCCGCAATTGCGCCTCGACGGACAAGCCGCCTGCCACGCGCCGCCACAGCGTCCACCATTCGGCGCGCACCTGGCTGTCCTTGTGGTATTGCACGCCCGTGTCGAACAGGGCCCACAGCTGCTCGATGCGCCATTCGTCGAGCGGATGGCCGAAGCCGGGACGCAGGCAGTAACCGGCGAGGTTCAGCCAGGCGCGCTCGTGCTCGGCGGAGCGGCGCCGGCCCTTGGCGCGCGCCAGCAGGGCGTCGAACAGGCGGCGCAGCAGCGGCGTGGTCCAGCGCTCGCGTGCGCCCAGCAGATGTTCGAGCCAAGCGCGCAGTTGACGCACTTCGCGCGGATCGACCTGCTGCGAACGGTTGCCGAAGATGCGGTCGATGCGCACGACCGCCTCATCGAGCTGGGGCGGCAGCGTTGCATCTTCAGTCACCTCATGGTCTTCGCCGCGCAGCTGGAATTCGAGGCGCCAGCGGCGGGAAGCATCGTCTTCCGCCACGCAGAACACTTCCAGCGTGCCGACTTCCGACAGGGTCGCAGCCAGCTGCACCGGGATCTCCGCTGCGCGCATTGCGCCCCCGCCGCGCAGGACGGTGGAAATCGCCGGCAGGCGCACGATGTCCGTGCTCGGGAGGTCAAGCAGCTCGCCCGGCTGCGGCAGCCGCCCGCCCGGATCGGCGGTGATTGATGCCAGGTGGAAGCGCACCGGCCGCCCGAGGCGCAGCGCGAAGCTGCGGCCTTCCAGGCGCAGTTCTTCGCCCGCCGGCGCACCGCGCGGCAGCAGGCAGACGGCGCGCAGCAGCTCGCCCGAATGTTCGGCGTCCAGCAGCAGATAGTAATTGCGCGCCGAGCCGCTTTCGATGCCTGGTGCCTGTCCGGCACGCGCCAGCGAGTAGGCGACGCCGCCGCGCGCGACCGCCACGTCCGGGTCCTCGTTGTGCAGCACGTGGACAGGCGCGCCGCGCCAGCCGGACAAGACATCGCCGAGGCGCTGCGCCAGCGTCGCGCCGCGGAACACGCCGCCATTGAGCAGCAGCGTATCGGGCACCGGCAAGCCGCCGTCATCCTCGATACCGAGCGCCTCGCGCGCCGCCTGCGCATGCTGGCGCAGGAAGCCGGCCAGATGGCGGGTGATGGCCGGGTCGCTCGCATACGGCAGGCCGAATTCGACGATGCCGGCACGCGCCCGTTTGGCCGGCTCCTGCGCTTCGTTGGGGGGGAAGAAGCCGTCCAGGACGATGCGCTGCACGTCCTCGCGCGTGATGCTTGCAAAGCGGCTTGCGCCGATCAGGCGCGAGCCCGTGCCGAGCAGGGTGACCTTGACCTGTTCCGGCGCGTCCCGGGCAAGCAATTGCTCTTTCGCGGCGCGGCAGCGTTCGGTGAGCTGGGCCAGTCGCCCGGCCGACAGGCGCGTGGGCTGGGCATCCTGTCCGCCAAGGCGCGCTTCGGCCAGGTGCGCCAGCGCCAGGTCCATGTTGTCGCCACCGAGAATCAGGTGGTTGCCCACGCCGATGCGGGTGAGCCGAGGTTCACCGTCTTCGCCCAAGTCCACCTTGACCAGGCTGAAGTCGGTGGTGCCGCCGCCGACGTCGGCCACCAGCACCAGCCGCGTACCCGCGAGGTCCTGGGCCAGCGTGGCGCGGTGCCGGTACAGCCAGTCATACAAGGCCGCCTGCGGCTCTTCCAGCAGGCGCAGTTCCGGCAGGCCCGCCATGCGCGCCGCCTCCAGGGTGAGCGCACGCGCGCCTTCGTCGAAGGAAGCGGGAACGGTGAGGACGATCTGCTGGCGTTCGAGCGGCGCCTTGGGGAAGCGTGTATTCCAGGCGGCGCGCAGGTGCGCGAGATAGCTGGCGCTGGCCGCGACCGGCGACACCTTCGGCACGTCGGCGTCGAGCGCGCCCCAGGGCAGGATGGGCGCCATGCGGTCCACGCCAGAGTGCGAGAGCCAGCTCTTGGCGCTGGCCACCAGCCGTCCCGGCGTTTGCGCGCCGAGCACGCGCCCCAATCTGCCGATCGCCACGCGTTCGACCCCGGCCGGGTCGTGCGCCGTCCAGGGCAACTGGAGTTCGCCGGGAGCGAGTTCACCCTCGGCAGGGTGGTAGCGCATCGACGGCAGCAGCGGCGCCTGGGCAACTTCGCCGGGCGCCACCAGCTGGTCGATCGCCAGCAGCTCGACCTGCGTGCCACCGACGGCGGCATAGGCCAGCACCGTATTGGTGGTGCCCAGGTCGATGCTGACGAGGTAGGACGTCACTGCTCGTGTCACTGTTGTTACTGCGGCGCGCTGCGGACGTCGAACTCGATCTTCCAGCGCTGGCCATCGCGCGCAACAGCGGCCAGTTCCAGCGTGCCGGTGTCCGTGGCCAGCGCATGCAGCTTGACCTGCACCACGTCGCCCGCCACGCGGCCCTCTGCCGGCAGGGTCGCCTGGATTTCATGCAGTTCCTGCAGTTCGTCCGGGCCCCAGAATTCCAGCACTTCGCCGATGCGGTCCTGGCGGCGCGTCGTGGAGCCGAAGAAGCGGAAGGTGACCGGCTCGCCCACCACCAGGCCGAATTCCTGGCCCGGCAGTTCGAGTTCGCTGCCTTCTTCCATGCCGAAGGGCGCCACGCACAGCGCCTCGATCGGCGGCTCCATGCCGGGAATGGCCGGCATCGACGATTCCACGCCCACGTAATACGACCGGGCCGTGCCGCCGCGGATGCGCACGCCGCCGCCACGGCGCGCATAGCTGTAATAGGCTGCGCCGCGCGCCACTGCCAGGTCGAGGTCCGCGCCTTCCAACATGCGTGCGGGCTGGGCCCCTTCCATGTACAGCCAGTCGTTGATGGTGTCGATCACGCGCTGGGACAGGATGGCGGACTTGAACACGCCGCCGTTGAACAGCACCGCGCTCGGATGCAGGAAGCTGTGCTCGGCGCTGCCCGGGCCGTCCTCGTGGCCGCCGAAGCCTTCGAGTTCCGCGGTGGCGCCGGCCTGGCGTGCCAGGAAGGCGGCCAGGTGGCGGGTGATGGCGGCGTCCTGGGCGTAGGGCAGGCCGACCTGGGTCAGGCCGGCGCGGGTGCGCACCGCTGGCCGGCTCGATGCTTCGACACGCGGGAAGAAGCCGTCGAGGATGAAGGTGGTGACTTCCTCGCGCGTGAGTTCGGTGCGGATCGAGCCGCCGATCAGCTTCGAGCCGCGGCTCGGCACGACGATCGGCCAGGTGGTCGCCTCGGCGTCGGCCAGCAGGTGTTCCTTGGCGCTGCGGCAGCCGTAGGTGAGGGCGCGCATCTGCCAGGAGTCGAGCTGGGTGCCGCCCGCTTGCAGCTTGCGCGCCACCAGGTGGGCCAGCGCAAGGTCCATGTTGTCGCCGCCCAGCAGGATATGGTCGCCCACGGCCACGCGGTGCGGTTCGAGCTTGCCCTCGCGTTCGAGGATGGCGATCAGCGAGAAGTCGCTGGTGCCGCCTCCGACGTCGACCACCAGCACGATGTCGCCGGCCTTGACCTGCTTGCGCCAGGCGCCGCCGCTGCCCTGGATCCAGCTGTACAGGGCCGCCTGCGGCTCTTCCAGCAAGGTCGGTGCGAAGCCGGCGGCGCGCGCGGCTTCCGCGGTGAGTTCGCGTGCGCCCGGGTCGAACGAGGCGGGGATGGTGACGGTGACCTGCTGCTGCTCGAAGGGCGCATCCGGATGCGCCGCGTTCCATGCCTGGGCCAGGTGCGCCAGGTAGCGGGTGGAGGCCTCGAGTGGCGAGACGCGCGTGACTTCTTCCGGCGCGTCGTGCGGCAGGATAGCGGCGCGGCGGTCCACGCTCGGGTGGCTCAGCCAGCTCTTGGCCGAGGACACCAGCCGGATCGGGGTGGTGGCGCCGCGGCTGCGCGCCATCTCGCCGGCGATGCTGGTGTCACCCTCGGCACTCCAGGGCAGCGCCAGTTCGCCCGGCGCCAGTTCGTCCGGGTGCGGCAGGTAGAGGAAGGATGGCAGCAGCGGCAGGGCTTCGACCGTGCCCGGCGCGGTCAGTTGCGGGATGGCGAGCACGCCGTCGAGGGTCTTTTCGCCGTCGCTGGCCTCCAGGTCCACATACGACAGGGCGCTGTGGGTGGTGCCCAGGTCGATGCCGATGGCGTAGCGTGCATTCTGTGCGTCGCTCACAGTTCCACCTCCGCCGGGGCCAGCACGCGCGCGTCGTGCTTCTCGGCCAGCTGCGGCAGCTGGACCTTCGCGGCGCGCCAGCCGCGGTGAGACAGCGTGCCCTTGAACGGCGCCGCGCCGACCACGTTGCCGGTCAGGCGCACGCTGGCGGCGTCGAAGCCTTCTTCCAGGGTGATGCGGGTTCCCTCGGCTTCGGCGCGCACCGGTTCGATCGTGAAGTGCTCGCGCAGCACGCGCGCGCAGCCTTCGTGCACGACGCGGGCCGCGGCGCCGATCTCGGCGTCGGAATAGGCGGCCAGGTTTTCGTGGGCGAAGTCGATCAGGCGCGCTTCGCGCTGGAACAAAGTCAATAGCTGCAGTGCCGATTCGGCGGTCGGGGCGCGTAGCGTCGGTGCGGCTGGCACCGGCGCCGGCGCAGGTGCAGGCGCCGGGGCGGGCGCGGGAGCGGGAGCGGCCACGGGACCGACCCCGTCATCGCGCACGCGCGCGGCGAATTCGGCGTCGCCCAGCGACTTGAAGAAACTGCCAAAAGCGATCGAGAGCCGGCTCCAGAAGGAGGGCAGGTTGGATGGTGTGCGCATTCTTGATCTTCTGTAGGGTGAGGGACGGGCGGGCTGTCAGACGGCCTCGGGGCCGACGTCCGGAAAACGCGCATGATACCAGTTCAGGCAAGAGCAGCGCACGCGCAGCGCCGTCAAGATAGTTGATTTGTGAATGACGATCATCATGGATGGCAATTTGATTTCTATCTCAAAGGGCGCATACTGGAGGTATCCAAATTTCTGCCTGTGAGGAATATCATGTCCCATGCCCTGCCAGCCTCGACCAATGTTGCCAGTATCGCCCTCGACTTCATCCAGGGCCTGTTCAGCCGTCCATCGCCGGCCGCTTTGCGCCGCGCCGATGCCGGCGACGTCTGGGCGCTCTACAGCATGAGCCGCGGACGCGATTCGGTCTCGCCTGCCGTCCTGCGCAAGCTGGCCGACAAGGCAGCGTAAGCACCGTAGCAAGGCCAGCCCAAACAGCCCCGCTTGATGTGGGGCTTTTTCTTGTCATAAAGCTTTCAGTAGTGCGCTATGCGCGGGCGGTTCGCAGTAGGCTATCCGCTCATATCTCCTATGGAGGCGATCATGTTGTCCACTGCGGAAGCAATTGCAACGGTCGGGGTGCGCGATATCGCGAGGGCAAGGGAGTTCTACAGCACGGTGCTGGGATTGCAGGAAGGCGAAGCGGGCGATTGCACCCAGGGCGAGGTCCTGTCCTTCCAGAGCGGGAATTCCCGGATCTATGTCTACCGGTCCGAGTTCGCCGGCAGCAACGGGACCACCGCCATTACCTGGGATGTCGGCGAGCAGATCGAGGAAATCGTCGTCGACCTGAAATCGAAAGGCGCCATCTTCGAGCGCTACAACATGGAAGGCATGCGGCTGGAAGGCGACGTCCACGTCGGCAGCGGGATGAAGGTCGCGTGGCTGAAAGACCCGGACGGCAATATCCTGAGCATCGCGGGCAAATAAACCAGGCTCGAGGGCCTACGGTGCCAGGCTGATCACTTCATCGCCCGACTGTGGCTCGCAGCTCGCACCGATCGGCTCCCAGCCGCGGCGCACGACGATGCGGCGGCTGTCATGGCACAGCTCCACGCGCCGCGCCTGCGGCGCCTGGCGGCGCACGAACTCCTCGATCGAGGCCGGCACGCTCACGTGCAGCGCCAGCGCGTGCGCATCTTCCACCGGGTGGTCGTTCATGTGCACCAGCGGCAGGAACTGCCCGGCAAACATCATCCAGTGCGAGGGAATCCTGACCGGCCCGGCGGTATAGCCCCGGGTGCGCAGCCAGGCCTGTGCATCCTCGCGCGCATGCGCCTGGCCGTCGAGGCGGCCCCAGGCGCTGGCGATCAGCTCGGCCACCCAGCCGTTGCAGTTCTGGTAGCGGGTGCCGTAGGCATAGGCATTGGCGCTGTATTGGCCGGACAGCAGGGCCAGGCCCAGGCGCTTGTCCAGCGCGGCCGCTTCCAGCAGCGCGCCGTTTTCGTCGGGCAAAAACAGCAGCGCGATATGGCCGCGCGCAGGAGCATCGGCCCCGAGCGCGAAACCGGCCACGCCCTGGTCGAACAGGCGCGGGCGCGACTCGTCGCAGGCGTAGTAGAGCTGGCGCACGGCCCAGGGCCCGCCCGGATTGTCGCGCAGGGCGATGCCGGCGTGGGAATACAACTGGCCGAAACGGCTCAGGTCCAGGCCGGCGCGCGCGATCAGCGCCACGCCGGCGCCGGAACGCTCGAGCTCACCCTTGACCGCGCCGGCGAAGCGCAGTACCCGGTCCTGGTCGGCGGCGCTGATGTCGAGCGAGCGTTCGCAGAAGGTGGGCAGCCCGGCCGTTGCGCTTGCGCTCGCGGCCAGCAGGAGCGCAGCGGCGGCAGGGCGAAGAAACATCAGATCGTGACCTTGCGCGAGCCGAGGTCGCGGTACCAGTCGTCCTGCAGCGCCAGGAAGAAGGAGCGTTTGGTATCGGCGTGGGCGAATTCATAGCCGTAGACACGCTCGCTTACCTGCACCAGCTCGCCCGAGGCCACGGGGCGCTGCGCCAGGGCGCGGTTCGGCACGTCGAGGTAGAACTCGCGCGCCGGACCAGCCGCGGCGCGCAGGGTCATGCGGGTGGTGTCCAGCTTGGCCGGGGCCTGGGCGACATCGATCACACGGTAGTTGCCGGCCGCCACTTTCTTGTCGTCGCCGGAGCTGTTGCTGGAGCTGCCGATCGAGTCGGAGATGCTGCCCGACGAGGCCGACCCCGCGCTGGACGCCGAGGAGGTGAAGCTGGTGGCGTGGCTTGGGGCGGCGCAGGCGGCTGCGAAGGCTGCCAGGCAGAGCGCGCGGGAAAAGTGGGTGAAGTTCATGGAGATCTTTCGTGGGAAAAACTAGATGGCGCCTATGGTACAAGCCCGCTTGACCCTTGAGAAGGCAGGCTGGGGTGGTTTGTGTAAGTAGCTGTAATAAGAACCTAAGCAAGGGCAGGGTTCGCATAATCGTATGCGTTTACGCACGCTAGCGCACAGACCGCCGCTCCGGGAGGCGGCATACTCAGCCCATCGCAATTTTGTGATGAGCTCATTAACTGCCTCCGAGACTGCCATGCTACCTATTTTCGCGATCCTCGTTGCCCTGATCGTGCTGGCAACGCTGCTGCCGCTGCTACGCAATCCAGTGTGGTGGATTCGCGACTGGGATTTCCCGCGCCTGCAACTGGCGATTCTTTCCGTCCTGGTACTGACCGGACAATTCGTGTTCATGGATTGGCAAGAGCCGGCATTCCAGCTTTTGGTGGTTGCCAACGCCGCCTGCCTGGTCTACCAGGCGTGGTGGATCATTCCATACACAAAACTCTTTCCCCAGGAAGTCAAGGTCTCGGTAGTGGCCGAGTCGAGCCGCCAGTTCCGTATCCTGACGGCAAACGTGCTGACCCCGAACCGCAATACCGATGGCCTGATCGCCCTGATCCGGGAGCACCAGCCGGATATCTTCGTCACGCTGGAAACGGATGCATGGTGGCAGGAAAGGCTGGATGTGCTCGACGCGGACTATCCGTATTCGGTCAAGTGCCCGCTCGATAATTTATATGGCATGCATGTGTATTCCCGGCTGCCGCTGGAGGACAGCAAGCTGCAGTTCCTGGTCGAGGACGACATACCGTCGATCCATACGCTGGTCCAGCTGGAGTCGGGAAAGAAAGTGCGCATGCATTTCCTGCACCCGACGCCGCCCAGCCCGACGGAACACGAGGAGTCCACCCAGCGCGATGCCGAACTGCTGGTGGTCGCCAAGAGCGTGGCCGAAGCCGGCCACGACACGCCGGTCATCGTGGCGGGCGACCTGAACGACGTGGCGTGGTCGACCACGACCCGGCTGTTCCGCAAGATCAGCGGCCTGCTCGACCCGCGTATCGGGCGCGGCATGTTCAATTCCTTCCATGCCGATTACTGGTTTGCCCGCTGGCCGCTCGACCACCTGTTCCACAGCGAGCATTTCACCCTGTCCTTCATCCAGCGGCTTCCTTCGTTTGGCTCGGATCATTTCGCGATGCTGGTCGAGCTTACCTACGACGCCGCACGCGGCGCGGAGCAGGAGGGCCTGGCCGCGGACGAGGAAGACCGCGCGCTGGCCGAGGAAAAGATTGCCGCCGAAGGCGTGGAAGTGGACGACGTGCACGAGCCGCAGGCGTGATGCTTATTGAGCCTGCGGGAGGCGCAGGGACGGCGGCCTGTCTCCCATGAGATGCCACTTGGGCAAGGCCTGTAACGCATATTGCTGCGGCTCTTGCAGGTTCATGGCACCCCGGCAGGCAGTAGGCGCCTAGGCCGTCGTGGCGCCGCTCACCAGTGCCCCCGCATACATCGTGAAATCGTCCAGCCCACGCTTGATGATGGTAACCAGCGCCGGCAGCGGGGCTTCCTGGTAATCCCATTCGGCGCGGCAGAATTCGCCGGTGCGCTTGAGGTCTTCGGCCAGGGTGGCCTCGATCCAGCCGTGCTCGGCCAGCAGGGTAATGACTTCGCGCTCGTCGTGGGGCAGGCCGAGCCTGGCGTTGCCGATCACGTAGTCGCCCATCTCGATGGCGGCTTCCCAGGCGCGGATCACGTTGAGGGTGGCCGCATCCTGGCGCGTGAGGTCGCTCGCAAAAGTGGTCGGGTCCTTCTCGTATTCGTCGCGCGCGCGCCGGCAGCAGCGTTCGATGGTGCCGGCCTTGCTGACCAGGATGTCGTCGTCCATTGCTTACTCCCTCAAGCTAGATCAGGAACATGGCTGCCGCCACGCAGGTAGGGCCCAGCGCCCCCAGGAACAGTCCGCCCATGCCGATCGACCCGTGCTCGAAGCCCGCGCGCAGCAGGGCGGCGCCGGCCGGGTTGGGGGCGTTGGCGATGACGGTCAGCCCGCCGCCGCCGACCGCGCCGGCCACCAGCATGTATTTGGCTTCGGTCGACAATCCCTCGATCAGCGAGCCGAGATAGGTCAGGGCTGCATTATCGGTGATTGCCGTCAAGGCCAGCGCGCCGAAGAACAGTGCGGTCGGCTCCAGGCTCGAGACCAGCGGCTGCAGCCACCACTGCTGCATGCCGCCCAGGACCACCAGCCCGGCCAGGAAAAAGCCCACCAGCAGGCCTTCCTTCAGGATCAGCGGCGACTGGTGCTTCGGATAGGCCTGGGTATAGCCGAGGAAGAGCAGGAACAGGCCGATGAACAGCACCGGGTGGTGTGCGAACAGCACCACGCCGGCCAGCAGGGCGAGGTGGACGAGGGAGATCAGCCAGGGCATGCGCACGTCCGCGACGGTATCGGCCGGCGCCAGGCGCCGCCGCAGCAGCACGGTGACGACGGTGGCGTTGAAGACCACCGCGACCGCCGCACGCCAGCCGAATGTGCTGGCCATGAAGGCGCTGTCCCAGCCCCAGGCCCCGGCCACCATCAGTACCGGCGGGGCGGCGTAGGAAGTGAGGGTGCCGCCGATCGAGACGTTTACGAACAGCACGCCCAGCGCGCCGTACTTGAGGGGTTCCGGAATCCCGGGGCGGAACACCTGGGGCGCGAGCATCAGGGCGGCCAGGGTCATGGCGGCCGGTTCCGTGATCAGGGAACCGCTCAGCGGCACCAGCGCCAGGCCGAGCCAGCACAGGGCCACCTCGGTGCGCACCGGGGCCAGATTGGCCAGGAAGGCCAGCAGGTCGCGCACGGCATCGAGCACCGGCCGCGAGGCCGCGATCACCATCACCACGAACACGAACAGCGGCTCGGTGTAGTGGCGCGATTCGGCGTAGCCAATGGCCGCGTCGCCGCCTGCCAGCAGCGCCATGGCCAGCACCAGCACGAAGGCCCAGAAACCGAACACCACCTCGACTTCGCCCAGCAGGTGGAACAGGCCGGCGTGGCGCGGATGGCGCCGGGCCAGCGAGTGGAACAGTTTGGTGGAAAACGTATGGACCAGGGCAATCGCGAACAGGACGGCGCCGACGAGCTGGAGCGAGGTCACGGGCGGGCTCCGTGGGGTGCGGGAAACAGGATGGTCATTGTCTGGATGTAAATGGACGAGCCACCATTATTTCATGTTTCGCTGGCACGGCCGGGTTTTCCGGAGGTGGCGCGGGTATAAGTTTTGTCAATACCAGTGGCTTGACTGGTATGTCCAAAATGAATACATCTTGCCAAATCCAAAACGAACGAGTACTGTACGTTCATACAGTACTTTTGCCAGATCATCATGAACTGCTCACCTCATTTGGCGGCGCCCGAGTCCTTGCATCCTTCGCTCTGGCGCGCATCGCAACTGGCGCATGCCGGCACGCGCTGCGTCGACACCGGGCATGCGGCATTGTCGTCCCAGCTGCCCGGCGGCGGCTGGCCGGTCGGCACGCTCGTCGAACTCTTGCAGCAGCAACCCGGCATCGGCGAAATGCGCCTGCTGCGCCCGGCCCTGCAAGCCTGCGCCGAGCGCCGCATCGTCCTGCTGCAGCCGCCCCATGCACCGCAAGCCCTGGCGCTGGCCGCGCTGGGCCTGCCGCCTTCGCAACTGTTGTGGATCCGCACCAGCCGTAGTGCGGACGCGCTGTGGGCGGCCGAGCAGGTGCTGCGCAGCGGCAGTTGCGGCGCGCTGCTGTTCTGGGCCGGCCATGCCCGCGGCGAAAGCCTGCGCCGCCTGCACATGGCGGCGCAAAACGGCGAAACCCTGTTTTTCATGCTCCGCCCGCTGGCTGCGGCGCAAGACGCTTCGCCTGCGCCCCTGCGCCTCGCGCTGCGCCCGGCGGCCGGCGGCATGAACATCGGTTTCGTCAAACGCCGGGGACCGCAGCGCGACGCGCCGCTGTTCCTGCCCCTTACTCCTTCTTTACTGCAACGACATGCGTTTGTGGATCGGCCTGTCCCTGCCCCAGTTACCGCTCGAAGTCTTCAGCCCCAACTGGTGCAGTGACCCGGGCAGTGTCGTGCTGGAACAAGAACGCGTACTGGCGCTGTCGCCGGCGGCGCGGGCGGCCGGCGTCCTGCCCGGCATGCGGCGCGGCGGGGTGCTCATGCTCCTGCCCGAAGCGCGCCTGTACGAGCGCAGCGCCGCGCGCGAGGCCGAGGCCCTGAACGCGGTCGCGCTGGCAATGCTGCAATACACGCCGCAGGTGGCGCAAGACGAAGAGGCGACGCTGTTAATGGACATCGGCGCCAGCCTGCGCCTGTTCGGCGGCATCCGCGCACTGTGCGCGCGGGTGCGCGCCAATGTGCGGACGCTCGGGTTTACCGCCTCGGTCAGTTGCGCACCGACGGCGCGGGCGGCTTGGCTGCTGGCGCGGCGCAGTGGCTATGGCCTTGGTGGCCATGGTGGCGGCGGCAATGGCGGCAATGCCGGCGGTGGCAATAGCGGCGGTGCCAGGGGCGGCGCTGTCCGAAGGGGCTGCCGCACGGTAAAGATGGCTTCGCTCGAACGCCGCCTCGACCGCCTGCCGGTGGCGCTGCTGCTGCCCGCCCGTCCCTACCTGGCCTGGTTCGACGGCATCGGCTGCGAACGCCTGGGCGAGCTGCGGCGCCTGCCGCGTCCCGGGCTGCAGCGGCGCTGCGGGCGGGCGCTGCTCGATACCCTCGATGCGGCCTATGGCATGTGCCCGGAGCTGTTCGAATGGATCGTGCCGCCCGAAAGCTTCCGGGCGCGGCTCGAATTGTTCGACCGCATCGAGCAGGCCGACCTGCTGCTGGCGGGCGCCCACCATCTGGTGCTGCAGCTGGTCGGCTGGCTGTGTGCGCGCCAGCTCGCGGTAGAGCGCATCACCCTGCTGATCGAGCACGAGCGCGGCCGGGTGGCAATGCCCCCGACCCCGCTCGAGATCCTGCTGGCCGAACCCACCTGGCGCGACGAGCACCTGGTGCGCCTGCTCAAGGAGCGGCTGGCCAAGCTGGAGCTGCCGGCGCCGGTCATCGGGCTGGTACTCGAAGCGCAGCAGGTGAGGGCGATGGCGCCGCCGACCGAGTCGCTGTTTCCCGAGCCTGGCGGCACCGAGGAAGACCGGATGCGCATGCTCGAACTGCTGGTGGCGCGCCTGGGCGCAGACAATGTCCTGCAGGCCTTGCCGCAGGCCGACTACCGCCCCGAAGTCGCCAACGAATGGGTGCCGGTGCAGCAAAAGGTGCGCGCAGCCGAACGCGCCGCGCGCCTGCCGCCGAACGTGGCAAGCCTGCCGCGCCCGAGCTGGCTGCTGGCCAAGCCGATCGCGCTGCTGATGCGCGACCACCGGCCGTTCTACGGCTCCCCTTTGAAGGTCGCCTCCACCCCCGAGCGCATCGAGGCCGGCTGGTGGAGCGAGACCCAAACGCGCGACTATTTCATTGCCGAAGGGAAAGACCATGCGCTGTACTGGATCTACCGCGAGCGCATGGTCGGCGGCGGCGAGGATGCCGAGCCGCGCTGGTATTTGCATGGCTTGTTCGGCTAGGTCCGGCGCCTGGCCGGAGGGAAGGCATAGCGCGAGGCACTCATGCAATCCGTAAAGCGGGCGACGCGATCCCGTGCATTGGCCGATACTAGGGGCATGTGTTCGCACGCCGTGTGCGAACAACCATGACATCAGTGGAGGTCGCGTGTTCGGATCACTGAACAGTCGCATGTTTAGCGGCACAGGGCGCCCGCCCAGTTCATCCTGGGGCGTGCAATCGTTTGGGCAGGATGAAGGAGCGAAGGCCGGCACCGTCCGCAAGGTATTGGTCGTCGATGACGAGGCCGACGTCGCGGACCTGGCCGAAATCCTGCTGTCGGCACACGGCCTCGATACCCTCGTTGCCTATTCCGCCGCGCAGGCACTCGACCTGCTCGCCAGGCATCCCGACATCGACGCAGTCGTGTCGGACGTCATGATGCCCGGCATGAACGGCCTCGAACTGGCGGACCAGATCGGCAGGCGCTATCCGCAAGTCAAGATCGTGCTGGCTTCAGGCTATATGGCGCCCGGCATGGTCGACGGCCAGCACTTGACGCAGCTGTTCATCGCCAAGCCCTATCGTATAGACCAGCTCATCAAGCTGCTGCAGACCTGAAGCCGGGAGCCGGCAAGGCCAGCCTGCAGCCCAGGCTACAGGCGGCAGCGGATGTCAGGCCCGCACGGTCGCGAAAATCGCCTTGAGCTTGTCCAGCTCCAGCGGCTTGACGAAATGGTGGTCGAAGCCGACCGCCCGCGACAGGATCCGGTCATGCGCCTGGCCATAGCCGGTCAGGGCGACGAACAGCGCGTGCCTGGTGACCGGGTCGGCGCGCAGGCGCCGCGCCAGTTCATAGCCATCCATTTCCGGCAGGCCGATGTCGAGGATGAAGACCTGCGGTGGATCCTCTTTTGCGGCAGCAATTGCATCGTGCGGATGCGACTGCACGGCGACCTGGTGCCCCTGCGCTTCCAGCAGGACCGCCAGCGATTCGGCGGCATCCACGTTGTCGTCGACGATCATCACGCGCCGCGGCAGGGCGCTTGCAGCATCCTCGCCACCGGCGGCATCCGGCCGCCCGTCCTGTCTGGCTGCCAGGGCCGGCAGCGAAATGGTGAAGGTGCTGCCCATGCCCGGCCCGGCGCTGTCCGCGGTCACCGTCCCGCCGTGCAGGGTCACCATGGTTTTTACCAGCGCCAGGCCGATGCCGAGCCCGCCCTGGGCGCGGTCCGGCGTGCGTTCGGCCTGGGTGAACAGGTCGAAGACTTGCGGCAGCAGGGGGCTGTCGATGCCGATGCCGTTGTCGGCCACGCTGATCCGGACCATCCCCGCCTCGGCATGCACGGCCAGGGTGATCTCGCCGCCCTGGGGCGTGTACTTCGCGGCATTGTTGAGCAGGTTGACGATGACTTGCACCAGCCGGGTGCGGTCGGCGTGGACGGTGGAATGCGCCGCTTCCAGGCGCACCGTCAGCGAATGGTGGCGCGTCTCGATGAGCGGCCGCGACTGCTCGACGGCGCTCGATACCGCCGCCTCGACGTCGATCGCTTCCTTTTCCAGATGCACCAGGCCGCGCGTCACGCGCGAGACGTCGAGCAGGTCGTCCACCAGCGAGGTCATGTGCTTGACCTGGCGGCTGATGACTTCGCTCGCCTTGCGGGTGCGGGCGTCGTCGCCGGCCGTCATGCGCAGCATTTCGGCCGCCGTGCTGATCGGCGCCAGAGGATTGCGCAGCTCGTGCGCCAGCATCGCCAGGAATTCGTCTTTCTTGCGGTTTGCTTCGCGCAGTTCCAGTTCGGCCTGGTAGCGCTCGGTCACGTCCACCGTTACGCCGCGCATGCGCGCAGGGCGGCCCTCGCCGTCGTACTGCACCTTGCCGCGGCTGTCGGCCCAGATCTGGCGGCCATTGTCGGGGCGGATGAAGCGCACGACTTCCTGGTAGGAGCCGGTTTCTTCGACTGCCTGCCGGTGTGCGGCGGAGATCTTCTCGCGGTCATCCGGATGGAGGAATCTTGCGATCGAGCCCATCGTTTCCGGAACGTAGCCAAGCACCAGGCCGATATTGTCGGAGTACACCAGCTTGCCTGTTTGCAGGTTCCAGTCCCACACCACCATCTTGGCCGCATCCATGCCGTCGCGCAGGCGCTCGTCGCTTTCACGCTTGGCCGCCTGGGCCTCCACCGCCTCGGTGACGTCATAGCCCTGGGCGAAAATGCCGATCGTGCTGCCGTACTGGTCGCGGTAGGGTTCGTACACCAGGTCGACATAACGCTGGATAAACAGGCCGTTGCGCTCGGGCTGGACCGCAAGCGGCATGGCACGCGTCACCCAGGCTTCCCCGGTGGTGTACACGCGGTCGAGGAATTCCTCGTAGCCCTGGCCGGCCACTTCCGGCAGCGCTTCCCAGACCGCTTTCCCGACCAGTTCGCGGTGCCCGACCAGCTGGTAATAGGCTTCGTTCACCATCTCGAACACATGCTTCGGCCCCATCAGCACCGCCACGAAGCCGGGCGCCTGGTTGAACAGGCTGCGCAGGTGCTCGCGCTCGTTGTTCAGGATGCGCGACAGGGCTTCGTGCATCTGGGCGCGGTTGAAGTTTTCGGCATGGTTGCTGCTCGGAGGCGTCAGCTGGAGCGTGGCCACCTGCGACTGCTCGTCGAAGCGGTACAGCTCGGTCACGTCGACCGGATTCTGCACGACCATGAACGGCTTGCCGTCCGCGCCCATTACCGGAGTGTGCACGGTGCTCCAGTAGCGTTCCTCGAATTTCTTGCCGGTGGGCGTGTCGATCTCCACCGCATAGCGCACGAACGCGGTCGTGTCCGGCTCGCCCTTGGCGAGGGCGCGCAGGAGCGACGCTTTTACTTCCGTGATGTCGGTGGCTTCCGGATTATCCGGGTCTTCGGGGAAGGCGTCGAACACATAGCGCCCGACAATGTCTTCCTCGGTGCGCTGCACCGTACGCAAATAGGCGCCGCTGGCGCCGATGATCGTCAGGTCTGGCGCCATCACCAGGTAGGGGTAGGGAGAGGCGCGGAACAGGGCCTGGTAGTCGCTGAGTGTCATCATCCGCAAATTGTCGCACGGATCGACGGTTCAGCCGGCCGGCGCCACCCGTGCCAGGTGCAGCTGGCGCCGCACCGCAAAGCCCAGCGATTCATAGAGCGCCACCGCACTGCGGTTGCTCGGGTAGACGTGCAGGAAAGGAATGCTGCCGCGGTCGATGATGCGGCGCATCTTGTCGATCATCAGATGGCGCGCGTAGGCCTTGCCGCGGTGATCCGGATGCACGCACACGGCGCTTACTTCCACCAAACCGCCAAGTCGCATGCGCTCGCCCGTCATGGCCGCCAGCATGCCGCCGTGGCGCATGCCCAGGAATTCGCCCAGCTGGTGGGTGCGGGTCGAGAACGGCCCGGGATTGGTCAGCGTGGCCAGGGCCAGCATATGGGCCGCATCGGCCTCGCCCAGCACCTCGAAACGGATCGCGGCCGGGCCTGGATCGCGCGTGGCGACCATCTGCCAGACCGGGTCGAGCGGCGTGACGGCGAAGCCGGGCGGCGCATCGACCCTTGCGGCCGTTACCAGCATCGCCGCTTCGCCCGGCGCGAGCAGCTCGCCCAGGGCCGTCCAGGCGGCCGGGCCGGCGCTTTCCAACGCGGCGAAGGGGCCGTATTCGCGCGGATAGCGCCGCGCCGGCCCGGCGCCAACTGCCAGCGCCCGGTGGCCGCTGACGAGCGCCGACCAGACCGGGTTGTCGAGCGCGGCAAGCATCGAAGGAGAGAGGTCGAAGGTGTCCATGCAAGCTGGTGACAAGGATGGGTTGGATGCCGGCCGGCCCCGCGCGCCGGCCGGCATGCTATTGTTGAACTTTCCATATTACCGCGATGAGCCCGTGATGGATTATACCGAGCTGCTGTTTGCCTACCATGTGCGCGAGCTGGCCATGAAGCGCCTGGTGCACGAGACCCCGGAAGGCCTTTCGCCCGAGGCGGCAACCCGCTACATGTTCGAGCGCTTCGAGCCCACCGTCATCGGCGTGGTGCGGGAATTGCAGAACGTTGCCGACATGGTGGCGAAAGCCGCGCCCGGTGCGGCTGCCGGGCCCGGCACGGACGCACCCGCCGCCTGAAGCGGCTAGTCAAAGCTTACTCGGTCACCTTGCCGCGCAAGGCCTTGACCAGCCCGCTGCGCGCTTTGCCGTCGAGCCGGCGCCGCTGCGAGCCGCGCGTCGGCCGGGTAGGACGGCGCACCGCCTGTACCTCGGCGGCCTGGTCCACCAGCGCCTGCAGCCGCTGCAGGGCGTCTTCCTTGTTCTGTTCGAGGCTGCGCGAGGCCTGGGCCTTGAGCACCACCACGCCTTCGCGCGTGATGCGGCTGTCGCGCATCTCCAGCAGGCGCGCCTTGACATAGTCGGGCAGCGACGAGGCCGCGACATCGAAGCGCGCGTGCACCGCGCACGACACCTTGTTGACGTTCTGGCCGCCCGGCCCCTGGGCCCGGATGGCGCTGAACTGGACTTCCCCCGGATCGATTACCGCCGCCATCATGCATCCTTGCTTGCCTGGGGCCGCAGCTTGCCGCCCATGCCGCCATTCTAATGCCGTACTGGAAATGTACCCCGCGCACGGCAGCGACAGGTCCCGCCCCGTATTTACGGGCTGCGGTATGATGGTGCTGCCGGCCGACGGTTCCATGGCGGAAGCGCCGGCGCGGCAATACAGGCGGAACCGTGAACCTCTCACCCATGCCTTTGGCAGTCTTCGTGGTAGATGCGGCAGGCAAGCTGGCGAGCTGGAACAAGGCTTGCGAGAAGCTGGCCGGCTACAGCATGGCGGACATCCACGGCGGCACGCTCGATTCGCTCCTCGAATTCAAGGACCCGCCCGGGGCGGCGCCCACGATCGCCGAGCGCGCGGACGTCGAGTCCGAGGGCACGCTCAAATGCGCCGACGGCCGCAAGCTGGCCGTACGCGTCATGGTGGCCCAGCAATTACTCGATCCCGAACAACCCTGCACCTACAGCGTCATCGTCATTCCTCATCCTGGCCAGGTCCCGCCGCGCTACTCCCTGATCCAGGACCTGGCGGTCACCGACTTCATCGACGCGCTGCCGTGCGTGTTCTACGTCATCGACCAGAGCGGCCACCTGCTCCTGTGGAACCACCAGCTCGAAGATGCGCTCGAAAGGTCGACCGAAGAAATGCCGACCTCCGACGTCCAGTTCTTTTTCGACGAGGTCGATCGTCCCGCCATCCTGGCAAAGATTCTGAGCGCCTTCGAGGATGGCGGGTCCTCCCACGAAGCCGAGCTGATCGGCAAGAACGGCAAGCGCACCACCTTCCTGTTCCATTGTGCGCGCACCAGCCTGGGGAACCTGCCTGCCGTTGTTGGAACCGGACTTGATATTACGGCGCGCAAGCGCGCCGAGCACGGCTTGCGGGTGCGCGAGCGCGCCATCTATTCGAGCATCAACGCCATCGTCATCACCCATTGCGAATCGGGCGAGCACCGCATCGAATACGTCAACCCGGCCTTCGAGGCGCTCACCGGCTACGAGCTGGCCGAGATCAAGGGCCGCGATCCGCGCTTCATGCGCATCGAGAACTGCGACGTACACGAACACCAGCGCATTGCCGAGGCGCTCAAGCGCAAGGAAAGCGTGCGCTCGGTGCTGCGCAACCGGCGCAA
This sequence comes from Telluria sp. ZB4P37, assembly GCF_059685855.1. Classification (NCBI taxonomy): domain Bacteria; kingdom Pseudomonadati; phylum Pseudomonadota; class Betaproteobacteria; order Burkholderiales; family Oxalobacteraceae; genus Telluria; species Telluria sp. ZB4P37. Next base: position 57,392 of record NZ_JCASID010000019.1, read on the forward strand.
GAACGGCGAGATCTTCTGGAACGACCTGCGCATCGACCCGGTGGCCAACGTCGACGGCGAGGTCACGCACTTCGTCGGGGTGATCAACGACATCACCGAAGCGCGCCACTACGAGCGGCGCCTGCACTACCTGGCCCACCACGACCCGCTCACCGGCCTGGCCAACCGCACCCTGCTGCAAGAGCGCCTCAAGACCGCGGTGGAATTCGCAGCGGGCAGCGGCAGGCTCGGCGCGCTGGCCTTCCTCGACCTGGACAACTTCAAGCACATCAACGACAATTTCGGCCATGACGCGGGCGACCTGGTGCTGCGCGAAGTGGCGGGGCGCCTGCGCGAAAGCATGCGCGAGGACGACACCGTGGCGCGTGTCGGCGGCGACGAGTTCGTGCTGGTCATCTGCAACCAGCCCAGCCACGACCGCATTGCCGAGCTGGTCGAGCGAGTGCGCCGCAGCGTGAACGCGCCGATCGCCTGGGACGGCCAGGAAATCATCCCCGGCACCAGCATCGGCGTGAGCGTGTTCCCCGAAGACGGGGACACGGCCGAGAAGGTCATGCGGGCCGCGGACGCCGCGATGTATCACGCGAAAACACTCGGCAAGAACAACTTCCAGTTTTATTCCGCGCGCCTGAACCAGATCGTGCACGAGCACCTGATGCTGGAGGCGAACCTGGCGCGTGCGATCCGCGACCACGAGCTGGTGCTGGGCTACCAGCCGAAGGTCGACCTCAAGACCGGCAAGGTGGTCGGGGCCGAAGCTCTGGTGCGCTGGAACCATCCGACCGAGGGCCTGATCCAGCCGGACCGCTTCATCCCGGTCGCCGAAGAGACGGGGCTCATTGTGCCGATGGGAGAATGGGTGATCGACGAAGCTTGCGGTGCGCTCGCGGCCCTGCGCGAACTTGGCATCGGAAGCTTCATCATTTCGGTCAACCTGTCGGCGCGCCAGTTACGCCAGCGCGATTTCGTCAAGCGGCTCGCGATAACCCTGGAACGTCACGGAGTCGAACCTGGTAACCTCGAGCTCGAAGTCACGGAAAGCCAGCTGATGGACCAGCCGGCCGAGGCCATGGAAGCACTGGCCAACCTGAAATCGCTCGGCGTGCGCCTGTCGATCGACGACTTCGGCACCGGCTACTCCAGCCTGAGCTACCTGCAGAAATTCCCGGTCGACTTCATCAAGATCGACCGCTCCTTCCTCGGCGACGTCGCCCACGACGGCCATGCCGTCATCACCCGCGCCATCATCGCGCTCGGGCACAACCTCAAGATGAAAGTGATCGCCGAAGGCGTCGAGACGCGCGAGCAGCTCACCTTCCTGCGCGAGCACGACTGCGACCAGATGCAGGGGTTTTATTTCAGCCCGGCGCTGAGCCAGGAAACGCTGCAAAAACTGGTCTGCAGCGGTGCACGCCTGTCCGATTAAGGCCGCGGCGCGCGCAGCGTCAGCTTGACGATCTCGCCCGGCTGCCACAGGCGCATGCGCGGCCCCCAGCTGCCCGCGCCGCGCGTGACATACAAGGTCATGCCGTCAATGTCGTATGCGCCCGCGTATCTCGGAAAGCGGTGCTGCACCGCATAGCTGAACGGCCAGATTTGCCCGCCATGCGTATGCCCCGACAACATCAGGTCCACCCCGCGCGCCTTCGCTTCCTCGACAACGGCGCCGGCCGGAATGTGCGCCATCAGGATGGTTGCCGTATCGGTCGGCTCGGGCAGGGTGCGCGCCAGGCCCTTGATCAGGCCGCCGCCGCGGCGCATCCGCGCGCCGATATCCTCGAGCCCCGCCAGCACCAGGCCCGGGGCCAGCTCCACTTTCCGGTCGCGCAGCCACTGCACGCCGCCTTGCTCGAACTCGCGCACGGTGCTCTCTGCGTCGCCATAGAATTCGTGGTTGCCCGTCACCGCCCAGACGCCCAGCGGCGCGCGCAGGGCGCGCAGGGCAGGGGCCAGTTGCGCTTCGCCGACCGGATTGTCCTCGACCTGGTCGCCCAGCATCAGCACCGCCGCCGGCTGCAGCGCGTTGATTTGCGCGACGCGCTGCGCCAGCCATGCCGAGCGGCGCTGCGCGCCCAGGTGGATGTCGCTCAGCGCCACGATGACGGTGCCGTCCAGCGCTTGTGGCAGGTCTTTCAGCACGACCTCCTGTGCGACGATGACCGGGGCGCGCATGCCCTGGTACAGGGCAAAAGCGGTGAGCAGCAGGCCCGCGACGGCAGCCAGGGCGCGCACCTTCTGCGCCTGGGCGCGCCACCAGAAGCCGAAGCCGGTGAGCAGGTCGGCGGCCAGCAGCGGCAGCGCCATCACGACCAGGATGCCGAGCCAGGTCAGTGCGAACTGCCCCGGCCACCAGCGCCAGTCGAGCGCCTCGTCGCCGATCCGCACGCCGGCGAAATACAGCAGCCACACGGCGCAAGCCCCGATCCACCATGCCCGCGCGGGGATGCGGCTCTGGATCGCGTCGATCGAATACAGGCGCGCGCTAAGGTAGAGGTGCAGCAGGGTGCCGACGATGTTGAGGACGATCGAGAACATGGGGCCAGGGTTCGTGAAACAGGCCGTCACGGTAGCGTAAATCCGGGAAGCGCGTGCGCCAGGAGGCGATCGCGGGCGCACGGGGGCAGGATGTCACCAGAGCACGGGCTTGCGATGTAATATGAACAAAATTTGCAAAAAAGCTTTGAAATCCATATTTTAAATGCCTTGAAAGTCGCCTGGCATGGCACTAGATTGGAGTCACCGGATGCTCACGATGAGGTCCGGCAACTTATCGCTTAACTTTACAAGGATACTGATCATGCGTACTTTCGACCTGACTCCCCTCTACCTGCGAGTATGGAGAATAAAATAGCCGATTTTCACTGTATGACTCACTGTAACCTACTGAATGCGCTCAAGATTTTTTGGTATGATCAGTAAGTTGTGCGACAAGTAGTGTCGGTTATGCACATTAATAAGCCAAAAATCTTAGATAACGCCAATTGGGCGACATCGCACGTACTGGACGCTCAATCGAGGTCCGTTAATTTATCGCTTAACTTTTATGAGGATATTTACCATGCGTACTTTTGATCTAACCCCATTCCAAAGGTCGGCCATCGGCTTTGATCGGCTGTTCGCGGCTCTTGAATCGCAGCGCGGGGAGGGGCAACCGAGCTACCCACCCTACAACATCGAGCTTGTCAGCGATGACACTTACCGCATTGTCATGGCTCTGGCCGGCTTCGACCGGAATGAAGTGGAAATTGTGACCGAACGCGACGTTCTTCAAGTCGTCGGGCGCAAGCAAAAAGATGCGCAGGAGCGGACTTTCCTTCATCGCGGAATTGCGGCTCGCGATTTCGAGCAGCGCTTCCAGCTGGCGAACCACGTCAAGGTCACTGGCGCCACCTTCGAGAACGGTATGCTGACCATTGACCTAGTTCGCGAAGTTCCTGAAGCTCTCAAGCCGCGCAAGATTGAGATTAGTAACGGGGCGGCGGTTGGTAACGTTCAACAGATCGAGCAGCGTCAGGCCGCTTAAGCGGTACTGTTTGGCAAACAAAAGGGCGCACAAGCGCCCTTTTGTACTTCTTGACATCTCCAGCTGCGTGCCTCTCTAGTAGACTTGCATAACCGGGACTTTCGTAAAACCACACTCTTCCTCAGTCCCCCGAAACAAGTTGGTACGTCATCACCACATATTAGGTATCGAGCATATCCCACTCGTCACCAAGCACCCAGCGTAAAGCAGAAAGCTTTCCGTTGATCATTCCCCACTCAAAGTCGGTCCAAGGCCCAAGTTCATCGGAACCAAATTCCTCTTCGGCGCTTCTCATTGCGGCGATCATCCCTTCCCATATGGTATCCACCATGAGATTGCATCGATCTTCAAGTGTGGCTAGATCCCAAACTTCTTTCGATACAAGCTTTTCCTTTCCGCTTTCGACACGATCGATAATCCCCCATTTTCTTCCGTACCAAATTTGTGTCATGAGTTTGTTCTCAGCCTCGAGCAATTCAGAGAGCTGTCGTGAATCCTGACTGTACTCGCGCTCAAATCTAGTCTCTTCTATGAGCTCACCCGCAAACTCGCTTAGCAAACCGCTGAGGTTCGTTTCGTATCGCGACCTCACCCCATCAAAATAGGATGCTAGATCGTCGTGAGGAAGCCGCGTGTCCCCACCCTTTTGGCTGAAGTCGTGCGTATTGTGAGTGATGAATGCAAATACATCCTCAGCGCTGCGGCCATAAAACGCATCAATGTAGGTTTCGATAATGATTGCATCCCCCATCCCGTTCATCTGTCTATGGAAAGGCGCAACCTTGGCAATAGCCCGATCTGCTGCACGGATCTTGAAAGGGTCACTGATGGGAACTGGGGCTGTCCCAGCGAAAAGGTTTTCGATGATATCCACAGCTTCATTCACCGCTTCTCCGGCCGAAACAATCCGGTGATCTACTTCATTTAATTGAGCAAGCGTGGCCGCACGTCCCTCTTCAGGCGCAAACTGAACGATTGCCTCTTTAACTCGCTTGAAATGACTAGACAGACTGGCGCGACTTGCGGCCATTACTCGCTCACGATTTCGCGCGAACTCGTCTATGACGATCTGAGGCACAATGAGTACCACTTGACCATTTCGTACCATGGTGGAAAGCGCATCAAGAAGCGGAAGCTGGCGATGATCCTTAGTAAGGTCGAGCCATACTGAGGTATCGATAAGTAGATTTAAACTCATTTTTTTCCTAACTGTCAATGCGTGGATGCGAACGCCGTCTGAGAATTTAGCACCCGCTGCAGCCAGTAAATCGACTCTCATTCAGCCATCACCTTGTCGTACTTATACCGGCAATAACTACACATTCCATCGAGGTCTTGCTCGTCAAGCGAGAGGGGTTCCTCACAAGCGGAACATTGGGTGTATTCCAGTCCTCCTTCGCAAGCCACGCAGCACCCTTCGTCCAGAACATAGGTCTCCTTGTCGCACTGCCGGCAGGTTCCATACGGGGACTCGCCTCCATCCTTGATGCTCATATAGGCGTCGGCCGAAAGAAGTTCGTCTACGCAATGTTCAACAATGTCGTCAAACACGAAATCTTCACTGCACGACTTGCAGCGTAAATTGATCGCCGGATATTGATCATCGGCGAACGGAGCTTCGATCAATGCCGAGCCGCATTGAGGACAACGAAAGTGAATAAGGCAGTGTTCGATCGCCGTATATTTCCAGTCGATCTTTTTTAAAGATTCTTGACAGGCGACTTTCTCAGCCAAATAGACCTCACTGGTCTTTAGAAGAACCTGCCAGCATTCTGTACCTAAGAGATCTTGAACATCTTGCCGTAATGCGTTTTGTGAGAAGTCTCGGATTAGAAGGAATGATTTTGCGACCATCTCGCGAACGGCGTCTGGGGTCACTTTCGCGTAGTAGTGTTCGATCTCGTTACGCAAATTAGTAATCTCTTCGACGCGCTTCCAGTCTACATCCACTTTCATCGCAGTCAATCGTTCTCGAATTTGGAAGACGTCGACAGTCTTTCGTCCCTTGCTTAAGAAAATGAGGTTGCCGGCCGCATCTGCGCCTGGAAGCAGATCCTTCTTAATCAACAGTTCCTTGTCCGAAGGTGGCGATAGCTCGCAGAGCTTCGTCTTGAACAGCAATAGGAGTCCTGCCGCAATATTCCGCATCGCCGAAACGCCGCGCCTTTCGTCATCGCTGTCGAAGTCTTCTACACCTACTTGGATCGATTCCACAGCGTTCTTAAGTAATGACATTTCGCCCCTCGTTGTGTTGAAAGTATCTTAGGCTGGAAGTGGATTGCCAGTATGAATGATGGTCAGCGACTTTGCCCCACGGGTCGTGGCCACATACAGGTCCTTAACGTCGAGACCGTCTGCGTCCAAAATGACTGCATGATCGTACTCTAAGCCCTTTACTAGCAATGTCGTGCCTATTAGCTTTGTGTGGCGGATTGGCCTGCCGGTATGCCTCATATCACTTTGATAGCGCCTTGCAGAGTCAGATAGGGTTTCCCCCTCACCGTCAATGTGCATCCTCAAAACGTTCATGAAACGGTAGAATAGGTCACGTCGATAGGGGGACGTTGCTGGATTTTCCTTTAACTCCAGGAAGAACGCTCTCAGGTTTTTCGTGGTTGGTCGAGCCGATGCAGACCGCGGAGTTCACGATACTGCAACAACCATTCTCCTAGTGCCGCAAATGGGACTGGTAAAAGCAAAAATACTATCCAACCCAACGCTGATTGTGGAAGAGTGGGCCATGCCAAGAACAAATGCGGCAACAACATCAAAAGGCTCATGACGCAGTAGAGAAGAAAGAGAAACAGGTTGCGCATACTGGTGGAGAGCTTGATTAGATCGTTGGGTCCGTGTATGGCCGGAGGTGGCCGTTCAGCTCAGCATAACAGGTCGCCAAGGCTGAAAAATCGCAGACTGTCACGAAGGGCCGGATCCGACCCATAGCGGACCTTTGCTGGCTTAAATACCAGCTCATCTCCGAGTGGGAGGATATCATCGAATTGCTGAAGGCTCGCTTCCGCCCGGATAAGGAGTAGGACAGCGAAGTCAGCACACGGTCGTGCCCCCTATTTCCGCTCAATAGCTACGGTGCAGAAATGAAGCGCACAAACCTCTCGCCGTAATGTGTAGTTCGCGACTCGAGCGCGCCAGACCCTTCAATCTCCGCGCGCACGGACAGTGTTTGATGGATTATCCCGCCTGTTTGAAGATCGCGGACAAGATTACTTACCGTGTCTTCCCGTACGATCAAATCTGGCATGCAGAGGGCGATAACGGCCCATACGCTCGTAAAGCTACCGCTGGATGCTAGGCAACCATTTATCATTATCCATTTTCGAGGATCGTTAAGAAGTCCGAGCAAGCGCAAATGTGACGGCGTGAATTGATCAATGAGATGGATAAAGGCCATCTGCTCATCTTCATCTATCGAAGAGAATCTTACTGAATTAAGTATCGCATTTCGCAGCGCGTCGAGTTTGCTCTGTTGATGGCTACGGATAGCGATGTTAGATGCTTGAATCGCCATCGTAATAAACGCCGCATTCTCGGCGAGTTTCTCAGGCGTCAGATCATCGACCGTTTGCTGTAACTCCATCAATGCACGCGCAAGCTCTTGCATCCATTTTTCTTTGCGCTTTTCCAGCGGGGCGGAAAAAACAGTTTCGAACAATACCTGAAGTGGGCCACCAACAGCCGGCACCGCTGAAATCAGTCCTCTAGCCATATCGTGCGCAACATCGCCCGGTGTTCTTGTTGTAGGCAGTTGGTCCATTGCTTTCCCTTGTTTCAATGATTGAAGTTAATGAATCGCAGCCAACGATCCATTGTCAGGTAGTTCTGGGTAGGTCGTCCGCATGTACTCAGATGCCTGCTCCGCGGTGTCCATCTCGATCAAGACCGATGCTTCTCATCTGGGCGCTGCGGCAGCAGCACGAACTGGTGTTCATCACTAGCCAAATGACTGCGTGTGGCCGGTCGCACACGGATTGTAGCGGCCGCTTTCAATGGGATGGACGCCCCCACCCGTAACGGCATCAGATGTGCCAAAGTGGAAGTGTCAACCAACCACTTGAGTCGAGGGGGGCGTCACCATGAAGATTACGACAATCGGCATCGATTTGGCGAAGAACGTGTTTCAGATTCATGGAGTTGATGCGCATGGCAAAGCAGTACTTAAGAAACAGATCAAACGAGAAGAGATGGCGATCTTCTTCGCCAATCTGGCGCCGTGTCTGATCGGAATGGAAGCATGCGGCGGGGCTCATTACTGGGCCCGGAAGCTGCAGAGCCAGGGTCACACAGTCAAGCTCATGGCACCGCAGTTTGTTAAGCCATACGTCAAGACCAACAAGCATGACGCGGCTGATGCGGAAGCAATTTGCGAAGCGGTAACCCGTCCGACGATGCGCTTCGTTCCGGTCAAGCATGTTGAACAGCAGTCAGTCCTGGCGTTGCACCGAGCTCGACAGGGTATGGTCAGAGCCCGTACTGCACAGGCAAACCAGATCCGCGGCCTACTAGCCGAATTCGGACTAGTCGTCCCTCAAGGCATCACGCATCTATATCAACGTGTACCGCTGCTGCTAGAGCAAGCGAAAGACGAGCTACCTGGCCTATTCCGACAACTAATGCAGCGTCTCATGGCGCATCTGAAAGTACTCGACCGGCAAGTAGATGAGATGGAGCTCGAGATTCAGATGTGGCATCGTTCGAACCCATTGTCGCGCAAGCTGGAAAAGATTCCCGGCATTGGACCCCTCACAGCAAGTGCCGTGGTTGCATCAGTAGGCGATGCGAAAAGCTTTGACAACGGGCGGCAGCTCGCAGCGTGGCTTGGACTGGTGCCCAAACAGCATTCCAGCGGAGGCAGGCCAACATTGCTGGGGATGAGCAAGCGAGGAGATTGCTACCTTCGAACATTACTGATTCACGGTGCTAGAGCCGTGATTTACGCGCTCAAGCGTAAGCCACCAACTACAGGATGGCTTGCCAACTTACTGGCACGACGCGACAAGAATATTGTCGCTGTCGCTTTGGCGAACAAGAATGCACGAATCATCTGGGCGCTTCTGGCCCAGGATCGAGAATTCCGGTCTGATTACGCAACACCGTAATCAGACCGGTGAGCGGCGACGAAATAAAGAGGCTGTAGGCAGATCAAACCACCGATTGCTCAGGCAAACACGAAGTGATGGCAAGGCAGGTAAGACCATAGTCGGCAAAGCCCGTTTGGGTCGGAGCATAAAAAATGCGCGCTTTCGATTGGGGCGCCGACTAGCAAATCCCATCAGGGACCGTAGCAGTTACTGCTGCACCAAAGTCCGGATGTACGGGTGCAATCTTTACCTTCTGCTTATCATGGAACGAATGCTTGGCAAACCGGGGGCGTCCATGTACGACCCAAAGCAATGGGATGGACTCCTCCTCCCCTGAGGGCACGTAAGTGCCAAACTGGAGTTTCCACACTACCAGTTTGAAAGAAGGAGTCCGTCATGAAGCTTATCCGCGTTGGGGTCGACTTGGCAAAGAATGTCTTTCAGTTGCACGGTGTAGACCGTTCGGAAAAGACCGTTTGGCGGCGCAAGCTGGTTCGTGGTGACTGGATAAAGGCACTGCTGGACAGTATCGAGCCGGGCTGCGTGATCGGGATGGAAGCGTGTAGCGGCGCGCACCACTGGGCCCGACTGCTACAGGCAAAGGGATACACGGTAAAGCTGATCGCTCCGCAGTTCGTTAAGCCCTACGTCAAGAGCAACAAGAACGACGCAAACGATGCCGAAGCGATCTGTGAAGCGATGAGCCGGCCGAGTATGCGTTTTGTCGCAGTTAAAACCGTCGAGCAGCAGGATATTCAGGCCGTACACCGGGTGCGATCGGGTCTAATGGATCAGCGCAAGGCGAAGGCCAACCAGCTGCGGGGTCTGGCGTCCGAATATGGATTGGTGGCGCCAAGAGAACTGTTGCACTTGAGGTCGGCAATTCCGCGCTGGCTTGAGGATCAGGAAAACGGGTTGAGTGAACGCTTTCGTCGGCTCTTGCGTGGGCTGTGGCGAGATCTGCTGGCTTTCGACGAACGTATCGAAGAACTCGACCGGGAGATCGAACAGCTTGCTCGGCAAGACCCACTGGCTGTACGTCTGCAGCAAGTGCGTGGGATCGGCCCCCTCACTGCAACGGCTCTGCTGGCAACGGTAGGGGACGCCAGCCAATTTGCCAGCGGCCGAGAGATGGCTGCTTCGTTTGGGCTTACGCCCAAACAAAACAGCTCGGGCGGAAAGGAACGATTGCTTGGCATTAGCAAGCGCGGCGACGCTTATCTGCGCAGTTTGCTCGTGCATGGAGCCCGAGCGGTCATCCGAACCGCACAAGCAAAGACGGATCGATTAAGCACCTGGGTAATGCGCATTGCGATGACGCGACACCCGAATATTGCCGCGGTGGCGTTGGCGAACAAGACTGCGCGCATCGCCTGGGCAATGCTGACCAAAGGGACCAATTACCAACCTCAAGCTGCGTAGCACAGCTGTAGAAGTACTTGAAGAAGTATCCGAACCACGATTGCATGACAAGCCGCATGATGGCCAACAGGTCGAACCGGCGCTGACGAAACCCGATAAGGTCTGAGGCCTTCGAGCCCGTCAAAGCGATAGGGAGTCAGCGCGCGAATAGCCCATCAGGGTCCAGCACCTGAAGCAGGTGCAGCGGTACGAGACCGGATATACGTGAGCAGTCGTACCTCACGGCCTGAAGACGGATTGTTTGCAAACGAGGAGGAGTCCATATACAGACCTTCGGTGGGGAATTTGTTAAGTGCTCGCGCGGTTTGTTCCTTTCATGCGACCTGCCCGGTGATACCGTACGACTGCCATGCCGAGCAAGACGATCACGAAGTAAAAGGCAACATCAATGATGAAGCCGCTTACGAACAGCTCGTCTTCAGGCGCGAGTTTTCGCTCTACGGAAACACCTGGTAGATCAAACAAGTACGCAAGAGGAAAACCACCCTTTAGTACCGGCTTATAGATCGAATCACCGTACTGGATTAGTTCGGGACCTACTCGCTCAAATAATACCGATAGGAGTGTCAGTATTATTGCAGAGACGAGGGCGTAAGCTGTCTGACTTAATTTGACTCGACGAGACATATACTGTCCATTGGTTATGCTTCACTCTTCAACTGTCTGTGATTGGCAGAGGACGGCCGTTCAACCAGCATAGTAGGTCGCCAGGATGGAAAAATCTCGCACAGTGACTAAGGACGGGATCCGACCCGAAGCAATGGGATGGACTCCTCCTCCCCCTGAGGGCACGTTAGTGCCAAACTGGAGTTTCCACACAACCGGTTCGGAAAGAAGGAGTCCACCATGAAGCTTATCCGCGTT
>NZ_JCASID010000020.1:0-67772 GCF_059685855.1 Telluria sp. ZB4P37
GCCAAGCACCGTTGCTCTTCGCGTTCGAGCCTCGCCCAAACTGTTCGCCGTTGGCTGGCGTATCGGGCAACGACCATACGACACCGTCAACGGCATAGCTTCGTAGTCCATGAAATAACCCTTGTTCAGGTATGGCGCCGCTTCCCCAGCAGCTTGCCAACCGTTCGAACAGCCATGCCATCGGCGCTTCACCCAAGCGTTCACGGCCAGCCACTGCGGCACTGGGCACGGGCGTACTGGACATCGGCCCATCGGCCAAATCGAGTTGCCGGACGATGTGCCAGATCGGTTCATTACGAAACAGGGCCAGGCCGATGACCAGCCAGACCATGCGCTCGGCCGGCAGGCGCCGCCGACGCAGCGACACGGTTCCGGTCTGTTGCAGGGCTTCGTCGATCCAGGCCGGATCGATCAGGCTGGCGAAACGCTCGAACTCATGCGGTGCCAGCTCAGCCGCATAGTCCAGGTCAAATTGGAAGGCCATAATAAAAAACGGATTCACGTTGCACGTGAATCCGTTTTAGCTCAAATCGCCGGCTGGTCAATGCCTTAAGTGACTGGCATTAGGCCGAAGCCGGTTTTTTTGTACTGCAGCATGCTGCTTAGAACGAGTACTTCGCCGACAGCGTGAAGTAACGGCCGTACGGGTTGTGCAGCCCTTCGTTGTAGCCGGCCAGTGGCTGGCCCGAGGTCGCGCCGTAGCGTGGATCGTACGGTGCGGCTTCGTCGAACAGGTTCTGGATGTTGAAGGTCAGCGCCAGGCCCTTGATACCGGTGTAGGTGTAGCCCACGCCGACACGGATCCAGTCCTTGACCGAGCAATCCGGGAAGGCTGCCAGGTAGCCAGGCACTGCTGCGCTGGCGCTCGGGAAGTTCGCCGCGGTACCGGCATTCACGCCCGGTGCGTAGTGGCAGAACGACATCGGATAGGTGGTCTGGTTGTCGAACTTGCGGGCCAGGGAAACCGGACCGGTGTAGTTGATGTTACCGCTGAACGCGTGGGCGCCGCGGCTCAGCGAGGCCGAGATCGAGGTCTTCCAGCGTGGCAGGTCCATGCTGCTCGACAGGTTCCAGTCCACCAGGCCGGCGTTGTAGCCTGCCAGGTTGTGCTCGGCGTCGCCCGGTTCCTGCTGCAACGTGTACGAGTGGATATAGGCCGAGGTCAGCTTGGCGGAGAAGTTGCCCAGCGAACCGAGGTTCTTGCGGTAAGCCACGTCCAGGTCGATACCGCGCACTTCGACGGCGCCCTGGTTGATCCACGGCTCGCGAACCATCAGCAGCGGACCGGTGCCTGAGATCGGACGGCCTTGTGCATCGGTGATGAAGTTGGCCGGGTTCTGGTCGCGCACGATCAGGCCAGGGTTGGTGTCTTCGTTACGCAGCGCGTCGAAGGCGCTGCCCAGGGCCACTTCGCCTTCCTTGCGGATCTTGTAGGCGTCGATGCCGAAGTCCCAGCTGGTGTTCGGCGAGAACAGGATGCCGAACGAATAGCTCTTCGAGGTCTCCGGCTTCAGGTCCGGATTGGCGCCGCCGGTGCCCGATGCCGACTTGTTGCAGTCCGCTTCGGTGGCATTTGGCTTCGGGGTGCGCTCGTCGGCTTCGCAACGCTTCGGATCGAACAGGCCCGACAGGAAGAACTGGGCGCCGCCCGGGGTCACCTGCGACAGTGCCGGTGCACGGAAGCCTTCGGCATAGGTGCCGCGGAAAGCCAGGGTATTGGTCGCGGTCCACTTGGCGCCGACCTTCGGCACGAAGTTGGCATCCATGCCTTCATACTTGTCCCAACGGCCCGCGAAGTCCATCTCGAAGTTCTTCAGGAACGGGGTGCGGATCTCGATGAAGCCCGACTTGACGTCGCGCTCGCCATCGATGACGGTGTTGGCCAGGCCATAGATGTTACCGGCAGCCAGTTCGGCATCCGGACGCATCTTGAGGGTTTCGCGGCGCGCTTCGGCGCCGACCGCCACGCCGATCGCACCGCCCGGCAGGCTGCCGAAGCTGGTGTTGGCCTTGACGTCGAACTGCGCGATCGATGCCTTGTCATTCGACTCGGTGCTGCGGAAGATGTTCGGGTCGGCGGCCACCTGGGCCAGCGTCGAGCCGGCATTGAGGCGACGCAGCGCCGGCAGGTAGAGGCGGCCCTTGTAGCTGTCCTGGCGGCGCGCTTCGTTATACAGGAAAGCCGATTCCCAGTCCCAGTTGAAATTGGTGCCCTGCAGGCCGGCCAGCAGGCGGCCGTTTTCGTTGGTGGTCTCGGTGCCGCGCGGTGCGTTCTCGAAACGGTAGGCGACCGAAGCACGCGCATTCGGGAACGGGTTGTTCGGGTGGCCGATCGGCAGCACCGTCTGGTAGCTCGGGGCGATACCGATGGCGGTGAAGTTGGTCACCGGGGTGGTGTTGATCGTGATCGGGGTCGAATCGTAGGCACGCTCGGTGCGGGCGTAGGCGACTTCGGCGAAGGCACGGGTGGTGGCGCCCAGCTTGAGCACGCCACGGCTCATCAGGCTGCCTTCGCGGCCGTCGCTGATGCCTTCCAGGTGCTTGTTCAGGTCGTAGTTGCAGAACTGGCGGTTGATGAACACGCTGGTCGCGGCAAGGCCCATGGCGGTCGAGCCGGTCAGCACGCGCGATGGATCGCAGCCCAGGGTCACGCGCAGGCGGTCGGCGGCATTGGCCTGGGTGGCGCTGAAGACGCCCGAGTTCGGGCTTGACTCGCGGTAAAAGATCGGCGAGTTCGAGATGGTGCTGCCGTACGGGGTCGCGTAGCGCTTCTGCAGGAGCTTGTATTCGTCGAACTTGATGTCCTTGACGTCGGCGCGCAGGACGCGGTCGCGTTCCGACATATCGCCGGTGATGAAGACGTTGTAGCCGTCCGATTCCAGGTCGCCGGTACCAGCAAAGAAGTTCACGCCCTTGCGCTTGAACTTGCCGTTGTCGTTGGCGCTCATGCGCGCCGACACTTCACGGCCCTGGTAGTTCGACTTGGTGATGAAGTTGATCACGCCGCCGATTGCATCGGAGCCGTACACGGCCGAGGCGCCATCCTTCAGGATCTCGACGCGCTCGAGGGCGGCCAGCGGGATCGAGTTCAGGTCGTACAGGGTCGAGTTGCCGTTGTTCGGGTCGGCGTAGGCCGACGGGGTCATGCGGCGGCCGTTGAGCAGCACCAGGGTCGAGGTCGACGACAGGCCGCGCAGCGAGGCGGTCGAGACCCCGCGCGAGAAGCCGCCGTCATTGGTATCGAGGTTCTGGTCGGTGCCCATCGACGGGACCAGGCGCATCAGCTCGGTCACGGTGGCGGCGCCCGATTCGCGGATTTCCTTGGCGGTGATGGTCTGGATCGGCTGGGTGCCTTCCTTGTCGGTGCGCTTCAGGTTCGAACCCGTCACGTACACGGTGGCTGGCGCTTCCGAGCTGGTGGTCTGCGCCTGTGCAAATGGTGCGGCCGCGATGGCCATGGCGACTGCGACTACGCTGTATTTCAATTGTGGTTTGTTCACGTTTTCCGTCCCTACGATTATAGTTATCTCATGCTCGCCGCATACAACCAATGCTTGGCGCATGGTTTTTATGACCTACGCATGACTTTCATGCGCACTGCATGCATCTCATGCATACGGGATAGAGTCTCGCAGACGCTTGCAACAAAGAAAACGATTTTCTTAAGGAAAATTTAGAAAGCTTAAGATCTGTTGTATTTCCTCAACGCAAAATATTATTCTGCATAAAATGAATATCGACATAAAAAAAACGCCCCTTGCGGGGCGTTTCGAAACTTCTGAAACCTTTGTTAAATCGGCTTATTTTGCGTTCATCAGCGCGACAGTGGTGTCGAGCATGCGGTTCGAGAAGCCCCATTCGTTGTCGTACCACGACGAGACCTTCACCAGGCGGCCCGACACTTTCGTCAGGGTAGAATCGAAGTTCGACGAAGCCGGGTTGTGGTTGAAGTCGATCGAGACGAGCGGCTCGGTCTGGTAGGTCAGGATGCCCTTCAGGGCGCCTTCCGAGGCGGTCTTGAGGATGGCGTTGACTTCGTCCACCGTGGTATCGCGCTTGGCGATGAAGGACAGGTCGACCAGCGAGACATTGATGGTCGGCACGCGGATCGCGAAGCCGTCCAGCTTGCCGTTCAGCTCGGGCAGCACCAGGCCGACCGCGGCGGCGGCGCCGGTCTTGGTCGGGATCATGCTCATCGTCGCCGAACGGGCGCGGCGCAGGTCTTCATGCATCACGTCCGACAGCACCTGGTCGTTGGTGTAGGCGTGCACGGTGGTCATCAGGCCGGTTTCCAGGCCGATGGCGTCGTTCAGCGGCTTGACCAGCGGGGCCAGGCAGTTGGTGGTGCACGAGGCGTTCGAGATGACGGTGTCGGTGCTCTTGAGCACGTCCTGGTTTACGCCGTAGACGATGGTCGCGTCGACGTCCTTGCCGCCCGGGGCCGAGATGATGACTTTCTTGGCGCCGCCCTTGAGGTGGGCCGAAGCCTTCTCTTTGGTGGTGAAGAAGCCGGTGCACTCGAGCACCACGTCCACCTGCAACTCGCCCCATGGGATCTCGGCCGGGTTGCGCTGCGCGAACACGCGGATCTTGTCGCCATTGACGATCATGTTGTCGCCCTCGACCGTGACGGTGCCCGGGAACTTGCCGTGGGCGGTGTCGTAGCGGGTCAGGTGGGCGTTCGACTCGGCGTTGCCGAGGTCGTTGATCGCCACGATCTGGATGTCTTGCTGTTTGCCGCCTTCGTAGAAGGCGCGCAGGATGTTGCGGCCGATGCGGCCATAACCGTTGATTGCAACTTTGATCGTCATTGCTTGGCTCCTGATTAGAAAAAAACTTTTTTCATGCTGCAGAATGCGAAACGGGCCACCCGAAGGCAGCCCCTCGACACTCTTATGCCGCGATCACGGCCTTGGCTTTCGCCACGACGTTCTCGACGGTGAAGCCGAAGTGCTTGAACAGCACCGGCGCCGGCGCCGATTCGCCGAAGGTGTCGATGCCGACCACGGCGCCTTCCAGGCCCACGTACTTGTACCAGAAGTCGGTCACGCCGGCTTCGATTGCCACGCGTGGCGTGCCGCGGGTCAGGACTGACGCTTTATAGCTCGCTTCCTGGCGCTCGAACACGTCGGTCGACGGCATCGAGACCACACGGGCGGCAATGCCCTCGCTCCCCAGGGAGTCGGCCGCCTTCATCGCCAGTTCGACTTCCGAACCGGTGGCGATCAGGATGACTTGTGCATTGGCGGCGTCACGCAGCACATAGCCACCCTTGGCGACATTGGCCACGGTCGCGCTGTCGCGCTCCATGAACGGCAGGTTCTGGCGCGAGAAGATCAGGGTCGACGGGCCATCCTTGCGCTGCACTGCCGCGCCCCATGCCACCTGCGATTCGACCGTGTCGCATGGACGCCAGTTGTCCAGGTTCGGGATCAGGCGCAGCGACGAGACGTGTTCGACCGACTGGTGGGTCGGGCCGTCTTCGCCCAGGCCGATCGAGTCGTGGGTGAACACGAACAGCGAGCGGATCTTCATCAGCGCAGCCATGCGCAGGGCGTTGCGGCTGTAGTCCGAGAAGGTCAGGAAGGTCGCACCGAACGGGATGAAGCCGCCGTGCAGGGCGATGCCGTTCTGGATCGCGGCCATGCCGAATTCGCGCACGCCGTAGTTGATGTGGTTGCCGGGGATACCCGAACGCACCGCGCTTGACTCTTTCCAGTTGGTCAGGTTCGAGCCGGTCAGGTCGGCCGAGCCGCCCAGGAATTCCGGCAAGCTTGGTGCCAATGCCTGGATCGCGTTCTGCGAGGCCTTGCGGGTGGCGATGGTTTCTTTCTTCTCGACGCAAGCGGCAATCGCTGCATCCAGCACTTCGTTGAAATTGCCCGGCAGCTCGCCCAGCATGCGGCGTTCGAATTCGGCGGCCAGTTCAGGGTGCTTGCCGCGGTACTCGGCGAACATGGCGGTCCATTCGGCTTCGGCCGCGGCGCCGCGCTCTTTCGCGTCCCAGGCTTCGTACAGCTCGGCCGGGATGTCGAACGGGATCGGGTCCCAGACCAGGTGCTGGCGCACGGCCGCGATTTCCTTGTCGCCCAGCGGGGCGCCGTGGACCTTGTCGCCGCCTTCCAGGTTCGGGGCACCCTTGCCGATGATGGTCTTGCAGCAGATCAGGGTCGGACGGTCCGAGCCTTTCGCCGCTTCGATCGCTGCGGACACCGCTGCGACGTTGTGGCCGTCGACTGCCGGGATCACGTTCCAGCCATAGGCTTCGAAGCGCTTCTGGGTGTCGTCGGTGAACCAGCCTTCGACGCGGCCGTCGATCGAGATGCCGTTGTCGTCGTACAGCCAGATCAGCTTGTTCAGACGCAGGGTGCCGGCCAGCGAAGCGACTTCGTGCGAGATGCCTTCCATCAGGCAGCCGTCGCCCAGGAAGGCGTAGGTGTAGTGGTCCACCACGTCGAAGCCCGGACGGTTGAATTCATAGCCCATCAGCCACTCGGCCAGCGCCATGCCGACCGAATTGGCGATGCCCTGCCCCAGCGGGCCGGTGGTGGTTTCCACGCCAGGGGTGATGAACACTTCCGGGTGGCCCGGGGTCTTCGAGTGGAGCTGGCGGAAATCGCGCAGGTCGTCCATCGAGACGTCGTAGCCTGCCAGGTGCAGCAGCGCGTAGTGCAGCATCGAGCCGTGGCCGTTCGAGAGCAGGAAGCGGTCGCGGTTCATCCAGCCAGGATTGGCCGGGTTGTGGCGGTAGTGCTTGTCCCACAGGGCGACCGCGATCTCGGCCATGCCCATCGGCATGCCCGGGTGGCCGGAGTTCGCTTTCTGGACAGCGTCCATCGCCAGCGCGCGGATCGCGTTGGCCATCAGGGTGGTGGTTTGCGTAGATTTCATGGAAGTACGTAGGGTCTGGATTGGGAAGCGGTGGCGGTACGTCTGGCCGTAACCCGGTATTTTACCAGAGCACCATGCTGCCGAATTAAAATGCAGGTTTGTCGCTCGCTCTCCACCAGGAACCGCATGCCCCGTTTTTATTCGCCACAGCCGCTGACCAGCGGCGCCACCGTCGACCTGCCCGACTCCATTGCCCATCACCTGCATGTTGTAAGAATGCAACCGGGCGAAGCCTTGACCCTGTTCGACGGCCGCGGCGGCCAGTATGCAGCGCTTCTCCTTGATGTCGGCAAGAAGCGCGCAAGCGCCACCGTCGGCGCGCATGAACCGGTCGAGGTCGAGCTGCCCTATGCCGTGACGCTGGCCCAGGGCTTGCCCGAGGGCTCGAAGATGGACTGGATCATCGAGAAGGCGGTGGAACTCGGCGTGGCCGCGGTCCAGCCGCTGGCGGCCCGCCGCAGCGTCGTGCGGCTCTCGGGCGAGCGCGCGGAAAGGCGCCACGCCCACTGGCAGGGCGTGATCGAGGCCGCTTCCGAGCAGTGCGGGCGCAACCGCCTGGCCGCTTTGGCCCCGGTGGCGGACTACGGCCGCTGGCTGGCATCCGCGCCCTCCCCCGCGCAGCCACGCATCCTGCTGAGCCCGCGCGCGACGCAGTCGCTGGCCGGCTGGGCGCAGGCCAACGGGCCACAGGCGCTGGCCCTGATGGTGGGGCCGGAGGGCGGGTTCACCGGCGAAGAAGAAGATGCGGCGCTGGCCGGCGGCGCGCTGGCCCTGTCGATCGGGCCGCGCGTGCTGCGCACGGAGACGGCGGCGCTCGCGGCGCTGGCGATGCTGGGTGGGATCTGGGGTGGGATGTAGAGTACCGCGGACGCAGAATTGAGGCGACTCGCAGGGTGGGCAGATTCTGCCCACGCGTTCAACCAGCACAAGATTTGCCGTACTGGCTGCCTTGCCCTGCCCACCCTACGGGTTCCCGGCTATTCAAATAAAAAGCCCCCGCAGCAGGAACACCTGCTGCGGGGGCTTTGTGCTTTGCAGGCAGCGGCGTTGCCGCCACTGCCATGTTCAGCTAATTAAAACGCGTAGGCCAGGCCGAGGCTGAAGAAGCGGCCGACGGCGCCAGGCTGGTGCAGCGAAGCGTTATACGAAGTACCTGCACCCGAGTTGCCGTAGGTTGCGACGTCGTACGGTGCTTCCTTGTCGAACAGGTTCAGGATCGCGCCACGAACGGTGAGGTTCGGGGTGATCTTGTACGAGATGTTCAGGTTGGTCGAGGTGAACGAGGACACGTTGCAGTAGTTCGCAGGCTGGATCAGGCCCGAGAAGTAGGTACGGCCGCCGACGTGTTCCGCCGTGGTCGCGCAGTCGGTCTCGCCCAGTGCCGGGTCGATGGTCGAGAAGCCGCTCGTGTAGTTCACGGTGGCGGTCACGTCCAGCGGGCCACGGTTGTAGCCGAGGGTGAACTGTGCACGGTCTTTCGGGTTGCCGGTTGCGCCGCCGACCGACGATGGGCCCTGGGTGCCTGCCAGCTGGTAGGACGTATCGCCAATGGCGGTGACGTAGCCGAAGGTGTGCGCCGCGCTCAGGTTGGCCGACACGGTGCCCATGTCGTTGGCCAGGCGCCAGCGGTAACGCACGTCCGCTTCGATGCCGTGGGTCTCGGTGCTACCCGCGTTGATGTACGGCGACAGGCCATACAGGATCGGGCCGACCGCTGGGGTGCCGACCGCGGTACCCGTGCCGACGCCGGTGGCGATGTCGACCGGTGCCGCAGGACCGCGGACCCAGGTCGGGACGAAGCTAGGATCGTTACCAGCCTGGGTGACGACCAGGTTGTTGATGCGGATCTTGTAGTAGTCCAGCGACATGTTCAGGCCGCGCATCGGCTCGACGATGATACCCAGGGTGTAAGACTTCGACTTCTCTGGCTGCAGGTCTGGATTGGTGGTCTGGACGTACGGCGGAGCGAAGCCGCAAGCGGCTGGGACGTTGCCGGCGGTGGTGCGGCTGCCGTTGGCGCACAGCAGCGGATCGTTGATCGCGTTGAAGGTGAAGAACGAACCTGCATTGCCCACTTCGGCCGGGTTCGGCGCGCGGAAGCCGCGTGCGAAGGTGCCGCGCAGGGCGAACTGCTGGATCGGCGCCCACTTGAAGTTGGCGGCCGGGGTGAACGAGTTGCCGTAGGTGTCGTAGTGGTCGTAACGGGCCGAGACGCCGACTTCCAGGTTCTTGATCGGGGTCGCCTGGAGTTCCGCGAACACCGCGGTATTGGTCTCGTCGCCGATGGTGAAGGCCGCGGTGTTGGCGACGGCGCCGATCTGGGTCAGCGACGAAGCCGGTGCGTTCTGTTCACGCTTGTGCCAGTGCGCGCCGACTGCCAGTGCCAGCGGACCTGCGCCCAGTTGCATCAGTTCGCGCGAACCGACCAGGTCGGCGTAGTTCAGGGTCGACTCGATCTTGTTGCCGAACTGTGGAGAGACTGCATTGAGCAGGGTTGGGCTGTTGCCGCCAACCGCGTTCCAGCTGCCGTTGCGCAGTGCGTTGTACAGGTTCACACGGTTGATGTAGCCGCTGTACTCGAGGTCGCTCTTGACCTTGGTGGCGCCAACGCCGCCGCGCACGTCCCAGCCCATGGCTTCGCCAACGATGTCGGCGGCCAGGCGGGTGCTGGTAGCCTTGTTGTTGGTTTGCAGGGTCGGGCCGATGTCCGGGATGTAGCCGTACAGGCGGGCAGGCTGGGCGAACGGATTGGTGACGTTCGCGCCGACCTGTGCGCCCGGGGCGAACAGGGTGCTCGGGATCGCGCCCACGCGGCTGGTCAGCACGCCGTTGTTCAGGGTGGTGAAGCCGTTGAAGCTGGTCGGGTTGTAGGCCGCCGGATTCGCGTTGCGGTTGTTGGTGCTTTCGCGCTGGAAGATCGAGCCCTTCAGGTTCAGTTCCCAGTTGTCGCTCAGCTTCTTCGTCATACCGATCATCAGGTTGACGTTTTCGGTTTCCGGCTGGATGAAGGACGAGGTGTCGTTCACCTGGCAGCCGCCTGCGCGGTACAGGGTGAAGTTACACTTGCTCGGGTCCAGGAACACGTAGTTGGCAGGGTTGTTGACGTTGGTCACGCCAGCCGGGTTGTTCGGGTTCGCCGGGTTGTACAGGAAAGGCGTGTTGGTCGGGGTGATGAAGCTGTTCAGGCTGGTCGGCACACCGAGGTTGATGTTGTTGCCGCCGCGGGCACGCCAGTCGCGGTTCGCGTAGCCGAACTGCTCGCGATCGGCGACGCGGATCGAGCCCTGCTTGCGCGCTTCCAGGGTCACGAAGGCGTTGTAGCCGTCTTCGTCCAGGTTGCCGATGCCGGTGCTGATCGACATGCGCTTGGTCTTGCCGCCGCCGTGCTGGGTGTCGCCGATTTCAGCTGCCAGGCGGGTGCCGTTCAGGTTTTTCTTCAGCTTGATGTTGATCACGCCTGCGATCGCGTCCGAGCCGTACAGCGCCGATGCGCCGGACTTCAGGACTTCGATGGTTTCGATGGCGTCGAACGGGATGGCCGACACGTCGACGAACGAGCGCTGTGCATCGTCCGACAGTGGGTACGGCGCCATGCGGTGGCCGTCGATCAGGACCAGGGTCGCGCCCACGGTCAGGCCGCGCAGCGAAATGCCCGATGCGCCATTGGCGAATGCGCCGGCGAAGCCGGTGCCCAGGGTACCCGCGCCGTTGGCGGCCAGGTCGGTCAGCAGTTCGGCGACCGAGGTCTTGCCGCTCTTCTGGATGTCCGCTGCGGTCAGCACCTGGACCGGTGCCGGCGTTTCGGTGTTGGCGCGGCTGATCAGCGAGCCGGTCACGACCACGCGCTGTGCTGGTGCTGCGGTGTCAGTGGTCTGCGCGAACGCCGGTGCGCCGACCAGGGCGCCACTGGCGACCACGGCGGCAACTGCGAACGGCAGCGACTTCAATTTGAACGTCATGAGTACTTCTCCTTCTGGGCTTTTCTTAGGGTGGTTTTTCTTCTTACCGGCCTCTGGCTGGCATGCCATCCGGGGGCCGGCTGTCTCCATCGAACCCGGGCGCCGACTGCGCGCCCTGCCCGGAATCTCTCCCGGGCGGGATTGGAGGATGTCTGTGAGTACAGCCAAGTCACTACATGTGTATATCCACCGCTTTTCGGCGGTGTCATTCTTTCGTACTCTGACCGCTAGTACGAGCAGTCTCAAATAACTGTAAATTGAATGAAAACGTTATTTGAATTTATACATAAAACCATACCGGTAGTAAAAGTGTCAATTGAGCACCCGGGGCGTTCTGGGCCGAAAACAACATATTGGCTGTAATCTTCATTGACGCTTAACGAACTGATGCATTATCGGGATGCCGGACCCGGCGCAAGGTGCGGCGGGCAAATACGCGCAACAGGCCGCACGATGGCTGCGACTTGCCCGTAGTTAGCGTCGTGATGACGCAGATATCTGTATATGAGCCGATCTGATCAATACAGCAACAAAAATTCGGCGCGCATGAGCCGGGGCCTCCAAATATTTGCACCATGAGCGTTGTAGGCAAACAACGTTATCATTTCATACATATTCGTTTGCCCCGCCGAAAGGGAGAGGCAAGGGAAGCGCCGGCCCTGCCTTCTTTCTCCGTGGTAGCGGGCTTTGGGTAAAATAGCGGTTTGGCCCGTCTTCTTATTGTTGCCTCACTAGCAACCACGCTCCTACCTATGCTCCGAATCAGCGACCTCAAACTCCCCCTCAACCACCCCGATTCCGCCCTGCGCGAGGCCATCCTGGCGCGCCTGGGCATCGCTAGCTGCGAGCTGGTCGACTTCACGGTCTTCAAGCGCAGCTACGATGCGCGCAAGAAGTCGGCGATCGTGCTGATCTATTCGATCGATGTCGAGCTGCGCGACGAAGCGGCCGTGCTGGCGCGCTTTGGCAAGGACCAGCACGTCGGCCCCTCGCCCGACACCGGTTACAAGTTCGTGGCGGCAAGCAAACCGGCCCCCGGCACCCCGCGACCGATCGTGGTCGGCACCGGTCCTTGCGGGCTGTTCGTGGCGCTGATCCTGGCGCAGATGGGCCTGAACCCCCTGGTGCTCGAGCGCGGCAAGGTGGTGCGCGAGCGCACGGTGGATACCTTCGGCTTCTGGCGCAAGCGCAAACTCAATACCGAGTCGAACGTGCAGTTCGGCGAAGGCGGCGCCGGTACCTTCTCGGACGGCAAGCTGTACAGCCAGATCAAGGACCCGAAGCATTACGGCCGCAAGGTGCTGACCGAGTTTGTCAAGTCGGGCGCGCCGGAAGAAATCATGTACGTCAGCAAGCCGCACATCGGTACCTTCCGCCTGGTGAAAATGGTCGAGCAGATGCGCGCCGAGATCATTTCGCTGGGCGGCGAGATCCGGTTTGAAACGCGCCTGGACGACATCTACGTGGCCGAGGAAAACGGCGTGCGCCAGGTCCAGGGCGTACGCCTGGCCAATGGCGAGGAAATCCCGACCCGTCACCTGGTCATGGCCATCGGCCACAGCGCCCGCGACACCTTCGAGATGCTGTACGAGCGCGGCGTCTACGTCGAGGCCAAGCCGTTCTCGATCGGCTTCCGGGTCGAGCACCCGCAGTCGCTGATCGACGTCTGCCGCTTCGGTCCCAACGCCGGCAACAAGATCCTGGGTGCGGCCGACTACAAGATCGTGCACCACGCCTCCAATGGCCGCTCGGTCTACAGCTTCTGCATGTGCCCGGGCGGCACCGTGGTGGCGGCGTCGAGCGAAGAAGGCCGCGTCGTCACCAACGGCATGAGCCAGTATTCGCGCAACGAACGCAATGCCAACAGCGCCATCGTGGTCGGCATCACCCCTAGCGACTATCCGGGCCACCCGCTGGCCGGCATCGCCTTCCAGCGCGAGCTGGAGTCGCGCGCCTTCCTGCTGGGCGGCAGCACCTATGACGCGCCGGGCCAGCTGATGGGCGACTTCGTGCGTGGCGTACCCTCCAGGGAATTCGGCTCGGTGATCCCGTCGTTCCGCCCGGCCGTGCACCTGACCGACCTCGCCCCTTCGCTGCCGGAGTATGCGATCGTGGCGATGCGCGAAGCCTTCGTGGCCTTCGACAAGCAGATCAAGGGTTATTACAAGGAAGACGCGGTGCTGACCGGCGTGGAGACCCGGACCTCCTCGCCGATCCGCATCAAGCGCAACGACGGCGACCTGCAAAGCCTGAACACGCGCGGCCTGTTCCCGGCCGGCGAAGGCGCGGGCTATGCCGGCGGCATCATGTCGGCGGCGGTGGACGGCATCCGCGTGGCCGAAGCCGTGGCGCTGGCGATGGCTGCATGACGGCTGTCGCGGGAACCCCTCCGCGGACGCTCGGCCCTGGCCTGGCGATCCTGGCCTCGATGGTGTCGGTCAATGCCGGCGCCGCCTGGGCCAAGGGCCTGTTCCCGCTGGTCGGCAGCGAAGGCGTCACCGCCGTGCGCGTCGGCCTGGCCGCGGTGCTGATGCTGGCCATCGTGCGGCCCTGGCGCACGATCCCCGCGCGCCGCGACGCATTCAATCTGCTCGTCTACGGCCTGATGCTGGGCTGCATGAACCTGCTGATCTACGGCGCCTTTGCGCGTATCCCGATCGGCGTGGCGGTGGCCATCGAGGTGGTCGGCCCGCTCGCGGTCGTGGTGCTGTCCTCGCGCCGTGCGCGCGATTTCGCGTGGGTCCTGCTGGCTGCCCTCGGCCTGTGGCTGCTGGCGCCTTTCCACGACGGCGTCCCGCCCCTGGACCCGCTAGGTGTCATGTATGCGCTGGGCGCGGCCTTCTGCTGGGCGATGTATATCGTGTTCGGCAAGCGGGTATCGAGCCTCGGCGGGGGACAGGCGGTTGCCTGGGGCATGCTGGTGGCCGCGCTGTTCACGGTGCCGTTCGGCGTGGCGCATGCCGGCGCCGGGCTGCTGGCGCCCGCGGTATTGATGGGCGGCCTGGCGGTCGCGGTGCTGTCGAGTGCCCTGCCCTATTCGCTCGAGATGGCGGCCCTTAGACGCCTGCCGCAGCGGGTGTTCGGAATCCTGGTCAGTGCGGGGCCGGCCTTCGCGGCGCTGGCGGGGTATCTGGTGCTCGGGGAGCGGTTGACCGGCATGCAGTGGCTGGCTATCGTGCTGGTGGTTTTCGCCTGCGGCGGGGCCGCGGCCACGGCCCGTAGGATGGGCGGCTCCGCCGGGAACTGAGATCATCCGAATCCCGATAAGGGGTGGAGCCGCCCACCCTGCTAGATCCAGCCGGATTTCTTGAAGCGCCAGTACAGGTAGCCGCACACGATGGCGATGGTGGCGAGGGCCATCGGATAGCCGTATTTCCACTTCAGTTCGGGCATGAATTCGAAGTTCATTCCCCATACCCCCGCGAACGCAGTAAACACGGCGAAGATCGCCGCATACGCGGCCAACTTCTTGCTGATGTCGTTCTCTTCGATTGCCACCATCGATAGCGTCACCTGGATCGCGGTGTTGATGGTGTCGCGGATTGCATCGAGCCGCGCGGCGATGCGGAACAGGTGGTCATGCACGTCGCGAAAATACTCCTGCGTCTCGACGACCACGCCGGGCACCCGTCCACCATACAGGCGACCGACGGCATCCATTAGCGGAATGACGGCGTGGCGCAGAACTTGGGCCTTGCGCTTGAGCGCATACAGGCGTTCGACGTTGGCGCGCTGCTCGCCTATCTGGCCGAAGATGTGATCCTCGATCGATTCCAGCTCGGAGTCGAGCATGTCGACCACGGGGAAATAGCGGTCCACAACCGCGTCGACCAGCGCGTACAGCACGAAGCCCGCTCCCTTGCGCAGTTGGTGGGGCTCGCGCTCGGCGCGCGCGCGTACGCCAAGAAATCCCTGGTTGGCGTCGCGCCTTACCGACAACACGTAATTGGGACCTGCGAAAACCGACAGTTCGCCCACACTGAGCTCGTCGCCTGCAAGTTCGACCACCTGCACAACGACGAACACGCAGTCGCCATATTCTTCCATCTTGGGACGCTGGTGGCCGCGCTCCGCGTCCTCCACGGCCAGTTCGTGCAGGCCGAACTCCTCCTGCATGGTGCTGATTTCTGCCTTGTCCGGGTCGCGCATGGCAACCCAGACAAAGGTTTCCGGCTGCTTCAAAACTTCGCTGATGTCCTCGACGGGTATGTCCGACAGCTTCTTGCCTTCTTGGTAGGCGACACAATTAATCAACATGAATAGGGATAGGGATAGGGACAGTTAATACACGATGCGCCAGCTTACACCATCCGCCCTACTCTTCCCGTGCGCCGTCGATCCCGAGCTCCACGATCTTGCGGGTGATCGTGTTGCGGCCGATCCCGAGCCGCATCGCGGCATCGTTCTTGCGCCCATGCGTGTGTTTGAGCGCAGTCTTGATCAGGGCCGATTCGAACTGGCGGCCAAGCGTGTCCATGACGTCGGTCTGGCCGGCGCTGAGCATGCCGGCGGCCTGCAGTTCGAGCAGGCCGATCCAGCCTTCCGGCAGCGACTCCGTGGCCGCAGGCGCCGCGCGTGGCGCCGCAGCGGGCGCGCCGGCCAGGCCGTCATCGAGCAGGATGCCATGCGCGGCCTGGCTCTGGGTCAGGTCGCGCGGCAGATCCTTGACCTCGACCGTCTGGCCGGGCGCCATCACGGTGATCCAGTTGCACAGGTTTTCCAGTTGGCGCACGTTGCCCGGCAATTCGAGTCCGGCCAGGTAGCGCATCGCCGGTTCGCTCATGCGCTTGGGTTCGACGCCCAATTGGTGTGCGCTCTGCACCAGGAAGTGGCGCACGAGCACCGGGATGTCCTCGCTGCGTTCGCGCAGGGACGGCAGGCGCAGGCGGATCACGTTCAGGCGGTGATATAAATCTTCGCGAAACAGGCCGTCGCGTACGCGCTGCTCGAGGTTCTGGTGGGTGGCCGCGATCACGCGCACATTGGCCTTCACCGGCTGGTGGCCGCCGACCCGGTAGAAGTGGCCGTCCGAGAGCACCCGCAGAAGACGCGTCTGAAGATCGAATGGCATGTCGCCAATCTCGTCCAGGAACAGGGTGCCGTTCTCGGCCTGTTCGAAGCGGCCGCGCCGCATCGCCTGCGCGCCGGTAAAGGCGCCGCGCTCGTGGCCGAACAGTTCGGACTCCAGCAGGTCTTTCGGGATCGCCGCGGTATTGAGCGCGATGAAAGGCTGCTGGGCGCGCGGGCTGTGCTTGTGCAGGGCGCGCGCGACCAGTTCCTTGCCGGTCCCCGATTCGCCGGTGATCAACACCGTCACGTTCGACTGCGACAGGCGGCCGATGGCGCGGAACACTTCCTGCATCGCCGGCGCGTGGCCGAGGATCTCGGGCGTCTCGGCGGGCGCCGCTTCCACGCTGGCTTCGCGCAGGCTCTCTTCCAGCGCGCGCCGGATCAGGTTCACGGCCTTGTCGATATCGAAGGGCTTGGCCAGGTAATCAAAAGCGCCGCCCTGGAACGAGGCGACCGCCGAATCGAGGTCGGAGAAGGCGGTGATGATGATGACCGGCAGGCCGGGATGGCGCGCCTTGACCGCCCCCAGCAGGTCGATGCCGGATTCGCCCGGCATGCGGATGTCCGACACCAGCACCTGCGGCGTATCGGTCTCAAAAGCGGCCATGGCGTCGCGCGCGTTGGCGAAGCTGCGGGTCTCCAGGCTCTCGCGCGCCAGGGCTTTTTCCAGCACCCAGCGGATCGATGCGTCGTCGTCGACAATCCAGATTGGTTTCATGTAGTCGTGGTTCCCGTCGGTCACGCAGTACGATTCAATGGGGACTCACGGGGCGGATGCTGGCGCCCGCTTATGGCAGGGGCAGCAGTATCCGGAAATCCGTCAGTCCTGGCCGGCTTTCGCACTCGATCACACCCAGGTGCTGCTGCACGAAGGTCTGCGCCAGCGTCAACCCGAGGCCGCTGCCGCCATCCCTGCCCGACACCAGCGGGTAGAAAATACGGTCGCGGATCTCGGGCGCGATGCCCGGTCCATTGTCGATGATATGCAAGTCTAATGCCAGCCCATAACGGACCTTGGCCAGGGTGACCTGGCGCGCCACCCGGGTGCGCAGCACGATCTCGGCATCGCCCGCCGCAATGCGCCCTTTCAGGGCCTGGGCCGCGTTGTGCGCGATGTTCAGCACCACCTGGATCAGCTGCTCCATGTCGCCCCTGAACTCGGGGATCGAGGCGTCGTAATCGCGCCGGATCGTGAGGCCCGACGGGAATTCGGCCAGGATCAGGCTGCGCACGCGCTCGCACACTTCGTGGATGTTGACGTCGCCGACGATATGGGGCTTGCGATGCGGCGCCAGCAGGCGGTCGACCAGGGTCTGGAGGCGGTCGGCCTCCTTGATGATCACCTGGGTGTATTCGGACAGCTGGGACAGGTGCAGCGGCGGCAGCTCGAGCTCGAGCAGCTGCGCCGCGCCGCGGATGCCGCCGAGCGGATTCTTGATCTCGTGGGCCAGGTTGCGGATCAGTTCCTTGTTGGCCTGGCTCTGGTCGAGGATGCGCTCCTCGCGGTCGAGCTTGAGCTGCTGGACGTTCTCACGCAGCTCGATCAGGAGCTCGCCCTCGCCCAGTGCGCTGACGATGCTGTTCACGTGCAGCGGCTCGCGTCCGGTGCGGTGCAGGGTCAGGTCCTGGCGCAGGTCGGCATACTGGTGCGCCAGCGCCTGGGCGCACAGGGCGGCCAGCTCGGGGCCGTTGGCGAACAGCTCCGGCAGGGGGCTGCGCTGCAGCGACTTGAGCGAGAGCTCGAGCAGGTTCTCGGCCGCCGGGTTCGCGTACAGCACTTCCACCTCGGGCCCGACCAGCAGCACGCTGGAGGCCAGCAAGTCCAGGCCCGCGAACCTGGCGCAGGGGCGTGCCGGGACGCCGGGCTCGCTCGCGGGGCTCATCTGATATTGGCGATCTCGCGCCGCAGCGCGGCGATATTGCTTTCGGTACGGCCGATCTCCTGGCGCATGCCGGCCACGCGCTCCTGGTACTTGGCGTAATTGCGCTCGCTGCCCTGGCGTTCGGGCTCGCCGCCATTGAAGTCGCGGCGCAGGTCCGCCAGCTTCTTCTCTTCCAGGCGCAGCTCGTCGTTGAGGATCTCGCGGCGGTCGTCGTCGCGCGCGCGCTGCTGGGCCGTGTCCACGCGCGGGAAGCTGGCCGGGGTCGCGGCCGGGGCGGGCCCGGAGCTGCCGGGGTTCGGTGAGCGTACCGCGGGAATCGGCGCGGACGCGCGCACCGGCGCCGGCGAAGCAACCGGCGAGAGGCTCTCAAGCTGTTTGCAGCCGCGGCGGTTCTGGTCGGTGAATTCGACGCGACCCTGGTCGTCCACGCACTTGTAGACCTGGGCCTGTGCGGCGGGCGCCAGCGCAAGGCCGAGCCCGAGTATTGCCAACGCGCTGGCAAGACGGCGGAATGAAGTAATTGTCGTTCCCATCAGAAATTAATTTGCACAATAAACGTGCAGTCATTGTAGTCCGGCCCGACTATACATCAAGCATGAAAAAACGCGGGGAAAGCCCTCGCTTTCCCCGCGTTTGTTACCGCTGCTTACACCCATTGACGCCTGGGCGCGACAGCCGGCTTGCCTGATCGATTACGCCGAGTAGTACATGTCGAATTCGGCCGGGTGCGGGGTCATGCGCAGGCGCTGGACTTCCTGCATCTTCAGCTCGATGTAGGCATCGATCATGGCATCGGAGAACACGCCGCCACGGGTCAGGAACTCGCGGTCCTTGTCCAGGGCTTCGAGCGCTTCTTCGAGCGAAGCGCAGACGGTCGGGATCAGCTTGTCTTCTTCCGGCGGCAGGTGGTACAGGTCTTTCGTTGCCGCTTCGCCCGGGTGGATCTTGTTCTGGATGCCGTCCAGGCCGGCCATCAGCAGCGCGGCGAAGCACAGGTAGACGTTGGCCAGCGGGTCAGGGAAGCGGGTCTCGATGCGGCGGCCCTTCGGGTTCGCCACGTGCGGGATGCGGATCGAGGCCGAACGGTTGCGGGCCGAATAGGCCAGCTTGACCGGGGCTTCGTAGCCAGGCACCAGGCGCTTGTACGAGTTGGTGCCCGGGTTGGTGATTGCGTTCAGGGCGCGCGCGTGCTTGATGATGCCGCCAATATAGAACAGTGCGGTTTCCGAAAGGCCGGCATAGCCGTCGCCTGCGAACAGGTTCTTGCCGTCTTTCCAGACCGACTGGTGCACGTGCATGCCCGAGCCATTGTCGCCATTGATCGGCTTGGGCATGAAGGTGGCGGTCTTGCCGTAGCTGTGGGCCACGTTCCAGATCACGTATTTCATGTTCTGGGTCCAGTCGGCGCGCTCGACCAGGGTCGAGAACCTGGTGCCGATTTCGTTCTGGCCGGGGCCGGCCACTTCGTGGTGGTGCACTTCGACCGGAATGCCCATCGATTCGAGAATCAGCGACATTTCCGAACGCATGTCCTGGAAACTGTCGACCGGCGGGACCGGGAAATAGCCGCCCTTGACGGTCGGGCGGTGGCCGCTGTTGCCGCCTTCGATTTCCTTGTCGGTCGACCACGAGGCTTCGTCGGAATCGATCTTGACGAAACAACCCGACATGTCGATCTTCCAGCGGATCGAGTCGAAGATGAAGAATTCCGGTTCCGGGCCGAAATAGGCGGTGTCGCCGATGCCCGAGGACTTCAGGTAGGCTTCGGCGCGCTTGGCGATCGAGCGCGGGTCGCGGTCATACCCCTTGCCGTCCGACGGTTCGATCACGTCGCACTGCATGAACAGGGTGGTCTCTTCCATGAACGGATCGATGTTGGCGGTGAGCGGATCCGGGATCAAGAGCATGTCCGAGGCTTCGATACCTTTCCAGCCCGCGATCGACGAACCGTCGAAGGCGTGGCCCGACTCGAATTTGTCTTCGTCGAAATGCGAGACGGGAACGGTCACGTGATGCTCTTTGCCACGCGTATCGGCGAAGCGGAAATCAACGAACTTGACTTCGTTGTCTTTAATCATTTGCACTACGTCTGCAGCCGTCTTTGCCATTCGTATCTCCTGATTGAAAAAGGGGGACCGCGCTCCAAGTCCTCGGTAGCGCGACCACATGATGTACTTTAAAGCATGAACTGTGCCAGGCTGTCGTTATGAGTAAATGCCATAAGCTTCGTTGGATGCCTGTATGTTTGGCCATACAATCATCACCAACCGGTGCCTGTACCCCGGTGCATGCATGCACCGATTTGGTGCAAATTCAGCTACCGTGCACCATCGCAGCGCAGGATACACCGAACCAAGTTGGTGCAACGCTTTTTCTCGTCCAGAACGGATCAACCCATCATGAGCACACCTGAGTCCATTCTTGCCGCCGCCCGCGAACGCGCCGCCGGCCAGCCCTATGCCGGCGCGGTCACGCCCGGAGAAGCGTTCGCCCTGCTACAGCAAGACCCGCGCGTCAAGCTGGTCGACGTCCGCACCAATGCCGAGCGCGACTGGGTCGGCCGCGCCGCCGTGCCCGAGTCCCAGCACGTGGCGGTGCAGTGGGCCACCTATCCCGGCGGCCAGCCGAATCCCGCATTCGGTGCGCAGCTCGAGCAGGTCGCGCGCAAGGACGAGGTACTGCTGTTCCTGTGCCGCTCGGGCGTGCGCTCGCGCCACAGCGCCCGGGTCGCCACCGAGCACGGGTTTGCCGAGTCCTACGACATCCTGGAAGGCTTCGAGGGCGACCGCGACGCCGAAGGCCACCGCAAGACGATCAGCGGCTGGTGCAAGGCCGGGCTACCCTGGATCGGGGCATGACGGTGGATGCACAGGCACGCCTGGACGCCGCCAGCGAACTGGCCGCCGACGGCAGGTACGAGGAAGCCCTGCGCGAGTTCCAGTGGTTCCATGACCACGCGCTCCAAGAGGATCCAACGCTCTACGGCGTGCGCCTGTCGTATGCGCTCTACGCCTGGGTCGACCTGGGCGAGGAGTATCCGCCTGCATTGGAAGCCTTGGTGGCGGTGCGCGAACGCGATATCGCCCTCCTGCTGGCAGGCCAGGGCAAGCGCGGGCTGTTCCATGACGTGGTGGCCATCAATGACGCGCTGGGAAGGAGCCCAGAGACGCATGTCCTGTGCGTGGGGCTCGAACGCGCCGATCCCGCCCTGCTGCTCGCCTGCGCCGATATTGCGCTGCCGGCCATCATCGCCGCCGGCGACTACGCGCTGGCCGAGCGCCTGCTGCCCGCGCCCGAAGAGACCATCCGCGAGCGCAGCTGCTTCCTCATGAAGGCGTTTTCGCGCTGGCGCCGGCAGCATGGACGCACCATGTATATTCCGTCGCAAATCGACATTTATGCGAACGATGTGCGGCAGGTGCTGGCGGTGCTCGAAGAGCGCGGGCGCCACGGCGAGGCGGCGCGCCTGCGCAAGCTGGCGGTGGACTTGATTCCGGCGACTACGGTGCGCCGGGCGGTACGCGCTACGCTCTTCCCACGCAAGTAGCGTAGCCGCAC
Organism: Telluria sp. ZB4P37; assembly: GCF_059685855.1. Taxonomy (NCBI): domain Bacteria; kingdom Pseudomonadati; phylum Pseudomonadota; class Betaproteobacteria; order Burkholderiales; family Oxalobacteraceae; genus Telluria; species Telluria sp. ZB4P37. The sequence goes on from NZ_JCASID010000020.1 coordinate 21,362, forward strand.
ACCGTAGGGTGGGCAAGTTCTTGCCCACGCGTTCACATCACGGTGATAACGACGCACCGTGATTATTCCGTGTTCGTTGAACGCCCGGCCGGCGAAGCCGGCCACCCTACGGCATCACGAGCACCTGCAATCCTGATGCCGCCCCGGGCCCGCGGTAAACGCGCTGCGTCGCCTTTTTAAAATCCTCGGGCCTGGCCGACGGAATATGCGTAAACGTCTGCGGATTCAAATCCACCAGCGGGAACCACGAGCTCTGCACCTGCACCATGATGCGATGGCCGCGCCGGAAGGTATGGTTCACCTGCCCCAGCTCGAAGGAGAGCGCTTCCTGCTTGCCCGGCGTGAACGGCTCGGGCTTTTCGAAGCTGTTGCGGAATTTCCCGCGCAATGGATTGCCGCGCACCAGCTGCTGGAAACCGCCCATGTTGACCGACGGCGGCCCCACGTCGTTGCCCTTGCGCTCCACTCCAGGCGCCGCCGGATAGGCCGCCGGATACACGTCGACCAGCTTGACCACCCAGTCCGCATCGGTGCCCGTGGTCGACACGAACATCTTTGGCACCACCGGCCCGGCGATCGTCACGTCCTCGTCCAGCACCTCGCTCTGGTACACCAGCACGTCCGGACGGGTGGCCGCGAAGCGCTGGTCCGAGACCATGTACTCGCGCGGCACGCCAGTGGCCGCGTAGCCGATATAGGGGACCGGCTTGCGCGGGTCGGCGATGTACTCGTCGTATCCCGCGCCGCCGGCCGCGGGCTGCTGCCAGCCCAGCGTTCCGTTCGGACCGAAGTAGAGCGTGCGCGCCCTGGCGGGCGCCGGCGGCCACGCCGCATACGTGCGCCAGACATTGGTGCCGGTCTCGAACGCGGTCACCGCAGGCAGGGTGCGCGCCGGCTTGGCGCCCTTCAGGTGTTGCTCGAAGAAGGGGAACTGGATCTCGCGCCGGAAGTAGTCGCTGGTCTTGGCATCGAAGGACACGTTGCCGAGACGGGCGCCGTCGCTGCGCGCCCAGCCGCCATGCACCCACGGCCCCATCACCAGGGCGTTGGACGTGCCCGGGTTGTGCTTGCCCACCGCCTTGTAAATGGCGAAGGGGCCGGCCGGGTCTTCGGCATCGAACCAGCCGCCCACCGTCAGCACCGCCGCCTTGACGTTCTTCATGTGCGGCGTGATGTCGCGCGAGCGCCAGAATTCGTCGTAGGTGTCGTGCTCGATGGTCGGCACCAGCAGCTCACGCTGCTCGGCGCTCATGGTGGCAAGAATGTTCGACAGCGTCAGGTGCTTGAGGAAGAAGTCGTAGCCGTCCGCTTCGCCGTAGTCGAAACCGGCGCGGACTTTTGGCGGCAGGGTCGGGTTCTTCATCGGCAGGAAGGAGGCGTAGAAATCGAAGTTCGCCGCCAGCATGAAGGCGCCGCCGTGGTAGGAGTCGTCCCCCATGTACAGGTCGGCGATCGGCGCCTGCGGCGAGGCGGCCTTGATCGCCGGGTGCGAATCGATGATGCTGGCCGCGGCATAGAAGCCCGGGTAGCTGGTGCCCCAGATGCCGACCCGGCCGTTATTGTTCGGGACGTGCTTGAGCAGCCATTCGACGGTGTCGTGCATGTCCGCGCTCTCCTGCCCTTCGCCCGCGGCGCGCTTGGCCTTGAGGTGGGGGGGTCATCTCCTGCCAGGCGCCTTCGGACATGAAGCGCCCGCGCACGTCCTGGGTCACGAAGATGTAGCCGGACTCTTCCAGTTCGGGCGTGGGGCTGAGCGCCGCGGGGAACCAGTCCACGCCATAGCGCTGCTCGCCCTGCGCCGCCACGCCGGCGCTGTAGGGGGTGCGCTGCACCAGGAAGGGATAAGGTTTGGAGGCGTCCTTCGGCACGTAGACCGTGGTGAAGAGTTTGACGCCGTCGCGCATCGGGATGCGGTATTCGTACTTGGTATAGGCCTCGCGCGGACTGCGCTTTTGCAGCGGCGCGTCGGCAGCGGCTGCGCCGCTGGATTGGTTGGCGGCTTGCGCGCCTGCCGCGCAGGCCAGCAGCGCGGCCAGCGCAAGAGCGGGCAAGGGACGACGGATCATGGCTTCCTCGGGGAATCTGGACAAAGTCCGCCAGTGTAATCCGTTTCCGCCTATGCTTTGCTATTTTGCCATTGGCTGGGTGGCCAGCCCATGCTGGTCGATCGTGCCGCGCACCCGCTCGCGCACGAAATTGATGTGGCTGCGCAGGCGGTAGAGTTCTTCCGCATAGGCCAGCGGGATCGAGATGTGGTTGACGCTTTCCTCGATCTCGTCGAGGCGCTGCATGAGGCCTTCGCGTGCAGCCTCCCTCCCCTCCGGCTGCGTGGCCTCGAGGTCCTGCTCGACCTTGCGCAGCTCGCCGTACCAGCGGTAGACGCGCGAGCGCACGCGCCAGACGTAAATCGGCGGCACGATTTTCGACAGCGGAATGAGCAAGGCCGCCAGCGCCACCGCCACCACCCACAGCCGCTCGAACAGATTGGCCAGCCAGAAGCGCATGTAGCGCTGCATGAAGGGCGGGCCGTCGCGGTAGTAGCGCGCCGCCTCGGCCGCCACCGGGATCTCGGTGTATTTCGGCGAGGGGAACTGGCCCTGCTGCTGGAACCAGCCCGCCTTGCCGTGGATCTCGCCGGCCGACTTTACCAGCAGGCCCACCAGCGCCGGATGCAGGTCTTCACGTGCAACCAGGGTCGCGGTCGGCGCGATCAGGTGGTAATCCTGGGCCGGGATGTCGCGCCCGAGGTCGACGATCCCGCGCGGCAGCACCACATGGGTCAGGAAAGGCAGGCGCCGGGTATAGGCGTCGGCCTGGGTGAAGTTGAACAGCCGGATGCCCGGGGTCTGCAGCAGCATCTGGATCAGCGGCGCTTCCGGCGCCGAACTGAAGACCAGGCCATCGATGCGGCCCGCCAGCAGCTCCATCGTGGCCGGCGTGTTCTCCAGCGCGCCGATGCGCAGCTCGGCGGGGGCGATGCCGTTGGCGTCCAGCACCTGGCGGAACAGGCGCGGCACGCCGGTGCCTTCCGGCCCCAGGTTGATGCGCTTGCCTTTTAAATCGATGAGGTGGGTGACGCCCGCGCCTTCGCGCAGGAACAGCCACACCGGTTCGGTGAACAAACTGCCGAGCGAGACCAGCCCGGAGGTGTCGCGGCGCGGCGCGTCCTGGGCGTCTTCGGTCGAGCCGCTCTGGACAAAAGCGATGTCGGCTTGGCCGTCGATCAGGCGCTGCAGGTTGTCGTGGGAGCCGAGCGAGGGCTGGAGCGTCAAGGCGATCTCGTCGCGCGCCAGCAGCGCGCCATACTGGCGGCCGAATTCTTCGTAGGCGCTGTTGAACTGGCCGGTGGCCATGGTGAGCCGGCGCGGCGGAGCCGGATCGACCCACAGGTAGGCAAGCACCGCCACCGTGATGCAAGCTAGCAGCGTCGGCCCCGACGCGACCAGGAGGTCGCGCAGGGATACGATGGAAAACTGGCGCACGCGCGTCACCGCACGCTTGACGGCGATACCGCTTCCCTTCAGCGGACGCACTGTCGCTGGGCGGCGATGCTGCCCGGAGGCGGCTCGATCATCGGCATCAGGCTCGGGGCGAGCGTGACCAGCAGCTGCACCGGCAGTGCGCTGGTGAAGTCGTAGTTGCCCGACTGCGGACCGTGCACATAGGCGGTCATGCTGCCGAAGAAACGCTCGCCGATGTTGAAGACAAACGTCGCCGAGCGGTTCACGTAGCGCGACTCGAGCACGCGGCCACCACGCGCATATACCTCGAAGCGCTGGTCGCCGGTACCGGTCTTGCCGCCCAGGGCAATCACGCTGGCATCTCGCTGCACGAAGGCGGTCTTGACGCGCTTGGCGGTGCCGTCCGAGACCACGCCCTGGATGGCGTCAGCCACCGCGCGCGCCACCTCGGGCGAGAGTACCTGTTCCTTGCCGCCGCCCTTGGCGCGTTTCACCAGGGTTTCGTAAGGGGTGTCCTTGGCGAAGTGCAGCGAATCGATGCGTTCGACCGGCTTGCGCATGCCGCCGTTGACGATGATGCCCATCAGCTCGGCCAGCGCGGCCGGACGGTCGGCCGAGGCGCCCAGCGTGGTCGCGTAGGACGGCACCAGCGAGTCGAACGGATAGCCCATCTTCTTCCACTGCGCGTGGATCTTCAGGAAGGCTTCGACTTCGAGCAGGCCGGCGATGCGGTTGTCCTGGGCATGCTTGCGGTGGGTCTTGAACAGCCAGGAATACACTTCCTGGCGCTCCTTGACGCTGGCATTGGTCACTTCGGTCCAGCCGGCCTTCGGATGGATGCGCAGGTAGCTCACCAGCCACAGCTCGAGCGGGTGGACCGAGGCCACGTAGCCGCGGTCGGCCAGCGACATGTTGCGCGGGTCGTACATCTCGTACATCTTCGGGATGCGGTCAGGATCCATGTCCTTGGCCGTCGGCAGCGACTTGTCGATGAACTCGGCGAACTGCGCCAGCGAGGCATTCGGCGCGATCGTGCGGTGGGCCGCGGCCAGTTTCGAGGCCATCGGACGCACGGTCGAGAACAGCAGCGTCTCGATCTCGGCCGGGGTCTTGCCCTTGTACTTGTTCCAGAACTTGGCCATGAACACCTTGCCTTCGCTGTCGGCGAAGCGCGCCAGGTATTCGGCGCGGCGCGGATCGTCGGCGTCGGCCAGCAGCTGGGCCGAGGAACCCGGCAGCTGGAACATGTAGTAGCGTACGACGTCGCGCATCATGCGCACGAATACGAGGTTGGTCGAATTGCGCAGCGCCTCGGTCACCGTCATGATCCGGCTGTTGTCGAGCTTGCTGAAGTTGCCGAAGGTGTGCAGGCCGCCGCCGGTGAAGAAGGCTTCGCCCGGGTTGGCCGAATACTTGCGCTCCATCGCGGCCGCCAGCATCGGCGCCAGGCCGCGGTCGGCGCGGTCGGGCAGCGTGCGGAAATACTCCAGCGCCCATTGCGACATGCGGTCTTTGGCGTCGACTTCGACGCCCATCAGGCCGATTTTATCCATTGGCTCGAAGCGCTTGTGCAGCTGGTCGACGATGTCGAGATAGGTCACCAGGGTGCGCAGCTTGGCGGTCGAGCCGAGGTCGAGCTTGGCGCCTTCGTTGATGTCGAGCGGCTGGTCGTAGTTATCGGTCTGCACGCGCAGGTAGTTCACATGCTCGCCGCGCTCCATCAGCGTGAAGCTATAGACCACCTGGGCCGGGTCGCCATTGCCGAGCAGGCCCTTGCCCGTCAGGCCGGCCGCCTTCGCATGCTCGGCGTCAGTGAGCTTGCGCAGCGCATCGGTGACGGCCGCCTGCACCTGGGCGTCGAGGGTGGAGACCACCGACAGATCGAGGCGGTCGATGTTGTACAGGCGCGCGTCGCCCACCAGCGAGCCGAGGTGGTTGCGCACCGCATTGGCGGCCTTGCGCGACACGAAGGCATCGGCGCCGGGCGCGGCCACGCCCGAGGCCTGGGACGGGTGCAGCTGGACCTCGAGTGCGGCGTCGCGCAGCTGCGGCGAGATTACGCCCGCCTGCGCCAGCACGCGCAGGTGGCTGTTGGTGAGGGTCTCTAGATCGTTCTCTCCGGCGCCCAGGTAATAGGCCGGGCGGCGTTGCGCGATCATGAGCGACAGCGCCTCTTTGTAGGCGGTGACGGCGTCAGGGGTATTCATCGGCCCCTTCAGCATGCGGCTGACCTGGTCGAAGTCGCGCCCGTACCAGACCCACATGCCGTCGCCGATGCCGTTGACTTCGCCGTAGCCCGGCTTGGCCGACAGCGGCACGGTGTTCAGGTAGTCGAGCACGATCTGGCGCCGCGCGCGGGTGGTGTCTTCGCCATCCTGGTAAGCGCGCAGCGTGGCCGAGGACATCTGGATGATCTTGTCGTGCAGCGAACCGGTGCGGCCTTCCGGCGAATGCCGGTATTTCTCGATCTGGGTGGCCAGCGTGCTGCCGCCGGCCACGCGCCCGGCGCCGCGCAGGCCGACGCTGCTGAGGGTCTTGTCGAACACCGCTTTCGAGAAGCGGTCCCATTCGATGGCCGGGTTGCGGTGCGGGTAGGCCGGGTCGAGCAGCTCGCGGTTCTCGATGAACAGCAGGCTTTGCACCAGCAGCGACGGCGCTTCGTCGAACTTGTGATAGAAGCGCTCGGGGAAGCGCGACGCGAACAGGGGCTGGGTGCGGCAATCGAGGATCTCGAGGCCGACCTTGGTTTTCTCGTGGTAGGTGGCGTACAGCCCGCGGTCGGCCATCTCGGCCATCTTTGGCGAAATGCGCGCCTGCGAATCGATCAGGTAGCCACGCGACTCCAGCTTTTGCAGGTAGGCCGGCAGGCTGGCATAGCCCAGGCGCGTATCGTAGGGACTCGCGCCCGGGAAGCGGATCGATTTGCTCGGCCCCTTCTCCATGCGGAAGTCCAGGTCGGCGGCCATGCCGGCGAAGATCTTGGCCTGGATGCGCGAACTGCGCACCTCGAGCACGGTCCAGGCGGCCAGCAGCGCCAGCAGTACCAGCAAGCTGCCGTACAGCCAGAGCTTGAAGTTGCGCTTGCGCGGCACCGGCTCCGGCGCGCCCTCGGGCGAGTCAGGGCCGTCCGGCGGCTCGGGCGGAGGCAGCGGCTCGCCGCCCGGCGTCTTGCCGGACGCGTCTGCGCCGCCGGCCACGGCCAGATGCGGGAAGGCTTCGTACAAGGGAAGGTCGCTGCCGCCCGCGGATGCGAGCACAGGTGCGCCGCCAGCTGGGGCGGAACGTCCGCGCCACTTGCCGACCGCGCGGAATACATTACTAGGCCGTCCTAAACGGCGGATACTTTCCATGATGGCTCAACCGGTTTGATTCAATATGCTGCGCTCAATCCCCGCCAACCTGCTCGCCATCGTTGCTGCTGGTTTGTTCGAGTGATTGCGTCGTCGTCAGTTCGCAAAAACGGGCGGCGCAAACTCACTCCAGATTGCACCACCACAGGTATCATTCCACCACATCAATACGTTACGCGCGAGACGCGGTTTAACAATTTTGATCCGCGCGATGTATTTTCGCAGAAAAACAACGGCAGAGTTAGCTGAGCGGCATGCAGTCCTACAAAGGCTCCGGCGCTGTCCTGACACGCCGCCCGGGACCTGCGTTCAGGCCTGCGCCGGCACCAGGGCGCTGCCGCGCATCTCTTCCAGCGCCCCCAGGCAGTAGTACTGGAACCAGAGCCCTGCGAACAGGAAAATCATGATGTAGAGCCAAAGCGACAACAGCGCCAGGAAGGGAAACAGCACTACCGACAGCAGCGCCCCGCCCATCCAGGCAATGCCCGGCAGGGCGCCGGCCAGGCCCGAGGCAAAGCCGATCCCCAGCAGCGCGCCGCGGCGCCGGCGCATCAGTTCGTGGCGCTCGTCCACGCTGGCGTGCGCGGCCAGCGCGTCATAGCTCATCACGCGCGAGGTCACCCATGCCCACAGGCAGGCCTGTACCAGCCAGGCCACCGGCGGCACCGCATACAGCGGCAAGGTGAACAGCCACAGCACCGCGAACACCGCCGTGCTCCCGCCGTTGATGGCCACGCTGCCAAGAAAAGAGCCGCCCTGCTTTTTTTCCAGCTTCGGGTAATGGTTGTTGCCGACGTGGCGCTCGATGACGGGCATCGCGATCACGCCCATGAACAGCAGGGCCGAGCCGATGATCAGCGGCAGCAGCAGCGCGATGGCCAGCAGCGGCACCACCATCACTTTCAGCACGCCCAGGCCGAGCATGGCCAGCATGCCGCCGGTGTGCTGGAAGATCTTGTATTCGGCAAAGGCACCGTGCAGCCAGTCGAGCAAGGGCTGCAGACCGGTCCAGAGCAGCGCGCCCCACAGCACCAGCGACAGCGCCAGCGGCGCGCTGGACAGCAGCAGCATGCGGCGCGAGAACTGGGCCCGCAGAGCGCGGCGGTAGGCCAGGCCGACGCCTTTCATTGGACCACCCGGCACGCCGTCTGGAGAGGAAAAGGCATCGCGGCTCCTTGCTTGCTTGGTTTGCATGACTGCCATTCTACGCACATCGCGGGCCGGCGCAGGTGATGGCGCGGCCATTGGCAGGCCTTCCGGCGATGCACTACAATCGCCGTTCAACTTGAACAACAGGGAATACCATGTCCACCAATACCACTGATTCCGGCCTGCAATACGAAGACACCGTCGTCGGCGACGGCGCCGAGGCGAAAGCCGGCCAGCACGTCACCGTCCACTACACCGGCTGGCTGCGCAACGACGACGGCACGGCCGGCGCCAAGTTCGATTCGAGCAAGGACCGCAATGACCCGTTCCAGTTCGCGCTGGGCGCCGGCCACGTGATCCGCGGCTGGGACGAAGGCGTGCAGGGCATGAAGGTCGGCGGCCAGCGCCGCCTGACCATCCCGGCCAGCCTCGGCTATGGCGCACGCGGCGCCGGCGGCGCGATCCCGCCGAACGCGACCCTGATCTTCGACGTGGAACTGCTGGCCGTATAAAACGCGCGGCAACGTGTGATTCGTAGGGTGGTCGGCCGAGCCGACCACCCTACCTCCCCCCCCGAGCATCCCCTCTAAAGTTCGCCCCATTTGGGCGTGAACGCGCTCCTCCTGCGCTAAGATGCCCCGGCATTACCATATTGCCAACGCAACCACCACAGGAGTATTCATGAGCTTGCAAGAACAGTTCGCCCAGGCCCAGGCCGAATCCAAGAATTTGCCGGAACGTCCGGACAACATGACCTTGCTGAAGATTTACGCGCTCTACAAGCAGGGTTCGAGCGGCGACGCCACCGGCGAGCGTCCGGGCATGACCGATTTCGTCAACCGCGCCAAGTTCGACGCCTGGGCTGCCCTGAACGGCACCTCGCAGGAAGACGCGATGCAGCAGTACATCGACCTGATCGAAGAACTGAAAGGCTAAAGCGGGGCCACCCGATGGGCGGCGGGCGCCCCAATTGCCGGCTCAGGCCGGCATGAACACCTTGCGCATCTTCTCCGCCACCTTGGCCTCGATGGCCGAGGCGAAGGCGCTCATGAAAAAGCCCAGTCGGATCTGCATGGCGGCGCGCCCGCCGTCCAGGGTCAGGGCGCCTTCCACCCCGCTGCGCTCGAAGCGCAGGACGTCACCTTCCCACTTGCATTCCAGGCCATATTCCGTCGAGATGCGCTGCGCCACCTGCTGGGCCGCTGCGCGCGCCTGTTCCGGGCTGAGGCTGTGTTCCTGGACGATGCTGATTTCCGACATGCTGGGCTTTCCTTCATTCATTGCGAGACAGTCCGCCATGATGCCAGTTGGAAGCGAACTCGGCCAGTCCGCCACATGGGGCCGCTTCCGTTCCAAATCAATTGATAGTGCTCAATGCCCGCATTACCCAGCGCGCGAACATGGTCGGGCCGCCCGACATTTCGCAAGGAGCCGTCATGAAACCAGGTGCCCTCTTGCCGGAAGCGTTGGCCACGCTTGATCGTGACCAGCCGCCGGCCCGCTTCACCCCCACGCCCAGCGCGCCCTACCAGCGCCAGCACCGCGCCGCCCGGCTGCTCGAGCAGCCGGGCGCGCCGGAGCCTGCGCCGGGCACTGCACCTGATACCCGGGAGGACGAGGTCTCGGCCGAAGCCCCGCCCCTGCCGCATGCCTTCGGCGCGCGCGTGCTGATGTGGAAGCAGGATCCGTCGGTCGGCGAGATCGGCACCCGCCGCGCCTACCTGCCCGGCCCGGTCCTGGCCGGCCCGCGCGACGCCCGCATCGGGCCCGGCAGCCCCGGCATCGACCCGGTCGAGCCGAACGCCTTCGGCGATTTCGTTACCCAGCCCGACACCCCGCAGTTCGACGCGGTGCACACCTTCTCGGTGGTGCGCCAGACCCTGACCATGTACCAGCGCGCCCTGCTCGGCGCCGGCCTCGAGATGCCCCTGCCCTGGCAGTGGAACACCAGCATGGACACGCGCCCGCTGACGGTCTTCCCCTACGGCCTGCCGAACGTGATGAACGCGTTCTACAGCCGCAGCCAGGCCTGCCTGAAGTTCGGCGATTTCATCCCGAATGGAACCACTGGTGAGGAGGCGCGCGTGTACACCTGCCGTTCCTTCGACATCGTGGCCCACGAGACCGCGCATGCGGTGCTCGACGGCCTCAAGCCGCAATGGCTGCTGGCCGACGCCCCGCCCCAGACCGGCGGCCTGCACGAAGCCTTCGGCGACATGACCGCGATCTTCCTGACCCTGTCGCAGCTCGACCACTGCGAAGCCGTGGTCGCCCAGACCAAGGCCCACCTTCACGACAAGACCTATCTCAGCGACATCGCCGAGCAGTTCGGCCTGGCGCTGGGCGGCGCCACCGGCCTGCGCAACGCCGACAACGACCTGACCCTCGGCCAGGCCGGCACCCAGGTGCACGCAATCTCGCAGGTCTTCACCGGCGCCATGTACGACGTGCTGGCCGACATGTTCGCCTACGAGCGCAACCCGCTGTTCGATGACTGCGCCGCCGTGCTGCACCGGGTGGCGGCCTACCTGCGCGGCCTGCTGCTGCGCGCCCTGATCGCCGCGCCCGACCGCGCCGCCACCTATGTGGACGTGGTCAACGAAATGCTGCGCATCGTCGCCGAGGACGGCAAGCCGGCCAGCTACGCCGCCTTCATCCGCAACCAGTTCGGGCGACGTGACGTGGTGGAGCCGCCGCCGGAAGGCTCGGCGGCAGCGATCGGCGGCGAGCGCCTCGCCCCCAAGGTCTGCGACGCGCCCGGCGCGCGCCAGGACCGGCGCGCCTGCTGCGGCACCATGAACCTGCCCGAATATCACAAGGTCGACCAGGTGCTGGACGGCGAAGCCCGGGCACTGGCGCGCTGGTGCGCGGCCAATGGCCGCATGGGCGACTGCCCCGTTCCAGCCGCCGCAGCGTTGCCGGTGTCCGCCATGGCGGACCAATCATGAAGATCAGCGCGCGCGCCTGCGGGGGCTTCGCCGGGCTGGCCGAAGCCTATGACCTCGACACCGCCCACCACCCCATCGGCGGCGAGCTCGAAGGCCTGCTGGGCCGGCTGGACTTCTTCTCGGCCGCGCCGGTCTGCCCGGTCGGGGCCGACATGCCGCGCTGGGAAATCACGGTCGAGGACGGGCCGCGCTGCCATACGGTCTGCGTGCGCGAGGACGGCAGCGGCGGCGACTGGCAGGCCCTGCTGGGGCGCCTGCGCAGCGCCGCCTGAAGCGAAATTGGCCCTGGCGGCGTCCTGTTGTGCGCCGTCACGGCCAACATTTGCTTATATATATTGTGTATAAGGCCAATTTGTCGGAAAGCGGGAATTGCCCTAAAATACAGTGCTTTGCCATGTCCGGCCGCCACCAGGGCGCCTCGACAACCGTCGCGAGCGGCGGCAATGGCGGTCGAGAAGCACAGCTGGACTAGAAGTACAGCGAGCATCGCAGACCGCCAGTGCAACGCGCAGCAGGTTGTCGACGCGCCCCCACGCCCGGCGACGCGACACCTTACCAATAAATAGGACTGTTATGACCCACGTTGTCACCGAATCGTGCATCCGCTGTCGTTATACCGATTGCGTCGATGTATGCCCGGTAGATTGTTTCCGGGAAGGCCCGAATTTCCTCACCATCGACCCTGACGAATGCATCGACTGCGCCGTCTGCGTCGCCGAGTGCCCGGTGAATGCGATCTACGCGGAAGAAGACGTGCCGTCGGACCAGCAGCAATTCATCAAGATTAACGCCGACCTGTCGCGCTTCTGGCCGTCGATCACCAAGACCAAGCCGGCCCTGCCCGACGCGGAAGAGTGGAAAGACGTCAAGGACAAGCTGGACCAGCTGGCCCGCTAAGCTCCGAACAGCCGGGCCCGCCTGGGCCTGGCGTCAGCGCAGGTTCGTCAATCGTGGCACACTAGCGGCCACCGTCACACCCACACCCAAAAAACCACAGGATTTAAGCGCATGACTATCAGTGCCTCCCACGAAGCGGGCAGCATCGCTCCCAACAGCTCGTTCGCCGGTGCGATCGACGCCGACGCCGTGATCATCGGCGCCGGTCCGGTCGGCCTGTTCCAGGTCTTCGAACTCGGCCTCCTCGAAATCAAGGCCCACGTCATTGATTCGCTGCCGGCCGTCGGCGGCCAGTGCGTGGAACTGTATCCGGACAAGCCGATCTACGACATCCCGGCCGTGCCGGTGTGCACCGGCCAGGAACTGACCGACAACCTGCTCAAGCAGATCGAGCCGTTCGAGCCGACCTTCCACCTGAACCAGGAAGTCACGACCGTGCAGCGCCGCGAAGACGGCCGCTTCAACGTCGAGACCTCGATGGGCACCCAGTTCATCACCAAGACCATCTTCATCGCCGCCGGCGTCGGCTCGTTCCAGGCACGCACGATGAAGGTCGACGGCATCGAGAAGTTCGAAGGCAGCCAGCTGCATTACCGCGTCAAGGATCCTTCGATCTTCGAAGGCAAGAACCTGGTCATCTGCGGCGGCGGCGACTCCGCGCTGGACTGGGCGCTGAACTTCGTGGGCAAGGCCGAATCGGTGGTGCTGCTGCACCGCCGCGAAGACTTCCGCGCGGCCCCGGCCTCGGTGGCCAAGATGAAGGCCCTGTGCGACGCATACGAGATGCAGCTGATCACCGGCCAGGTGGTGGGCTTCGATGAAACCGATGGCAAGCTGTCCGAAGTGAAGGTCACCGGCGCCGATGGCGTTACCCGCCGCGTGCCGCTGGACATGCTGATGGTCTTCTTCGGCCTGTCGCCGAAACTCGGTCCGATCGCCGAATGGGGCCTGGACATCGAGCGCAAGCAGCTCAAGGTCGTGGATACCGAAAAATTCGAAACCAACGTGCCGGGCATCTTCGCCGTGGGCGACATCAACACTTACCCGGGCAAGAAGAAGCTGATCCTGTCGGGCTTCCACGAAGCCGCGCTGGCCGCCTTCGGCGCCGCGCCCTATATCTTCCCGGACAAGAAGATCCACATGCAGTACACGACGACCTCGCCGAAGCTGCACAAGATCCTCGGCGTCGAGAGCCCGGTCTTCGACTGATCACGGTTATGCGTTGAACATGCCGCCCGGTGCAAGCCTGGCGGCATTTTTTTACCCTTATCGGGTTGGCATCTAGTAGAAAAATCGCATCGTTCCGTAACGCCGTGGCGACGAAAAAGCGCTCCAGACGTACGCATTTCCGGTTATGTGGGGAGCCTCACCGAACAAGCGTGCACAAATATGCTACAAGGGAGCTGTGAGCGCAGGGAAGTGAAAACGACTGTTTCCACAAGTAAATCATATCCCCTATAATCAACCGCAGTCACGCGCAAACGATTGCGACGCGCTTAGCCTACCGAAGGAACACTTTATGCTTTACCAACTACACGAGATGCAACGCACTTTCCTCACCCCCCTGATGCAGTGGGCTGACGCGTCCTCGAAAATGTTCTCGAACCCGGTGTCGCCGTTCGCGCACACGCCGTTCTCGCAACGTATCGCCGCCGGTTACGAGCTGATGTATCGCCTCGGCAAGGATTATGAAAAGCCGGCCTTCGGCATCAAGACCGTCCCCGTCGATGGCACCGATGTCGGCATCATCGAGCAGACCGTGGTGGACAAGCCATTCTGCAAGCTCCTCCATTTCAAGAAAGACCTGGGCGACCAGGCTTTTTCTGCCCTGAAGCAGCCGACCGTGCTGGTCGTCGCGCCCCTGTCGGGCCACCATGCTACCTTGCTGCGCGACACCGTACGCGCGCTGCTGGCCGAGCACGACGTGTTCATCACCGACTGGACCGATGCGCGCATGGTGCCGCTGTCGGATGGACCGTTCCACCTGGATGACTACATCTTCTACGTGCAGGACTTCATCCGCCACCTCGGCCCTGACGTGCACGTGATCTCGGTCTGCCAGCCGACCGTGCCGGTGCTGGCCGCGATATCGCTGATGGCGACCAACAAGGATCCAAAGCTGCCGAAGACCATGACCATGATGGGCGGCCCGATCGACCCGCGCAAGTCGCCGACCGCGGTCAACGACCTGGCTGTCGAAAAGCCCTTTTCGTGGTTCGAGAACACCGTGATCTATTCGGTGCCGGGCAACTACCCTGGTTTTGGGCGCAAGGTGTATCCGGGCTTCCTGCAGCATGCCGGCTTCATCGCGATGAACCCGGGCCGCCACGCCCAGAGCCACCGCGAGTTCTATTCGCACCTGCTGCAGGGCGACGACGATTCGGCCGAAGCGCACCGCCAGTTCTACGACGAATACAACGCCGTGCTCGACATGCCGGCCGAGTACTACCTCGACACCATCAAGACCGTGTTCCAGGAACACCGCCTGCCGAAGGGCACCTGGGAAGTCGGCGGCCAGCTGGTGCGCCCGCAGGACATCACCACGGTGGCGCTGTTCACCGTCGAGGGCGAGCTGGATGACATCTCGGGCGCCGGCCAGACCCGCGCGGCGCATGACCTGTGCACCGGCATCCCTCCGGAAATGCACCTCGACTTCGAGGCGCCGAAATGCGGCCACTACGGCATCTTCTCGGGCCGCCGCTGGCGCGAGATCATTTGCCCGAAGATTGGCGAGTTCATTCGGGCGCATGCCTGATCGCCTTACGCATGCGTAAGATGTAAAACATGCCGAAGCTTAGCTTCGGCATGTTTGTTTGGGGTGGTGGCTGCATGACAAAATCAGGCTCCCGCCTTCGCGGGAGTGACGAGCATAGGAACGTAGCCAAACGCTGCCCTGGATAGTACTCCCAACTTATAAACCGTCGTTCCCGCGCAGGTGGGAACCCAATTTTGCGTAAGCAGTGTCAGCGCAAGAATCACTTCCCCACCAACACCTCCGTCACCAGCCCCGTCGCAATTGACACCAGCGCATAATCTCTCCCGGCGTGCACCCACTGGTGCCCGCGTGGCGGTTCCGTCAGGCGGCGGGCCTTCCAGTTCTCGACTACGAAATGATGCGTGCGGTAGCGCGGCGGCAGCTGTTCGCCGCGCTTGAGCTGGCCGCTGGCTTCCACGCTGCGGTAGCGCCCCGTCTTTTCTGCCTGCTTGACCTGCTGGGCCCGTGCTTCCTGTTCGCCACGCTGGTGGACCTGGGCCGCGGCGCCACCGGCCAGCACCGCGGCAACCACGGCCGAAACGATGAGTTTGTTCATGTGAGCTCCTGTAAGGGCGTCGATGGCTCCAGTACACCACGCACACGCCGCAAAGTCTGTTCGCTCAAGCACGCTGGTTGCGTGCGCCGGCGAACTTCGCACCGGCCCCGGTTTTGGCGGATAATGTCGGCTTTCCCCGCACCCGCGCGCCGTGACCAAGACCCTCGCCGACCAGATCGAAGACCTGCTGCCGCAGACGCAATGCACGAAATGCGGCTATCCCGCATGCCGGCCGTACGCGGAGGCCATCGCACGCGGCGAAGCGGCGATCAACCAGTGCCCTCCAGGCGGCATCGAGGGCGTGCGGCGCCTGTCCAGCGTGACGGGCCGCCCAGTCATCCCGATCAATCCCGCCAACGGCATCGAGCGCCCGCGCCCGGTCGCCTTCATCGACGAGTCGCTCTGCATCGGCTGCACCCTGTGCATCCAGGCCTGCCCGGTGGACGCCATCCTGGGCGCGGCCAAGCAGATGCACACCATCCTGCCGAGCCTGTGCACCGGCTGCGACCTGTGCGTCGCGCCCTGCCCGGTCGACTGCATCTCGATGCTGCCGGTCACGAACACGACCGGCTGGGATGCCTGGTCGCAGGAAGCCGCCGATGCCGCCCGTGCGCGCCATGACTTCCGCAGCGAACGCCTGCAGCGCGAGAAAGCGGAAAACGATGCGCGGCTGGCCGCCAAGGCATTGGAGAAGATGCGCGCGGTGACGGCGGAGGCCACCAACACGCCGGAAGAACTGGCGGAAAAAGAACGCAAGCGCGCCATCATCGCCGCCGCGATCGAGCGCGCGCGCCAGAAGGCGGCGGGCAATCCGCCCGACCAGAAGTAAGCCCACGCTCACCATGAACGCCGCCAAACGTCTCGAGATCTTCACGCGCTTTCGCGCCGCCAACCCGAAGCCGGCCACCGAGCTCGAATTCACCACGCCCTTCGAGCTCCTGATCGCGGTGCTGCTGTCGGCGCAATCGACCGACGTCGGCGTCAACAAGGCCATGCGCCGCCTCTACCCGGTGGCGAACACGCCCCAGGCCATCCTCGACCTGGGCCTGGACGAACTCAAGTCGTATATCGCGACCATCGGCCTGTACAACACCAAGGCGAAGAACGTGATCGCCACCTGCCAGATCCTGGTGGACCAGTTCGGCGGCGAGGTGCCGCCCGTGCGCGAGGCGCTGGAGTCGCTCCCGGGCGTGGGCCGCAAGACCGCCAACGTGGTGCTCAATACGGCGTTTGGCGAGCCGACCATGGCGGTGGACACCCACATATTCCGGGTGTCGAACCGCACGGGTATCGCGCCGGGCAAGAACGTCGACATCGTCGAGCAGAAGCTGCTCAAGTTCGTGCCCAAGGCTTTTTTACACGACGCCCACCACTGGCTGATCCTGCACGGCCGCTACACCTGCGTGGCGCGCAAACCCAAGTGCTGGAACTGCCTGATCGCCGACCTGTGCGAATTCCGCGACAAGACGCCGGCCCCGGCCGGCGTGCTCGATCCGGCAGCGACGCCCACACTCAATGCGACGGAGCTGGCGCGCGACGACGCCTAGGACATCCGCTTCTCGCCGGTCGCAAACGAGGCGCGCACGATGCGCCCGTCCACCACTTCGTACACGCACAGCATCTCCACCGTCCCCAGTCCTTCCGGGAAGTTGCGGGTGACGATTTCAAGGTCGGTGACGAAGTTGCCTGCTACCTGGCGCGAGAGCAGGCGCGCATGCAAATCCGGTTCGGCAAAGCGTTCCTGGTAGCGCGGGCGGATGGCATCGATGCCTTGCGCGAGCATGCCACCATGCAGCGCGAACTGCTGCGCATCCGGCGCGTAGGTGCGCATCAGCGCGTCGAGGTCCTTGGCGTTGTAGGCATCGAGCTGCGCCTGGACGACAGCGGAGGGAGAAGTCGGGTTCATGGGTTATGTGGGTAGATGAAGAAGACGCGCCGCGGTCGATGCAACCGGGGCACGCCTGTCATCTTACCCGAGGACGGACGCCCTCGCCGGCCTAGGCCACACCGAGGCGCGCTCTTGCGCGGTGCACGACTGCCTTGCCGGCAACGCGCGCCTCGCGCGCGTCTTCGAGCTTGAAGACGGAGACGACCTGGGTCAACGCCAGCGTCTGCTCGCGCAGCGACTGCGCCGCCGCTGCGGCTTCCTCCACCAGCGCGGCGTTCTGCTGCGTGGCGTCGTCCATCTCGCTCATGGCCATGTTGACCTGGGCAATGCCCGCGCCCTGCTCCGCGCTGGCCGTGCTGATCTCGCCGATGATGTCCATCACGCGGCGCACACTGGTGACGATCTCGCCCATCGTGACCCCGGCCTCGCCGACCAGGCGGTTGCCGGCTTCAACGCGCTGCACCGAGTCGCCGATCAGGGCCTTGATCTCCCTGGCGGCGGTCGCCGAGCGCTGCGCCAGATTGCGCACTTCGCTCGCCACGACGGCAAAGCCGCGGCCCTGCTCGCCGGCGCGCGCGGCTTCGACCGCGGCATTGAGCGCCAGGATGTTGGTCTGGAAGGCGATGCCGTCGATGACGCTGATGATGTCGACGATTTTGCGCGAGGACTCGCTGATCGAAGCCATGGTGCCCACCACCTGCTCGACCATGTGGCCGCCCTTGGCGGCCACATCGCAGGCCGAAATGGCGAGCTGGTTGGCCTGGCGCGCGTTGTCGGCGGTCTGCTGGACGGTCGATGTGATCTCTTCCAGCGACGAGGCGGTTTCCTCGAGCGCGCCAGCCTGCTGTTCGGTGCGCGACGACAGGTTGAGGTTGCCGCTGGCGATCTCGCTCGAGGCCACGGCAATGGTCTCGGCCCCGCCGCGCACCTGCGCCACGATGTGCTGCAGGCTGCCGGTCATGTCCTTCAGGGCCTGCAGCAGCTGGCCGGTTTCGTCGTTGCTGCGCACCTCGATCTTGGTGCGCAGGTCGCCCGCGGCCACGCTTTGCGCGGCGTCGACGGCTTCTTCCAGCGGACGGGTAATCGAGCGCGACACCACGACGCCGGCGATCACGGCCACGATCGACCCGAGCAGCATCAGCGCGTAGCTGAGCAGCGTGGCGCGCTTGCCGACTGCTTCGGCTTCGAGCACGGAACCGGCGGTCTGCTTTGACATCGCCTCATGCGCCTTGACCAGCAATTCGGCCGGGGCCCGGTCCATGCCCTTGACTGCGCGGTCGCCGGCGGCGGAATCGAATTCGGCAGCCGTGAAGTCGGCGTAGCCGCGGCGGTAACCCTCGCCCATCTTCAGGTGCGCCTGCCCGAACCGGGTCAAGAGCTCGCGCACTTCGCCGGCCGGCATGGCCGCGGCCAAGTCCTTGACGTTCTTGGCAATCTCGTCCTCGTTTTTTTGAAAGGCGTTCCAGTACTTGACGCGCTGCGCTTCATCCTTGCCGCGCAACAGGGTGTTCTTCCACTCCTGCGTCTGCAGGCGGAACTGCGACAACAGGCCTTCCACGCGCTGGGCATAGGTGGACTGCACCACCGCGGCGTTATAGGTTTTGACAGCGTGGTTCATCTGGCTCATGCCAAAAAAGCCGGCTGAGGCAACCACCAGGGTAACGGCGGCAAATACGATGGGTAGTTTACGGCTGAGTTTCATGACAGGTCTCGTAAGTCGGGCAAGGACGCATGAGGGAATGCTCGAAATCATGCGAGGCGCATGGCCAGTCTACGGGATTTGTGTCCACACGGCAAAATTAACGTACTTACGGAACCCTGTTGCCTACTCTTTGTCGCCCTGCAGCAACGCACGCACCACGCTGGTGCGTACTCCTAAAGCAGCACCAGGTTGTCCCGGTGCACCAGCTCCGGCCCTTCGACATAGCCAAGGATGCGCTCAATCTCCGCCGACGAATGGCGCATGATGCGCCGCACTTCGCTGCTGGTGTAGTTGGTCAGCCCGCGCGCCAGCGGCAGGCCGGCTTCGTCGATGCAGGTGATCACCTGCCCGCGCCCGAACTCGCCGCGTACGGCGACCACGCCGATCGGCAGCAGCGACTTGCCTTCGCGCGTGAGCTTCTGCGCGGCGCCCGCGTCGATCACGACTTCGCCGGTGGTGTGCAGGTGGTCGATCATCCACTGGCGGCGCGCGGTCAGCCGGCCGGTGGGCGCAGTGAGCTGGGTGCCGATCGCCTCGCCGCTGGCCAGGCGGGTGAGCACCTCGTCTTCGCGGCCCCAGGCGATGATGGTGTGGGCGCCAGAGCGCGCGGCGCGGCGCGCCGCCAGCACCTTGGTCAGCATGCCGCCGCGGCCCAGGCTGGAGCCGGCGCCGCCGGCCATCGCTTCCAATGCCGGGTCGCCCGCCTGCCCTTCGGCGATCAGCTGCGCGGTCGGGTCCTTGCGCGGGTCGCTCGAAAACAAGCCGCGCTGGTCGGTCAGGATCACCAGCACGTCGGCCTCGATCAGGTTGGCCACCAGGGCGCCGAGGGTGTCGTTGTCGCCGAACTTGATCTCGTCGGTGACCACCGTGTCGTTCTCGTTGATGATCGGGACCACGCCCAGGCGCAGCAGAGTGGTGAGCGTCGAGCGCGCGTTCAGGTAGCGTTCACGGTCGGCCAGGTCGGCATGGGTCAGCAGCACCTGGGCGGTCTTGACGCCATGCGCGCGGAAACTGTGCTCGTAGATTTGCGCCAGGCCCATCTGGCCGACGGCGGCGCAGGCCTGCAGTTCATGGATATCGGTCGGGCGCTTGCCGAAGCCGAGGCGCAGCATGCCCTCGGCGATGGCGCCCGAGGACACCAGCACGACTTCCTTGCCGAGGCCGCGCAGCGCGGCGATCTGGGAGGCCCAGCGGGCGATGGCGGAGTGGTCCAGGCCCCTGCCCTCGTCCGTGACGAGCGAGGAACCGACCTTGACAATGATGCGCGAGGCTTGCTGGAGGGCTGGATTCATGGCGACAGTATTTTTCCTCGCGGGCGCAAGGCCAGCAGGGAAAGTCCCGCCAACAACTCGACCGCGCTGACTGCTAATAATACCCCCTTCGGCAGCCCGATCGCGAAAGCTGCGACAAGGCGCCCGGCCGGCTGGGCCAGGAGGAACAATGCGGTGAGGTCGCCAAGGATGGGCTGGTCGCCCCGCCTGGCTGCCAAAAGTGCCAGCAGTGCGATAGCGAGCCGGACTCCGACGTAGATGGCGTAGAACTGGCTATAGCCGTTCACGCCGACGAGAAATACGCCCATCGCCGACGCAATGCGGTCGGGATCGAGCAATGCCGCCAGTGCCGCCAGCGAGCTGGCGGTGGCGACGAGTTGCAGCACCCGGGCGCGCAGCCAGCCGCGGCTGATGCCGGGGCTGGTACGCTTGCCGGGTGCTGCGCCGGCCAGCTTAGTCTTCAAGGATCTTGAAGCGTGGGTCTTCCGGATCGATCGACGAGATGCCGCGCGCTTCCTCGGTCATCGAGGTTTCTTCGGCGCGCTGCGCGCTGTGGCGCTTCTCTTCCAGGTGCAGGTAGATCGCATTGATCAGCTCCTGGCAGCCTTCGCGGTTCAGTGCCGAGATCTCGAACACCGGGCCTTTCCAGGCCATGCGCTTGACGAAGTCTTTCACCCGCTTCTTGCGCTCGGCCTCGTCCAGCACGTCGAGCTTGTTCAGCACGATCCAGCGCGGCTTGTTCAACAGCTCTTCGTCGTACTTTTCAAGCTCCTTGACCAGTGCCATGGCTTCCTTGACCGGATCGACATTCGTCTCGAACGAGGACAGGTCGACGATGTGCAGCAGCAGGCCGGTACGCGCCAGGTGGCGCAGGAACTGGTGGCCCAGGCCCAGGCCTTCGGACGCACCTTCGATCAGGCCCGGGATATCGGCGATCACGAAGCTCCGCTCGTGCGACACGCGCACCACGCCCAGGTTCGGGTGCAGCGTCGTGAACGGGTAGTCGGCGATCTTCGGCTTGGCGTTCGACACGGCGGTAATGAAGGTGGACTTGCCGGCGTTCGGCATGCCCAGCAGGCCGACGTCGGCCAGCACTTTCAGCTCCAGGCGCAGGGTGCGGCGCTCGCCTTCCTTGCCCTCGGTCTTCTGGCGCGGCGCGCGGTTGGTCGAGGTCTTGAAGTGGATGTTGCCCCAGCCGCCCTCGCCGCCCTTGGCCAGCAGTTCGCTCTGACCATGCTCGGTCAGGTCGGCAACGATTTCGCCGTTGACGTCGTCGATGATCAGGGTGCCCACCGGCATGCGCAGGTAGACGTCTTCAGCGCCCTTGCCGTAGCAATCGGAGCCACGGCCTGGTTCGCCGTCCTTGCCGTGGTGGGTCTTCGAATAGCGGAAGTCCACCAGGGTGTTGATGTTGCGGTCGGCCACCACGTAGATCGAGCCGCCCTTGCCGCCGTCACCGCCGTCCGGGCCGCCGAACGGGCGGAACTTCTCGCGGAGAAACGAGGCGCACCCGTTGCCGCCGTCGCCGGCGATGACTTCAATTCTTGCTTCGTCGATAAACTTCATGATGGTAACCGCTTAAAAACTAAAAAGGCCCTACCTTGGGCAGAGCCTTTCGATGGAAGGCTTGCGCCTTACAAAGAGCGCCGCTTGCGCGGCGCATGCATGCGTAAATTACGCTGCGACTGCTTCGCTAGCAATGACGGTCACGAACTGCTTCGAGCCCACGCCTTGCTTGACGAACTTGACATGACCATCGACCAGCGCGAACAGGGTGTGATCCTTGCCGGTGCCGACGTTGGTGCCGGCGCGCACTGGGGTGCCGCGCTGACGGATGATGATGCCGCCGGCGTTGATCGCCTGGCCGCCGTAGACTTTCACGCCGAGGCGCTTGCTTTCTGAGTCACGGCCGTTGCGGGTAGTACCGCCGCCTTTTTTGTGTGCCATTTACTTACTCCTTGATGACTGAACTGATGGACCGGTCGGCGATTAGCCGTTGATCGAAACCACTTGGATTTCGGTGTAGTTCTGGCGGTGGCCCTGACGCTTTTGGTAGTGCTTACGACGACGCATCTTGAAGATACGCACCTTGTCGTGGCGACCTTGGGAAATCACCTTCACCAGAACCGTTGCACCTTCGACCAGCGGAGCCCCAAACTTAAGGCTGTCGCCCGCGCCAATGGCGAGGACCTGATCGATCGTGAGTTCGGAACCAATGTCAGCCGGTATCTGTTCTATTTTAAGTTTTTCGCCAGCGACAACTTTATACTGCTTGCCACCGGTTTTTATGACCGCGTACATGATTAGAAACCTCATCAAATGTTAAAAGAATCTCGCCGGCGTCAGAGACGCTGAACTGTTCGGATGCCGGGGAACAGAGGATTATACATAACTCGCTGCAGCGCGTCAAAACGGCGCCACTATTTCGGATGAGCCGGCCGGCCACCGTAGCGCGGTGGCAACGCCCGCGCCCGGCACCGGCCGCGAGCCCCCTTGGCTACCCGGTAGTCATCAGTGGGACGCCCTTCCCTTGCATGTCGTATAATCCGCACTTAACCAAATACTCACTGTTTATTGCAGGTTCGCCTTGTCAGCCGCTACCCAACACGCCCAGAACACCATCGCACAATCGATCGCCACTGACATGGATGCCGTCAATGCGGTGATCCGGCAGCGCCTGCACTCGGAAGTGAGCCTGGTCAACCAGATCGCCGAGTACATCATCAGTGCCGGCGGCAAGCGCATCCGGCCGGTGCTGGTGCTGCTGCTGGCAAATGCCTACGGCTACCGCGGGAGCGCCCACCATGAGCTGGCGGCGGTCGTCGAGTTCATCCACACCGCTACCCTGCTGCACGATGACGTCGTCGATGAATCCTCAATGCGGCGCGGCCGTCAGACCGCCAACGCCCTGTTCGGCAATGCCGCCTCGGTGCTGGTCGGCGACTTCCTGTATTCGCGCTCGTTCCAGATGATGGTCGCTCTCGACAACATGCAGATCATGCGCATCCTGTCCGACGCTACCAACGTGATCGCCGAAGGCGAAGTGCTGCAGCTGCTGAACATGCATGACCCGGACGTGACGCACGAGAGCTACCTCAAGGTGATCCGTTCCAAGACCGCCAAGCTGTTCGAAGCCGCCGCCGAACTGGGCGCCTTGATTGCCGGCGCCAATGACGAGCAGGTCGAAGCGGCCGGCGAATACGGCCGCTCGCTGGGCACTGCCTTCCAGCTGATCGACGACGTGCTCGACTACGCCGGCGACGCCGCCGAGATCGGCAAGAACCTGGGCGACGACCTGCGCGAGGGTAAACCCACCCTGCCGCTGATCTGGCTGATGGACCACGGCACCCCGGAACAACGCGAGCTGGTGCGCAACTGCATCGAGCACGGCGACGAAGCCCAGTTCGAAGCGGTGCTGGCAGCCGTCACCTCGAGCGGCGCGCTGGACTATACCCGCCAGCAGGCGGAACAGGCCGGCAAGCGCGCAGCGGAAGCAATCTCCGGTTTGCCCGACAGCGTGTACAAATCAAGCCTGCTGCAACTGTGCAGCTTCACTGTTGACAGAAACCATTAAGCAAAATTATAGTAATACTTCCCGAGGCAGAATGTTTCAGGCGCCTCGAACCAGTCGGGGTGTAGCTTAGCCCGGTAGAGCGCTACGTTCGGGACGTAGAGGCCGGAGGTTCGAATCCTCTCACCCCGACCAGGATTTCTCGATAAACAGCGAGCCATGGGCTCGCTGTTCCGTTTGGAAGAGATACACGGCGCAGCGCCAGGTCACATGGCCTTGAAACGGTGGACGTAGGCGCGACTGACAGGCAGCTCGGCCGCATGCCCGCGCATCCGCACGAACAGGCGGCTCATTTCGTCCCGCCGCGTGCTTTCCAGGTAGTCCAGGTTGATCAGCGTAGAGCGATGCACCTGCCAGAACTGGTCGGGGTCAAGCTGGGATGTCAGCTCGACGATGGAGGTGCGGATCAGCCGCTCTCCGACCGCGGTTCGCACCACCGTGTACTTATCATCGGCGTGGAAGAACAGTACCTCGTCCACCGCTACCTGGAAGGTCAGCTCGCCCTGGCCGGCGCGGATATAGCGCAGGCGCGCCTGAGGGGCTGGTGCCATCAGCCGCGCAAGCGCATCGGCAAGCCTGGCGTCGGCCACGCTTGGGGCGCAAGCGGTTTTCAGCCGTGCCAGCATGCGCTCAAGCCGCTCGCTGCCGACCGGCTTGAGCAGATAGTCGAGCGCTGCGTGTTCGAACGCCTGCAGCGCATACTGGTCATAGGCCGTTACAAAGACTACCCGGGTCGGGCCCTCGATCCCCTGGGCCACCGACAGTCCGCTCATGCCCGGCATCTGGATATCGAGGAAAGCCAGGTCGGGATTCAGATCGGCGATGCACCGGGCCGCCTCGATGCCGTCTTCCGCCACGTGCACAATTTCCAGTTCCGGCCACAGCAGCCCAAGCTGCTCGCGCAGGAAATCGGCGAGGTGTGGCTCGTCGTCGGCGATTATCGCGCGCGGCATGGCAGCGGACCGGTCGGTGTTGTCGTGTTGAGCATCATGGCCGGTATTGTAGCGCCGCCTCCGCTCCATGGGCAGGCCGAAGCGGTCACATTGGCGCCGCATGCAACTCGTCGGCCCGGCTGTCGATTCGTCGCCTTTTCCCCTGCCGCTCCGGCGAGCCTGCAATCCTTGGCACATCCCAACCACCATGAAGAGGAAGATGATGTCAAACAAGCTGATCTCACTATCGTGCCTGCTCACCCTGACGGCTGCACTGGCTGCCGGCGGTACCCGCGCCGCCGACCCGGTCGTGCCTATCGAACCACCGATGGTAGACATCCCGGGTGGACAGTTCCTGATGGGGCACGTACGCAAGCCCAACTCGCAGCCGGTGCATACCGTGACGATCAAGCCGTTCAGGATGGGGAAATATGAAGTGACGGCCGAAGAGTTCCAGCGCTTTGTTATGGCCACCCGTTACCCCGCGCCACGCATGTGCATGCAAATCGCCTCGAAGCGCTGGATGGCACTGGTACCGAATGAGTATGTCGCCGGCACCACCTTGCAATCGACCAGCAACTTCGAGCCGGCCACCTGCATCGGATGGAATGGTGCCGACGCCTACGTCAAGTGGCTGGCCAAGGAGACAGGCAAGCACTACCGCTTGCCGACCGAAGCCGAATGGGAATACGCGCACCGCGCCGGCAGCACGCAGCGCTACTTCTTCGGTAACGATGAAACGATGGCCTGCCGCTATGCCAACCTGGCCGACCGTTCAGCGGAAGCGGCCGTGCGGCGCGACTTCGGCATGGAATCGAAGAACCACGTGGGCGTTATCCCCTGCGACGACAAGGCCGACTACGCGAGCATCGTCGGGATGTACGAACCGAATGCCTACGGCCTGCACGACACGCTCGGTAATATTGCGGAGTTTGTACAGGACTGCTGGCGCGACACCTATGCAGCCGCGGCGCCCGACGGCAGCGCGTCCGCAGCGACCGACTGCACCGAGCGCGCGGTACGCGGGGGCGCGTGGCACTGGCGCGGCGTCCATGCGAGCAAGCGCGCGCCGGCACCAGTAAGCTGGATCGGAGGCACCGAGGGCTTCCGGATCGCCCAGGACATCACGCCTCTTGCCAAGGCCGCCCCTGTCTCCGTGGCGGCCAGGCCAGGCGCATTCGAACTGGCGCTGGCCGCCGCGCAGAAGGCAGAACGTACCCGCCGCGATGCGCTGGCCGAGATCCCGGCGGCGCCGAACTGACAACGATGCCCTGAATCGCTACACTGCCGCCATGACCGCTAAACATGCCCTGCATTCAACATTGCGCTCTTTCCTGGTTTTCAGGAAAGAGCGCCCGGAACCACTGTGGGCGCGGCTGGTCGTGGGCGTGGCCTTGGTACTGGGAATTGCGATGGTGCTGATGACCGTGTCCATATTCCTTATGGCCGTTCCGCACGCCGTCTGGTGGAGCAGCTCCCTGGGCAACAACCTGCTGTTGGGTGCGGTCATCGGCAGCACCATGCTGCTGATGCTGCGCGCCACCGAATGGTTGCTCCCGGTGCGGGCCATCGATGCGCTGGCGCGTATGCGCGACGGGCGCCAGGCGGCGCTGGTGAGCCTGGTGCTGATGGCCGGCCTGGCACTAGGTACCCGGCTGGCCTATGTGACGCTGAGCTACGTGTACGATTTCGACATGTGGCGCAAGCTGTCCGGTGTACCGATGGTGCAGCTGAAGTTCTTCATTTTCGCCCTGGCCGTCGGGGCAGCCAATTGGGCCTGGTGGATGTTACAGGCCAAGGAAAAGGCGCTGGCGCGGCAAACGGCCGAGTCGCAGCTGCGCATGCTGCAAGCCCAGATCGAACCGCACTTCCTGTTCAATACGCTGGCCAATGTCCAGAGCCTGATCCGCACCGATGCGCCGCGTGCGCAACTGATGCTCGAGTCATTCACCGACTACCTGAGGGCGAGCCTGGTGCAGATGCGCAATAGCGACGTCACGCTGGAGCTCGAACTGGAAACCGCACGCAGCTACCTGCAGCTAATGCAGATCCGGATGGGCCGCCGGCTCACGTTCTCGATCGAGGCATCCGACCTGGCGCGGCGGGCGATGCTGCCCCCCTTCCTGCTGCAACCGCTAGTGGAAAATGCGGTGCATCATGGGCTGGAGGGCAAGATGGGCGGGGGCAGCGTACACGTGTCCGCCAGCGTCAGCCAGGGCTGGCTGCAGGTCACTATCGATGACAACGGCGTCGGGCTTACAGAGGCGCGTTGCGCCGCGCGTGCGGGTCAAGGCATGGCGCTATCCAACATCCGCGCGCGCCTGCAGACCCGTTACACAGGGACAGCCTCATTGCTGGTCACGCCGCTCGACAAGGGGACGCGCGCCACATTGGCATTGCCGTGGTTCGGGGGCTAGCGGCTTCGCTCTGCTTTTTCGTTGAAAGTCGACTTCCAGAAGTTCACCCTACCCAACGGCATGGATGTCATCTTCCACATCGATTGTTCCGATCGAACGTGACGGCATAAGGGTAAAGATCCCACACGGCTGCGCTTCGCGGGAAGGTAGTATGGCCGTGTTGTTCAGATACAACCGGGGGCGCCATCACGGCAGGGACGGGACGGTAAGGTCGTCGCTATATTACGCGGCCCGACTTCCGGGGAAGGCAGTGATGGGCGCGTCGCATGCGTGCCGAAGGGAGCAACATCGCGCGAAGGCCGGGATGGTCGAGTCGTGCCAATCCCACGGGGCCGCCGCAGTGCAGACCGGGCCAGAGGGTCGTATTCGATTAATTAAAGATAGCCCGAGCTGGCGGTTTACTGAGCATCCGAGGCAGTTGGCCGGTGTCGGTTGAAGCGACACTTCGACATAAAGTTAGAATTTTTGCAACAGTATTGATTGGCATTTTTCGGCACTGCTGTTCTGTGCTTCTCGCCTTCTCAGCAGTGTAGTACTGACTGTAGTACTACTAAGGAGAACACGACAAGAGCCGCATGTTGAGCGGCTCTGCAAATTCGCAATCTTTATTCGGGACGTAGAGGCCGGAGGTTCGAATCCTCTCACTCCGACGATGTACGGACAGTTTTCTGCCTATTGCATAAATCGGCTTTCGCACGTGCTGCAGACTCCGGCGACACCACTTCCCGGTGTGACGGGCCGATTTCAAGTTCAGCAACAATTCAACGCCCCTCCACATACGGGATTCAACTCCCTTATCCCGCGCCATACAGGGAATCGCGGCGCCCATGGACAGCTTGCATAGGCCAACGGGCGCACATTCGCTCTGTGCACGCCCTGCGCGTCACCACGCATACCCCCGCCCCGGCGCTGCTCGCTTACCGATGCTTACAGCTGAAACATGCTAAATACACCTGAGAAACTTCTCAGCATTTATTGTCAGTACATGCGTGCTCGCCGACATTTAGCTTGCCGGTTCAATCGTCAAATCCGGCGCAGCACATTTATTCGACAAGGAGATTCTCATGAAATCAGCCGCACTTTTATTTTCTGCTCTCGTTTTCTCCGCCCCGGCATTCGCCGCCGATGATATTTCTCTTGGAACGCCAGGTTATGGCGGCACTGGTTGTCCTGCCGGATCGGTTTCCGCTACGCTGAGTCCCGACGCCAAATCCCTGAGCTTGCTGTTTGATCAATATCAGATTGCAGTGGGTGGCAGTACCGGCAAAAGCTTTGACCGCAAGAGCTGCAACATTGCAATTCCAGTACACGTACCGCAGGGAATGAGCGTCGCAGTCATGAAGATCGACTACCGCGGTTTTAATCGCCTGCCTGCAAGGGCTTCTTCACAGTTCAATGTGGAGTACTTCTTCGCTGGAACAAGAGGCCCCGCATTCCAGCGCAGTTTCCGCGGCGTACTCGACGAGGACTACCTGATCAACAATGAATTGGTTGCCGAGTCGATGGTATGGTCCGGATGCGGTGCGGACGTCAACCTGCGGACCAATTCGAGCATGAAAGTAAACACCGTTGGCAATGCCGAAGCGATTGCATCGATCGACTCGCAAGACGTCAATGCCGGCATCATTTATCAACTGCAATGGCGCAAGTGCGGTAGTTAATCATCATGGCGGTCTGGCGGCCCCCCGCCAGACCTAGGACATCAGGGAGTAGCGGCATGGGGATTAAAACAATCGTTCTGTTGGCAGGAATCGCTGCTGTCGGACTTCCGGCACATGCCGCGCAAGACGGCTGTCCAGCAGGAAGTTACTCAGTAGTAGTGTCGCCCGATCGCACAACGCTGAGTATTTTGTTTGACAAGTTCAATATCGATGCCAACGCAAGTCCCGGGGCCGGATCGGTGCAATCCAAGGTGTGTAATATTTCACATCCATTGGATCTGCCGGCGAATATGTCACTAGGCGTGTACAAAGTCGACTACAGGGGTTTCGCAAAACTCGAGCCGACGCAGCAAGCACATCTTGAGGTCAAGTATGCGCTCGGCCCACACGGCAGCGAGCATGGCCGCGTTTTCAGGCGAAAGATCAAGGGCGCCTACGAGGCCGACTATTTTTTCACCGAGAATATAGGCGCTGGGCAGATGAAACGCGTCGGATGCGGCATGGACGCCAGGCTCAATGTCAGCCTGTCACTCACGTTGAGCGGTAACGGTGACGCCATGGCTTCGCTCGATACCACTGATGGAAAGAGCGCCGCAATGACCTACCATCTAGATCTAAAAAAATGCAAATAATATTTACATTCGACATTGCGGCATAAACTGCGGGGCAGGTGACGATGCTGTCCGATGCCAGCGCTCGCGGCTCAGCAGGGAGGACTGGCACTCGGCGATGGAGGGCTCGACCCGCACTACCCCGACCAGTCAATTCAAGAGCCAGAACCTGCGTGCCGCCGGTCTGGCTTTTTCGTTTCCGGCATTCTGCTTTTTCGTTGTGGCAATCAAAAAATTGCAATAGCATCCAGAGCATTCCGTGTTCGTTCCCCTATTGCCAGGATTTAATACCCATGCTGCTTCGCCCCCTCCCCCTCTTGCTGGTGGCACTGTTCGCCTCAAGCACGATCTCCATCGTACATGCCGCGACACCGGCCAAGGCAGCCGCAGCGCCAAGCGCCGTCCTGAAAGTCGACTACCGGAAGTTCACCCTGCCCAATGGCATGGACGTCATCTTCCACATCGACCGCTCCGACCCCGTCGTGGCCGTAAACCTGACTGCGCACGTCGGTTCCTCGCGTGAAAAGGTCGGCCGTACCGGCTTTGCCCACCTGTTCGAGCACCTGCTGTTCCTGGAATCGGAAAACCTCGGCAAGGGCGGCCTGGACAAGATGACGGCGCGCATCGGCGGCTCGGGCGCCAACGGGTCGACCTCGCAGGACCGCACCAACTACCTGCAGACGGTTCCCAAGGACGCGCTGGAAAAAATGATCTGGGCCGAAGCGGACAAGCTCGGCTGGTTCATCAACACGGTCACCGATCCGGTGCTGGCAAAGGAAAAGCAGGTCGTCAAGAACGAGAAGCGCCAGGGCGTGGACAACGCGCCCTACGGCCATACCCGCTACGTCATCAACAAGGCCCTGTACCCGGCGGACCACCCATACAACTGGCAGGTCATCGGTTCGCTGGAAGACCTGCAGAATGCCCAACTGGACGACGTCAAGGAATTCTTCCGCCTCTGGTATGTGCCGAACAACGTGACCCTGGTGCTGGCGGGCGACTTCGATCCGGTGCAGGCGCGCAAATGGGTGGAGAAGTATTTTTCCGAGATCAAGCGCGGCGACGCGATCAAGCCGATGGCCAAGCGTCCCGGCATGGTGGCGCAGACCGTGAAGCTGGCCCACGAAGACAATTTCGCGAAACTGCCCGAACTGACCATGGCCTGGCCGACCGTCGAGGACCTGCACGCGGATTCCTACGCACTCGAAGTGCTGGCCGAATACCTGTCCCAGACCAAGCGCGCCCCCTTCTATAAAGTACTGGTGGAAGACAGCAAGCTGGCGCCAAGCGTCCAGATCGGCAACCAGACATCGGAGCTGGCGGGCCAGTTCATGCTGAGGATTCGCGCCTTCGAAGGCAAGCCCCTCGATAACGTCGCCACCGCGGTCGACCAGGCCTTCGCCAAGTTCGAGCAGGAAGGCATTTCCGAGAAAGACCTGGCCCGCATCAAGGCCGGCATCGAAACCCGTTTCTATAACTCGGTGTCCAGCGTGCTCGGCAAATCGGCGCTGCTGGCTGAATACAACTATTTGACCGGGAATCCGGGCTATGTCGCGGAAGGCATCAAGAAGACGCTGGCGGTCACGCGTGCCGATGTGCGGCGCGTGTACGACACCTATATCAAGGGCAAGCCGTATGTCGCCACCAGTTTCGTCCCTAAAGGCAAGCTGTCGCTGGCCTTGAGCGGCTCGGTCAAAGCCGAAGTCGTCGAAGAAAAAGTCGTGCAGGGTGCGGAGAAGGCGGTCGATCCGAGCGCGAATGCCGACTATGCCAGGACGGCATCCACCTTTGACCGCAGCAAGGAGCCGGCATACGGCCCGACGCCTGCGCTCAAGGTGCCGCAGGTATGGGACACGAAACTGGCCAACGGCATGCGCGCAATGGGCATCGAAAACCGCGAAGTGCCGCTGGTGCAGTTCGATATCGCGATCGACGGCGGGCTGCTGCTCGACAGGCTCGACCGGGTGGGCGTGGCCAACCTGATGGCGCGCATGATGACGCAGGGCACCGCCAAACGCACCCCGCAGGAGCTGGAAGAAGCGATCCAGCAGCTGGGGGCGACGATCAATGTGTCGGCGCGAACGGAAGACGTGCGCATCAGCGTGACCACCCTGGCGCGCAATTACCCAGCGACCCTGGCCCTGGTCGAAGAGATCCTGCTGGAGCCGCGCTGGGACGAGAAGGAATTTGCCCTCATCAAGCAGAGCGTGCTGAGCCAGATCCGCCAGCAGGAAGCCGATCCGAACGCGCTGGCCAGCAGCAATTTCAACAAGCTGATCTACGTGAAAGACGACCTGCGCTCGCACAACATCCTCGGCACGTTTGATACGGTGAATGCGATCGGCATCGACGACCTGAAAGCCTGGTACGCCGCCAACCTGTCGCCATCGGTGGCCCGCATGCACGTGGTCGGCGCCTTGCCGAAAGCCGTCATGACGCGTTCGCTGGCCGGGCTGGGCAGCAGGTGGAAGGCCAAGGCAGTCACCCTGCCGGCGGCAACGCGAGCGGCAAGCCTGGCGCCGGCCAAGGTATATTTCGTCGACGTGCCGGATGCGAAGCAATCGGTGCTGCACGTTGGCTACCGCGCGCTCGCCGCAACCGATGCGGACTTCTACCCCGCCGCGGTGGCGAACTACATCCTGGGCGGCGGCGGCTTCGCGTCCCGGCTGACCCAGCAATTGCGTGAAGGTAAAGGCTATACCTATGGGATCAATTCGAACTTCTCCGGCAGCAAGAGCGCGGGGGCCTTCACCATCGCCAGCGGCGTGCGCAGCAATGTCACGCTCGAGTCTACCCAGCTGGTGAAACAGATCCTGCAAGACTATCCCGCGACCTATTCCGCCGCCGACATGGAAACCACCCGCAACTTCCTCGTCAAGAGCAATGCGCGTGCCTTCGAGACGGCCGCGGCCAAGCTGGGCATGCTGGATAACATCAGCAAGTACGGCTGGCGCGCCGACTACGTCAAGGACCGCGAGCGCATCGTCAAGTCCATGACCCTGCCGCAGGTCCAGGCCTTGTCGACGAACTACCTGGATCCGTCGAAAATGGTCTGGCTGGTGGTGGGCGATGCCAAGACCCAGCTCTCGCGGATGAAGGAACTGGGCTTCGGCGAGCCGGTCCTGATCGCCAAGTGATCCACGCCTAATCGAAGCGGGAGGCGGTTCCGATATGATGGGCGGGCAGAGTTTCCCCGCCCGCAGACGGCGCCACCCGCTTCGAAAGGATCTCCATGACTGAACAACTGAAGGTACAGACGCCAGAGGGCAGCTTCGACTGCCACGTCGCCCGCCCCGCCACGCCGGGCCCGCATCCTGTCGTGATCGTATTGCAGGAAATCTTCGGCGTGAACGCCGGCATCCGCAGCATCGCGGCGGACTATGCGGCCAAGGGCTATATCGCCGTCTGCCCCGACCTCTTCTGGCGCAGCGAGCCGGGCATCTTCCTGTCGGAAGCCCGGGAAGGCGACTGGGACAAGGCCTTCGCGCTGTACAAGGCCTATGACGTGAACAAGGGCGTCGACGACATCGCCCTGGCCATCAAGCAGGCGCGCGGCCTGCAGGACGCCAATGGCAAGGTCGGCGTGACCGGCTACTGTCTGGGCGGCTTGATGACTTTCCTGAGCGCGGCGCGCACCGATGGCGACGCCTTTGCCGCCTACTACGGCGGCGGCACCGACCAGCACGCGGACGAAGCCGCGAACATCAAGGCTCCCCTGCTCTACCACCTGGCTGAAGAAGACGAGTACATCAGCAAGGATGCGCAGGCGAAGATCCGCGCCGCGCTCGCTGGCAAGGCCGAGCTGTACCGCTATCCCGGCTGCAACCACGCCTTCGCACGCCCGGGCGGCAATCATTACGATGAGGCGGCGGCGACCCTCGCCGCCTCCCGCACCGAAGCCTTTTTCGCGCGCACCCTGCGCTGAGCCTGCGCTTAGTGAGTCACCGGCTCCGTCAGCGCTGCCGCCAGCAGCTGGTGGATCTCCGGCAGGCAGGAGCCGCAATTGCCGCCTGCGCGCAAGCAGGCGGTAACGCCTGCAGCATCCATCAAGCCCTGCTCGGCGATCGCCTTGCAGATCGTATTGCGGCCGACGCCGAAGCAGGCGCACACCGTGGGGCCGGGATCCAGCCCTTGCGCCGGCGCCTGCCCCGCGAGCAGGGTCGCACGGTCTTGCGGCGACAATTCCTCATGCACGAACAAACCGCCCAGCCAGGCCCTCGACGGCAGGTCGGGGCGGCGCGAGATGAAGACGCAGGCCTGCAATCGCCCCTCGAACAGCAAGGCGCAGCGCAACAGGCCGCCCGTCGTGTCCTCGTATTCGATCCAGTCTGCATCCTCGTTCGCACCGAGCAAGGCACGTGCCCAGTCGGTTGAAACCGGCTCGCGCCCGCCGAGCTCATAGCGCACGAAGCCTGCCCCGCGCACCCGGCTCCAGTTGGCCACGCTGGCGAGATCGAGGTCGTCCCGGCTCAGCACGAAACCATGCCAGGCCACGCTGAACGGCTCGATGCGCACCGGCGTGTGCTTGAATTCGGGCTCGCCCGATACGGGGTCGACGTCCGGGTTGACCACGGCGCCCACTCGGGCATCGGACGCGGTCTGGCCGTTCCAGTGGATCGGCACGAAGGCAGCGCCGCGCGCGATGCCGCCGCTGTGCGTCACGCGCGCCACCATCGCGCCCCAGCGGCTCTCGACGCGCGCCAGCTCGCCCTCGCGCACGCCACTCAGCAAGGCGTCATGCGGATGCAGGTCGACAAAGGGTTCCGGCGTATGCCCGGCCAGCCGCGGCGATTTTCCCGTGCGCGTCATGGTGTGCCACTGGTCGCGCAGGCGGCCGGTGTTCAGCGCCAACGGGAATTCGCGGTTCGTTGCGTGCACTGGCGGGCGCGGTGCGGTGGCGATGAAGCGCGCCTTTCCATCCGCGTGGGCAAAGCGGCCGTCGCCGAACAGGCGCGGCGTACCCGCCCGATCACGCTGCACCGGCCATTGCAGGGGTTCGAGCGCGTCGTAGGCAGCGCGGTCCATGCCGGTCAAGGCATCGAGGCGGAAGGCGCGCCCCAGTTCTGCATCGCTGTTGCGCCAAACCGAGAGCCGCGCATGCTCGTCGAAGACCTGGTGCACGCTGTCGTAGTCGAATCCATCAAAGCCCATGCGTTGGGCCACCTGGCAGATGGCCTGCCAGTCGGCGCGCGCCTGGCCCGGCGCCGGCAGGAAGGCGCGCTGGCGCGAGATGCAGCGCTCGGAATTGGTGACGGTGCCATCTTTCTCGCCCCAGCCAAGGGCCGGCAGCAGCACGTGGCCAAAGGCGGCCGTGTCGGTCGTGCCCACCACGTCCGACACCACCACCAGCTCGCAGCGCTGCAAGGCGCGTTTCACCTGGTCGGCGTCCGGCATGCTCACCACCGGATTGGTCGCCATGATCCACACGGCCTTGACGCTGCCCGCTTCAATGGCGCGGAACAGGTCGACCGCTTTCAGGCCAGCCTTGGCAGCGATACGGGGCGCTTCCCAGAAGCTGCGAACGGCGTCGCGGTGGGCCCGATGGTCGAGCTCGAGGTGGGCAGCAAGCATGTTGGCCAGGCCGCCCACTTCGCGCCCGCCCATGGCATTGGGCTGGCCGGTCAGCGAGAACGGCCCCATGCCGGGCCTGCCGATGCGGCCGGTGAGCAGGTGGCAGTTGATGATGCTGTTGACCTTGTCGGTGCCGCTGGATGACTGGTTCACGCCCTGCGAGAAAGCGGTGACGACCTTGCTGGTCGCGGCAAACGCTTCGTAGAACTCCATCACCAGGCGCGGGTCGACGCCGCAGGTGTGCGCCACGAAGGCGATGTCGGCGCAGCCGTCGGCCTCCAGCAGGGCTGCATCGAGCCCGGACGTGTGGGCGGCCACGAAGGCATCGTCGGCCGCCCCGCTGCGCGCCAGGTAGCTGAGCAGGCCGTTGAACAGCCAGACGTCGGTGCCCGCCTTGACCCCCAGGTGCAGATCGGCGAGATCGCAGGTAGCGGTGCGGCGCGGGTCGATGGCGACGATGCGCAGCGATGGACGTGCCTCCTTTTCCTTCAGCATGCGCTGGAACAGGGTCGGATGGCACCAGGCAGTGTTGGAGCCGACCAGCACGATCATGTCGGCGAGCTCGAAGTCTTCGTAGCAGCCGGGCACCAGGTCTTCGCCAAAGGCGCGCTTGTGCCCGGCCACGGCGGAGGACATGCACAGGCGCGAGTTGGTGTCGATGTTGGCGCTGCCAACATAGCCCTTCATGAATTTGTTGGCGACGTAGTAGTCCTCGGTCAGCAGCTGGCCCGAGACGTAGAGCGCGACCGCGTCCGGGCCGTGCTCGGCGATGATGGAAGCGAAGCGTGAGGCGACCGTGTCCAGGGCCTCGTCCCAGCTGGCCTCGCGCAGCGTGCCGCCTTCGCGGATGGCGGGAGCCAGCAGCCGGCCGTCCAGGCAAAGTGTTTCCCCCAGCGCCGAGCCCTTGACGCACAGGCGCCCACGGCTCGCCATGTGTTCGGGGTCGCCCTCGATCAGGGCGCCGTCCGAAGTCAAAGTGGCTTTGACTCCGCATCCGACGCCGCAATACGGGCAGGTGGTGCGGACCGCGGATGCAATCGGGATGATGGGCACACCCATCAGGCAGCCTCGCACAGGGCCGGGCCGAACAGCAGGCGGTCGCGGAAGCTTGAAACGTCGGTGCGGTGCTGGATCAGGTCGAAATACCAGGGACCGTCCGCCACGTCGCCATACAGCACGGCGCCGGTGATGCGGTTCCCGGCCAGCACCAGGCGCTTGTACACGCCGGCGTGGCGGTCGCGCAGCACCAGGTCTTCGCTGCCGGGCAGCCCATTGATGTCACCCGCCGAGTACAAGTCGATCCCGGTGACCTTCAGCTTGGTGGCGGTGGCTTGCTGCACGTAGCGACGGTGGCCCAGCCCCGCCAGGTGGGCCGCGCAGACGCGCGCCTGGTCCCAGATCGGCGCGACGAGCCCGAAGGTGGCCTTGCGGTGCTGGACGCATTCGCCGACCGCATACACGCGCGGGTCGTAGGTTTGCAGGGTGTCGTCGACCACGATGGCGCGCTCGCAGTACAAACCCGCGTCAACCGCCAGCGCCACGTTCGGACGCACCCCGGCGGCCATCACCACCAGGTCGGCCGGCAGTGCCAGGCCATCGCTGAAACGCACCGCCCTCACCCGGTCTTCGCCGAGGATCGCCGTGGTCTGTACGCCGAGCAGGATGCGCAGGCCACGTTTTTCCAGCGCGGCCTTGAGCAGCAAGGCAGCGGCGGGATCGAGCTGCTGGTTCATCAGGCTGTCGGTCAGGTGGACGACCGTGACCTCCATGCCCTGGCGCAGCAGGCCGTTGGCCGCCTCCAGCCCGAGCAGGCCGCCGCCGATCACCACCGCATGGCCGCCGCGCCTTGCCGCGGCCAGCATGCGATCGACGTCGTCCAGGTCGCGGAAACCCACTACGCCATCGAGCTGCGCGCCGGGGACCGGCACGATGAAGGGGCTGGAACCGGTGGCCAGCAGCAGCCGGTCGTAGTTCACTTCCAGCCCGGAGCGCGCACGCACGCCGCGGCGCTGGCGGTCAATCGCGACGACCGGGTCGCCGGTGTGCAGGGTGATGCCGTGTTCCTCGTACCAGGCGCGCGGATGCAGCACGATCTCGTCTAAGGTCTTCTCGCCGGACAGCACCGGCGAGAGCAGGATGCGGTTGTAGTTCACGCGCGGTTCCGCGCCGAACACGGTAATGTCGTACATGCCGGCGTCCAGCTTGAGCAGCTCTTCGACAGTGCGCATGCCGGCCATGCCGTTGCCGACCACGACCAGCTTCTGTTTTACGGCGCGATCCATACCTTGCCTCCTTCCAGGCGCGCCGGATAGCTCGCCACCGAATGGTGGGGCGCTTCCAGGCACTCGCCGCTCTCCAGGTCGAAGTGCTGCTTGTAGATGGGCGAGGCGACCACGATGCGCTCGCCCAGGCTGCCGACCAGCCCGCGCGACAGGACCGCCGCCTGCGCGTTCGGATCGAAGTTATCGATGGCGAACACGCGGGCATTCGCCCCGCCGATGCGGAACACGGCCACCTGGCGCCCGTTCAGCAGGGCGCACACGCCCGTGTCGGGCACGATCTCGTCGAGTGCGCAAACGGCGATCCAGTTTTCAAGTTGAAGGTCTCGGTGCATGGTGTGCTCCTTGTAGGGCTCAAGCTGCGGTGGCAATCGGGATCACGCGGCGGCGCTCGTCCGGGCTGGCCGGGCGGATCTGGCCGCGCTCGGGCACGAACACGACATTGCTGTCCGCCGCTTCGCTGTTGACGAAGTGGCGGAAACGGCGCCGCACTTCCGGATTGGTGACGGCCTCTTTCCACTCGCATGCATAGGTGTCGACCACGTGCTGCATCTGCGCTTCCAGCTCAGGCCCGATGCCCAGCTTGTCCTCGACCACAACCTGCTTCAGGTAATCCAGCCCGCCCTCCAGGTTGTCGCGCCAGACGCTGGTGCGCTGCAGGCGGCCCGCGGTGCGCACGTAGAACATCAGGAAGCGGTCGACCAGCTTCACCACGGTCGCCTCGTCGAGACCGGACGCGATGAGCTCCGCATGGCGAGGCTTCATGCCGCCGTTCCCGCACACGTACAGATTCCAGCCCTTTTCGGTGGCGATCAGGCCCACGTCCTTGCCTTGCGCCTCGGCGCACTCGCGGGTGCAGCCGGACACGCCGAACTTGATCTTGTGCGGCGCGCGCAAGCCCTTGTAGCGGTTTTCCAGCGCGATGGCAAAAGCCAGGCTGTCGCTCACGCCATAGCGGCACCAGGTCGAGCCGACGCAGGATTTCACCGTGCGCAGCGACTTGCCGTAGGCGTGGCCCGATTCGAAGCCGGCCGCGATCAGCTCTTCCCAGATGTTTGGCAGCTGCTCGACTCTAGCGCCGAACAGGTCGACCCGCTGGCCACCGGTGATCTTGGTGTACAGGCCGTACTTCTTGGCCACCTGCCCCACCGCGATCAGGCCGTCGGCCGTGACTTCGCCGCCCGGCATCCGCGGCACCACCGAATAGGTGCCGTCCTTCTGGATATTTCCGAGGAAGTAGTCGTTCGAATCCTGCAGGCTTGCGTGCTCGGGTTTCAGCACGAAGTCGTTCCAGCTTGACGCCAAGATGTTAGCTGCCACCGG
This sequence comes from Telluria sp. ZB4P37, assembly GCF_059685855.1. NCBI lineage: Bacteria > Pseudomonadati > Pseudomonadota > Betaproteobacteria > Burkholderiales > Oxalobacteraceae > Telluria > Telluria sp. ZB4P37. The sequence goes on from NZ_JCASID010000020.1 coordinate 59,704, forward strand.
CTTGCAGATGTCGCAGCCCAGGCCCTTGCCGTGGCGCGCGATCAGTTCGCCGAAGCTCTTGATGCCTTCCACGCGCACGAGGTGGTAGAGCTCCTGGCGCGAGCAGGCGAAGTGCTCGCACAGGTGGTCGTTGACGGTCATGCCCAGGCGGGTCAGCTCGGCGTTCATCACTTGCGTCATCAGGGGCACGCAGCCGCCGCAGGCGGTGCCCGCGCACGTAGCACTTTTCAGCGCGCCCACCGAGGTGGCCCCGCCTTCGACCGCCGCGCACAGGGCGCCCTTCGAGACGTCGTTGCAGGAGCAGATCTGGGCGCCGGCAGGCAGCGCGTCGACGCCGAGCATCGGGCGTGCGGCGCCGCTGGATTCCGGCAGAATCAGGCATTCCGGCGCTGTCGGCAGTTCCAGCTTGTTCAGCATCATCTGCAGCAGGCTGGCGTAGCTCGATGCATCGCCTACCAGTACGGCGCCTGTCAGGTATTTGCCGCATTCGGACACAACGATCTTGCGGTATTCCTGCTTGCGCTCGTCCAGGAACTGGTAGCTGCGCGAGCCGCTTGCCGCGCCATGCGCGTCGCCGATGCTGGCCACGTCCACGCCCATCAGTTTGAGCCTGGTGCTTATGTCGGCGCCGGTAAACCCTGCTTCCGCGCCCAGGATGTGCTTCGCCGCGGTGCGGGCCATGTCGTAGCCCGGCGCCACCAAGCCGAACAACTGGCCGGCCCAACAAGCGCATTCGCCCACCGCATAGATGTGCGGGTCCAACGTCATGCATTTGTCGTCGATGGCGATGCCTCCGCGCGCGCCCAGCGCCAGGCCGGCGTCGCGCGCCAGCTCGTCGCGCGGGCGGATGCCGGCTGAGAAAACGATCATGTCCGCTTCCAAATGGCTGCCGTCGGCGAACTCCATGCGGTGGGTGGCCTCCATGCCATCGACGATCGCCAGCGTATTCTTCTGCGTGTGCACCTGCACGCCCAGCTCTTCGATGCGAGTACGCAGCACGCGGGCGCCCGGCTCGTCCACCTGCACCGCCATCAGGCGCGGCGCGAATTCCACCACGTGGGTCTGCAGGCCGAGGTCACGCAGGGCCTTGGCGCATTCCAGGCCCAGCAGGCCGCCGCCGACCACCACGCCGGTGCGCGAACGCGCGCCACACTCCTGCATCTTCTCCAGGTCTTCGATGGTGCGGTAGACGAAGCAATCCTTGCGGTTGGCGCCCTCTACCTTCGGCACGAAGGGGTAGGAACCGGTGGCCAGCACCAGCTTGTCATAGGAGATAGTTTCGCCATCGGCCAGCAAGACGGTGCGCGCGCTGCGGTCGATTCTGGCCACGCAGGCGCTCAGGCGCAGGTGCAGATGCTGTTGGTCGAAGAAGCCCGGTGCCACAAGCGACAGGTCTTGCGCGCTTTTCCCGGCGAAGAATTCGGACAGGTGCACCCGGTCGTAGGCGGGGCGCGGCTCCTCACCGAGGATGGTGATGCGCAGGTCCGGATCACCCCCGGCCGCCAGGGTTTCGACAAGTTTATGACCCACCATTCCGTGGCCGACGACGACGATATGCATTTCTTTACTCCTCAAGCTGCGGAGACTGCAGGCGATACCTGCTCTGCGGTCATGGTGAAACGGGCGGCGATCGCGCACAGGCTGGCAAGCAGCACCAGCATGCTCAGGATGGTCAAGGTCTGGGCGATGTCACCCGTGCCCTTCATCAGAAAGCCGGCCGCCACCGCGCCGACGTTGCCGCCGGCACCGACGATGCCGGCCACGCCGCCGAGCGCCTTGGGCGCCACGAAGGGCACCAGCGCATAGGTGGCGCCGCAGGCCATGTGGGTGAACAGGCCGAAGCACAGCATGGCGATCACGGCGAACACCACGCCGTCGGCCTGCGCGAACCACAGCAGGCCCAGGCCCTCGCCGATCATCAGGACGAACAGCACGGTGACGCGGCTGTTCAGGTTGCCGGTGCGCGCGCTGCGGTCCGACAGCCAGCCTCCCAGGGCCCGGGCGAACAGCGCCAGCAGGCCGAAGCTGCCGGCGGCCAGGCCGGCGCTACCTAACGACAGGCCGAAGTGGTCGACGTAGTACACGGCCGCGATGTTATGGATGAAGATCTCGATGCCGAAGCAGGCGCCATAGGTGACGAACAACAGCCAGGCGCGATGGTTGCGGCAGGCCTCGCGAAAGCTCGCCAGGCCGCCCTTGCTGCCCTCGGGCAGCCTGCCCTGCGCGCGCAGCTCGCTGAAATTCCCGTCCGGGCAGTCCTGGGTATAACGCCAGTAGAAAAAGGCCATGACAATCATCGCCAGGCCCGGCACCACCAGCGCCACGCGCCAGCTCAGGGCTTGCGAGACGCCCAGCATCATCACCGCGGTGAGCAGCAGCGGCATCAGCGCCTGGGCCGCGCCGCCACCGCTGTTGCCCCAGCCTGCCGCCGCTGCGTTGGCGGTGCCGACTACTTTGGGGCTGAACATGACCGAGGTGTGGTACTGGGTGATGACGAAGCTCGCCCCCACCGCGCCGATCCCGAGGCGGAACAGCAAAAAGCTCTCGTAGCTCTGCGACAGCGCCACCCCCAGCACCGGGATGGAGCCGAGCAACAGCAGGCCGGTATAGGCCTTGCGCGGGCCGTAGCGGTCGCACAGGGGGCCGATCAGCAGCCGCACGAAGATGGTGATGGCGACGGCCGCGATATTGATGTTGGCGACCTGCTCCATCGTCAGCCCGAACTCGCCTTTGATCACCGGCATGAGCGGCGCGCAGGCGAACCAGGCGAAGAAGCAGATGAAGAAGGCCACCCAGGTCAGGTGAAAGGCGCGCATGGGCGCGGTGTCGAACGAAAAGAGCTTGATGCTGTCTGCTTTGCTGGCCATGTTTCTTCCTTGAGAAAGCAAAACGGCGTCCGCACTCCTGCTTCGGAAGCAGAAGTTGCGGACGCCGTTGTCCTTTGGGTTGCCGGTCCTTCTTTAGACGGGCGACGATGTGAAGAGGATCGCCATTGATCCTGTACCGGGATATACGCAAGAGGCGTGCCACACGGCTTTCAGGGGAAGCGGTGCTGCGGCTCGCCGGCGGCACGCTACATTGCGGTGCACCATGCCCGTAAATGATGCGTAGCAGCGCACCAGTTCAAGCCGTCCGCTTGAACGATGCGGCATACGCTGCCGGGTCGCTGCCATCCCACACGCGGCCATCGAACAGGGTCGAGCTACGCGTCACCTCCTTGGGCAGCATGACGCCGGCCAGTTCCGCCGCCTCGCGGTACAGGTCGATCCGATTGACCCCGGCCGCGACGGCGCGGTAGGCCGGGTCGCTGCGCAGCAGGCCCCAGCGGCGCTGCTGGGTGAGGAACCACATGCCGTCGGACAGCCAGGGGAAGGTCGCCTCGCCATCGGCGAAGAAGCGGAGGCCGTTGTGGCCGCGCCAGCCGCTCCTGGTCTGGCCATCGCTGCCGCGGCCCGCAAGGCAGAACTGAAGCACGTCCTTCCCCGCATTCACGTAGCCGGGGCTGGCCAGCACCTCGGCCGCCGCTTCGCGGTTGGTGCGCGAGGCATCCAGCCAGCGCGCCGTGTCCAGCAGTGCCGCGATCATGGCGCGGCAGGTATGCGGGTTGACGGCCGCAAAGCCCGCGCTCGTGCCCAGCACCTTGCCCGGATGGTCACACCAGATCGTTTCGCTCGACACGGCCAGCGCGCCAACGCCCTCGCGCACCGCGCGCTGCCCCCAGGGCTCGCCGGCGCAGAACCCGTCCAGGTGGCCGGCACCCAGGCTCGCCACCATTTGCCCGGGCGGCACCGTGACGGCCTTGCAGTCCTCGAACGGGTCGATGCCGGCGGCAGCCAGCCAGTAATACAGGAACATCGCGTGGTTCCCGGTCGGGAAGGTATGGCCGAAGGTCGGGCGCCGCTTGTCCGCGCGCAGCACCGTGGCCGGCGCGGCGCCCCCCGAGGCCCTGGCCGCCAGGGCGCGCGACAGAGTGATGCCCTGCCCGTTCTGGTTCAGATTCATCAGCACCGCCATCTGTCGCGCGGGAGTACCAACGCCCATCTGCAGGCCGTACAGCAGGCCATACAGGACATGCGCCGCATCGAGCTCGCCCGCACTCAAGCGGTCGCGCATGCCGGTCCAGGACAGCTCGCGGCTGAGCTGGAAGCGGATGCCATGTTTCTCGTCGAAGCCCAGCACCGAGGCCATGACGAGCGGCGCGCAGTCAGCCAGCGGCATGAAGCCGATCTTCACCCTTGCTTGTTCCGGTTTGTCCGAGCCGGCGACCCATGCGCCGCCGTTCATGCCTGCCATAGTGATCCTTTGTGTGTCGCCGGTATCAGCCCAGCAGGTCTTCGACGTCAACCAGCCGCTGCGCGATCTCCGCCAGCTTCATGTTCTTGTTCATGGCCATGCTGCGCAGGCGTTGGTAAGCCTGGTCTTCGGTGAGGCCGTAGCGCGTCATGACCAGGCCCTTGGCGCGATCGACGATCTTGCGCTCGGCCAGCTTCTGGCGCGTGCCTGCCAGTTCGCCGAGCAGCTTCTGCTCGCGCCGGAAGCGCGCCAGCGCCACGTCGAGCACCGACTTGACGCGTTCCGCATGCAAGCCGGCCACGATATAGGCCGACACGCCGGCGTCCAGCGCGGCGTCCATGCTGGCCGGCGCGTCGTCCTCGGTGAACAGCACGATCGGGCGACGTTCGTCGCGGGTGGCGATGACGATGTGCTCGAGGATGTCGCGCGCATCCGATTCGCTGTCGACGATGATCATGTCGGGCTGGAGCTGGGCGATCCGCTCGGGCAGGAAAACGTCCGCCGGAAGAGAGGCGATCAGGTCATAGCCCGATTCGAGCAGGCCGATACGCAGCGCGGCGCTGCGGCGCGCCAGTTCGGCGAGGGCGCCATCCTGCTCGCAGCCCTGCGCGCCGGAGGAAGCGGGCGTGGTGACCGGGTTCACGACGACGATGCGCAGATGGGAGGTGCTGCTGCCTGGCGATTTCATGACAGCACTACATGCAAGATTCGCACCAGCCTGTTCCAGTTCGAGGATGCCCCGCCCCTTTCATTCATCGTGGCAACAATGAGACATTCGCCGCGCCAATATCTGCTGCCGGATGCTTCCGACAATTATTCACATTTGATATCGCAGGAATCACGAATAGAAAGTTTATTTATGGCGAAGCCTTCCTTATACTGCAACGCAACATCCAGAGAACACCGCGGCATTTACAGGAGAATCAATCATGGCAGCAACTACCCGCGTCATCAGCCGTCACTTCGCCACCGCCATCTCGGCCGTGCGCAGCTTCTCGATCGAACTGTATGCTGCCCACGGCGGCTGGGCGCCGGTCGTCCGCGGCTAAGCGGGAACGCGGTCCAGTTCCCCACAGGATTGCCTCGAGCGCTGCGCCGCAGCAGCTGTATGTATAGGTATGAGCCGGCCCTGGCTTCCCGGGCCGGCTTTGTTCATTCTGGCGGAACCTGCTTCCGCATCCCTTTCCCGTATCCATGGTGACTGAGCTAGAATGCAATTCGCATTTTCTAGCAAGAAAGCAATTCCCCTTTCACTCGGTCCCCTACCTACGATGCGTACACCTGCACTCACACTCTTTGCGGCACAACTCATGCTGATCGCGCTGCCGGCGGCGGCGTCCACGCCAATCACCCTCGACCAAGCCATGGCCCACCCCGACTGGATCGGCACCCCTGCGGAAACCGCCTGGTGGAGCTGGGACAGCAAGCAGGTGTTCTACAAGCAGAAGCGCACCGGTTCGCCGGTGCGCGATACCTGGCAGGTGGCCTCGGGCGGCAAGCCAAAACTCGTGGCGGACACCGAACTGGCGAAGCTCGACGGCGACGTGGTCGTCTACAACCGCGACAACTCCCGCGCCCTGATGCTGCGCAACGGCGATTTGTTCGAGCGCGACCTGAAGAACGGCGCGCTGGTGCAGATCACCCGCGGCGCCAGCCGGCTCGAAGCGCCGCAGTATTCGAGCGACGAACGCAGCGTGCATTACCGCATCGGCACCGACTGGTACGCCTTCGAGCGCGCCAGCCGCGTGGTCGGCCCGGTCGCGCTGCCGCGCGCCGCCAAGGACCCGGCAGTAAGCGAAGACGACCCGCTGCGCGACCAGCAGCTGCGCCTGATCGCCACCCTCAAGCGCCAGAAGGATGAGCGCGACGCGCTGCGCGAGCGCATGAACGAACAGCGCCGCCTCGATCCGTCGATGCCGCCGGCGCCGGTGTACTTCGGCGACAAGGTCACGATCGAAGGCAGCGTGCTCTCGCCCGACGGTCGCTGGCTGATCGTCGTCACCGCCCCGAAGAACGGCGACAAGGGCCGCGTCGGCAAGCTGCCGCGCTACGTCACCGAATCGGGCTACGAGGAATTCGACGACCAGCGCACCCGCGTCGGACGCAACATGCCGGCGCCGCATGCACTCAAGCTGGTCGACCTGCGCACCAACACGGTGCAGGAACTGTCCCTCGACGTGCTGCCGGGGATCGCGACCGACCCGCTGGCCGACCTGCGCGCCGCCGCCAAGAAGGACCCGCTCAAGGGCAACCGCCCGGTGCGCGTGATCGACGGCGCCGATGCCATCGAATGGAGCGCCAACGGCGCCAACGTCGCCGTGATGCTGCGCTCGGTCGACAACAAGGACCGCTGGATCGCCACCGTCGACCTGGCAGGCGCCAAGCTCAAGCCCCTGCATCGCTTGACTGAACAGGCCTGGGTCAACTACGACAACAACGAATTCGGCTGGCTGCCGGACAATCGCACGCTGTGGTATTTGTCGGAACAAAGCGGCTATTCGCACCTGTACACCCAGGACGCGAGCGGCGCTGCGCCGCGCGCGCTCACCTCGGGCAAGTGGGAAGCGTCGGACGTTCGCTGGTCGCATGACGGCAGCGTCGCTTATGTGATGTGCAACCGCGCCCTGCCTTCCGACTACGAAGTCTGCGCGGTCAACGCGAAAGACGGCGCGATCCGTGAAGTGACGAACCTGGACGGTGTCGAGCGCTTCCGCCTGTCGCCGGACGAGCGCAAGCTGCTGGTGCATTACTCCGCCAGCTACACCCCGGTGCAGCTGGCCACGGTACCCGTGAGCGGCGGTGCAGCCGTGAAACTGACCGATACCCGCAGTGCCGAGTTCAAGGCGCGCCAGTGGATCGAGCCGGAATACGTGGCGGTGCCGTCGAGCGATGGCGGCGACCCGGTCTGGGCCAAGCTGTACCGCCCGGCCCGGCTCGACCCGAACAAGAAATACCCGGTCGTGATGTTCGTGCACGGCGCCGGCTACCTGCAGAACGTCAGCAAGCGCTACCCGAACTACTTCCGCGAGCAGATGTTCCACAACCTGCTGGTCCAGAAGGGCTATGTGGTGCTCGACATGGACTACCGCGCCTCGAAAGGCTATGGCAGCAAGTGGCGCACCGCGATCTACCGCCAGATGGGCCATCCGGAACTGGTCGACTACCTCGACGGCGTCAACTACATGGTGAACAAGCACCAGGGCGACCCGAAGAACGTCGGCATCTACGGCGGCAGCTACGGCGGCTTCATGGCCTTCATGGGCCTGATGCGCGCACCGGAAACCTTCAAGGCCGGCGCGGCGCTGCGCCCGGTGACCGACTGGGTGACCTATAACCACGAGTACACCGCCAACATCCTGAACACGCCGGACATCGACCCGCAGGCCTACAAGATCTCGTCGCCGATCGAATACGCCGACAAGCTGCAGGGCCACCTCCTGATCGCGCACGGCATGGTCGACGACAACGTTTTCTACCAGGACTCGGTACGCATGGCCCAGCGCCTGATCGAACTGAAGAAAGACAACTGGGAACTGGCGAGCTATCCGCTCGAGCGCCACTCGTATGTGCAGCCGGAAGCCTGGTACGACCAGTACCGCCGCATCTACCAGCTGTTCGAGCGCACGCTCAAGCAGTAAGCAGTATCGAAAGGCGCCTCGGTGAACTGACCCCGTAAAGTTGGACGGTTGGTTTAATGAGCGGCCAAGGGCTGGGTTCTGTATTGCACAGGACTCAGCCCTTTTAGTTTCATCTTGATGCGGTCGTGATTGTAATAG
>NZ_JCASID010000021.1:0-57835 GCF_059685855.1 Telluria sp. ZB4P37
AACTCTTCAGTTTAATCTCTGTTTGTCGAAACCAGCATTGCTACCGGTTTCGAACCCCTTCCATTGGTCGGGGTTCGCTCACTCAAAATACTGACCGTTACTCATTGCTGAGCAACGTATTTCTTTTTTGTGAACATTTGATAATTTAAGTATTCAAGAGCCGAAGCCCTTGGCACCTTCATCAAACGCCCACACTTATCGACTGTAAATTGTTAAAGAACCGTATTCGGTACTGCCTTGCTGCACTCGACGAAGCGTTGTGTTCGTCAGCAGCAGAGAAGAGAGAGTATGCAGCGTTTCGCGTTTCTCGTCAACCCCTCGTTCGCTTCGTTGCAGATTTCTCTGCGGACCATTGTCACCGTAACCACTTGATTACGTTAACATTTTCAGGTGTTCACATCAACATTTACTGCTGAGTGTCCCGAAGCGGAGGCGAACTATAGCAACCGGCCGGGGCTTACGCAAGAGGCAATTCATCTGTTGTATTTTCGCCGCCAAGCGCCGTACCGGCGCCTTGCGGCGGGGCTTGCGCCCCTTCTTTCATATAGAAGCTCAGAGCCCGTCGAAATTCGGCTTGCGCTTCTCGAGGAAGGCGGACATGCCCTCTTTCTGTGCCGGGGTACCGAAGCCGGCATGGAAATAGCGGCGCTCATAGCGCACGCCTTCGGTCAGCGGCATCTGGTAGGCCTGGTTGACGCAATCCTTGATCTGCATGGCCACCGACACCGGCATGTCGGCGATGTCCTGGGCCGCCTTGATCGCCTCTTCCATCACGCTGTCGGCCGGATACACACGCGACACCAAGCCGGTGCGTTCGGCTTCGGCCGCATCGATCATGCGGGTGGTCAGCAGCATGTCCATCGCTTTCGACTTCGAGATCGCCCGCGGCAAGCGCTGGGTGCCGCCGGCGCCCGGGGTCACGCCGACCTTGATTTCCGGCTGGCCGAACTTGGCATTGTCCGCCGCGATGAGGAAATCGCACATCATGGCCAGCTCGCAGCCACCGCCCAGGCAATAACCCGACACCACGCCGACCACTGGCTTGCGAATGTTCAGGATGTGTTCCCAGTTGCGGCCAATATAGTTGCCCGGATAGGTATCCGCCGCATAGGTGTAGTTCGCCATCGCCGCAATGTCCGCCCCTGCTGCGAAAACTTTATCGCTGCCGGTCAGCACAATGACATTAACGGCCGGATCGGCATCGAAGCGGTGCAGTGCGTCGCCGAGTTCATTCATCATGTTGTCGTTCAGCGCATTCATCGCCTTCGGACGGTTCAGGCGGATTACGACGACTTTGCCGTGGTGTTCGATGAGCAGATCTGCATATTCCATGTGGCATCCCCTTTGTGAAGTTAGACGGATTGGAGCTTAGACGCGCGATTGTAACGCCTTGAACAGCGCCAAACACAGGTATGATTATTTGTTCAGCAACATCCTGCGTGAGATCACTATTCCCTCGTTCGGCAACAACTGGCTGCGACAGCGCGTCCCGCTCGATTCAATAATGCGCAACGCGGATTTCCGCCGTTTCTGGTTCAGCAGCATCCTGGCCCAGTTCGGCGCCCAGGTCACCCTGCTGGCCCTGCCGATCTGTGCAGTACTGTTCCTGCATGCGACGCCGGGGCAGATGGGCATCCTGGCCGCCTTCGAGTCCCTGCCCTTCCTGCTGTTCGGCCTGCCGTCCGGCGTCCTGCTCGACCGCAACCGGCGCCTGCCCATCATCATGTGCAGTGACCTGATGGTCGCGATCGCCCTCGCCACCATCCCGGCAGCCTGGTGGCTCGACCTGCTCACCATTCAGTGGCTGTATGCGGTGGGCTTCGTGATCGGCGCCGGCCACGTGGTGGGCGGCAGCGCCGAACAGGTGTTCCTGACCTTCCTGGTGGGGCGCGACGGCCTGGTCGACGCCCAGTCGAAGTTCGCGGCGACCGAATCGGCCGCGCGCGTCCTGGGCCCCGGCCTCGCAGGTGGTATGGTGCAGCTGCTCGGCGCCCCGGTCGCGATCCTGTGCAACGTGGCCAGCTTCGTGATCTCGCTGCTGAACCTGCGCCGCATCCGCACCCGCGAGCCACAGCCACCGCCATCACATTCCCATCCGCTGCGGGATATCCAGGAAGGCCTGGCCTTCGTCTGGAACCAGCCTTTGCTGCGCACGCTGGCCTGGGTCTCCGCCTGCTGGCATTTGCTGTTCTATGGGTTCTCGGCCCTGCACGTGATCTTCGCCACCCGCGTCCTCGGCATGACGCCGGGGACCATGGGGATGGCGAACATGCTGGGCGGCCTGGGCGTGCTGGCCGCCTCGCTGCTGGTCAAGCCGCTGTCGACGCGCTTCGGAACCGGCGGCGGGATCCTGGTCGGCCTGTGCGTGTCCGCGCTCGGCTTCGCCATGGTGCCGGCCATTCCCCAAGCGCTCTTTGGCAGCGATGGCTGGACGGTCGCGGCCTACGCCGTCGTGGTGTTCTGGATCGACTGCGGCGCGACGCTGTTCTTCGTGCCGTATATCGCGCTGCGCCAGCGGGTGACGCCGGATGCGGTGCTGGGGCGGATGGTGGCAACGATGCGCGCGCTGACCGTGGCGGCCGCGCCGCTCGGCGCCCTGTTAGCCGGCGTACTGGGAGAAGGCTTCGGCGTACGCGAGGCCCTGGCCTGCATCGCCGCGGGCGCCGTCATGCTGGCGGCAGGCGGCGTGTTCGGCACCCGCCTGCGCGCAGCACAGGAATAGGCGTTACGGAACGGCGAGGCGCGGCAGCAGCACCCAGATCATGCCGCGCTGCTTCATCTTGCCCGCCTTGTCCATCGCATCGGGACCGAAGCCGTAGAAGAAGTCCGCACGCACCGCGCCGCGAATTGCGCCACCGGTATCCTGGGCCATCATCAAACGCTGCATCGGCACCTCGCTTCCTGCTTCGGTCGTCGCCAGGAACAGCGGCGCGCCCAGCGGCAGCAAGCTTGGGTCGATCGCCACCGAACGGCCAGGAGTGAGCGGCACGCCGAGTGCGCCCTTCGGGCCGAGCGAAGGATCGGGCAGCTTCTCTTCGCGGAAAAAGATGTAGCTGGGGTTCACGTTGAACAGCTCCTGGCGGCGCCCCGGATTGGCGGCGATCCAGGCGCGGATGCCCTGCGCCGTCGACTGCTCGGCGGTCAGTTCGCCCTGCTCCACCAGCCATCGGCCGATGGTTTTATACGGATGGCCATTCTGTTCGGCGTAGGCAACGCGCACCGTTTCACCCGTGTCGAGCTGCACGCGGCCCGAGCCCTGCACCTCGAGGAAGAAGGACTCGACCGGGTCGTTCACCCACAGCAGCTCCTTGCCTGCCAGCGGCGCGCGCGCAATCTCGGCGCGGGTACTGTAAGGCACCACGGTCTTGCCGGACAAACGCCCGCGCAGGCGCATGCCCTTCAGTTGCGGGTAGATGCTGCCCAGGTCCACGGTGAGCAAGTCGCCAGGCACGCCATAGAGCGGCGTCTGGAACGCACCGCCGCGCTTGCGCGAACCGTACAGCATGGCCTCGTAGTAGCCGGTGATGAGTCCCGTGTCCGCCCCATCGCTGCTGCGCACCAGGTTCGGCACGAAGTAGGCTTCGAAGAAGCGGCGCACTGCTGCCACATCGCCCGCGTCAACGGCGCGTGCGGCGGCGCAGGTGCTCTTCCAGTCCGCCTTGTTGATGAGCGCCCGGCACGATTGCATGAAGGCCGGCCAGGCCTGGCGCAAGTCGTCCTGCTCCCAGCCCGGCAAGGCGCTGAAGCTCGTCGGGGTGAACAAGGGAACAGGCGCCGGTGGCTGGGTCGGCTGGGCCGGCGGCGGCTGTTCGGGCACATACACCGGCCCGACCGGCGGCGGCATGCGCACCGGGTCGGCGGGCTTGGGTGGCTGTGGCGGCGGCGGGGTGGTCGAGCAGGCCGCCAAAAAGGCGACGAGAGCAAGCGAAGCGGTTACACTGCGGCGTGTCGAAAGCATAAGGAACGATATGTGGATCTTGATGGTGGAAGCCGGCGTGGCGCTGTTCCTGCTCGTCTTTATCGTCTGGTGGACGATGTTCGCCGGACGCAAGGATGTGCCGGAGGATGAGGCGCAGGACGACCGGGACGCCGGGGGGCAGCAGTAATTCAGTGCAGCGCGTGCGGCAGCGTCAGCACGAATTCGGGGATCGGCACTTCGAAACGATGACCATCTTCGGCCACGCAGAAGTATTCCCCATACATCGAGCCCTGGGCCGTCGCCATCTGCGTGCCGCTCGTGTACTCGAACTCTTCGCCCGGCTTGAGCAGCGGCTGGTGGCCGACCACGCCCAGGCCGCGCACTTCCTGGACGGTGTTATTGGCATCGGTGATCACCCAGTGGCGCGAGATCAGCTGGGCGGGGACGCTGCCCGTGTTCTTGATGGTGATGGTGTAGCTGAACACGAACTGGTCCCGGTCCGGTTTGGACTGTTCCGGCAGGTGCTGGGTCCTGACGCTGACAGCGAATTCATAGGCGGGCATGATATTTCCTTGCGTGATCGTCAACACGTTGATGGATAATGCGCGGCTGTCGAGCCGGCGCGCCGGTGTGGCGCAAACGACAATCATACTCCGCGCCGCCCCTTACCGGCGTCCTGCCACAGCACCGGCCCCTCTCATCGGCGTAGAATAGCGGCTTCACTTTACCTGCATTGCCGCCCATGACTATCTACCGCATCGCTCCCAGCATCCTTTCCGCCGATTTCGCCCGCCTGGGCGAAGAAGTGCGCAATGTCGTCGCCGCCGGCGCCGACATCATCCACTTCGACGTCATGGACAACCACTACGTCCCGAACCTGACCATCGGTCCGCTGGTATGCCAGGCGATCCGTCCGCACGTGCAGGTGCCGATCGACGTACACCTGATGGTCAAGCCGGTCGACCGCATCATTCCCGATTTCGCCAAGGCCGGCGCCAACATCATCACCTTCCACCCGGAAGCCTCGGACCACATCGACCGCACGCTGCAGCTGATCCGCGATAACGGCTGCAAGGCCGGCCTGGTGTTCAACCCGCACACGCCGATGCATTACCTCGACCATGTGATGGACAAGATCGACATGATCCTGATCATGTCGGTCAACCCGGGCTTCGGCGGCCAGTCCTTCATTCCGCAGGCGATCAAGAAAATCGCGATTGCACGCCGCATGATCGACGAGTCGGGCCGCGACATCCTGCTGGAAGTCGACGGCGGCATCAAGGCCGACAATATCGCCGAAGCGGCAGCCGCGGGCGCCGACACCTTCGTGGCCGGCTCGGCCATCTTCGGCAAGCCGGACTACAAGGCCGTGATCGACGAGATGCGCGCCCAGCTGGCCAAGGTCGGCAAATAAGATGCAGGCCGGCGCAGCGGCCATCCGGGCCGCCATCATCGACCTGGACGGCACCATGCTCAACACGGTGCCCGACTTCGAGGCGGCCCTGAACGGCATGCGCGCCGACTTTGGGCTGGCGCCGGTCACGCAGGCGGTCATCAAGCCGCTGATCGGCAAGGGCTCGGAAAAGCTGGTGCGTGACGCCCTGCTGCTCGACTGGGCGCCTGAACGTGTCGATGCGGCCTTCGACGAGGCGCGTGCCGGCTACCAGCGCCACTACCTTGCCATCAACGGCGACCACTCTACCTTGTTCGACGGCGTGCTCGAAGGCCTCGCCGCCCTCAAGTCACTCGGCCTGCGGCTGGCCTGCGTCACCAACAAGCCGATGGCCTTTACTACCCCGCTGCTCGCGCAAAAGGGATTGGCCGAGTGGTTCGAGCTGGTGTATGGCGGCGACTCCTTCCCGAAGAAGAAGCCTGACCCGATGCCGCTGCTGGGCGTGTGCAGCGCCTTCGACTTGCCACCGTGCCAGGTGGTCGCCATCGGCGACTCGTCGAACGATGCCGAAGCGGCGCGCGCGGCCGGCTGTTATGTGCTCACCGTGCCATATGGTTATAACCACGGACGGCCTGTACAAGAAATTAATTCCGATGGTATAGTTGGTTCGCTGCTCGACGCGGCACACCTGATCGCTGCCCACAACCGCACTACAACCTGAACTTATCTATACATGTTTTTCACCAAAAAACACACTGTCAACCAGACCGGCGCCCTCGAGGCCTGGCTGTGGCGACGCTGGCAATCCTGGGCTAACTGACCCGCGTTGATTGCTGCCGGATGCATTCGTTCTCCGGCAGGTTTTTGAACTGAACCACCGCCCTACACTTCCCTTGGGCGGACTGGAGAAAAGCATGACCGAACTCGAATTCAAGTCGCTGGCAAACCAGGGCTATAACCGCATTCCATTGATCGCGGAAGCCTTCGCCGATTTAGAGACCCCGCTCACGCTCTACCTCAAGCTGGCCCAGTCGCAGGGAGCCGGCAAGAACACCTTCCTGCTCGAGTCGGTCGTCGGCGGCGAGCGCTTCGGCCGCTATTCCTTCATCGGCCTGCCCGCGTCCACGCTCTTGCGCACCTCCGGTAGCCTTACCGAGATCGTCAAGCACGGCGAAGTGATCGAGACGCACGAGGGCAACCCGCTCGACTTCATCGAAGCCTACCAGGCGCGCTTCCGGGTCGCCCTGCGCCCTGGCCTGCCGCGCTTCTGCGGCGGCCTGGCCGGCTACTTCGGCTACGACACCGTGCGCCACATCGAGCGCAAGCTGGCCGACAGCGCCCCGCCGGACACGCTCGGGCTGCCGGATATCCAGCTGATGCTGACCGAAGAACTGGCGGTGATCGACAACCTGTCGGGCAAGCTGTACCTGATCGTGTATGCCGACCCGGCCCAGCCGGAGGCCTACATGAAGACGCGCCAGCGCCTGAAAGACCTGCGCATGATGCTGCGCCGGAGCGTGGATGCGCCGGTGACCTCGAGTTCCGTCCGCACCGAGGCGGTGCGCGAGTTCAGCAAGGAAGACTACCTGCAGGCGGTGGCGAAAGCCCACGACTACGTGATGGCGGGCGACCTGATGCAGGTACAGATCGGCCAGCGCATCCGCAAGCCCTATGTCGATTCGCCGCTCTCGCTCTACCGTTCGCTGCGCTCGCTGAACCCGTCGCCGTACATGTACTACTACAACTTCGGCGACATGCAGATCGTCGGCTCCTCGCCGGAAATCCTGGTGCGCAACGAGGCACTGGCCGAGGGCGGCAAGAAGGTCACGCTGCGCCCGATCGCCGGCACCCGCCCGCGCGGCGCGACGCCGGAACGCGACACCGAGCTGGCCGCCGAACTGCTGTCGGACCCGAAGGAGGTCGCCGAACACGTGATGCTGATCGACCTGGCGCGCAACGACATCGGCCGCATTGCGGACACCGGCAGCGTGAAGGTGACCGATCGCATGGTCATCGAAAAATACTCGCACGTGCAGCACATCGTCTCGAACGTCGAGGGCAAGCTGAAAGACGGCATGTCCAACCTGGACGTGCTGCGCGCCACCTTCCCGGCCGGCACTCTGACCGGTGCGCCAAAGGTGCGCGCGATGGAAGTGATCGACGAACTCGAGCCTGTAAAACGCGGCATCTACGGCGGCGCCTGCGGCTACCTGAGTTTCGGGGGCGAGATGGACGTGGCGATCGCGATCCGCACCGGCGTGATCAAGGACGGCAACCTGTACGTGCAGGCTGCGGCCGGCATCGTGGCCGATTCGATCCCCGAGATGGAATGGCAGGAAACCGAAAACAAGGCGCGCGCCGTGCTGCGCGCGGCCGAGCAAGTGCAAGATGGCCTGGATGGGGAGTTCTGACATGCTCTTAATGATCGATAACTACGACTCGTTCACCTATAACATCGTCCAGTACCTGGGCGAATTGGGCGAGGATGTCCACACCGTGCGCAACGACCAGATCACGCTCGAGCAGATCGAGACGATGGCGCCCGAGCGTATCTGCATTTCACCGGGCCCGAAGGCGCCGAAGGATGCCGGCATTTCGCTCGACATCCTGCGCGAATTCAAGGGCAAACTGCCGATCCTGGGCGTGTGCCTGGGCCACCAGGCCATCGGCGAAGCCTTTGGCGGCAAGGTAATCCGCGCCAAGCAGGTCATGCACGGCAAGACCTCGCTGATCGCCCATACCGGCGAAGGCGTGTTCAAGGGCTTGCCCAGCCCCTTCACCGTGATCCGCTACCACTCGCTGGCGATCGAACGCGCGTCGTTGCCGGACTGCCTTGAAGTGACCGCCTGGACCGACGACGGCGAAATCATGGGCGTGCGCCACAAGGAATACGACATCGAGGGTGTGCAGTTTCATCCGGAGTCGATTTTGTCGGAGCATGGGCATGCGCTGTTAAAGAATTTTCTCGGGCGCTGAGATTACACGGCTCCTGTTTAGCCCACCATTCTCAAGACCGTCGTTCCCGCGAAGGCGGGAACCTAAGTTCGCCGCGCACCACTCGATTCGGCGCTGGCAGCACGAAAAAACTTGGATCCCCGCCTGCGCGGGGATGACAAAGCTCAGGGCGCGGAGCGAGCGACGAGCGAGCGACGAGCAACCGACTTTCACCATACTGGACCCGCCATGCCGATCACCCCACAAGAAGCCCTGCTGCGCTGTATTGAACACCGCGAAATTTTCCACGACGAGATGCTGCACCTGTTCCGCCAGATCATGTCGGGCGAGATGTCGCCGACCATGGTGGCGGCATTGACCATGGGCCTGCGCGTAAAAAAGGAAACCATCGGCGAGATCACCGCCGCCGCCCAGGTCATGCGGGAGTTCTCGACCAAGGTGCCGATGGCCGACACCACCAACCTGCTCGACATCGTCGGCACCGGTGGCGACGGCGCCAACACCTTCAATATCTCCAGCGCCTCGATGTTCGTGGCGGCAGCCGCCGGTGCACGCGTGGCCAAGCATGGCGGGCGCAGCGTGTCGTCTTCGAGCGGCAGCGCCGACGTGATCGAAGCGCTGGGCGCCTGCATCGACCTGAAACCCGAGCAGATCGCGCAGTCGATCGCCCAGACCGGCATCGGCTTCATGTTCGCGCCCAACCACCATGCGGCGATGAAGCACGTGGCGCCGGTGCGCCGCGAACTGGGTGTACGCAGCATCTTCAACATCCTGGGTCCGCTGACCAACCCGGCCGGCGCGCCGAACATCCTGATGGGCGTGTTCCATCCCGACCTGGTCGGCATCCAGGTGCGCGTGCTGCAGCGCCTCGGCGCCCAGCATGCGATGGTGGTCTGGGGCCGCGACAACATGGACGAGGTCTCGCTCGGCGCGGGCACCCTGGTCGGTGAACTGGTCAACGGCGAGATCCGCGAATACGAGATCCATCCGGAAGACTTCGGCATGTCGATGATCTCGAGCCGCAACCTGAAAGTGGCCGATACGGCCGAATCGAAGCTGCGCGTGCTGGAAGCCCTGCGCGGCGAGCCGGGACCTGCCACCGACATCGTGGCGCTCAATGCCGGCACCGCGCTGTATGCGGCCGGTGTGAGCGCTTCGATCGAGGAAGGCCTGGCGAAAGCACGCGCGGCGATCGCCTCCGGCGCGGCGACCGCCAAGCTCGAGCAGTTCGTGCAGGTGACCCGGCAGCTGGCAGGGTCACAGGTCGGTGCGCGCTGATGTTCGGCATCCACGACCTGGCGCTGTTCGTCATCTCGGGATTGCTGCTGAACATCATGCCGGGACCGGATTCGCTGCTGATCATGGCGCGCAGCGCCACCCAGGGCTGGCGCGCGGGCGTGGCGGCGGCGCTGGGTATCGGCGCCGGGACCCTGGTCCATGTGCTGGCGGCGGCGCTCGGGCTGTCGGCGATCCTCGCCACCTCGGCTACCGCCTTCACGGTAGTCAAATACATCGGGGCGGCCTACATCTTGTACATGGCGATTGGCCTGCTGCGCAGCCGCCGGAGCAGCGCCACGACGGCTGCGCCGCTGGCGGTGACGCCCCTGCCCTACCGAAAAATCTTCGCACAGGGCGTGCTGACCAATGTGCTGAACCCGAAGGTGGCGCTGTTCTTCCTGGCCTTCGTGCCGCAGTTTATCGATGCGGCTTCGCCGACCAAGACGCTGGCCTTCATCGTCCTGGGCTGCATTTTCAACGTCAACGGCATGCTGTGGTGTTGCGGCCTCGCGCTCTTCACCGCCTTTGCCAGCGCCCGCATCAAGATCAACCAGACCGCCTCGCTGTGGCTCAACCGGGTTACCGGCGGCCTGTTCGCCTGGCTCGGCATCAAGCTCGCCCTGGCTGAGCAGAATTAAAGGTTTTCCATGTCCGACATCCTCAACAAAATCCTGGCTGTCAAGGCCGACGAAGTGGCCGCGGCGAAAAAGCACCGCGACCTGTTCAGCCTGCGCCGCGAGGTGGAGAGCGACGCCGAAGCACGCTGCGGCATCCGTGGTTTCGAAAACAGCCTGCGCAGCAAGATTGCGGCTGGCCATGCCGGCATCATCGCGGAAGTGAAAAAGGCTTCGCCCTCGAAAGGCGTGCTGCGGCCGGACTTCCAGCCGGCGGCGATCGCGCAGAGCTACGCCGAACATGGCGCGGCCTGCCTGTCGGTGCTGACCGACGTGCAGTTCTTCCAGGGCTCGGTGGAATACCTGCGCCAGGCTAGGTCCGCCTGCACCCTGCCGGTCATCCGCAAGGACTTCATGGTCGACCTGTACCAGGTCTACGAAGCGCGTGCGATGGGGGCGGATGCAATCCTCCTGATCGTGTCGGCGCTGGACCATGGGCTGATGGCGGAACTGGAAGCCTGCGCGCACGAACTGGGCATGGACGTGCTGGTCGAGGTGCACGATGGCGACGAGCTGACCGCGGCGCTCAAGCTGCAGACGCCGCTGGTGGGCATCAACAACCGCAACCTGCGCACCTTCGAGGTAACGCTGGAGACGACGCTGGGACTGCTGCCGCGCATTCCGCCGGAACGCATCGTCGTGACGGAATCGGGGATCATGGGGCCGGCCGACGTGAAGCGCATGCGCGAGGCGGACGTGCATGCCTTCCTCGTCGGGGAGGCATTCATGCGCGCGCCGGAGCCTGGGGTTGAGTTGCAGCGCCTGTTTGGGTGATCCGGAACTCCGGATGAATTGACGAGTCAAAGGAGAGCGCTCTCGAAGCGCCAACCTGCGATCTTCATTCATCCACCATGAACATCCCTCTTGGCAGTAAAGCGCGGCCCCCAATCCTGCCAACTGCGCTGCTGGCAGTCCTGTGCGGATGCGCGGGCCCGCCCCCTCCCGATGCGGCACCTGAAAGCCGGGTTACCGTCATCGTCGCCCCACTGCCGGCGGCCGCTCCCGTCCCGCCCCCGTCGCTGACATTGGAAGCCTACAAGGCGAGCGTGGCGCGCCACATCGTCGACCGCAACGCGGACCGCATCTTCAGCGGCCAGCTACCGCCGATGCTGCCCGCCATCGTGGTCGTCAACATTACCGTGGACAAGGAAGGCCAGCTGACCGACGTGCAGGTGCAGCGCTCGCGCGACCCCGAGGCGTCGCAGGTCGCACTGGCGTCGATGCGGCGCAGCGGTCCGCTGCCCCGGCCCGATGGACTGCTGGTGAGGAACAGCGGCGCGATGACCTTCTCGGAAACTTTCCTGTTCGACGCGAGCTACCGCTTCCAGCTACGTTCGCTCGCCGGACCGCAGGAGTGAGATTCCGCCCCCGAGGAGGCGGGCACGTTCAGCGCCGGAGTACGTTCAGCACGGCCAGGCTCATGGCCTGTGCGGCGGTCTTGATCGACGGCTCCGGCACCGGCGCATAGAAGGGCGAATGGTTGAAGGCGATCGGCTTGCCCCCTTCGCGCTCGGCCTCGGCTACCGCTTTCGGGTCGTACACGCCGGTGAAGAAGAACATCGAGGGCACGCCTTCGTTGACGAAGACCGAGAAGTCTTCGCTGGCCGTCATGGCCGGCATGCGCTGGGCGTTGGCCGCGCCAAAGGCATCCTTGAATACGGCCTCGGTCTTCAATACCAGCGCTTCGCTGTTGACGATGGCCGCGCCGCCGCTGATGAACTTCAGGTCCGGCGCCGGTGCGCCGGCCATGGCGGCGGAGGCATTGGCGACCCGGCGCACGCCCTCCAGCAGCTTGGCCCGCACTGCCGGGCTGTACGACCGGATGGTGCCGCGCACCAGTACGCTGTCCGGGATAATGTTGCCGACAGTGCCGCCCTGGATGGCGCCAATCGTGACCACGCCGAATTCCTTCGGATCCTTCTCGCGGCTGATGACGGTCTGCACGTCCACCACGAAGCGCGCGGCGATCGTGATCGGGTCGAGCGACTTGTCCGGCGCCGAGCCGTGGCCGCCGCGGCCCTTGAACACGAATTCGATGGTGTCCGAATTGGACGAGACCGGGCCGGAATTGAAGCCGACCGTTCCATGCGCCAGCGGCCAGGAATGCAGCGCGAATGCATAGTCGGGCTTGGGGAAGCGCTTGAACAGGCCGTCGTCGAGCATCGCCTTCGCGCCGCCGGCCACTTCTTCCGCCGGCTGGGCGATGAATACCAGGGTGCCCTTCCACTGCGACCTGAGTTCGACCAGGGTACGTGCGCTGCCGAGCCAGCTCGCCATGTGCACGTCGTGGCCGCAGCTGTGCGTGACGAAGCTTTCGCGGCCGTCGCTCATGGCGCGGGCGCGGCTGGCATACGGCAGGCCGGTTTTTTCTTCCATCGGCAGGCCGTCCATCTCGGTGCGCACCAGCACCGTCGGACCGGCGCCATTCTTCAGGACCGCGACCATGCCGGTCTTGCCGACCTTTTCGGTGACCTCGAAGCCGAGCTTGCGCATCTCGGCAGCCAGCTTGCCGGCGGTGCGGGCTTCCTGGAAGGCGATTTCGGGATGGGCGTGCAGGTCTTTGTAGACCGTGTCGAGCCAGGGGTACATGGCGTTGACGCGGGTGGTGACGTCGGATTTGAGGGGTGCGGGGAGCTGGGCCGATGCAGGAGTCGTGGCGAGGGTGAGGACGGCGGCGATGCTGTACAGGGCAGTTTTCAAATGGACCTCGGGGCTGGCACTGGTTGAACGCGGGGGCAGGAGAACCTGCCCACGCTACGGTGATGCGAAACGCAGGCGCCTCAGATGACGCTTGGACGCTTCAAGGCCGACGACTTCTTGCCGGCGACTGCCTGCGACAGGGTGATGCATGGCACGCGGTCGCCCTGAAGGGTAACGTCAAAGCTCATCAGCTCATCGCGCCGGAAAGCATGCACCACCACCTTGTCGCCGACGCGGTAGCGCGCCACCAGCGTGTCGACGTTCGATGGATTGCCGTTGACGCGCAGGCCGTCGATGGCGATGACGATGTCCTGCGCCGACAGGCCGGCCCGGTGCGCGGCGCCGCCTTCATGGACCTGGGTCAGCTTGGCGCCCGCCGGGTCGCGGCTGACGCCGACGTCGAGCGAGGCCTTGGCGTTCTTGCGCTCGTCCACCAGCTTGACGCCGAAGGGGGCGTACAGCTTGGCCAGCGGCAGGTCTTCCAGGCCGCGCACCCAGCGCTCGAACAAGGTGCGCAGCTTCGCGCCGCAGACTTCGTCGAAGATCGCCTCGACTTCGGCTTCCGTCACGCCGCGCCCTGCACCGGCATAAAAATCGCGCCCGAAGCGCTCCCACAACGCCAGCATCACGTTATCAAGGGATTTGGCGCCGCCGGTCCTGGCGCGGATGGTCAGGTCGAAGGCCAGTGCGATCAGCGAGCCCTTGGTGTAATAGCTGATGATGGCGTTCGGCGAATTCTCGTCCTGGCGATAGTACTTGCTCCAGGCGTCGAAGCTCGAATCGGCCACGCTCTGCTTGGTGCGGCCGCTGCCGCGCAGGACGCCGCCGATGGTCTTGGCCTGCAGTTTCAGGTAAGCCGCTTCGCCGATGATCCCGGCACGTACCAGCATCAGGTCGTCGTAATAGCTGGTAAAGCCCTCGAACAGCCAGAGCAGCGGCGTGTAGTTCTCGGTCTGCAGGTCGTAGGGCGCGAACACCGCCGGCTTGATGCGCTTGACGTTCCAGGTGTGGAAGTACTCGTGGCTGCACAGGCCCAGGAAACGCAGGTAGCCTTCGCCCGGCTCGGCGCTCTTGGCGCTGGCCGTGCACGGCAGGTCGGCGCGGGCGCAGATCAGGGCGGTCGAGGCGCGGTGTTCCAGGCCGCCGTAGCCGTCGCCAACCGCCATCGTCATGAACACATAGCGGTCCATCGGCGCGCGTCGGGTCTGCGGCTCGAAGAAGGCAATCTGGGTTTCGCAGATCGCTTTCAGGTCCGCCTGCAGGCGCGCCATGTCCAGGTTGGGCACGCGCCCGGTGATGACGATGTCGTGCGGGATGCCATAGGCGGTGAAGGTGGACAGTTCGAAGTCGCCCATCTCCACCGGGTGGTCGATCAGCTCGTCGTAGTCACCCGCGACATAGGTGCCGAAGCCGTAGCGTTTCGCGCCGAGTTCCTTCATGGCGGTGGCGACGCGCCAGCCTTTCGCGGCCGGGTCGGCGGGACGCTGGATGTCGACCTGGTGCGCCAAACCTTCCTGGCCGGCCACGCGCAGGAACACGCTGGTGCCGTTGAAGAAACCGTGGGTCTGGTCGAGGTGGGCGGCGCGCACCGACAGGTCCCAGGCATAGACCTCGTAGTGCAGGGTCAGCGGGCCGGCAGTGCGCGCGGCGCGCCACGAATGCTTGTCCAGTTTGACCAGCGCGACCTCGAGGCCGCCGCTTTCGGCACGGATGCGCACGATGTTGCGGGCGAACTCACGGATCATGTAGCTGCCCGGGATCCAGGCCGGCAGCGCGAACACCTGTCCCTCCGGGCTTGGGTCCGCGACCGTGAGGGTCACCTTGAACAGGTGGCCGGCCAGGTCCTGCGGCACGATGGTGTACTGAATGGCGGGCTGCTTTTTCTGGGATGGTTTCTTCATGATGGGATCGTGGTCGTCCGGCCGGCTTATAGTTGTTGTTCTTCCTAGTGTAATCGGATTCGATCACGGCGGGAAACAATGCCATGCATATGTCATGTCATACAGGGAGGTCGGAAGGGCTGTCGATATCACACAGGATGCCGGGGTCGTCGACCTCGATCTCGGTGACCGGATGGCCAAGGAGCAGGCGGCGCGCGCCCTGGTCGCCGCCCAGCGCAAGCAGCGCGTCGAGATGGCGGGCGCCGAAGGCCACCGGATTACCGCGTTGCCCGCCGCTCACCGGAACGGCAATGCCGGCGCCGTTCTCCACCGCGTCGCGCAGCCGTGCCAGCGTGGCGTCCTGCACGAAGGGCATGTCGCCGAGCGCCACCAGCCAGCCATCGGCAGGCAGCGCATGGCGGATCGCATGGACCAGCGATGCGCCCATGCCGGTATCGGCCTGCGCGCACACCGTGACCTCGCAGCCGAGCGCGCGCAGTGCATCGGCCACGCCGCCATCGTCAGACGGCACGACCGCGACAACCCGTGGAAGACAGGACAGCAGCCGGCGCGCGCTGGCGGCGACCACCAGGTCGCCGCAGGGAAGGCGCTGCAGCAGCTTGTTGCGTGATCCTGAAGGATCGAAACGGCGCCCGCGTCCGGCGGCAAGCAGGATGCCGGAAAGAAGCATGTCAGGCGAGGGTGTCGGCGGCATCCTTGATGGCTGCGCGGATGCGTTGGTAGGTGCCGCAGCGGCAGATGTTGCCGTTCATCGCGCTATCGATGTCGGCGTCGCTCGGGCGCTTGTTGGTGCGCAGCAGGACCACGGCACTCATCACCTGCCCGCTCTGGCAGTAGCCGCATTGCGGCACGTCGTGCCTGACCCAGGCGTCCTGCACCGCCTTGCCGACCGTATCGGCTTCCATCGCTTCGATGGTCGTGATCTTCAAGCCCTGTGCGCTCGCAATCGGCGTGATGCAGGAACGGACCAGGTGGCCGTCCAGGTGAACGGTGCAGGCGCCGCACAGCGCCGCGCCGCAGCCGAACTTGGTGCCGGTCAGGTTCAGGTTGTCGCGCAGCGCCCACAGGATGGGCGTGGCGGGATCGGCGTCGACCTCCAGGTCGCGCCCGTTGATGTGCAAGGTGACCACGTGGGCGCTTCCTGCTTACTTGCTCAGAGACTGCAGCTTCGCTTCCAGCGACTTCAGGTCGATCGCGCCCGGGATGCGGCTGCCGTCGGTGAAGAAGATGGCCGGCGTGCCCTGGATCTTGAGTTTCTGGCCGAGGGCGGCGACCTTGTCGTTCGGCGACTCGCAGGCGCTTGGTGCCGTCGGCGGCAGCTTACCGTTGATCATCCAGTCATCCCAGGCTTTAAGGCGGTCGGAGGCGCACCAGATGTTCTTCGACTTCACGAACGAATCCTCGGACAGGATGTTGTACATGAAGGTGTAGATCGTGACGTTGTCGATTTCCTTGAGCGTGGTCTGGCGCAGGCGCTTGCAGTAGCCGCAGTTCGGGTCTTCGAACACGGCGATGGTGCGCTTGCCGTTACCCTTGACCTGCTTGAGGGCCATCTCCAGCGGCAGGTCGGAGAACTTGATCTTGTTGATCTCTTCGATCCGGGCGGTGGTCAGGTCGGTCGAGGTCTTGGTGTCGTAGACACGGCCGATGAACAGGTAGTCGCCCTTCTTGTCGGTATACAGGATGTCGCCGGCCACGCGCACTTCATACAGGCCGCTATAGGGCGTCTCGCGGATCGATTCGATCTTGGCGCCGCCCAGGCGCGGTTCGAGCGCCTTCTTGATGCCTGCTTCGGTCGTGTTCTGCGCCTCGACGCAGGATGCCAGCAGGCCCGTCGCCAGCAAGACGGCAACCTTCGTTTTCAACATGGTATTTCCTTAAATAGTTACTTGCGGATTACTTGCCCATCGCGTGCGCCATCAGGCGGCGCTTAACACCTGGCAATTTATCGAGCAAGTTTAATCCGAAATTGCGTACCACGCGCACTGGTTCGAGGTTGGCGCCGAACAAGCGCTCCAGTCCGTCGGTTGCCCATTGCATCAAGAGCACGTCTTCCTTGCGCTTGCGGGCATAGCGGGCGAGCACGCGCTCGTCGGCGATGCCGCGCCGGTCTTCGCGCTCGCGCAACACGGCGAGCAGGTCGACGATGTCGCCGAAGCCCAGGTTCATGCCATGGCCGGCCAGCGGGTGCACCGCGTGGGCGGCGTCGCCCACCAGCGCCACGCGCGGCGCGACGATCGAATGCGGGCGCACCAGCGCCAGCGGCACCGACTTGACGTCTTCCGGCTGCAGCGGACGCAGCGTGCCGAGCTTGTCATCGGCGTATTCGCCCAGGCGGATCGCCATTTCTCCGAGCGACTCGTCCATCAGCGTATCGGCCAGGGTTTCCGGGGCCGACCACACCAGCGACACCCGGTTGCCCGGCAGCGGCAGCAGCGCGATCACGCCGTCCGCGCAGGTGAACCACTGGTAGGCCACGCCGTGGTGCGGCTTGTCGCAGGCAAAATTGGTGACGATGGCGCGCTGGTGGTACATGCGGTAATCGACCCCGATGTCGCACTGCCCGCGCACCCAGGATTCGCGGCCGTCGGCGCCGACCACCAGTTCGCAGGCGATAGCCGTGCCGTCTTCGAGCTGCACGCCCGCCCCCAGTTCGCTGCACGTGAGCTTGATGGCGCAACCGGAAACCACCTGGACGTTGGCGGCGAACTTGAGCGCTGCATCGAGCGCCGCGTTCAGGTTGCTGTCCTCGACGATCCAGGCCAGCGTGCCGACATGGGCGCCGAAAGCGTCGAAACCGAGGTTGCCGCCCTGCTTGCCGTCGCCGTGGATGTCCATCGCATCGACCGCCTGCACCCGCGCCAGGTCGAGGGCGCCCCAGACCTTGAGCGAGGCCAGCAGGTCATGCGCCGTGTGGTTCAGGGCATAGACCCGCGCATCCCAGGGCTTGTCGGCGCTTGAGACGGCCGGTTTTTCCGGCGCCGGGCGCGATGGCGGCACCAGCAGGGTGACGCTGTATCCCGACTGGGCTAAACCAAGGGCGGCGGTCTTGGCGATGGCGCCATTGCCGACGATGCAGACGTCGCTGCGGTGCTGGGCGGTGGTCGTAGTCATAAGACACATTATAGCGAGATGTCAACAGCGCGCCCGGGCGCTTCGGAGCGCGCGGCAATTGTTCAGTGAGCTCAGGGGCTTGCGCAGATGAAAATCGCTGGCTATAATCATGCCTCTCTTGGCCTGGTAGCTCAGTTGGTAGAGCAGAGGATTGAAAATCCTTGTGTCGGTGGTTCGATTCCGCCCCGGGCCACCAAGAACATCGTTCACGCAACGCCCACTCATGCAAGTGGGCGTTGCCGTTTCTGGACTTCACAGTCCTTGTGTCCGGTCTATTTCCGGACGTCCGGTGTTTGTGCCAAGGATCGTGTGTCGGCGAACATGACGAATTACTTAAGTGAAAACGAGACCATCATCTCGCGTGATCAAACTCATCGGATCACGTGAAGCTTGCCGGGCTCGCATCGAACGTCTTCTTGTGGGCATCCATGCAGAAGTAGTAAGTCCGCTTACGATAGACGGAAGATGAGGCGGCCCCCTTGTCCACCTCCATTTCGCACACCGGACAGATCCGATGCTGTTCGGTGGAGAGGCGGCGCTTGGCGTAGGCCATGTTCGAAGAAGGGTCCAACCACCCCTGCCCTTGATATTCCAGCGTATTGGCGGTGTTTTTCGCCACTGTGCGACCGAAATACCGTTCCACCACGCGCAGCGTCAGGTCGATGCCGGAGGAAAGCCCGCCGGAGCTGGCAAGGTTGCCAGCTTCGACAAAGCGCGCGCCACGCTTGAGCGAAACGTTGGGGAATTCCATCGCAAATTCGTTGTAAGCGGAGTGATGGGTGGTGGCCGGCTTGCCCGTCAACAGCCCGGTCTTGGCGAGCAGGAAAGCACCGGTGCAGACCGACATCGTCAAGTCCGCGGTGCGCGCCGTCTCCCTCACCCAGGCCAACACCGCCTCGTTGCGCGCGCTTTGCGCCGGGATGACGATGACTTTAGGCGCAGGCGCATTGGCAAACGTGTAGTTCGGGACGACGATCATTCCGCCACTGGCAGTGATCGGAGCCGCAGTTGCGGCAACCGTGTATAGCTGGAACACCGGGTCCGCTGCGCGTCCAGGCACGCTGACGTTGCTAAATACTTCCCAAGGTCCTGCAAAGTCAATCACCACCGCGTTGTCGGATAGCAGAAAGGCCACCGGGATGCTGCCTTCTGCGGGCGGTTGCAGCCGATTGGGCGCGGCAGGAGCGGGCTGCGGCTTCGCTTGTCCCGAAGCGGGGAGCGTCGCCGTCAACCCCATCGCGGTAGAGAAGCGAAAGAGGTCACGTCTGTTCATGAGGTCTTTTCAAGGGAAATGCCACGTCAGTGGCGGAGCATGTAGTGTCCCACCGCGTCGGCGGCTGCACGAGGCGCCTTGCTGCATGCTGGCGTGGTTTCGCTGCAAACCTTCGCCCGGAACCGGATTTCCCTTCTATGATGGCCACCATGACAAAAAACTCTTACGTGGCAGGCGCCTGGCTGGCCCTGGCCTTGTTCGATGCCACCCAGACCGTGGTGTCGATGCGGGCCATGGGCATGGATCACGCCTGGTGGACGCTGTTCTTCGTGGCGATGGCTTCCTGGGCGCCCTGGGCGCTGCTCACACCCGTCGCGCTGACATTGCTGCAGCGCTTCCCCCTGCCATCGAAAACGGCTGCGCCGTGGCTCGTGCATATTGCTGCGTGCCTCGGCTTCGGCCTTGCATGGGCCACCTGGGCCGCATTGCTTGAACACACGACCAATCCCTTTGCCTATCCCAAAGGCTCCGATCCATTCTGGCCGCTGTGGAAGGCAAAATTCCTTGGCACGCTTGTTGGCGACGTGATCCTGTATGGTGCGATCGCGACGCTCAGCGTCGCTTTCGACACGCGCCACCGACTCCTGCAGCAGCAAGCGGCGAGCGCACGCCTGTCGGAGTTGCTGGCCCAGGCTCAGTTATCAGCACTGCGCTTGCAACTTGAGCCGCATTTCATCTTCAATGCCTTGAACGCAGTCACGGGCCTGATCCGCCAAGAGAAGCACAGCGAAGCGATCACCATGATTGCAGGGCTGGGCCACCTGATGCGGCGCGTGACTGACCGTTCGGAACGCCAGTACGTGACGCTGGACGACGAAGCCGATTTCCTGCGCAAGTACCTGGATATACAGCAGATGCGCTTTGCCGAGCGGCTGCGCATCCAGATCGACTTGCCTGCCGCGCTGATGCAAGCCCATGTACCGGACTTCATCCTCCAGCCGCTGGTTGAAAACGCCATCAAGCATGGCATCGCCAAACGAGCCAAGGGCGGAGTGCTGAGCGTTACTGCGGCACGCAGCGGCGATACGCTGACGCTGGGCGTCCTAAACGACGGCCAATTGTTGCCGAAAAAAATTGTAGAAGGCGTAGGTATCTCCAATACGCGCCAACGCTTGCAGGCGCTGTATGGAGGTGCATCATCGTTGACGCTGCAAAATACTGCCAGCGGCGTGCTGGCCACGATTACCCTTCCCTATCGCGCAAACTAATGAAACGCCTTTTGCGCGTCCTGATTATCGATGACGAACCGCTCGCTCGCAGCAACCTTGCCGTGCTGCTGGCGCGCGATCCGACCATCACCTTGGTGGGCCAGTGCGGCTCCGCCGAAGAAGCGCTGACCGCGCTCGCCACATCCAAACCGGAACTGGTTTTCCTCGACGTGGAAATGCCCGAATGCGACGGTTTCGAACTACTTGACCGTATCGGCCCGGCGCCCGCTTTCGCGATTGTCTTCGTCACCGCCCACCATCAGTTCGCCGCGCGCGCATTTGAAGTCGGCGCGCTGGACTACCTACTGAAGCCCTTCGATGATCAGCGCTTCAAGCGCGTGCTTGAACGCGTGAAGGAGCGCCTGAGCGTACCCAGTGAAACGCAACGCTTTATCGTCAAGAACGGCAACACGCTGGAGGCGGTGAAATATGTAGAGATCGACTGGATCGAAGCCAGTGACTACTACTCAACGCTGCACGCCTGCGGCCGCAAGCATATGTTGCGGCGCAGTCTGGCAGACCTGGATGCCCTTCTGGCAGTCCATGGCTTCTACCGCATCCATCGCTCCGCGATCGTCAACCTCAACCGCATCCGCGCGTTGGAAATCCGCGAAGATGGCGAATATGAAGTTGTGTTGGAAACCGGCCAACGCCTGCGCATGAGCCGACGCTACCGCAAGACTGTGCTGGAGCGCCTGACGCCGGGCTAACGACACCCTCCCGCGAACCCTGCCCGACGGCAAAGGCAGAAAATTATGTGCAGCGCGGGCTTAATAGCACCTGCAAGGAGTGACGACCTTCCTGGCTAACGCCCGCACGCGCCTCCGGCCGAGCACGAAAAGCCCTGCGGCCGACAACGCGTACGACGCCGGTTCCGGTACGGCACTCATGACCTGTACGGAAAAGCTGGTTGCCTTGCCACTCATCGCCCAGAAGCCGGGCGCATCAGGATTGGAAGGGTATGCATTGATCCCGAAAAGGTCACTGGTGATGCCGCCAACGTTGCGCATGGTCAGCGCGCCGCCGGGGCCAAGCGTGCCTGTCGGCGCATATCCGATTTGCGAGAAGTACAGATTGGCCAGTTCGACCTCATGACGATACGCATCTCCCGTATCGAACGGCGTATAGACGTTTGCCGATGTCTCTCCGCTGCCGGTGTAGTGGTAGGTCATGCTCCCGATCCTGAACTCGACGGCTACCTGGCTGCTCCGGTCCGTTACCTATTCACCACGGCCGGGTAAGTCCGCGACGGGATCAAAGGTCGAACGCACGGTGAAGCCCTTGCGCGCACGACCCGGCAGCAGTCGGACAGCCCGCATGGAAGCGGTCGTGCTATGAACCTTTTCGAAGACAGCCGAAACGGCGACTCAGACTCAGTGAACTATGCATGGGATCGTTAGAGATGTCGTTAGCGCAGGCGATCTGCCGACCAGACAATCGGCGAGGCGATCACCCCTCATTCTTTCTTTTCCCTGAATTCACCATCGATTACCGTGTCGTCAGTGCTTTTGGAAGGGTTTTGGCCAGTGAATTTGAAAACAGACGATAGCATTCGATCGAAAATAGCTCGCCTCAACCAAGGGTATGTGAGAAGAAAAGCCGTAGCGAAACCTGTGAACAAGTAAAGCAAAGCGCCACCTTCGGGTTAATGCCAAAGTGACCGGCATTAACCTTCGGGTGGCGTTTTTGTTTCAAGACGGACTTCCCTCGCTCCCGTTCGGTCCGGTAAAGAGGCGTGCTATCATTTCGGCAAGATTTCTCACGGATAATGAACGTTTCCTGTCGATCTTTCCCGTTCGCGTAAGGAAGTCTTCGAAGCCCCTGAGTACCGCACAACGCCAAACCAGGGCTGTCGTATTTTAGTTTCCGCACAAATTCTTCGTTGCGATAAATCACCATTATCGGTGGCCTTCCCATCTTTACAAACTGGCGCACCGTCATGACAGAAAACGTGCCGCCATTGGGGTGAATCAGTTCGTGCCCGGACCCGCCACCCGCGTCATGACGAATTCCGCACGTGGCTTCGCATGCCGTTCCAGACGATAGCTCAGTACCTTCCCGTTTTCGCTGAGGCTGAGGGTCCAGACATTGGTCTCGGCGCCGGGAACCATCCTGGCGGTTTGGGCATCGGCGAGGAAGGATTGCGCGCGCGCCGTACCGCCCTCTTTCGCGAGTCCGCCGTACATGGTGACCGCATCGGGGCTGCCGTCCGCGTGGCGGTGATCGTGCCGCAACTCCAGGCCGGCAGCTGGACGGGTGACGATCCAGGTGCGCGAACGGTCTTCGCCGACCAGCACCGGTATGCGCACGCCGGCCGGTGTGCACACGACTTCGGTCGAAATCTTCTTGCCGCGGAATTCACTGTTCGGGTCGATCGCATAGGCCAAGCCGCCTTCAAAGCGTTGGCCGCACATGCCCTGCAGCGTAGCCATGAACCGGTCGCGCGAGTCGGTAGAGCCGGGCGTGGCGCAGCCGGCAAGCAGGAGCATACCGACGAGGGCAGTTGAAATGGATTTCATGTTTCCCGAAATTTAGTAGCTGAACAACGAGAATAGCACGCGTGCCTGGTGTCCCGACGATCCTGTTCAAGCATCCACTACTGGTTCGTCAGTCCGCGCTTGACACTGTTTTGAACCGCATAATGCGCCATAAAAGCGGTTCACAACTGGACATATCGTTTATAACCTCTTAAATTCTAATACAACAGCGGTACAAACCCACCCCCAAGGAGCTCAAGATGAAGAAACTGGTACTCGGCGCCGTCATGGCACTCTCGCTTTCCGCCGCACAGGCTGCCGACATCGTCGACACCGCCAAGTCGGCCGGCAGCTTCACTACCCTGGTCGCGGCTGTCCAGGCGGCGGGCCTGGTCGACACGCTCAAGGGTCCGGGCCCATTCACCGTGTTCGCACCGACCGACGCAGCCTTCGCCAAGATCCCGAAAGCCAAGCTGGATGCGCTGCTGAAGGACAAGGCGGCACTGACCAAGATCCTGACCTACCACGTGGTGCCGGGCAAGGTGATGGCTGCCAGCGTCAAGCCGGGCACGGTCGCGACGGTCGAGGGCAGCAGCCTGATGGTGAGCGTCAAGGGCAAGAACGTGATGGTCGACAAGGCCAAGGTCGTCAAGACCGACGTGGAAGCCGACAACGGCGTCATCCACGTGATCGACTCGGTGATCATGCCGAAATAAGCCCCAGCAGCTTGCAAATGCATAACGCCACCCTTGGGTGGCGTTATCTTTTTGAGCAAGGAAGCAAGGTTTACCAGAAAATCACACGCTCCTGCGGCGCCAAGTACATCTTGTCGCCCGGCTTGACCTCGAAGGCTTCATAGAAACCCGGATGGTTGCGCAGGCTGCCGTTGACGCGGAATTCCGCCGGCGAGTTCGGGTCCGACTTGACCTGGGCGACCAGTGCCGCGTCGCGCGCCTTGCCCTTGCGGGCCTGCGACAGGCCCATGAACAGGCGCTGCTCGGCAGTAAAGCCGTCGATCACGGGGCCAGGCTTGCCCTTCAGGTAGATCTTGTAGGCGCGGTTGGCCATGATGGCGCCGGCGTTGTCGGCAATGTTCTCACCCAGGGTCAGCTCGCCGTTCACGGTGTAGCCCGGCAGCGGGCTGTAGGCGCCGTACTGCGCCACCAGCACCTTGCCGCGCGCGGCGAACTGCTCGGCATCCTGCTTGGTCCACCAGTTGCGCAGATTGCCATCACCGTCGAACTGCGACCCCTGGTCGTCGAAGGCATGGCTGATCTCGTGGCCGATCGAGATGCCGACCGCGCCGTAGTTCACGGCCGGTTCGGCATTCGCGTCGTACAGCGGGTATTGCAGGCGCGCCGCCGGGAACACGACTTCGTTGAGCTCCGGGCTGTAATAGGCATTCACGGTCTGCGGTGACATGCTCCACACGCTGCGGTCCACTGGTTTACCCAGGCGGCTGACGTTGTACTCGTGGCCGAATTCGCGCGAACGCAGTACGTTGCCGACCAGGTCGCCGCGCACGATCTTCAGCTTGGCGTAATCGCGCCACTTGTCGGGGTAGCCGATCTTGACCTTGATCTTCGAAAGCTTCACCTGCGCCTGCTTCTTGGTTTCCGGCGTCATCCAGTCGAGCAGCTCGATGCCTTCGCCGAAGGCGGTGATGAAGTTCTTCGCCATCTCCTCGACCTGCTGCTTGCGCTCGGCCGGGAAGTGCTGGGCCACATAGGCCTTGCCGACCACTTCGCTGAGATTGCGGTTGATCTCGGCAATGGCGCGCTTGTCCAGCGGGCGGTTCACCTTGGCACCGGAGAGCACGGTGCCGCGGAACGCGAAGCTCTCGTCCACGAAGGCCTGCGACAGGTAGGGCGCATAGGCGCTGAGCAGGCGGAACTCGAAATACGGCTTCCACACGGTAAGGGGCGTGGCGGCGATCAGCTTGTCGAGCGCTGCTAGGTACGAAGGCTGGCTGACGATGACGGAATCGACCTTGCCGGCGCCGGTGCCCGCCAGGTAAGCCTTCCAGTCGAAGGACGGCGTGAGGCTGCGCATCTGCGCCAGCGTGAATTTGTTGTAGCCCTTGACCGGGTCGCGGTTCTCGACCTTGCTCCACTGGACGCGCGCAATCTCGGTCTCGAGCGCGACGATCTGCTGCGCCTCGGCGGCGGCATCGGCATGGCCAGCCAGCGCCAGCATCTTCTCGACATGCAGCAGGTATTTGGCGCGGATATCCTTCAGGCGGGCGTCGTCGAGCGACAGGTAATAGTCGCGGTCAGGCAGGCCCAGGCCGGACTGGTTGATGTCGACGATGTAGCGGGTCGGATCCTTGTTGTCCTGGTGGACGTACATGTCCACCGGCGCGCCGGCGCCGATCCGGGTGAAGCGCGCCATCAGCGCGGCCAGTGCACGCTTGTCCTTGACCGCCGCGATGCGCGCCAGTTCGCCTTTCAAGGGCGCCAGTCCCAGTTCATTTCGGCGCTGCTCGTCCACGAAGCTGGTGTAGAAGTCGCCCATCTTCTGCGCGTCGGAACCCGCCGGCGCGTTCTTCGCTGCGACGGCTTGCTCGACGATGGTGCGGATCTGCTGCTCGACCCGGTCCTGGGCGATGTTGAAAGCGCCCCAGCTCGAACGGTCCGACGGGATGTCCACATCCTTGAGCCATGTGCCCTGGGTGTGGCGGAAGAAGTCGTCCTGTGCACGCACGCCGCGGTCCATCGCGGCGACATCGATGCCGGATGCCGCGCCTGCGGCAGAGGCCGAGGGCGCCGGGCTTGCGGTCGCGGTGGCGTGCGCGCCATCATGCGTGCCTGCGTGGGCCGCGCACTGGGCTGCGAACAGGCCCGCTATCAAACTGGTGCACAAGCTGCGCTTCATGTCTCTCTCCGTATTGTTGGGAACCGGTCGATGCTAATCGAACTGGAGGAGCTATGCCAAGTGCATTTTCATATGCAAGTTGCGCCACAAGCCCCGTCAATACAGGCGCTATGCAAAATCGATGCTCCGTCCGGCCATGGCACCGGGCACAAGAAAAACGCCACCCGAAGGTGGCGCCGGTGCAGGTGGCAGATGCGGTGCTTACTTCGCGCGCACCACCTGCAGCCTGGCCTTCTTGCCCTTGCGGTAGGTGTACAGCGTCATCGCGGCATCGCGCAGGTCGCCCTTCGGATCAAAAGCGATGGTGCCGGTCACACCCTCGTGCTTGATACCAGCCAGCACCGGCAGGAATTTTGCCGGATCGGTCGATTGCGCCTTCTGCATGGCGGCGGCGAAGACCATCACCGCATCGTAGGCATACGGTGCGTAGGTTTCCACCGGCAGCTTGAAGCGCTCGCGGAAGCGTTCGGTGAAAGCGGTGTAGCCGGCTTCCTGCGCGCCCGTGACGCCGCCCGCGACCACGCAGAACACCTTGTCGTCGCCGAGCGCGTCACCCGCCAGCAGCGGCAGCTTTTCCGAGCACACCCCGTCGCCCGCGACGAACCTGGCCTGCAGCCCCAGCGTCTTCATCTGCTTGAGCATGGGACCGGCCACTGCGTCCATGCCGCCATAGAAGATCACGTCCGGCTTGTGGGCGCGGATTTGCGTCAGGATGGCGTTGAAGTCGGTGGCCTTGTCATTGGTGAACTGGCGGCTGACGACGGTTGCGGTGCCCAGGCGCCGCACTTCCTTCGCGAACTGGTCGGCCAGGCCCTGGCCGAAGGCCGTGCGGTCGTCGATCACGGCGATCTTTCTGGCCTTGAGCGTATTGATGGAGTAAGCCGCCAGCGTGCGGCCGATCAGGTTGTCGTTGGCCACGACCCGGAAGGCGGTCTTGTAGCCCTGCTGGGTGTACAGCGGCGTCGTCGCGGCCGGCGAAATCTGGGGAATGCCGGCGCTGGCGTAGATCTTCGATGCCGGCACCGTGGTGCCTGAATTGAGGTGCCCGACCACGCCCGCGACGTGCGCATCGACCAGCTTCTGGGCGACCGCCGTGCCGGTCTTCGGGTCGGCTGCATCGTCTTCGGCCTGCAGCACCCACTTGAGCTTGCGCCCGCCGATCGCCACGCCTTTCGCATTGAGCTCGTCGATGGCCATGCGGGCGCCGTATTCGATGTCCTTGCCCTGGTGGGCGCCGGGACCGGAGAGCGGCGAGGCGGTGCCGATCTTCACCTCGGTTTGGGCATGCGCGCTTGCAGCGGCAAGCGCGAGGACGAGGGAAGGAATCACGACAGACGAACGCATTGGCAGCCTTTTATCGTTTTATCGAATGGATGCGTTCGATTGTACTGCCGCCCCGGACTTCGCTTGATTTCCGCACGCCCGGCACTAGGCTGAAGATATCGGCGCGAAGCGCCACGGCCGCCGGCCTGGTGCTTCACGCCGACTCATCGAGGAGATGTCATGACTATCCAGGAAAACAAACGCCTCGTCATGGAAGCGTATGAGCTGTTCAAGAAAGGCGATATTCCCGCCCTGCTGGAGCGTTATCGCGACGACGCCGAATGGATCGGGCCCGATTCGGACATCGTGCCCTTCTCCGGCAACTACCATGGCAAGGCCGGCATCGCGCAATTCTTCCGCAAGCTTGGCGAGACCTCGCAGGCCACCCGCTTCGAGGTCAAGGATTGCATCGCCGAGGGCGACAAGGTGGTCGTCATCGGGGAGGCAAGCTGGCTGGTCAAGGCGACCGGGCGCAGCTACGACGTGCCATGGACGCATGTCATCACGCTGCATGACGGCAAGGTGGCCAGCTTCGAAACCATCTATGACAACACGACGGCGGAAAGGGCCTTCGGCGGCGACACGGGCGCCCAGCCGGTGTCTGGCGAGCAGGCGACGCAGCGTCCCCACTGAACCGCGCACCGACCGTACCAGGTCGGGCGGGGCGTTTTGCCCTGCCCGGCCTGGTACTTTTCTGCTAGTGCAGCACGTCGGGCGGGCGCTTGACGATCACCGCCTCCAGGTATTCGGCCGGCACCACCAGCGAATCGTCGCCCGAGACATTGAAGCGATCGAGCAAGGCCAGGATCTCGCTCTGGAGCGCCTGTTGTCCGGCCGGATCGAGCGCGGCGAAGGCCTTGTGCACCGGCCCGTAGTAGTCGCGGAACACCTGCAGCCAGTGGGCGACCGAGCCATAGCGCATGTTGAACATCTTGCGCTCGGCGCGGATACTTGCCGCACTGTTGCCGAACAGCTGGCGGAGGTAGTCCTCCTGGCCCCAGCGTGGCGGCGGAGTCAATCCGGCGGGTGGCGGAACGAACTTGCCGACCGTCTTGAACAGGTTGCCGATGAAGCCGTCCGGGGTCCAGTTGGCGATACCGATGCGCCCGCCGGGGCGTACGACCCGCATCATCTCGCTGGCCGAACGAAGGTGGTCCGGCGCGAACATGATGCCGAAGGTCGAGAGCGCGACGTCGAAACTGCCGTCGTGGAAAGGCAGCGCTTCGGCGTCGGCCTCGTGGAAATCAACGGCCAGGCCCTCGGCCGCGGCCCGGGCACGGCCTTTTTCCAGCAGCGCGGGAACGTAGTCGGTCGAGGTCACATGGGCGAAACGGCGCGCCGCGGCCAGGGTCGCATTGCCGTTGCCCGCGGCGATGTCGATCACGCGCTCGCCGGAGCGGATGTCGACCGCCTCGGCGAGCGACTCGCCGACAATCTGCAGCGTGACGCCGATGATGGCGAAGTCGCCGCTGGCCCAGGTAGCCTGCTGGCGCTGCTTGATGGCTGCGAAGTCGGGGGTGGGAAGATTCGGCGCCTGCTCCGGCGCCGGGGTGGAGGGGGTGGGTTGGCTCATGACAGGTCTCCTCGATACGTTCCGGCAGTTGAAACCATGATTAGACCCCTGGATAACGGAAAAGATCGCCTGCCCGGCAGCGCCCTGCTCATGCATGCGCACGTTAGCGCGGCGTTGGTGCGCCGGGGTTCTGGAACCGGGGCTATACTCGGGCCTAGCCTGATCGACATGCTCCTGGCCCCTGTCACGGGGCTAGTTGCGGGCGATCGCGGGGCCATTGCGCCCATGCCGTTCCCAGCAGATTGCGCTTCATTGCGCATGCGTCACTGCGGAACGACCACACCAACAATTCACATACTGACAGGGGGTAGCATGCCAACAACCTGGATTCTTTCGGCCAATGCGGGCCGTGCACGATTCTTCTCCGAGTCCGATCCGGCCAAGCCGTTGCAGGAGATCGAAGACATGGTCAATTCGGGAGCGCAACTGCGCACCCAGGACACCGAAACCGATAAACTCGGCCCGACCGCTGCCTCGAGCAGCCGCCACAGCATCGGTGGTAATGAGGGCGCCGGCATGGCCCACAATGCCAAGGCCGGGGCGCCGAACAAGCTGTACCAGCCGGCGCAAACGCCTGCCCAGCACCAGGCCGAACTGTTCGCGAAGGACGTCTCGGACTACCTGCTGAAGGGCCAGCAGGACGGGCGCTACCAGCAGCTGATCATCGCCGCTTCGCCCGAGTTCCTGGGAACCTTGCGCCAGAACCTGGATCCGCAAGTGAAGGGGCTGATCAAGTCCGAGTTCAACAAGGACTATACCCACTCCAACGCGCAGCAACTGCGCGAGCAATTACACGCACAGGCGGCGAAGGCCGAGTAAGGCTGACACGCGTCGTCACCAGGCGCCACCCGGTCGGTTGGCGTTTTTTTTTGCCATCAGCAAATCCGCGGCCGGCTTGTCTCAGTGCGCCATGCTGTGCCGCTGGCGGGA
Organism: Telluria sp. ZB4P37; assembly: GCF_059685855.1. NCBI lineage: Bacteria > Pseudomonadati > Pseudomonadota > Betaproteobacteria > Burkholderiales > Oxalobacteraceae > Telluria > Telluria sp. ZB4P37. Next base: position 29,593 of record NZ_JCASID010000021.1, read on the forward strand.
CGGCTCCGCGCAGACCTGGTTGCGCCCGCCCTCCTTCGCTTCGTACAGCATCGCGTCCGCGCGCAGGAACAATTCGTTCTCGCTCTTGTATTCTGGATAGGCCGCAACCCCGCCGCTGAAGGAAAAACGGCGGATGTCGCCGGCGCGCACTTCGAACGGGATGGCGCAGAAAGCCTGGCGCATCGCATCGAGCCTGGCCTGCCCCTGCTGCAGGGTGCAATCCCAGAACACGACCACGAATTCCTCGCCGCCGAAACGGCTGAGCAGGTCCGATTCGCCCACCTGCGGGGCCAGCGTCAGCGAGAGGCGCTTGATCACGATATCGCCGAAATAATGGCCCCAGGTATCGTTGATGGTCTTGAACTTGTCGATGTCGATGACGCCGTAGGCTAGCGGGCGATCTTCCAGCCCGGCGCGCCGGATCAGGTCCTGGGACTTCTTCTGCAGGCCAACCTTGTTGAGCAGGCCCGTCGCCCGGTCCTTGCCGATCAGGTCGCGGCCGATGCGGATCTTGCTGGCCCGGTTGACCAGCTGGGCCGCCAGCAAATCGGCATCCATCACCGGCACGATCGCATCGAAACCGCTGGCCAGCGCGCGCCGGGTCAGGGCCGGGTCCGGCTGGCGCTGCAGCAGGGCGATTTCGCGTACGGGGTCGGCTTCCATGTTCTTCTTGAGCACCCGCACCAGCGACTCGGTGCGCGCGTATTCGGCGTCGGTGATGAATACGATGTCAGGCTGCAGCTCCTTGACCCTCAGGTGCAGGGACTGGGCGTCGAGGTGCTGGGTCAGCTCGATGCGCTGATCCAGCAAGGCCGCCGGGTCCAGCCCGGCCAGCTCGCCGAGATAGATCAGCCGTACCAGGTCGCCGCGCTTTTGCTGGACGAACAGGTTGAACAGCTTGTCGACCAGCACGTCGTTGGCGATGGGTTTTTCCGCATAGGCCAGGCAATTGCTGTCCACCAGGCGCTGCTGGAGCAGGAAGCGGCTGCCCTGGCGCGCACTCTGCAGGTAGACATAGCTGTGCTCGCACGGCAGGCGCTGCAGCAGTTCGCCCAGCATCAGGGTCTTGCGGCTGTCCTGCATGTCCGCCTGCATATTGTGCAGCGCGTCCAGGTCGATCACGTACAGGCTGCTGCCCCCGTCCTGTTCGACTGCTGCGACAAAATCGCTGACTTCGCTGAAGAAGAGGATGTCGAAATCGTATTTATGCGCGCACAGCAGCAGCTCGGACTGGTTGTCCTTGATGAAAAAGTTTTGAGACAGGAACAGTACCTTGTTCTTATAGAGTGGCACGTCGCTCATCATGTTCTCGTCAGCGTCATCGTTGCGGTAAATACCAGCCTGCAACATCAACCATACACAAGAATTGCTGTCCCATGTGCAATTCTGAAGGGGCTGTTGCGAAAAACCCGGGTGCCGGCACAGCCCACCCGGTCGGGAGGGTGGCGGTCCGGCAGACCCTGCGCTTGCCGGGTCGAGACCGGGGTGCGACAATCCCCGTTCCCCTTCAGTCCACGATCACCATGAGCGCCCTGCCTGCCTGCCCGCTATGCCAGTCCACCTATACCTACGAGGACGGCTCGGACCAGTACGTCTGCCCCGAATGCGCCCATGAATGGCCGGTCGCCGGCGGCAGCACCCCGGCGGATGGCGACCGGGTCTACCGCGATGCGTCGGGCACCATCTTGCAGGACGGCGACACCGTGACCGTCATCAAGGACCTGAAACCGAAGGGGTCGGGCGGCGTCATCAAGCAGGGCACCAAGGTCAAGAACATCCGGCTGGTCGACAGCGACCACGACATCGACTGCAAGATCGAAGGCTTCGGCGCCATGAGCCTGAAAACGGAATTTGTCAGGAAAGTCTGATCTAGCTCAAGGCCGTAGCCGAAGAGCGCGCCAGCTTCGCCTGCCCTGTGGAACTGCCCTTCGCTGCATCGACTCCAATCCGGATGCCTGGCACGCAGTAGCGTGTGGGAGGAGCGATGAAAACAGCACAGTTCTTTACGGCGATCGGCGCCGTCGCGCTGGCCGCCGCGGCCACGGTGGCCGCGGTCTCGTCGGCGCAAGACGCACCCAGGCCGGCGCAGCCCGCCTTCGATCCCTTGTTCGCCGGCGGCGCAAACTGCACGCCGGCGCGCGGCGGCCGTCCGCCCCTGCTCGAGCGCCTGGTGCTGGCCCAGGCCGAAACGGCGCCGTTCAAGCCGGGCCAGCAAAAGCCGGCCGCAAGCGACAGCGCCATGCCGCCGCTGTACGACAACCTCGGCACCCTGCACGTCCCGATCACCACCAGCAACCCAAAAGCGCAGGCCTATTTCGACCAGGGCATGCGGCTGACCTTCGCCTTCAACCACGCCGAGGCCGCGCGCGCCTTCCGCGCCGCCCAGGGCATCGACCCCGGCTGCGCCATGTGCTACTGGGGCGAGGCGCTGGTGCTGGGGCCGAACATCAATGCGCCCATGTTCCCCACTGCGGCGGCGCCGGCCGCGGCGGCGGCGGCCAAGGCCGTTTCCCTGGCCGGCAAGGCCACGCCGCACGAGCAGGCCGTGATCCGCGCCTTGGCCAAGCGCTACCTGCCCGAGCCGCCGCAAGACCGCTCCCCGCTCGACCGGGCCTATGCCGATGCCATGGCCGACGCCGCACGCGCCTTCCCGACCCACGACACCATCCAGGTACTGTTTGCGGAATCGCTCATGGACCTGTCGCCCTGGGATTATTGGCAGGCCGGCGGCGCCCAGCCCAAGAACCGCAGCGCCGAGATGCTCGCCGCACTCGAGCGGGTGCTCGAGCGCAATCCCACCCATCCCGGCGCGGCCCACTATTACATCCACGCGATGGAAGCCTCCACCCATCCGGAACGGGCGCTGCCGGCGGCGAAGGTGCTGGCGCGGCAGATTCCCGGCGCGGGCCATATCGTCCACATGCCCTCGCATATCTATTACCGGCTGGGCATGTACCGCGACGCCCTGCAGTCCAACCTCGACGCCATTGCCATCGACGAGCAATACTTCAGCCGCTCGCCCAGCGACCCGGTCTACCGCGGCGCCTACTATCCCCATAACATCCACTTCGTCATGGTGTCGGCCCTGATGGGTGGCGACGGCCGCACGGCGCTCGAGGCGGCCGGCAAGCTGGACAAGGCCATTCCTGCCGACCTGCTCAAGGAATTCGCCAGCCTGCAGCCGGTTAAAGCGGCGCCCTATTTTTCGCACGTGCAGTTCAGTTCGCCCGAGGTGCTGGTGGCCCTTCCGGACCCGGGCCCCGATTTCGTGCTGGTCAAGGCCATGTGGCATTACGCCCGCGCCGTCGGGTTCGCGCGCAAGGGCATGCCGCTCGATAGCAGCCGCGAAGTCGCGGCCCTGGACCGGATCGAAAAAACCGCCGACTTCAAGCCGATCGCGGACTGGGGCATCCCGGCGCGCGAAATCGTGCAGACGGCCCGCGCCGTTGCGCGGGGCCGGCTGGCCGATGCGCGCGGCAACCTGCCAGGGGCCATCGCCGCTTACCGCGAAGCTATTGCCGTGCAAGACCAGATGCCCTATATGGAACCGCCCCATTGGTACTACCCGGTGCGCCAGTCGCTGGGGGCGGCGCTGCTGCGCTCCGGCCAGCTCGACGCCGCCGAGCAGGTGTTCCGCGATTCGCTGGCCCGCATCCCGAGCAATGGCTGGGCCTTGCGCGGCCTGATCGAGGTCTACCAGAAACGCGGCGACGCGCCCGCGCTGGCTGCGGCGCAAAAGCGCTTCGAGACGACCTGGCTGGGTGAACGGGGCGGGCCGCCGCTTGCGCGGCTGTAGCGCCTTGTTACAGGCCGGCGCTTTCCCGGCGCCGGTTCGGCTGCTATAGTGGGATCTGCCGCGCGGGTGTCCTTCAGCTGCCCGGCGATGAAAACGCTGACCTTCCGGTCGGCGTTTTTGCATTCTTGCCCAAGTTTATGTCCTGTCAATTCAGTTTTGTCATGCCGGCGCCCATGCGCCGCCGGTAAGCAATAGCATCGCATGACCGCGCCCTGCGCGACGAGGAACCATCTTGTACCCGACCATCCCGACCCTGGCTTGTACTTCCTTCGCCCGTCGGCACGGCGCGCTCGTGCTCGCACTCGTGGCGTCCTGGCCCGCCCAGGCCGTCGCCGCCCTGCCACCCGGCGACGGCGCAGCGAGCTTGACCGCCCTGATCAATGCCTACCGTACCGCGCCGGGCAGCTGCGACGGACGTGCCGCGGCCGCGGTGGATGCGCTCACGGCGCACCCGGCGCTGGCGCGCGTGCGCATCGGTCCGGCCACCTTCATCGAGACGGCCCTGGAACGTGCCGGCTATGACGCCGACCACGCCGAAACCATCAGCGTCACCGGCCCGCAACATGCGATGGATGCGATGAGCGTCATCCAGGAAAAATACTGCAAGACGCTGCTCAACCCGCGCTTTTCCGCGGTCGGCAGTTACCGCGACGGCAATGTGTGGACGGTCGTGCTCGCCCGCCCGTCACCACCGCTGCCCTCCAGCGTCTATCCGGACTGGCGCGATGCGGGCCAGGTGATCCTGGCCGGTGTCAACGCGGCGCGCGCCAGCGGCCGTACCTGCGGTAGCCAATCCTATCCGCCGGCGCCGCCAGTGCGCTGGGACCCGGAACTGGGCCAGGCCGCGCTGGCGCACAGCCGCGACATGGCGGCGCGCCGCTATTTCAGCCACAAGGCCAAGGATGGCAGCACCGCCGCCGAGCGTGCCCGCCGCGCCGGCTACCAGTGGCAGCGCGTGGGCGAGAACATCGCGTTCGGCCAGCGCACGCCCGAGGAAGCCATCACCGGCTGGCTCGACAGCCCGGGCCATTGCGCCAACATCATGAACCCGGGATTTACCGAGATGGGCGCGGCCTACGCCCTGGCCAATGGGCACCGCGCCGGCATCATCTACTGGACGCAAGTGTTCGGCCGCCGCGGCTGATGCCGGGACGAATCCGGGACGCCATTCGTGCCGTCTGCAATGGTCGCTTAAGATAGACTCACCTGGCAAGAAAGGCAGGCGCGGCCATCCGGGACGCGCTGCGCAACCAGTCGACTCCAGCTACCATGCCACCTCATCTCGGCCTTGTCTGCATCACCGCGTCGAAAGACGTCCGCTACCGCACTGTCACGCGCAAGCGCCTGCTCGAGCAATCCGACGAGGGACAGCGCCGCGTCCTGGAAGACATCTACCGCGACAATATCCAGACCTTCGACAAGGCGATGGCCTATTGCCTGGCCGAAGGCATCGGGCTGTACCGGATTCCCTCCTCGATCTTTCCCTTCGCCGATGAAGACATCGGGCGCGAGGTGCTGGCACCGTTTGCCGCCACCCTCGGGTGCTCGGGCCGGCGCGCGACCGAGCGGGGCATCCGGCTGGTGATGCACCCGGACCAGTTTGTCGTGCTCAGTTCGGATTCGGAAGGCGTGGTGGCGAACAGCATCAAGATCCTGCAGATGCACGCCGAGATCATGGACTTGCTCGAACAGCCGCGCTCACCGTGGGCCCTGCTCGAGGTGCATGGCGGCAAGGGCAACCGCGCCGACGCGCTGGTGGAGCGCATTGCCACCCTGCCCGACGGCATCCGCTGCCGCCTCGGCCTGGAAAACGACGAGTACGCCTACGGCGCTGAAGAGATCTACGCGATCTGCATGAGGAGCGGCGTGCCGATGGTGTTCGATGCCCACCACCACATCGTGCACGCCAAGCTGTCGAGCTACGAGGATCCCAGCGTCGGCGCCATGCTGCTCAAGGCGCGCGAGACCTGGGCCAATCCGGCCCACCAGCTGGTGCACATCTCGAACGGCCGCGAAGGCTTCAACGACCGCCAGCATGCCGACCTGATCTCGGTGATGCCCTCGTCCTACCACAGCGCGCCGTATATCGAGATCGAGGCCAAGCTCAAGGAAGAAGCGATCCGCGGGTTGCGCGCATGGTCGGTGACGGCGCCCGGCATCGTGGGCGTCGCGCCGCTCTAGGCCGGCGCGACGCGCTCCAGCCAGGGCAGCACGGCCGCCAGCAGCGCGTCCGGCGCCTCCAGCGGCAGCATGTGCCCGCTCTCTTCGATCACCACATAGTGCGCGCCCGGTATGCCGGCGTGCAGCTCTTCGGACTCTTCGCGGCTGCGCAGCCGGTCCTGCCCCGCCGCGATGACCAGTGTCGGGCAGCGGATCTCGTGCAGGCGGTCGAGGTCGCCCGCGCGCTCCAGGGCCGACTGGCGGCGGAACACCTCGCCGCCCAGGCGCACGCCCATCGCGCGCACGCGTTCGATCAACGCATCGTTCTCGCGCTCCTTCGGGTGCAGCGAGGTGGCGATCGCGGTGCGGCTCAGTCCCGAGAACGACACCGATTGGGCCGCGGTGCCGACCCTGCCGCGGCTTTGGCGCAGCGCCGGCGAATCAGGACGGGTCGAGGTGGCGACCAGCACCAGCGCCTGCACGCGGCCGGGCGCCATGCGGACGATCTCGCGGGCGACATAGCCGCCCATCGAAAATCCCATCAGGATGAAGTTGCAGGGAGCGTTGGCGAGCGCGCGGCTGGCCATCGCTTCGATGGTGGCATCGTGACGCAGGTCGGCGTGCACCAGCGGCCCGAACTTGTCGAGCCCCTTGGTGACGTCGTCCCAGAGCGTCTCGTCGAGCATATAGCCGGGAATGAGGAGGAGTGACATCGCGCCATGATAGCAAAGCGCCCGTATCGGGCGGCCTCGCGACCGGTCAGGTATTGCGCGACTGGGCCTGCGAGACGTTGCTGCCTGGCGGGACGCTCTGGGTCAGCCAGACGTTGCCGCCGATGGTCGAACCCGCACCCACAGTGATGCGCCCCAGGATGGTGGCGCCGGCATAGATGACCACGTCGTCCTCGACGATCGGGTGGCGCGGCGCGCCCTTGACCAGCGCGCCGTTGGCATCGACCGGGAAGCGTTTCGCGCCCAAGGTCACCGCCTGGTACAGGCGCACGCGCTCGCCGAGGATCGCGGTCTCGCCGATGACGACGCCGGTGCCGTGGTCGATAAAGAAGCTGCCGCCGATGGTCGCTGCCGGGTGGATGTCGATGCCGGTCAGCGAATGGCCGATGTCCGCGATCAGGCGCGCCAGGAAAGGCGCGCCAAGGCGGTGCAGGCAGTGCGCCAGGCGGTGATACAGGATTGCGATGGTGCCCGGATAGCACAGCATGATCTCGGCCACCGAGCTGGCGGCCGGGTCGCCGGCCAGGGCGGCCTGCACGTCCGACACCAGCAGCGCGCGGATCGCCGGCAGGCTGGCCGCGAACTCGTGCGTGATGGCGCGCGCCCGGTTGGCCAGCAGCGCCTCGTCGTCGTCTTCGAACTGGGGCGAAAAGCGCAGCGCACGCCGCACCTGTTCGACCAGCCGGTCGAGCGTCACGTTGAGGGTGTCGCCGACAAAATAATCGATGCTCTCGTCATTCAGGTCGGGCCGCCCGTAATGGGTCGGGAACAGCGCCGCCGAGACGCCGTTCACTACCTGCGTCAGGACTTCGCGCGAGGGGAGCTCGCGCACGCGTCCCTGGTGGCGGATGTTGTGGGTCGACTCGCGCGAGGTGCGCAGTGCGTCGATGATCGGGCCCAGGTGCCATTGCACGGAGCCGGTGGAGGGAGGGAAATCGCTGTTCATGTGCCGAGCCTACCCGATCCACCTGGGCACGGGAACGATTCAGATCACACTTAGATATATGTAAATCGTCATAAGGCATTCGCCGCCAGTTTGATCCAGTCGCTGGTCCCCGGTCCGCATTTTGCTCTACGTTAATCGTTTTGCGGAACATTCTGGCCTCGCAGCACGATCCTGGCCAACTGTTCATTCCCGGGCATCCACTGCCACGCCGGCATGCCCCGCCACGACCCAGGAGCCACCGTGTTCAAAGCAGCGTCCCATGTCCGTGCGCAACTGCGCATCGCCTTCGCCTTCGTGATCGTCATCTCCTTCCTGTCCACCGCCGTCGCGATCTGGCGCCTGCAGGTGCTGGCGCAGGAAAGCGAAGCGCTGACCCAGCGCCCGCTGGTCAAGGAGCGCCTGATCTCGCAGTGGCTGCTCAACCTGTCGGTGTCGGCCAAGCGCACCTCGGCGGTGGCGCGTTCCAGCGATCCGGAGCTGGCCAAGGTCTTTGCGCTGGAGAGCACCGAATCGAGCCAACGCACCAACGCTCTGCAGGAGAAGGTGGGCACGCTGCTCGCCACCCCGGCGGAAAAGGCCTTGTTCGATACCGTCGTCGAGGCGAGAAGCCGTTACATTGCAAGCCGCGACCGCGTGATGCAGCTCAAGTCCGGCGGCAGCGCCGAGCAGGCGATGACGGTGTACGAGCGCGAGTTTCTGCCCAGTACCCAGCAATACCTGGACAAGGTCTCCGAGCTGCAGGCCCTGCAGCACCGCAGCATCGATACCGCAACCCGTGACGTGCTGGCCAGCGCCGGCGACAGCACCAGCATGCTGGTGCTGCTGTGCGGGCTGACGCTGGCGGGCAGCCTGGGCGCCTCCGCCCTGTTCTCGCGTTCCCTGTTCCGCCGCCTGGGCGGCGAACCGGCGGAAGCGGCGCGCATTGCCAACGAAATCGCCGCCGGCAACCTGGACGTGCGGGTCGCGCTGCGCCAGGGGGATGACAGCAGCCTGCTGCATGCCCTGCAGCGCATGCGCGACAGCCTGGCCGACATCGTCGGCAAGGTGCGCGAAGGCACGGTCACCATCGCCTCGTCGGTGGACGCGATGGCCAGCGAAGCGCAAGACCTGTCGCGCCGCACCGAGAGCCAGGCCGCCGCGCTGGAACAGACCGCCTCGTCGATGAACGAGCTGGCGCATGCGGTCGGGCACAGCGCCGCCAATGCCGAAGAAGCCAACGGGCTGGCGCTGGCGGCATCGAAAGTGGCGCAGCAAGGCGGCGACATGGTGGGGCAATTGGTCGACACCATGGGTGCGATCAACGAATCCTCGGCGCGCATCGTCGACATCATCGGCGTCATCGACGGCATCGCCTTCCAGACCAATATCCTGGCGCTCAACGCCGCGGTGGAAGCGGCGCGCGCCGGCGAGCAGGGGCGCGGCTTTGCCGTGGTGGCCGGCGAAGTGCGCTCGCTGGCCCAACGCTCGGCAGCCGCGGCCAAGGAAATCAAGGAACTGATCGACGACTCGACCCGGCGCGTCTCCAGCGGCGCCGACCTGGCCGGCCGCGCCGGCACCACCATGACCGGCATCGTCGAGAGCATCGGCCGCGTGACCGCGATCATGGGGGAGATCGTCCACTCGAGCCACGAACAGGCCAGCGGCATCCAGCAGGTGCACGGCGCGGTGGCGGACATGGACAGCGTCACCCAGCAGAATGCCACCCTGGTGGAGGAATCGGCCGCCGCCACCGAATCGATGAAGGAGCAGGCCGCAGGCCTGGCCCAGCTGGTCTCGGTGTTCCGGCTGGCGGACAAGCCGGCGCGGAGTGCGGCGCGCCTGAAGGCGCCCGTCCCTGCCAAGGCAGGCGCCGTGGCGCCGGGCAGCGCCAAGGTGGATACCAACATGGATGCCAAGCCCGCTCCCAAGGCGGCCCGGGCCGTGAAACCCGACATGCCGGCCACGCCAGCCAGGCGCGTCAAACCTGCTCCACGCCGTGCCTCGGCCGCTGCCGCAGGCACGTCCAGCGCCGAAGAGGCCTGGGAAGAGTTCTGATATTTCAAGGGACCGCCCCAGGGCGGCCCTGCCCTCCCCTTTACCGCCATTGCTTGCCGGGCATTTCTGAAGCAACATAGGACTTTTCCCTGAAGCGAGTCGCGCATGAACCTGCCTTCCCACCAGCTGTCGATGACGGTCCTGATGACGCCGGACACGGCGAATTTTTCCGGTAACGTCCACGGCGGCACCATCCTCAAGCTGCTCGATCAGGTGGCCTATGCCTGCGCCAGCCGCTACGCCGGCCGCTACGTCGTGACGATGAGCGTCGACCAGGTGAGCTTTCGCCAGCCGATTCACGTCGGCGAGCTGGTGACCTTCCTCGCCTCGGTGAACTATGCGGGCCGCAGCTCGATGGAGATCGGCATCAAGGTGATCGCCGAGGACATCCGCTCGCAGGCGGTGCGTCATGTGAACAGCTGCTTCTTCACGATGGTCGCGGTCGGCGACGACCGCAAGCCGGTGGCGGTGCCGCAGCTGACGCCGTCGACGCCGGAAGAAGAGCGCCGCTTCGAGGAAGCCAAGGGCCGCAAGGAAGCGCGCCTGGAGCTCGAACGCCAGCACGCCGCGCGCGCCGCCGCGCGCATTTAGTCTCCGGCATGGCGTGCGGCCAGGTGCGGCCTGGGCGGCTACCATAGGCGCTCAACCATTCCAGGAAACGATATGAAAGCTGCCCTGCTCGCACCGCTGGCATTGCTGTTCGCCGTCCAGGCCCAGGCTGCCGGCGCGGGACCGGCGGATGCCAAGCCGCTTGCCACCGTTGCCTCGCTCGACCTCAAGCGCTACATGGGAACCTGGTACGAAATCGCCAAATTCCCGAACGCATTCCAGAAAAAATGCATCGGCTTCACGAGCGCGACGTATAGCGCGCGCGACGACGGGCGGGTCGATGTAGTCAACCGCTGCCGCCTCGCGGACGGCAAAGACAATGTGGCGACCGGCGTCGCACGCCAGCCCGGCGGCCCCACCTCGCCGAAGCTGGAAGTGCGCTTCGCACCCGCCATTTTCTCGTTCCTGCCGGTGGTCTGGGGCGACTACTGGGTGATCGACCTGGACGCGAACTACCAACTCGCGGCGATCAGCGAGCCGAAGCGCGAATACCTGTGGATCCTGTCGCGCACGCCCAAGGTCGATCCCGCTGCCTACGACGCGCTGCTGGGAAGACTGGCAGTCCAGGGGCTGGACATGAAGCGGCTGGAGCCCACCAAGCAAGCGGATTAACAACCGTGTCATCTCGATGCGCCCATTTTGGCGGGGCTGCTACCGCCGCGTTTCCCGGTGTGCTAGAATGCGAGCCCTTGGCCTGGTAGCTCAGTTGGTAGAGCAGAGGATTGAAAATCCTTGTGTCGGTGGTTCGATTCCGCCCCGGGCCACCAAGAACATCCCTCACGCAACGCCCACTCATGCAAGTGGGCGTTGTCGTTTGGGGTACACGCAGTCCCGGTGTCTCCGGTCTATCTCCGGTAGGTTAGACATGCTGTCTCGCGCAGGGCATCCTGCCAAGTTCGTGCATGCGCCAGCGTAAGGGCCGCAGCGCGACGTGCGGCACCTAGAGTGGCAGTAATATAGCGTTCAAGCTCTGCATGCCGCCCTTGGGCAATCCGTATATGCATGACTTCCATGCTGCCTGTGATTGCAGCCAAAAGGTTATTGAAATCGTGCTATTGCCCCGCCGGAGCACGACATTGAACAGAAAGGCCGAGCACTCTGTCCTGCTCGGCGCGGCCGCAGCGGTTGTCCCGAACACAGACCGAAAATGAGCTGAGGCGGCGCTGTTGTTCCTAACGAACGCAGTCGTTGTGGCCGCCGCGATATGCTTGCAGCATACGCACACCCGTGCGCTGGGAGGATCGATCATGCATCACATTCGTCGCGGCACCGGCAAGCCTTTGCTGCTGATTCATGGCCTTGGCGGCCATTGGCAGAGCTGGAAGCCCATCATGGCTGACCTCGCGACGAGCCGCGAAGTAATCGCGGTGGACCTGCCCGGCTTTGGTCAGACCCCGAGGCTGGCTGGAGAAACCTCGATCCGCACCCTGGCGAACGAGACCGCCGCCTTCCTCCATGCCCATGGCTTGAGCGGCATCGATGCAGTCGGCAGCTCGATGGGTGCGCGGCTGGTGCTGGAGCTGGCGCGACGCGGCGGGATCGTGGGCGGCGTGGTAGCGCTTAATCCAGGCGGTTTCTGGCAGGGATGGGAGCGTCATGCGTTCTTCAGCTCGATCTACCTGTCGATCCGGCTGCTGCGGCTGCTCCGCCCGGTATTGCCGGCGGTCTGCGCCAACCCGCTTGGTCGCGCCTTGTTGCTGGCACAATTTTCTGCCCGGCCGACAAAGCTGGCGTCAGACACTGTGAGCGATGAATTGTGCAGCTATGTGGCCTCGTCGGCTTTCGATGAACTGCTCGCACAGCTCGCCTACGGTGAAGAGCAACAAGGGGCTCCGCGCAACAGCATCGCGCATCCGCTCGTTATTGGTTGGGGACGGCGTGATCGGGTCTGCTTTCCGCGCCAGGCCAAGCGCGCGCTGGCCTTGTTTCCGGATGCGCAACTGCACTGGTTCGATCGCTGTGGACATTTTCCGCACTGGGATGCTCCGGCGGAGACCGCGCAGCTGATCCTGAGCACCCTTGCCAGTGAGCGCGGCAATGCTGCAGCCGGGCTCTTACACGCGGGCTGCGGGGACCGTCCTGAACAATTTTCAAGCCTGCAGCCACATTCCACCGGCCTGGCCTGGTAGCCCATTCGATAGCGCCGCGGATTGAAAATCCTTGTGTCGGTGGTTCGATTCCGCCCCGGGCCACCAAGAATCCAGCAGTACCGCAGAACGCCACCTTTGGGTACCTTTGGGTGGCGTTTTAGTTTTGCGGCTTGTCTTCTTCTCGTCCGCCGACCTCGTCCTTGCTGGCGACGCTGCATCCGGGCACGGCGCGGGTGGACAGCCACTGCAAGGATGCCGGCGCTACAATCGTCCCCATGAAAATGCGCAAGAAATCCGAGCTTCCGGTGAAGATCTGCGCCCAATGCACCCTTCCCTTCAGCTGGCGCAAGAAATGGGAGCGGGACTGGGACCAGGTCAGGTATTGCTCTGAACGCTGCCGGCGCAGCGCCCGGCAGGCAAAGGACGTGGCAGGCGGTTGATGGCGCGCCGGAAAGCAAAACGGCCTGAACCGGCCGGGGCAGTCCACTGTGCCGCCTGACGGCCTTGCGGGTCAGGGCCAGCGCCATGAGGGTCGATAGTTCGATTGCGCCCCGGGCCTTCAAGAACGAAAAGCGCCAACCCTCGGTTGGCACTATCGTTTCTAAAAACAAGTGCTCTCAATCGCGCCGGCGCGTCCCGGCCTGGATGGCCGGCCCCTGGGCAGCCGGGCAGGCATGCGCGGCGACAGGTGGCCGGGCGCGTCCGCTTGCGGCTTCGATGAAGGCCGGCTTGCGCAAGTCCGCCAGCGAGAACCACAGCTTGCTACGTTCGACCGGCAGGGAGGGAGCGCGTGCGAAATTCGGCAGATCGATGATACGGCGCCCTGCCAGGCCGGCGGCGGCAATCTGCGCCGCGAAATAACTATAGAAAAGCTGGTCGAAGGAACCGTCGGCCACGGCGCTCTCCAGGCCGCGCCGCACGTCCGCAGCCAGGCGCGTATTGCGGCGGTTGACGAAAAAATAGGCGTCGGTCGGGTAGCGCAGCGCAATATGCGGTTCGAGCGCCAGGGCTGGATGTTCTTTATGCTCGGCGAATACCTGCTGGACGGCGCGCGGGAAGTAGTCGATCCGCCCCGCTTCGAGCATCTTGAACATGCCCTCGTAGGTCGACGAGACCTCGACCGGCAAGCCGTTGGCGCGCAGGATCGCCGTGTCCGGCCAGTCGTGCCCCTGCCCCGCCACGAATTTCTTCAATTGCCCGGCTTCACGCACGGCGGCGAACTGGTGCAATCGCTCCTTGCGTACCAGCGCGATGCGCCAGCCGAGCACGCCCTTGGTGAGCGGCACCGGCACGCCCAGCAAGGCAGCTTCGCGCTCCGGCGATGTCATCGTGATCATGATGTCGAGCTTGCCGGAATCGCGCCCGAGTTCGTGCACGGCGCGCGCCTGTTTCATGCTTTGTTCGCTATAGATCAGCGTATGGCAGACCCCGGCTTTTGCGAACGCCAGTTTCAGCAGCGCGACCCCATACGGATCACGCTCGGTATCGGCCCATTCCGGACGTAGGTAGGTGTAGGTGGCGGCGGCGCCGGGCAGCGTGCACAGGCAAAGGACGCTCGACAGTAGCATGGAGACAAGTCGGGGCATGTTTGGCGGCAAAGGCGGGCGTGCCAGGGATCTGACACCCGTGTTGACAAGCTGCATGCTAGCATGCGCTCACCCTGGGATACAGCGGGCGTCTACTGTTGCGTTGCCACGAAGCCCCCCCCCACCCGGCTTGGTGGTAATTTTTGTTGGAGTGCCTGGAACCCGATAGCTCAGCTGGTAGAGCAGAAGATTGAACATCCTTGTATCGGTGGTTCGATTCCGCCCCGGGCCACCAAGAATAGTAGCAAACAAAAACGCCAACCCATTCAGGTTGGCGTTTTTGTTTCCGGAACCTAAAGTCCGCGTGTCAACCCTCATTCTTTTCTTTCCCTGAATTCAGCATCAATCACCGTCTCATCGATGCGCTTGGAAGGGTTGCGGCCAGTGAATTTGAAAACAGACGATAACATTCGGTCGAATACCACTCGTCTCAACCACGGGTAGGTGAGAAGAAAAGCCGTAGCGAAACCTGTGAACAGTGCAGGCACATGGTCGCCTCGCCACAGAAAGTGCAACAGGCACAGTGCGAGGATGCTCACAATTAACGGTCGACGGGCAGGTTTAGGTAACAGGCCAACAATGCGCAGCTTACCTTTGCTTATCCAGGGAAATCTTGCAAAAAGACCGCCAAGCAGTAGTCCTGCGATGACCCGGCCCGTGCCGAGATAATCCGCCAGAACCCCGACGACAAGGAAACCGGTGTAGGTCATCGTGCTGGCCAACGCTGCCAGCAGTGATAACGCAACAGCGAGCGTTAGCTTTGGCGTACGTATCGCCGCTCTGACTAAAAAACCTAGGATGTGTGTACTCCTGAAAATGGACGCCGGAAGGCTATCGCAAATTCTAACAGCACTCGCCTGTGAAGGCTGCTCAAGCATTACCAAGGGGATCGCACATCCTAGTGCCGGTGTTTCGATTCCGCCCCGGGCCACCGGGAATTCAGCAGCAAGGTAAAACGCCAACCCATGCAGGTTGGCGTTGCCGTTTCTGGCACGTGGATCAACGCGGCGCGTCTAGATCGTACCCTGCCTGCCCCCGGTCTTGCCCGGGATGACGACGCTCTCCAGATCATCGTTCTCATGCTGGAACAAGGCGGAGGAAGTCTGGAAGGGCGCCTTCTTGCGCTGGCATCCAGCTTGTTTGCATTGCTCGCCGTATTTCAATTCTATGTAGGCGGGACAATTCTTGTAGTCATGATCAACGCAGGGCATAGTGCCTCCCAAAATGTCGGTGGCTTACGAGGCTGTTTCAATCTTCAGATTACACCACCGGCCGAAGGTTTGCCTAAAAATAGCGCACCCGTCCTACACATTCGAGCCGGCTCGACCACCACGGCACAGTTCCTAGTTACCGCCCTGCGCCTGCGCCATCTCAAGCGCCGGCAAGGTCACTGTCAGGAACGAGGACACCTGGCCGACCAGGTCGGCGGCCTGCTGGCGCACCTGCCCCATCTGCATTACCGACAGCTCGGCCTGGCGCACTGCCTGCTGGATCAGCGTGCGGCGCTGCACGAGCGCGTCGAACAAGGTCGCATCCAGCGCGCCGCCGGCGAGTTTCGCCACCACGGCCAGCGCAGCCGCTTGCAAGGCCAGGTTCTGCGCCGACTCTTCCAGGTTGCGCGTGGCGACTTCGCTGTCTACCATGAGCTGCAGCAGCTCCCCACGGCTCGAGGCCAGCGCCGGCTTGAACCCGGCAGGCGATGCCGTGCGGCGGAACAGCTTGCCGAATACGCCCGTTGGCCCCCTGGTGCTGTCGAGCGCGGCCTCGAGCAGCGCAGGCACCCCCATCTGTGCGAACTTCAGCACCAGCTCGGTCACGGGCTGGAGCAGCGCGGCCTGCTCCATCAGGGGCTGTTGCCCCCACTCCGTGACCAGCGTCAGCTTGACCGGCAGGAGACGGCGAAACAGCGCGGCCAGGCGCTGCTCAGCGTGCGCGAACAAAGCGGGATAATCGGTGCAGGCGATTGCCAGCGCATCGCGCACCGCCGGGTGGTCTTCGCTCTCGAACAGCGCGCGGGCCACGGACTTCGCGGCCGCGCCAGGCGCCGGCGCGGCGGGAAGCTCGTCGAAGGACAGGGGCTTGGGCGGGCTGCTGCGGGCAGGCTCCGCTGCGGCCCCCTGCGCGTCGCCGAAGTCGAGCGCCTGCGGCGCAGCCGGACGCGTCGCCGAATCGGGGACAGGCTCCGGTTCCGCGCCGAAATCGAATGCCTTGGGTGTCTGGTGGGTCATCGGCACCTTGCCATCGTGGGCAGCGCTTCGACTGGAGGGCAGCCGCGCCCGGCCGTCCTCAGACGGTGCCGCCGAGCTTGCGGATGAAGGTCGCCAGGTTCAGCTTGAAGCCGGCGCCGACGGCATGGAAGCGCCATTCGCCATCCTTGCGGTACAGCGAGCCAAACTGCAGCGCGGTCTTGTCCGAATAGTCTTCGTCCAGGTCGTATTCGGCGAGTACTTCGCCGGTCTCGTCGTTGTACACCTTGACGTAGGCATCGGTGACACGGCCGAAGGTCTGCTTGCGCGCCTCGGCCTCGTGGATGGTGACCACGATCGGCATTTCCATGACTTCTGCCTCGACCTTGCCCAGGTCGACGGTGATGACTTCGTCGTCGCCATCCTTGTCGCCCGTGCGGTTGTCGCCGGAGTGCACGACGGCGCCATCCGGGGAGGTGGTGTGGTTGTAGTAAACGAAGTGGGCGTTGCTGAGCATGACCGGGTGGTCGCTCGCATCTTTCTTGCACAGGAATACCGACGAGTCGAGGTCGAAGGCCTGGCCTTCGGCCGCGTTGACCTTCCATCCGAGTCCGATACGAACACGCTTCAAGCCCGGAGCAGATTTTTCGAGATTGATGCGGTGGCCAGTTTCGAGCGTCGTCGACATGATGTTCCTTGTAGTGAGAATGGTATTTTCGCTGGAATGCGCGCCCGCAGCAATGGGCGCGCTCCCTGCTCAGGCCCCGCCTGGTGAAAAGCGTTCGATCAGCTCGCGCTCGAGTTGCTGCAGTTTCGGCAGCTCGTCCCTGCGGCGCTGCTGGCCTTCGTTCGAGATCTGTTCGAGCTTGTCGAAAGCGGTGATGAGCTGGGTCTGGACGTGCTGGGCCGTTTCCAGGCTGACCAGGGAACGCTGCTTGGCGCGGGCCACCGTCTCGGTATTTTCCAGCAGCATATCGGCCTGGGCGCGGAAGGCCGCGTCGGTGGCGTCGTAGGCCGCGTTGGCGACGGCCGCGCTCTGTTTGGCCTCGAGCTGCAGCAGGTAGAGCGAGAACACGTTGCGCCAGGCCGGGATCGACACGTTGACGATGTCGGTGAAGGTGTCGGTCAGGGCCCGGGCATTGTCCTGCGACAGGCGGATCTGCGGCACCATTTGCGTGGCCATCAGCATGGCGCGGCGCAAATCGTCGATGCGCTTTTCCAGGCGCTCGAGACGGCGCTTGAGCTCGGTGGCCTGCTGCGCCTCGAAGGCATTGGCCGGCGCGGCCTGCTGCGCCACCGCCTGCCTGAGTTGCTCGGCCCAGGCTTCGCCCTTCTTCACGTCGGCATCCAGGCCCTGGTAGTACATTTCCAGGCCTTTGTACATCTCGTCGAAATCCTGGATGCGTCCCCGGTGCACGTTGGCATGGCGCGTCATTTCCGACACCAGGGTGTCCATGCGCGACTCGACCACCTGGTACTGCGACAGCATCTTTTCCTTGACCGAGCCGAACATGTTCGTGACCCGCGACAGCAGGCCGCCGGAGCGCAGCTTGGCCGGGTCCAGGCCCTTGGAGGTGGCGATCAGTTCGTTCAGCTGCGTGCCGAACACGTCCGCATCCGACGCACGCACGGTGCCGAGCAGCTTGGCCGACACCTTGGCCACACCGGCGCCCGTATTGCCGCCCAGGGCCTCGATGGCCTTGTCGTCGATACCGGAGATATCGACACGGACCAGTGGGGCCGCGTTCGCCTCTGGACGCAATGCAGGCAGCGCGTCAGGCATGCCGGCAGGATTGAGCAAGGGCGCCAGCGTGGGCGCGGGCGCCGCGGGTGCTGCGTTCGCTTCTTCGTCGGAGGAGAACAGCGGTTTCATAACTTTCCTTCAGGTTGAAGTGACAACATGAATAGCTTACCACTGGACAATCCGGCTGCGCGAGTATCGCTCTTGCGCGCCATTGGCTGTTCGTTCAGTATAACCAATCCACGCCGCCCATTTCATGTGTCAGGAGCTCTTGATGTCATCTGCGCGCCTCGTCGTCCTGACGCTACTGGCGCTCAGCGCATTTGCGGGAAACTCGCTGCTGTGCAGGGCCGCCTTATCCCGTACGCATATCGACGCCGCCAGTTTCACGACCGTGCGCCTGCTGGCGGGCGCGCTCATGCTGTGGGTGCTGCTCAGGTTGCGCGGCGGCCCCAACCCCGGCAAGGGAAACTGGTTGTCCGCGCTGGCCTTGTTCGCCTATGCGGCCGGTTTTTCCTTTTCCTATATTCACCTGTCTGCCGCCGCCGGGGCGCTGATCCTGTTCGGCGCCGTCCAGGCAACGATGATCGCCTATGGACTCTGGTCGGGCGAGCGCCTGCGTCCCGTCCAGCTGCTGGGCTTGCTGCTCGCGGGCGCCGGCCTGCTCGGCCTGTTGCTGCCCGGCCTGTCCGCGCCGCCGCTGGCAAGCGCCTTGCTCATGCTGGGCGCCGGCATGGCCTGGGGCATCTACTCGGTGCGCGGCAAGGGCGCCGGGGATGCCCTCACGGTCACTGCGGGCAATTTCTTGCGTGCGGCACCGATGGCGCTGGGGGTGAGCCTCGTGCTGTTGCGCAGCGCCTCGTACGACCCGGCCGGGGCCTGGTATGCCTTGCTGTCCGGCGCGCTCACTTCGGGCCTCGGCTATGCCATCTGGTACACGGCACTGCCTTTCCTGAAGTCGACCACGGCAGCGGCAGTGCAACTGGGCCTTCCCTCGATTGCGGCGCTGGGCGGCGTTGCCTTCCTGGACGAGCCGCTCACGCTGCGGCTGCTTGCCGCATCGATCGCGATCATCGGCGGTATCGCGCTTGTGGTCCTGGCCGGCAAGCTCCGGCCCGCCGACGCTCCCGCACCCCGCGCATGATCCGTCCGTACCCTCTCCGCTTGCATGTGGGCCCCGCCTCCCTATGATGAAGAGAGGCTTTCCACCAACCATACCGGAGGTGTGCGATGAATACGCTGGCGAATGGGCAATTCGATGCGCTGAAAAATGTCATCCGAGGAACGATCCTGCAAGCGCAGGATCCGGGCTATGACGCGGCCCGCACCGTCTGGAACGCGATGATCGACCGGCGTCCGGCCATCATCGTGCGCTGCGCCGGCACGGCGGACGTGCGCGCCGCCGTGGCCTACGCGCGCGACCACCAGCTGCCCCTGGCCGTGCGCGGCGGCGGTCACAACATCGCCGGCAGCGCGCTGTGCGATGACGGACTGGTGATCGACTTGTCAAGCATGAAATCGGTTCAGGTCGATCCACAGCGGCGCCGCGCCTGGGTCGAAGGCGGGGCCACCTTGCGCGACTTCGACCACGAAGCGCAGGCCTACGGGCTGGCCACGCCCCTGGGCATCAATTCCACCACCGGCGTGGCGGGGCTGACGCTGGGCGGGGGTTTCGGCTGGCTCAGCCGCACGCTGGGCCTGGCGGCCGACAACCTGCTGTCGGCCGAGATGGTCACGGCCGACGCGCAGCGCCTGCAGGTGAGCGCGGCGGATCACCCCGACCTGTTCTGGGCTATCCGTGGTGGCGGCGGCAATTTCGGCGTGGTCACCCGCTTCGAATTCCAGCTGCACCCGG
Source organism: Telluria sp. ZB4P37 (assembly GCF_059685855.1). Taxonomy (NCBI): domain Bacteria; kingdom Pseudomonadati; phylum Pseudomonadota; class Betaproteobacteria; order Burkholderiales; family Oxalobacteraceae; genus Telluria; species Telluria sp. ZB4P37. The sequence continues at coordinate 49,327 of NZ_JCASID010000021.1, forward strand.
TGGGTCCGGAGATCACGGCCGGGCTGATCGTGTTCCCGTTCGACCAGGCCCGGACAGTCTTGACGCATTACCGCGATGCCGTCGATGCCATGCCTGCCGACCTGACGGTCTGGGCCGTCCTGCGCAAGGCGCCTCCCCTTCCCTTCCTGGCGCCGCAGGTGCATGGGCAGGAGGTGCTGGTGCTGCCGGTGTTCTCGCCGGGGCCGGCCGCGGACGCGAATGCGGCAATCGAGCGCATCAGCCATTGGGGCGAACCGCTGGGCATGCATGCCGGTCCCATGCCGTATGCGGCCTGGCAGCAGATCTTCGATCCCCTCTTGATGCCGGGTGCGCGCAACTACTGGAAATCGCATAATTTTGCCCGGCTGAGCGACCAGGCCATCGAGGTCGTCCTGCGCTATGCCGCCAATTTACCTACTTCGCAGTGCGAGATCTTCCTCGGATTGCTGGGCGCGCAAGCGAGCGTGCCGGCGCCGCAAGCGACGGCCTATCCACACCGCGACGCCTTGTATGTGATGAACGTACACACACGCTGGGACGACGCGGCCGACGATGCGCTCGGCATTGCCTGGGCCCGTGATTTCTTCAGGGATGCCGCGCCGTTTGCGAGCGGGGGCGTGTACGTCAATTTCATGCCCCAGGATGAAAGCGAACGCACGCCCGATGCCTACGGCGCGAACTACGAGCGACTGGCGCAGATCAAGATGCAATACGATCCCGATAACCTGTTCCGCGCCAACCAGAACATCCGCCCCGCCACGGGCGCCGCCGCCTGACGGGGCTGCCCTGCGGCTGCGGCTGCGCCGGGCAGCCGGCGCCGGACGCGCTCGACTGCCCGGCCGAGCCGGACCCTGTCCTGCGCGACGCTCGCATCGCATTCCCGATCAATGTTTCGCGATAACTTCGAAACGCCGTCGATTGCAAAGGTGTGCAGCGGATCGAACGATCGGTGTACGCTTCTCTTCAAACAAGGAGAATCTCGCTCTCGCGTACCTGCGACGTGCATCCTCCAGCATGCGAACAAATGCTCATGGCCTGAACTGCTCGATGGTCATCGGTCCGCGGTTCATGGCGATAGCAACTCCGACTATTTTTCAATTGTCTGGAAGGAACCGCCATGTTCGACGACATCATTTCTACCCTGGAGCAGAAATTCGGACTGGGAACGCATGCCCGCTCGTTCGTACAAATGCTGCTTGCGAAAATAAGCGATCCCAAGCACGGCGGTTTCGCCGGATTCATCCAGCGCCTGCGCGACGGCGGCATGGGGCCAACAGTGGATGCATGGAGCACTTCGCCGAACGCCGCCGCGCCAGTCTCGGCTCCCGAGCTCGAACGCGCAGTCGGCGACCCCAACCTGGTATCGGACATGACATCGCGGTTTGGCATCGACCGGACCAAGGCGAGCGCGGCGCTTGGCTACGCGATCCCGGCCATCGTGTCGCATGTGGCCAAGGGCGGCGTGCTGCCGTCCGCCCTGCCGGCCGAGGCCGAGTCCTTTATCGGCAACCGTGGTGCATGGGCGTCAGCTGCTCCGGTAGCGGCTTCCCAGGCGGGGGCCGTGCAAGCGCCCGCCAGGAATTGGCTGCCCTGGGCTGCGGTGGCGCTGATTGCACTGCTCACGCTCGGCTACTGCAGCACGCAAAAACGCAGCGAGCCGGTTGACACCACGGCGGCACCCGCTGTCGTCGCGCCTCCCGCGGCCACACCAGAAGCGCCGGCCCTTGTCCCGGATATCGTGGTGGTCGAGCCGGAAGGCGCCGCCGTCATCGCCGCTGTGGCCGACGGCGTGCCGGTGCTGAAGGTGTATTTCGATACGGCGAAAACCGAGGTATCGAACGAGTTCCAGGACAAGTCAGCGGCGACCATCGCCTACATGAACGCAAACCCTGGCAAGACGGCGGTCATTTCGGGTTTCAACGACCCGACGGGTGATCCCGCTGCCAATGCCAAACTGGCAAAAGCCCGCGCCGAAGCGGTGCAGCAGAAGCTTGTCGCCGCCGGCATCGCGAAGGAACGCACCCTGCTCGAAAAGCCGGCCGAGACGACCGGCACCGCGCCGACCAATGCGGCATCGCGCCGGGTCGATGTCATGATGCGCTAGGGTCCAACTGGCCAAGTCAGGCGGCGCTAATGCATCACGTGACACATGTAGGGTGGTCGGCTCTGCCGGCCGCGCGTTCAACCAGATCATGCGTCGCCACAGTGCATGCCAGAGTTGAACGGCGGTCGAAGGGTCCTACCACCCTACGAACATTCACCGCTCCACACATGGCGTAAGTCATGTAGACCTTCATCTACTGGCGCCATTCCCAGACCGCCCGGTCGCAGGCAAAATAAATCGCGTACGATTTAATCGAAAGCGCTTGACATCGTGTTTTGCGTGGCTATACTACGTCCATCGATTGAGATTCAGTCGCATACGATTCATCTAACCACACCAAGGAGCAGTCCATGAGCACCATTCAGAAAGTTCTGTTGACCGGCAAATCCCGCACCACTTCCGCCGACGGCGGCGTCCTCGCCGGCAAGCACGATGGCAACCTGAACATCAACCTGTCCGCGCCCCGTATTTCCGCTGCGCCCGCATATGCGTTTGAAGCCATCCAGCCGCATCCGACCGCCGAGCAGCTGTTCGCCGGCGCCTGGTCGGCCTGCTACATCGCCGCAGTGGGCCTCGTCGCCAAGGAAAAACAGGTCACGCTGCCAGCAGATACCGCCGTGGACATCGAAGTGGATCTTGGCCTGGGCGGCAGCGCCTACTTCATCCAGGCCAGGCTCAGCCTGGTCGTGCCCGGCCTCGACCACGCACTTGCCACCGAGATAGCCCACGCGGCCGACGCCATCTGCCCGTACTCCAAAGCCACGCGCGGCAATATCGACGTGGCCCTGGGAGTCACGACGGCCTGATAACCGCGACAAGGGTGCGCGCCCGCGCGCACCCTCGCCGTCAGGCAGACGCGCAATTCAACTGATCCGATTCAATCGGATCCGCGTGGTAAAGTGGGCATCATTCTGGATCGGACGAACCACCATGAGCAAAGCAAAGACAACCCCCAAGGCTGACGACCTGAAGCTGACGGATTTCCTGTGCTTCGCCATCTATTCGGCCAACCTCAGCTTTGGCAAGGCCTATAAACCCATCCTCGATGCGCTGGGGTTGACGTACACCCAGTACATCACCGTGATCGCACTCTACGAAGAAGGCAACCAGACGGTGGGCGGGCTGGGCGAGAAGCTGTTCCTGGAATCGAACACGCTCACGCCCATCCTGAAAAAACTGGAAGCCATGGGATATGTCACCCGCCAGCGCGACAGCGCCGACGAGCGCCAGGTGCTGGTCGGCCTGACCGCGGAGGGCCGGGCCCTGCGCGAAAAAGTCAATGCCGCCGCCTTGTCCGAGGCCTGCGGACTGAGCCTGGACGAGTTCGCCGGCACGCGCGACGCCGTACTCAAGTTGCGCGACAACCTGGCCAGGTCACTCAAGAAATAGATCCCGGTTGGCGCCACACCTGCCCCCAGGCATCGGCGACCATTGCGAACGACGAAGTCCGCGAAAGCATGCCAAGCTAGCGCGGTATGCCCATCCACGCCTTCAATCACCCACGCACAAGGAGCGCAACATGAACATCCTGATGGTCCTGACCTCGCACGCGCAACTCGGCGACACCGGCAAGAAAACCGGCTTCTGGCTGGAAGAATTCGCCGCCCCCTACTATGCGCTGCAGGAAGCCGGCGCCACCCTCACGGTCGTGTCGCCATTGGGCGGCCAACCGCCCCTCGATCCGAAAAGCGACGAAGCGGATGCGCAGACGGAAGCGACCAAGCGCTTCAAGGCAGACCCACAAGCCCAGGCAGTGCTGGCCACTACCGGCAAGCTGGCCGAGGTGTCGGCAAGCGATTTCGATGCCGTATTCTATCCAGGAGGCCATGGCCCGCTGTGGGACCTGGCGGAAGACCGCTCGTCCATTGCACTGATCGAACAGATGATCGCAGCGGGAAAACCGGTGGCGGCCGTATGCCATGCGCCCGGTGTGCTGCGCCACGCCAAGGGCCCGGACGGCAAGCCGCTGGTGGAGGGCAAGAAGGTCACCGGCTTCACCAATACCGAAGAAGAAGCGGTCGGTCTGACCCGCATCGTGCCCTTCCTTGTGGAAGACATGCTCAAGCAAAACGGCGGCATCTATAGCAAGCTGGGAGACTGGCAGGCCTATGCCGTCACCGACGGCCTGCTGGTGACCGGGCAGAACCCGGCCTCGTCGGAAGCCGCGGCCAAGGCACTGCTCAAGCTGCTGGGTTGAAGGATGCCACCGGAGTACGGGAACGACGATCCTGTACTCCCCGCGAAGCGGCTTGCGCCAGGTGCTCGATACACAGGTCGCCGGCTTCGAATGGCCTTGTCGTATACCCGCTCAGGCGCACTTCGATCCGTTCGATGACCTGCTGCACGTCGGCGGGCGGCACTGGCGGGCTGAAGAAGTATCCCTGGCCAACATGGCAGCAAGGGGCGAGCAGCCAGTTCATCTGCTCCCTGGTTTCCACCCCCTTCGGCCACGACGGTCATCGTTAGTTGCGCTCGGCTGCCGACTTGTCGCGCGCCGCGCGGAACTCCGAATCGACCGACCAGTTCGGCCAGGTCTTGGCATTGGCCAGGTCCAGGCCCAGCGAATACAGGAGTCCGAGGTCGCGCGCCATGCCGGTGAAGATCCAGCTCGGGTCGAATTCATCGGCAGGCTGGTGGTAGGCCTTGGTCGTATAGTCGTCCTCGGCCGCCTGGCCGGCCTTGTCTCCACCGTCGATCCAGTTCTTGCCGGAACCGAAGGAAATCGCCGGCACACCGCGTTTTGCAAACGGGAAATGGTCGGAGCGGAAGAAGTAGCCCGCTTCCGGCTTCGGATCCGGCGAGTAGCTGATGTTCGCCGCCTTGGCCTTGGCGACCAGCTGGTCGAGCAGGTCCAGCTTGGCATTGCCCGAGATGTTGAAGTCGCGCGAAGGACCGCGCGGGTTCAGCGCATCCATGTTGATGAGGCCGACCGTCGTCGCCAGCGGGTAGACCGGGTTCGACGCGTAGTATTCCGACCCAAGCAGGCCCTTCTCTTCCGCCGTCACGGCCAGGAACACGACGCTGCGCTGCGGCGCCGGCGCCTTGCCATAGGCACGCGCCAGTTCCAGCAAGGCGGCAATGCCGGTCGCGTTGTCGACGGCGCCGTTGTAGATCTTGTCGCCCTTCGCGTCGGGCTGGCCGACGCCGAGGTGATCCCAGTGGCCGCTATACATCACGTATTGCTTGGGCAGCTTGCTGCCTTCGCGGATCGCCAACACGTTCTTCGACTTGATCACCTGCGCATCGACCGCATAATTGGCAGACAGTGTGACGCCCTTGAGCTCCACCGGCTTGAAAGTCCGTGCCTGCGCTTGCTTCTTGGCGGCGTCGAAATCCAGGCCCGCCGCCTTGAACATGCTGGCGGCCAGGTCGCGCTGGATCCAGGCTTCCATTGGGGCATGGGCCTTGCGCGGCTCCTTGCGCACGATGTCGTACATCACGTTGGTGTTCGAATTCTTCACCGTCGGCCAGCCGTAGGATGCCGGCGCCGACTCGTGCACGATGATCGTGCCGAGCGCGCCGCGGCGTGCCATTTCCTCGAACTTATAGGTCCAGCGGCCGTAATAGGTCATAGCCTTGCCGCCGAACTCGCCCTGGCCGGTCTCGAAGTCCGGGTCGTTGATCAGCACCACGGCCAGCTTGCCCTTCAGGTCCATGCCCTTGAAGTCGTCCCACTTGCGCTCGGGGGCGGTGACGCCGTAGCCGACGAAGACCAGGGGCGCCTTCTTGAAATCGACCTGTTTCGCGCCGCTCATCGATGCGCGCACTGCCATGTGCTCGCCCTGGACCAGCTGGCGGCTGCCCTTGGCATCAAACAGGGTCAGCTGGACCGGGCCCTTGATCTCGAAACGGCCGAGCGGCACGTCCTGGGTCCAGCTGCGCTTGCCCCCTTGAAGGTCGCCGCCGGGGGTCAAACCGGCCGCCTTGAATTGTTCGACCAGGTAATTGACGGTTTTGGTCTCGCCGGCGGTGTTCGGGCCGCGGCCTTCGAACTCGTCCGAGGACAGGACCTTGACATCCCGCGACAGCCGTTGCGGGTCGAATACCGGTGTTTCAGCGGCCTGGGCGCACGCGCCCACCAGGCCCAACAGCACGAAGCTAAGGTTTTTCAATCTGGCTCTCCATCGTGTGAACATAGCAGGAAGGCCACATTATCACAGGCGCGGCCAGGATTCATGCCGCTCGACATCGCTTCCCGCGCCGTCCTTCACCTCAGACTTTCTTGAGCGCGTCCGCCTTGTGCGCCGCTTCGGCGCCTGTCTTGTCGCTGACGACCAGGTATTCCGGATTGTCGGGCGAGGCCGCGACATGGTGCCCCTTGATGTCGGTGGGCGAGGTCAGCTTCTTCTTGATGGTGCCGTGCACGGTGCCCTGGGATGAATGCCACTGCACCTTGTCGCCGGCCTTGAATGGGTCCGTCATGATGGGGTCTCCGGAGTAAGCAGCTTGTACGCGCCTGCCCTCCTCGAAGGAAGAGCCGGCCAGGCCCTCATTTGACCATATAAGCCCATCGCGTCCTGCACGCTACGGAACGCCGCCACCCACGCGATGGCGGCATCCTGACCAGACGCTATTCCAGCACGATGCTGCCCGTGCTCAGCCGGCTGCCCGTTGCACTGGCAGGAGTGCACCGGCCCGGCATTGGAGCTCGCCACGATCGCGCCGCCGTCGTTGATGGCGATGGCATTGTCCAGTACCAGTCCGGGCGGCGCATTGCGCAGGCGCTCGTTCAGGTAATGCGCTGAGCGGATCGGCGCCCAGGTTGACGACGCGGTGTGTTCTTTCTTCTTCCCTGCAAGCCATTGCACAGCGCCAAAGAAAAGGCCTGGCATCAGCCAGGCCCTTCATTACCGTCCGTTCCTGCAGGCCTGCTTACGCGGCCTTGCCCGGCAGCGGCAAGCCTTCAGCCAGCACCAGCCTTTCCATCGCGCCCTCCAGCACCATGCGTGCCCGGCCCGCGGCCAGTCCGAGCTCGTGGTGCAGACGCGCGTCTTCCTGGTTGCGCGATGCGCACTGGGCGCTGTAGCGCTCGAAGCTGCCGACCATCATCAGGATGTCCGACAGGTGGCGCGGGCATTCGCACGACAGGCGGTTGCCGGCGGCGATGATGGTCGCCAGCATCTCGTCGTCGAAGCGGCGCGGCGCGATCTGCTCACCAGGCTGTACGGGCGCCGGCAGACCCTGCCCCGCCATCGCCGAGCGGCACAGCAGCACCAGCTCGCCGATCTCGGCCGGCACGCGCGCCACCAGGCAGCCCTGCTCGCGCAGCGCGCGGATCGTGGCGCTGCCACAGAAACGGTACAGCACCACCACTGCCGCCGCCCGCGTGAGGTCGCGCGCCGTCGCGATTTGCGGGACCGACTCCTCGTTCAGCTCGGACGCTTCGATCAGCAGCACGTCCAGGCTCAGGCCGTCCACGACCGCCGCCACTCCCTCGAGCCGGGCGCAGTGGCGCTGCACCTGGAGCGCACGGCCGTCACGGCCGCTGGCCGCGATGCGGCGCACCAGGCTGTCGCCAACCACCAGGGTACGCATCGGACCGCTGACAACGGCCGCGCGCGAGGCATCCGGCGCGATCATTTCCTCAAGACGCTCCACCGGCAGGTCGGTCAGCACGCCGATCGGGTGGCCCAGGTCGACCAGCTGCTTGAGCAGGCCAAGACGGCGCACCTGCTCGGCCGTATATAGCCGTTGCCCGTGCGGCGAGCGCTGGGTATCGGACAGAGCATAGCGCCGCTCCCACACCCGCAAGGTTTCCACCGGCAGGCCGGCAAGCCGCGCCGCCACGCCGCTGCGGTAAGTCACTTGCCGCAGTCCATCTTGCTTCTCATCCGTTTTATTGACCATATGACCCGCCGTTGAACCTGTATTTGAAATGTATGTCCCGTGACAAACCCGAGACATTAAGGAGTGTAGCGCAAAAATATGCCGAATATGAGTACAAACACGATTCGTGCGCTGCAGCCAGGCAAGAAAAAGCCACCCGAAGGTTAATGCCAGTCATTTAAGGCATTGACCAGCCGGCGATTTGAGCTAAAACGGATTCACGTGCAACGTGAATCCGTTTTTTATTATGGCCTTCCAACTTGACCTGGACTATGCGGCTGAGCTGGCACCGCATGAGTTCGAGCGTTTCGCCAGCCTGATCGATCCGGCCTGGATCGACGAAGCCCTGCAACAGACCGGAACCGTGTCGCTGCGCCGGCGGCGCCTGCCGGCCGAGCGCATGGTCTGGCTGGTCATCGGCCTGGCCCTGTTTCGTAATGAACCGATCTGGCACATCGTCCAGCAACTCGATTTGGCCGATGGGCCGATGTCCAGTACGCCCGTGCCCAGTGCCGCAGTGGCTGGCCGTGAACGCTTGGGTGAAGCGCCGATGGCATGGCTGTTCGAACGGTTGGCAAG
>NZ_JCASID010000022.1:0-44830 GCF_059685855.1 Telluria sp. ZB4P37
TTTGTAACCCGCAGTGCCGGAAAGGTACTGCTGGACGATGGCGAGCTTAAATTGCTCACTGTACTTCGACATGAAAAAACCCCAAAAGTTGGTGTCCAACTTTTGGGGTTCAGTTCATTCGGGAGCTTTTTTCATTGGCGAAGCTTGCATATCGCGCCCCGTAGGGTGGGCAGGTTCCTTGCCCACGCGTTCAGCCAGCCGTGGAATAATCGCTCCGCCGCTTTTCATGCGTGATTTGAACGCGTGGGCAGAATCTGCCACCCTACGACGCTCGACGGCTCGAACGCCCATAAAAAAACCCGCTGCAAGCAGCGGGTTCTTCACGACACCATCAAAGGTTATTAACCTTCGCGGTTCGCCTTCTTGCGCTCGTGCTCTTTCAGGAAGCGCTTGCGCAGGCGGATCGATTTCGGGGTGATCTCGACCAGTTCGTCGTCTTCGATGAACTCGACGGCGTACTCGAGCGACATCTGGATCGGCGGCACCAGGCGCACGGCTTCGTCGGTACCCGACGAACGCACGTTGGTCAGCTGCTTGCCCTTGATCGGGTTCACGACCAGGTCGTTGTCGCGCGAGTGGATGCCGATGATCATGCCTTCGTACACCGGGTCGTTGTGCGACACGAACATGCGGCCGCGGTCCTGCAGCTTCCAGATCGCGTAGGCGACGGCAGCGCCGTCATCCTGCGAGATCAGCACGCCGTTACGGCGGCCGGCCATTTCGCCCTTGGTGTTGTCCACCGGTGCGTACTCGTGGAACACGTGGCTCATCAGGCCGGTGCCGCGGGTCAGGGTCATGAATTCGCCCTGGAAGCCGATCAGGCCACGCGCCGGGATCAGGTACTCGAGGCGCACGCGGCCCTTGCCATCCGATTCCATGTTCTGCAGGTCGCCACGGCGGCGGCCCAGTTCTTCCATCACGCCACCCTGGTTGACTTCTTCGACGTCGACCGACAGGCTCTCGAACGGCTCGTGGCGCACGCCATCGACCATCTTGAAGACCACGCGTGGACGCGACACAGCCAGCTCGAAACCTTCGCGACGCATGTTTTCCAGCAAAATCGTCAGGTGCAGCTCGCCACGACCCGAGACTTCGAACACGGTGTCGTCCGGGGTTGGCGAAACGCGCAGGGCAACGTTGGCCTTCAGTTCGCGGTCGAGGCGCTCGCGCAGCTGGCGGCTGGTGACGAACTTGCCTTCACGGCCAGCCAGCGGCGAGTTGTTGACCATGAAGTTCATGGTCAGGGTCGGCTCGTCGACGGTCAGCATCGGCAGCGCTTCCGGGGTGTCCGGTGCGCACAAGGTCGAGCCGATACCGATTTCGTCGATACCGTTGATCAGGCAAATGTCGCCGGCGACGGCTTCGTCGACCAGCACGCGCTCCAGGCCCTTGAAGTTCAGCACCTGGTTGATGCGGCCCTTGATCGGGGTGCCGTCAGGACCGTTCATGACGATGACGTCCTGGCCGGTCTTGATGGTGCCGCGGTTGACGCGGCCAATTCCGATCTTGCCGACGTACGACGAGTAGTCGAGCGAGGTGATCTGCATCTGCAGCGGGCCTTCCGGATTGTCGTCACGGACCGGCACGTGTTGCAGGATCGCGTCGAACAGCGGCTTCATGTCGCCACTGCGGACATCTTCGGTCAGGCCGGCGTAGCCGTTCAGGCCCGAGGCGTAGATGATCGGGAAGTCGAGCTGGTCGTCGGTGGCGCCGAGCTTGTCGAACAGTTCGAAGGTCTGGTTGATGGCCCATTCGGCGCGCGCGCCGGGACGGTCGACCTTGTTGACGACGACGATCGGCTTCAGGCCCAGGGCCAGTGCCTTGCGGGTCACGAAGCGGGTCTGCGGCATCGGGCCTTCTTGTGCATCGACCAGCAGCAGCACCGAGTCGACCATCGACAGCACGCGCTCGACCTCGCCGCCGAAGTCGGCGTGGCCTGGGGTGTCGACGATGTTGATGTGCGTACCTTCGTACTCAACGGCGCAGTTCTTCGACAGAATCGTAATGCCGCGTTCTTTTTCGAGGTCGTTCGAGTCCATCACGCGGGTTTCGACGGCCTGGTTCTCGCGGAAGGTACCCGACTGGCGCAGCAGCATGTCCACGAGAGTGGTCTTGCCGTGGTCGACGTGGGCGATGATTGCGATATTACGAATCGCGCGTTTGGTGTTTGACATGAATTTTCGAGAAGTTGCGTGTTGTACGAAAGTGTACGAGTGCTGCTGCTGACTGTTGCCGGGTGCTGCTGATACGGTATTGCAGATTACTGGAACCGACTAGTATAGCACGGATAGTGCGCAATCTAGGCGGGCCGGCGGGGGAAGCGCAGGAATTTCGATGCTTTGGCGACAGCACATGATCCGGCGCTGACCACAGGGTGGACGGCTACACCCCGCGCTCGATATGCAATCGCGCCCCTTGCGCCGCCCACGCGTTCAACACACGGATGAATTGACGCGCAGGCTCTCTTGCCCTGGCTGAACGCGTGGGCGGCATTCAAGCTCCAGGCCAATCCGCTCCCGGGTGGCGCCGCACCACCCTACGAGACGGTGGATATCAACCGTTCCGGGGCCAGGATCGAATACTCCCCCAACTGCGCAGTGCCGAGCAGGCGCTCGGCGTGGTACACGCGCACCCTGCCCTGCTCGTCTGGCACGACGATCTCCTCCTTGCCGAGCGCCAGCCGCTGCCCCTGCAGGAAGCGCGTCGCCAGCTCCGCCGTCAGCTCCAGCGCCGGGAAGCTCGAGAGCAGCGCATCGACCGGCATCAGGAGCGACATCGGCTCCGGATGCGCCAACAGCTCGTCCAGCGTCACCATGCCCGCCGTCGTCAACGCACCGACCTCGATGCGGCGCAGCGCATTGAGGTGGGCGCCGCAGCCAAGCGCCGCGCCGATGTCCTCGCCCAGCACGCGCACATAGGTGCCCTTGCTGCAGGTGACCAGGATCTTCAGGAAAGGCGCGTTGTATTCCACCAGCGACAGCCCGTGGATCGTTACCGGCCGGGCGTCGCGCTCGAGCGTGATGCCTTCGCGCGCGTATTCGTACAAGGCCTTGCCGTCGCGCTTGAGCGCCGAATACATCGGCGGCACCTGCAGGATAGGGCCGCGGAAGCGCGCCAGCGCCGCTTCAATCTGCTCGCGCGTGACCTCCACGTCGCGCTGCTCGATGACCTCGCCCTCGGTGTCGCCGGTGGTGGTCATGATCCCCAGGTGCACGGTCGCTTCGTAGCTCTTGTCCGCTTCCAGCAGGTCTTGCGAGAACTTAGTCGCCTCGCCGAAGCACAGCGGCAAGAGGCCGGTAGCGAACGGATCCAGCGTGCCGGTATGCCCGGCCTTCTTGGCGTTGAGCACGCGCTTGGCCTTGATCAGCGCGTCGTTCGACGACAGGCCGACCGGCTTGTCGAGCAGGAGAACGCCGTCGACGAGGTCGCGCGGCTTTTTGGCAGGACGCGCGCTCACTCGGATTCTGGCTTCGTATCTGCCGCGGTATCGGGAACCGCATCCGGCTCGGCGTCGGCCGCGCGCACCGCATTGGCCTGGTCGATCAGCGCCGACATGGCCAGGCCACGGGTGGTCGAGGTGTCATGCACGAAATGCAATGCGGGAAGCGTGTGGATGTGCAGGCGCTTGCCGAGCAGGTTGCGCAGGTAGCCGGCGGAGCGCGACAGGCCCTCGAGGGTCATCTTGATCTCTTCCTTGCTGTCTTTGAGCAGGGTGAAGAAGACCTTGGCGTGGGCGTAGTCGGGGGTCAGCTGCACTTCGCTGATCGTGACCATGCCGATGCGCGGGTCCTTGAGTTCGTAGGCGATCAGTTCCGACAGGTCTTTCTGGATCTGGTCGGCGACGCGCAGGCCGCGCTGGGGGATGCTTTTGCTGTGTTTTGCCATGATGGTGCTTGTTTGTTCTTGTGTGGTTGATACGGTGACAGCTCTATTGCAGTCACCGCACTCAGCTCCGTCATCCCGGCGAAGGCCGGGATCCAAGTTTGCGTGCAAAACCGCCGGGCTTGAAGATACAGGCAGCGGCACGAAATTGGGTACCGGGCTTCGCCGGTACGACGGTTCAACAGTTAGGGGCTGGCGGATGCGAAGGTGACTCGTTCAACGCATCTGAGCCATCCAATAAAAACAAGGGCCAGGCCCCTCCGCGGCATCGCCGCGAAGCGTCCTGGCCCCATGTTACGCCAAGTGCGTGAATTACAGCGTACGCGCCACTTCGGTGACTTCGAACACTTCGAGGACGTCGCCGACCACGATATCGTTCATGTTCTTCAGCGACAGGCCGCATTCCAGGCCGGCGCGGACTTCTTTCGCGTCGTCCTTGAAGCGCTTGAGCGAGTCGATCTCGCCGGTCCACACGACGATGTTGTTGCGCAGCAGGCGAACCGAGGAGGAACGCTTGACCACGCCATCGGTGACCAGGCAGCCCGCGATCGCGCCGACCTTCGAGACCAGGATGACCTGGCGAATCTCGACCTGGCCGGTGATGGTCTCGCGCTTTTCCGGCGCCAGCATGCCCGACAGTGCGGTCTTGATCTCGTCGATCGCATCGTAAATGATGCTGTAGTAACGGATGTCGACGCCGTTGGCTTCGGCCAGCTTGCGCGCCTGGTTGTCGGCACGGGCGTTGAAGCCGATGATGACCGCCTTCGACGCGACCGCCAGGTTGACGTCCGACTCGGTGATGCCGCCGACCGCCGCATGGACGATCTGGACGCGCACTTCCGAAGTCGACAGCTTCTGCAGCGAACCGACCAGCGCTTCCTGCGAACCCTGCACATCGGTCTTGACGATGAGCGGGAGGTTCTTGACTTCGCCTTCGGCCATCTGCTCGAACATGTTCTCGAGCTTGGCGGCCTGCTGCTTGGCCAGCTTGACGTCGCGGAACTTACCTTGACGGAACAGGGCGATTTCACGCGCCTTGCGCTCGTCGGCCATGACCATCACTTCTTCGCCGGCGCTCGGCACTTCGGTCAGGCCCTGGATCTCGACCGGGATCGATGGACCCGCGGTAGTGACCGGCTTGCCGTTTTCATCCAACATGGCACGCACGCGGCCGAACGAGGAACCCGCCAGCACGACGTCGCCGCGCTTGAGGGTACCCGACTGCACCAGGATCGTCGCGACCGGGCCCTTGCCCTTGTCGAGGCGCGCTTCAACCACCAGGCCACGCGCCGGTGCTTCGGTCGGTGCCTTGAGTTCCAGCACTTCGGCCTGCAGCAGCACCTGTTCGAGCAGGTCGTCGATACCGGTACCCATCTTGGCCGACACCGGCACGAATGGCGATTCGCCACCGTATTCTTCCGGCACCACGCCTTCGGTGACCAGTTCCTGCGTCACGCGGTCGGTGTTCGCACCCGGCTTGTCGATCTTGTTGATCGCCACCACCAGTGGAACGCCGGCAGCTTTTGCGTGAGCAATCGCTTCTTTCGTTTGCGGCATCACGCCGTCGTCCGCCGCCACCACCAGGATGACGATGTCGGTTGCCTTGGCGCCACGGGCACGCATGGCGGTGAACGCCTCGTGGCCCGGGGTATCCAGGAAGGTGATCATGCCACGCGGGGTGTCCACGTGGTATGCACCGATGTGCTGGGTAATGCCGCCGGCTTCGCCCGACGCCACTTTCGCACGGCGGATGTAGTCCAGCAGCGAGGTCTTACCGTGGTCGACGTGACCCATGACGGTGACCACCGGAGCGCGCGAGGTCGATTCGAACTCGGCGTGCTCGCCCTGGTCGGCCAGCAGCGCTTCCGGATCGTCCTCGGCAGCGGCAAATGCCTTGTGGCCCATTTCTTCCACGAGAATCATCGCGGTTTCCTGGTCCAGCACCTGGTTGATGGTGCACATCTGGCCCAGTTTCATCAGTTGCTTGATGACTTCCGATGCCTTGACAGCCATCTTGTGCGCCAGTTCGGCGACCGTGATGGTCTCCGGCACGTGGACGTCCTTGACGATCGCCTCGGTCGGCGCCTGGAAATTGGTTTCGCGGTCATCGCCATGCGAACGGCGGCCACCACTGCGGCCACCGCTGCGCCAGCCGTCACGGCCGGTAGAGGCAGGTGCGCCACGGCCTTTCGGGCCGCTCGGTGCGCCGCGCTTCTTGGCGTCATCCGACCAGGTCGAGGACACATTGGCCGACTTGATCGACTTCTTGTCGCCCGGCTTCTTGTCGTCCGTCTTCTTGACGTCGCCCGGTTTCTTCTCGCCCGCGGCAGGCTTGTGCAGCGTACCGGTCGGTGCGGCAGGGGCGGCCGGCTTGGCAACCGGCTCCGGCGCCTTGATGACGCGGCGCGGCTGGCTCATCATGAGCTTGATCTGGGCGACTTCGTCTGCCACGGCCTTGCGGGCCTTCTCGGTAGCGGCAGCACGTTCGGCCGCTTCGCGGGTGGCTTCCTCGGAACGCTTCTTGGCTTCAGCAGCAGCGGCTTGCGCCTTCTCGTCGGCTGCGCCGCTGGCGGCGGTCGCCGCGGCAGCGGTCGCGGCGGCCTTGGCAGCAGCATCGCGCTTGGCCTGCTCGGCCGCTTCGCGCTTGCTCTGTTCTTCGGCGACCTTGGCCTGGGCGGCTTCCTCGGCTTCGAGCTTGGCCAGGCGTTCCTGCTTTTCACGCAAGTCGGCTTCCTGGCGGGCGATCAGCTCGGTCTGGCGGCGCGCATCTTCTTCGCGGCGCGCCAGTTCGGCAGCGTCGATCACCGGCTCGGCTTCGATCTTCGGTGCCGGCGCAGGATCGTCGCGCTGCACGAAGGTGCGCTTCTTGCGCACTTCCACCTGGATGGTGCGCGATTTGCCGCTGGAATCGGCCTGCTTGATCTCGGTCGTTTCCTTGCGGGTTACCGTGATCTTTTTCTTTTCGGTCGGTTCCGCCGCGCCGTGGGTACGGCGCAGGTGGTTCAGCAGCTTGTCCTTATCATCCTTTGACAAGGGATCTGACGTCGAACTCTTTTCGACGCCGGCCGAGCGCAGCTGCGTCAGCAGCAGGTCTGCAGGCATCTTCAGTTCGGTGGCAAATTGGGCTACGTTGTTACTCGCCATTCAGTCCTCTTTTCTATGTGTCGCGGAGATGATAAAGATTTGCAAATTACGCCTTGGCCGTTTCTGCCAGGCTCCAGGCTTTCGCCTGCAGCGCCTTGGCGCGGTCATCGTATTTACTGTCGACCAGCTTCATCTCATCGTCGGTCACATCATTAAATTCATTCTTGATCAGTTCGCCGGCACGCTCCGACGACAGGGCCAGGATGGCGCCGAATTCGTCATAGGCGAGTGCCGAAAATGCTTCGACCGTCTTGATGCCGGCCAGGCCAAGCTTGCCGGCAGTGGTACGGTCCATGCCTTCGAGGTTGACCAATGCTTCTTCCATGCCTTCCAGGCCTTCCTCGGAAGCGATAGCTTCGGTCACCAGCGCGTCACGGGCACGGGTACGCAGCTCGTTGACGGTGTCTTCGTCGAAGGACTCGATTTCCAGCATTTCGGAAATTGGTACATACGCGATTTCTTCAAGGCTGGCAAAGCCCTCTTCCACCAGGATATCGGCCACTTCCTGGTCGACGTCCAGCTTCTCCATGAACAGCGTGCGGATGGCTGCCGTTTCCTGGGCCACCTTGTTGGCCGATTCTTCGGCCGTCATGATGTTGATTTTCCAGCCGGTCAGTTCCGACGCCAGGCGCACGTTCTGGCCCGAACGGCCGATCGCGATGGCCAGGTTTTCTTCGTCGACCACGACGTCCATCGCGTGCTTTTCTTCGTCGACCATGATCGACGAGACATTGGCCGGAGCCAGGGCGCCGATCACGAACTGGGCCGGATCGTCCGACCACAGCACGATGTCGACCCGCTCGCCGCCGAGCTCACCGGTCACGGCCTGCACGCGCGAACCGCGCATGCCGACGCAGGTACCGATCGGGTCGATGCGCTTGTCGCTGGTGAAGACCGCGATCTTGGCGCGCACGCCGGCATCGCGGGCAGCCGATTTGATCTGCAGGAGGTCCTGCTCGATTTCCGGCACTTCGAGTTCGAACAGCTTCATGATGAAGTCCGGCGCAGTGCGCGACAGGATCACCTGCGGGCCGCGCATGTTGCGGTCGACGCGCAGGATGAAGGCGCGGACGCGGTCGCCGATACGCAGGTTCTCTTTCGGGATCATCTGGTCGCGCGGCAGGCGCGCTTCGATCTTGCCCGATTCGACGATCGCATCGCCGCGTTCCATGCGCTTGATGGTGCCGGTGACCAGCGAATCGCCGCGTTCGAGGAAGTCTTGCAGGATCTGCTCGCGCTCGGCATCACGCACGCGCTGCAGGACGACCTGCTTGGTGTCCTGGGCGAAGCGGCGGCCGAAGTCGACCGACTCGATCGGGTCTTCGATGTATTCGTCGACTTCGATGTCCGGAATCTGTTCCATGGCTTCGAAGTGCAGGATTTCCTGGTCGGGAAGCTGCAGGCCGGCTTCGTTCGGAACGACGTGCCAGCGGCGGAAGGTCTCGAATTCGCCGGTGTCGCGATCGATCGCCACGCGAATGTCGACCTCGCCTTCATAGCGCTTTTTGGTGGCTTGCGCGAGCGCGAACTCGAGCGCTCCGAAAACCACTTCTTTATCGACGTTCTTTTCGCGCGCAAGCGCATCCACCAGCAACAAAATTTCGCGACTCATGCTTTGCGACTCCTAAAATCCACCTGCGGCACCAAACGTGCCTTGTCCAATTCGGCCAGCGTAAATTCCAACAACGCTGCGCCATCTTTATTTTCGATTTCCAAACCGACCTTGTCGTTCTCGACGCCGCGCAGTATCCCGGTAAAGGTCTTGCGGTTCTGGGCACCAGGCATCGCGACGCGCAGCTTGACCGTGCATTCATGCCCGGCAAAACGCGCAAAGTCGGCGAGGGTCCGCACCGGGCGATCGAGGCCCGGCGACGAAATTTCCAATCGTTCGTAGTCCACGTTCTCGACGGTGAACACGTGCGACAACTGGTGGCTTACCGTGGCGCAGTCCTCGACCGTGATCGGGCCCTTCTCTTCCACGGTATCCGCCGGGAAATCGATATACACGCGCAGGATCCCGCGCTCGCCGCGTTCGACGTCAACAAGTTCGTAACCGAGGCTGGCGACTGTCTTGGCGATTAAATCAAACTGCTGCACGGCACTTCTCCAGGGCGTTAAAACGATTTACCAAAAAAAAAATGGGCATCTGCCCATCTTTTGTATTTGCAACCCAACCAGATGAAAGCACTCGCACCAAGAAAATAATGGGAGGAACTTTGATTAGGCTGCAAATTATACAGCTTTACTGCTCCTCTCGCAATCGCCGGGCTGGAATTGCCTGAGGAATAGAGCAAAAAGCAACAGTTGGCAGGGTGACCATATCGGGCCTGCGTCGCATTCTACGGCATTGCGATGCCCGGCGACGCAAGTCAATGTGCGCCGGCCGGGCGGTATTCCCGGATCAGCCGCGCTTGCCGCGGCGCGGCATGCCGTGCTCGGAGCCGCGCGGACCCTGGCCGCCGCGGCGGCCGCCGCCACCGGTGCCGGCAAAGCCGAAGGTGGTCTGGAGCGGATCCGGCTGCTTCGGACGGCTGCTGCCGCGCTGCTGGGCAGCACCAAAGCTGCCCGGCTTGCCGCCACCCTTGGCGCCGCCCTGGCCGCCGCCTTGCGGACGGCCACCCGGGCCGCGCCCGGCCGGCACAACACCAGGCTGGGCCGGACGGCCGGAACCCACGCGCGCCGCCTGCGGACCGAAAGGGTCCACGTTGCGGTTGGCGTCGGCGCGGTCGATACGGTTGCCGTCGCTGCGGCGCGCTTCGTCGCCACGGGGGCCGGCCTGCGGCTTGCCGCCGCGGCCCTTGCCCTGCTCGGGAGCAGCACCCTTCTTCTCGACGCCGAATGCGGTCATCAGCGAGCGCACGTCGTTTTCTTCCAGCTCTTCCCAACGGCCGCGCTTGAGGGCGGTCGGCAGGGTCATGGCGCCGTAGCGGGTACGGATCAGGCGCGAGACGGTCAGGCCGACCGCTTCGAACATGCGGCGCACTTCGCGGTTGCGTCCTTCGCCGATGACCACGCGGTACCACTTGTTGATGCCTTCGCCGCCGCCGTCCTGGATTTTCGAGAACGAGGCCAGGCCGTCGTCGAGTTCGACACCCGCGAGGAGCTTCTGGCGCATGCCTTCTTCCAGCTCGCCCAGGGTGCGCACCGCGTATTCGCGGTCGATGTTATAGCGCGGGTGCATCAGGCGGTTGGCGAGGTCGCCCGAGGTCGTGAACAGCAGCAGGCCTTCGGTATTGAAGTCGAGGCGCCCCACGGCCAGCCATTTGCCGGTCTTCATGGTCGGCAGGCGGTCGAACACCGATGGACGGCCTTCCGGATCGTCGTGACTGACGATCTCGCCGGCCGGCTTGTGGTAGACCAGCACGCGCGGCGGCTTGCTGGTGTTGACGCGGCGCTGGATGAGCTTGCCGTTGATGCGCACGGCGTCGGTCGGCAGGATGCGCTGGCCGATGTGGGCCGGCTCGCCATTGACCGAGACGCGTCCGGCGACGATCAGGTCTTCCATGTCGCGGCGCGAGCCCAGGCCCGCTTCGGCCAGCACCTTGTGCAGCTTCGGCGCGTCGTCGTCCGAGGTCAGGTCGCGGCGAACGGCCTTGGGCTGCGCTTGTCCGCGGCCGCCTTCGCTGGTATCGAAATCGTCCGAGGTCACGAACGAGAACACTGCGTCGGCGTCGCTCGACCCAGCGCCGCCCGGCTTGCCGGCCTTGCCCTGCTGCGGGCGGGCCTGGACCTGGCCCTTGCCTTGCGGCTTGCCCTGGCGCCCAGGCTGCTGCTGACCCGCCACGTTCGGCTGGCCGCGCTTGCCCGGTTTTTGCCCGTTGCGGCCGCGCCCTTCGCGCTGGCCGGCCTGTGGCTGCTCGCCGTCGGCCTGTGCTTCGGCGCCGGCCTCAGGCTGGACCTCGACCGCCGGCGCGTTTTCCAGCTGGCGCAGTTCGCGTTCCTGGCGCTTTTCGCGCATCTGGCGCGGTCCGCGCGGCTTGCGCTGCTCAGAATCGGCTTGCGGTGCAGCTGCGGCAGGCGCCGCTGCCGGCGCTTCCACGGCAGGCTGGACTTCGGCAGCGGCAGCGCGGGCGGCACGCGCCTTTGGCGGCTTGGCCGCCGGCTTGACGGCAGGCGCGTCCGCTGCGGCCTCGGCAGGTGGAGCGCCGTCGGCCACGGCGGCTTTGCGGGTGCGCTTCGGCTTGGCCGCCGCTTCCGGCGCCGCTGCTACCGCGCCTTCAGGAGCTGCAGTGGCTGCGGCGGGCTTGCGGGTGCGTTTCGGCTTGGCGGCGGCGCCCTCGCCTGCGTCGTCAGGGATGGTCTGGTTCGGTTCAGTTGGGTTCATCATTCGTATCTTTATTGTGCTGACCTGGCCCAGCGGCTGCCGCCGTCTCGCGGTCAAAAATCGGGAGGTCGACCGGCGCCTCATTGGCTGCGCCGGTCTCCGTGTCGGTCTTGGTATGTGTGTCGTCGGCGTCCGCTCGCGCTTGCGCCCTGTCAAAATTGTCGTTCAGCGCCGCTTCCAGCGCCTCGAGGCTGCGGCTGTCCGGCCCGTCCGCCACCGCCTGCAGTGGCGGCAGTTGCGACAGCGATGCCAGTCCCAGGTCGTCGAGGAACTGCTTGGTGGTGCCCAGCAGCGCGGGGCGCCCCACTACTTCGCGGTGGCCCAGCACGTCGATCCAGCCTCGGTCTTCGAGCATCTTGATCGTCTGCGAGTTCACCGCGACGCCGCGGATTTCCTCGATGTCGCCGCGCGTGACCGGCTGGCGGTAGGCGATGATCGCCAGCGTTTCCAGCGTGGCGCGCGAATACTTTGGCGGCTTCTCGGGCGACAGGCGGTCGAGGTAAGGCTTCATCTCGGGCCGGCTCTGGAAGCGCCAGCCGGAGGCCAGGCTGACGACTTCGATGCCGCGCCCCTGCCAGTCCTGGCGCAATTCTTCCAGCAAAATCTTGATCGTGTCGGACCCGACGCCGGCATTCAATTGGCGCCCGCCCGCGTCGACCTCGGCGAACAGCTTCTTCATGCCGTGGATCGTCATTGGCTCGCGCGCGCACAGCAGTGCGGTCTCGAGGACCCGTTTGGCCTCGTCAGTATTCATGTCGCGGTGTCGTCACGCTTCGAATGCAAGAAAATCAAACAAAATGGATGCTCATCCCGGGCGCCACCACGGATGCCAGCCGCCGGCTTGACAAGCCGCGGTGCGACGAAACTGCGCGCAAAAAAACTGGAATCCTGGGCCCGGGCTGGATGCGCCGGGCTGGCAATGGCGGCAGGCTTGGCGCCCGCCGCGGCTGCCCGCGTGCCAGGCGGGCGGATAGCTGTTGGTCTCGCTGCCGGAACACGGCTCGCATATCGCCTGGGGCAGAGCGGGAAGGCAGGCTTCCCAGCGCTCGGCACGAGCAGGCAAGGCGAGTGAGCTACAAGGTTTCGGACAATTGGCGGCCATTGTAACCGATAAAACCGGCCAACGGACAATGCCACGGCGCCGTGCCGTGGCGGATTTGCCTTTTTTGCGTCTTTACGCTGCGGCGGACAGTTTTTCCGACAACATCGCCGACACCCCGACAAAGGCCGGGTAATCGGCCGTGATCACGTAGGTCGGGATCTGCGCCATGTAGCTTGAGAAGCGCCCGCGCTGCTCGAAGCGGCTGCGGAAGGATGAGTCGACGAAGCGCTGGCCCAGGCGCGGAACGATGCCCCCGCCGATGTACACCCCGCCCTGGGCGCCGAGGGTAATGGCCAGGTTGCCGGCGGCGGTGCCGAGCATGCCGCAGAAGGTTTCCAGGACCTGGTCGCAGAGCGCGCACTCGCCGCCGAGGGCGCGACGCGAGATTTCCGGGGCGCTCAGGCTCTCGCCGGGACGGCCGGCGCGATCAAGCAGCGCGCGGTAGATCAGTTCCACTCCGGCACCCGAGAGCAGGCGCTCGCTCGAGACGTGCTCGAACTCGCGCCAGGCGTATTGCAGGATGGCGACTTCCATCTCGTTGACGGGCGAAAAGCTCACGTGCCCGCCCTCGCTGCGCAGCGCGGTCCAGCCGGGCTTACCGTTGGTCGCCGGAATCAGGCCCGAGACGCCCAGGCCGGTGCCGGCGCCGAGCAGGCCGATGGCCGCATCCAGCTCGGGCGCGCCGCCGCCCACTTGCCGCTTCTGGCCACCCAGGTGCGGCAAGGAACGCGCCAGCGCGGAAAAGTCATTCACCACCAGCAGCGTATCGAAACCGCATTCCTGGCGCAGCGCCTCGATCGAGAAGGCCCAATGGTGGTTGGTCATGCGCACCTGGTCGCCGGCGACCGGATTGGCGATGGCAATCGCCGCATGGCGGATGCCGCCATGGAGCCCGGCGACCTGCGGCAGCGCCAGGTAGGCGCGCACAGCGTCGGCCAGCGTGGCGTGTTCGTTGCAGGACAACACTTCGATCGCCTCGAAACGGCCCGGTGCGCTCTCCAGCGCGAAACGGGCGTTGGTGCCACCGATGTCGGCGAGCAGGCGCGCGCCGCCGGCGTGGGCAGGCGTGAGGGAGGCAGGGCTGGAAGGGAAAGCGGTCATTGCAGCAAGTCAGGATGCGATGACCTGAGCTTACTAAACTTTGTAACGCAATTACAAGTTATTTCTGTAGTTTAGGTACATGTACGTAGCGTTCAGACCTCGTGTGCGGTGCAACATCGGAGCCGAAGAAGTAGTCGGACTACCTATCTAGCATGGCGCCGGGTTCACACCGGGCTCGTCCAGCGATCCGCCGTGGTGGGCATGCCAGGCCTCCAGCCCGCCGTGCAGGGGCCGCGCGCGGTGGAAGCCACTGGCCAGGAATTGCTGCGCCACCTCGGCCGCCGTCACATCGCCCGGGCAGCTGCAATAGACGACGATGTGGCGGTCCTTGTCGAGGGACGCCATCAGCTGGCCGGGCGCGCAGGAGTGGAACACCAGGGCGCCGGGGATCGCCGCTTCCAGGTCTTGCGCGGTGAGGCTGCGGGCGTCGACGATGAGCGGGTCATGGCCGCCGTCGATCAGGGCCTCGAGCTCGGCCATGCCGATGCGCGGCACGGCGACGCGCGCGCGGTGGCGGCGGCGCTCGACGAACTTGGCGCCGATGAACAGCGCCAGCAGTACGGCCAGCACCGACAAGGCCGTGCCGCCCATGGTTTCCAACAGTTCGAGCAGGCCCTCGACACTGTCGTGGAACAGCATGCCCAACACAATGCCGGTGCCGCTCCACAGAAGCGCACCGGTGACCGAAAAGGCGAGGAACTGGCGGGTGGGGGTGCCGATCGCGCCCGACAGGGGCGCCGCGATGGTATTGAAGCCGGGGACGAATTTCGACACCAGCAGCGACTTGACGCCGAAGCGGCGGAAGCGGTCTTCGGTCTGGTTGACGCAGGAATCGGGGGACAAGGATATCTTGCAGAGCAGCCGCAGGATGCGCTTGCCGTAGAAGCGCCCGGCGCGGAACCAGAACAGGTCGCAGATCAGGCAGGCCCCCATCGCGGCCAGCAGGCAGAGCACTCCGCTGAGCCTGGCGTCGGCCGACAGCGCGCCGGCCACGACCAGCACGGGAAAGGCAGGAATCGGCAGGCCGAACTGCTCGACAAGGACGATGCCGAACACAATCAGCACACCGTAGGTTTGGAGCAGGTCGACTAGGGAAGACATCGTACAAGTGTATCTGAAATTGTTTGGTGGGCGCGGCGCGCCGGTCGAAATCCCGCGAACTCGTAGCGTGGGGAAGTTTCTTGCCCACGCCACGAGTTACCAATCGGCGCCAAATGCGGCCATCGGCCCGTGATCACGCCCCCCGCGGAATCGCCGCCAGCAGCGCCCGCGTGTACTCGTGCTGGGGATCGCGGTACAAGTCGTCCGAATCGGCCATCTCGACCACGCTCCCCTGGTGCATCACCATGACCTGGTCGGCGATGTACTTCACCACCGACAGGTCGTGCGAAATGAAGATATAGCTCATCTTGTATTCGTCCTGCAGGTCCTGCAGCAAATTCAGGACCTGGGCCTGCACCGAGACGTCGAGCGCCGATACCGATTCGTCGCAGACCAGGATCTCCGGCTTCATGGTCAGGCAGCGCGCGATCGCGATGCGCTGGCGCTGGCCGCCGGAGAACTCATGCGGATAGCGGCCGAAAGCCTGTTCCGGCAGGCCGACGCGCTTCAGTAAGTCATACGCCATCGCCACGCGCTCGCCGTCATTGCCGCCGATGCGGTGGATACGCATCGGCTCGAGCAGGATCTGCCCCACCGTGAAGCGCGGATTGAGCGAGGCATACGGGTTCTGGAAGATGATCTGGATGCGCCGCTTGTAGCGTTGATAGTCGCGGTCGGACATCGACAGCAGGTCGCGCCCCTCGAACAGCGCGCTGCCGCCGGTGGCGCGGTGCAGGCGCAGCAGGGTCAAGCCGACCGTGGTCTTGCCCGAGCCGGATTCGCCCACCACGCCCAGGGTCTTGCCGCGCGCCAGCGTGAACGACACGTCCTGCACCGCCTTGAACTCGCGCTTTTTAAAGAACCCGTCGCGCAGGTAGAAGCTCTTGGCGAGGTTCCGGACCACCAGCAACGGCTCATCGCCGGGCGCGCTGCCGCGCGTGCGCTGCGGCAGGTCGTGCACTGCCACGCCGTCGCCGAGATAGTCGTCGATGACGGGCAGGCGCAGCGGGCGCTCGTCGAGCTTCGGTCGGCAGTGCAGCAGCGCGCGGGTATAAGTGTCGCGGGGCGCGCCGAACACCTGGGCCGCCGTGCCCTCCTCCCGCACTTCGCCATGGCGCATCACGATCACGCGGTCGGCGATTTCCCCCACCAGCCCGAGGTCGTGGGTAATGAAGAGCACCGACATCTGGTGCTTCTTTTGCAGCCCGGCGATCAGTTCCATGATCTGCTTCTGGATGGTCACATCGAGCGCCGTGGTGGGCTCGTCGGCGATCAGGAGCTTGGGCGCGCAGGCGATCGCCATCGCGATCATCACGCGCTGCTGCTGGCCGCCGGACATCTGGCCGGGATAGGCGTCGATTTTTGCCGACGGGTCGGGAATCCCGACCTCGGCCAGCAACGCCAAGGTGCGCGCGCGCGCCTGCCTGCCGCTCATGCCCATGTGCTGGCGCAGCACCTCGCCGATCTGGAAACCCACGGTGAACACCGGGTTGAGCGAGGACATCGGCTCCTGGAAGATCATCGCGATCTCCTTGCCGCACAATCTGCGCCGCTGGCCCGGCGGCAGCGCGAACAGTTCGCGGCCGTCGAATCGCACGCTCGATCCGGGATCGATGATGGTGGTTTCAATCGGCAGCAGGCCCATGACTGCCAGCGAGCTGACCGACTTGCCGCTGCCGGATTCGCCCACCAGCGCCACGGTGCTATTCCTCGGCACGTCGAACGAGATGCCCTTGACCGCTTCGGCGCTGTGCTTCTTGTCGATGCGGAAGGAGATGCGCAAGTCGCGTACCTGCAGCAGCATGTCGGGGTCAATATCGGTCATTTGAGTTTGGGGTCCAGTGCGTCGCGCAGCGCGTCGGCAAACAGCGAGAACGCCGTCACCAGCAGCGCCATCGCGCTGGCCGCCGCCGCCAGTTGCCACCACTTGCCCAGGATGAGTTCATTCTGGGCTTCGTTGAGCATGCTGCCCCAGGACACGGTGCCGACCGGCACCCCGAAGCCCAGGAACGACAGGATCACTTCGGCCTTGATGAAGCCGACCACCAGGATCGACATCTGCACCAGCGCCACGTGCGAGACGTTCGGCAGGATGTGGCTGAACATCCTGCGCCAGTTCGACGCCCCGATGGCATCGGCCGCCATGACGTATTCGCGCGCCTTGTGCTTGATGTATTCGGCGCGCATCAGGCGGTAGGGACCGGTCCAGCCGGTCAGGCCGAGGATCAGGACGATGGTCATGACGCCTTTTTGCTGCAGCACCGCGGCCACGGTCAGGATCATCAGGATCGAGGGAATCGAAGTGAAGATGCTGTAGAACCAGTTGAACAAATCGTCCACAATCCCGCCATAAAAACCCGAGAGCGCGCCGAACAGGGTGCCCAGCGCGACCGCCACCAGCGCCGCCACCAGGCCGACCACGATCGAGGTCTCGCCGCCCTTGATGGTCTTCTTGATGACGTCATGGCCCCATTTGTCGGCGCCAAAAGGCAGCGTCAAGGCCTTTGCGCGCGGCGGATGGGTGGCTGCCACCTTCGCCTTGAGTTCGGCCAGCTCGCCCGCCAGCGGGTCGAAGGCATTCGGCGGCGTCGCCCGCGGCAGCTGGGCCGCAGCGAGCGCGCGGGTGCCGGCGTCGGCACCGATGAAGGATGGCGGCGCGTAGTTCACGGCCACCTCGTCTTCCCAGTCGCCCGCGACCAGCCCCGCGCTCGAGAGCGCCAGCATCAGCAGGAAGCCTGCCACGACCGCCAGCGCGGCCATCGCGATGCGATCGGCGCGCAGGCGGCGCCAGGCCAGCGCCCACAGTCCGGGCGAAGTTCGCGCTGGAGCAAGGGGGTGGGTCGTCATCGCTTCGCTGCGCGTCATGTCAGGCGCACCCGTGGATCGACGGCCTGGTAGAGCAAGTCGGCCAGCAGGTTGAACACCATGGTCGCCGCGGCCACGTACACCGTGATCGCCTTGATCACCGGGAAGTCGCTGCGCTCGACGGCCAGGATGACTTCGCGCCCGATGCCGGGAATGCCGAAGAAGCGCTCGAGCAGGAAGGCGCCGATCAGCAGCGCCGGCAGGTTGGCCATGACGTGGGTGATGATCGGGATCGCCGCATTGCGCAGCACATGCACCCAGACGATACGCCGCTCGCTCAAGCCCTTGGCGCGCGCGGTGCGCACGTAATCCTGCCCCGCTTCGTCCAGCACGAAGCTGCGGTACAGGCGCAGGGTCGGCGCGATCGACACCGCCAGGCCGATGATGATCGGCAGCAGCGCATAGCGCAGCAGGTTCTCGCCAAGGCTGTTTCCCCAGCCCTGCACCGGGAACAGTCCCAGTTTGTAGGCGAATACATACTGGAACACGATGATGTAGACCAGGATCGAGACCGACATGCCGACCGTGCACGCGACCATCACGGCGCGGTCGGTCAGCGAGCCGCGCACGAACGCGATGGCGAGGGCCAGCGCAATGCCGAACAGGGTTTCCAGGATGGTCAGCGGCACCAGCACCGTGAGCGAAGGTCCCAGGCGGCTGGAAATGATTTGGGCCACCGGCTCGCCCGTGCTCCAGGCATTACCGAAGTCGAAGCTCACGATCTGCTGGATGAAGATCCACAGTTGGACGGGATACGGCTGGTCGGTGCCGAGCTGGCGCCGGATGTTTTCGATGGCGCCGGTGTCGGCCATCTTCCCGGCCAGCAGGTAAGCCGGATCGCCGCCGACCCAGTTGAACAGCACGAACACCAGCAGCACCACCCCAAGCATGGTGGGCAGCATCTGCCACAGCCGCCGCAGGATAAAACTCAGCATAGGAATTCTGAAATAGGTCGTGAAGATCGGCGCGTGTACGCGCCGCCGTGGCCGCCGAAGCAAGGCGGGCCGCTTGCCGCGGCCAGAGAGGCGTAACGATAGCGCATATTTCGCCGGGTTGACAGGTGGCGACCATGCTACATGACCATTCCGTTTTGTTTCCCACCCATAACGCCAAATCGATTTTTTGTAAATATATTTCGACAATAGTTGTATTTATAGCTTGTACCGACATTCCAATTGACAATGTATGTACCTCAATGTTTTTATTGCCATGCAGTAAAAGATGCCGTTTTTGTATTTTGGGCGGCAACGTGATCGAAGCATCTCTGCGGTCGTCGTCAAAAAAAGAGCCGCGGAGCTTACCTGGGAATTTTCGACATGATGGTGGAAACAGTAATATCTCGTTCGGTTCGATTGATGTTCGCCGGCGGCATGGCGTTTGCCGCGACCGCCTATGCGCAGGAAGCGCAACAGGCTCCGGCTACTGAAGGCCAGCAGCTGCAACGCGTGGAAGTGACCGGTTCGCGCATCGCGACCGCCAACCTGGAAAGCGTCAGCCCGGTGACCGTGATCGGCGCCAAGGACATCAAGTTGGAAGGCACGCGTTCGGTCGAAAACCTGCTGAACAACCTGCCCCAGGTGTTCGCTGACCAGGGTGGCTCGATCTCGAACGGCTCGTCCGGCACCGCAACGGTCAACCTGCGCAACTTCGGCGCCGACCGCACCCTGGTGCTGGTCAACGGCCGCCGCCTGCCGGCTGGCTCGCCACGCAATACCGCAGCCGACCTGAACCAGATTCCGGCAGCGCTGATCAAGCGTGTCGAAGTGCTGACCGGCGGCGCCTCGGCCATCTACGGCTCGGACGCGGTCGCAGGTGTCGTCAACTTCATCATGAACGACAGCTTCCAGGGCGTGCAACTGGAAACCAACTACGCGTTCTACAACCACCAGCAAAACGGCGGCATGGCTGCCGATGCTTCGCGCCGCCGCAACTTCCCGCTGCCTGACGACAAGGGCGCGGACGGCAAGATCAAGGATGCCAACCTGCTGCTGGGCGGCAACTTTGCGGGTGACCGCGGCAATGCTGTGGCATTCTTCGGCTACAAGAAAGAAGATGCCCTGCTGCAATCGGAGCGCGATTTCACCGCCTGCTCGCTGGGCGGCTTCAGCCGTGGAGACACCTTCAATTGCGGCGGTTCGGGCACCAGCTTCCCTGGCCGCTTCTTTACCGATGCCGGCCAGCGCACCGTCGCCGATGCGGCCGGCAATACACGCCCGTACGTGGCCGCCACCGACCAGTACAACTTCGGTCCGCTGAACTACTTCCGCCGCCCATCGGAGCGCTACACCTTCAGCAGCTTTGCCCGCTACGACATCAACGACCAGATGCGCCTGTACACCGAGGCGAGCTTCCACGACGACAGCACCGTCGCGCAAATCGCCCCGTCCGGCCTGTTCGGCTTCGATGCCTCGGGTTCGAATGCCATCCGTTTCGAGAACCCGTTCCTGTCGCCGGCCTGGCGCCGCGACCTCGGCCTGACCGGTCCAGGCACCACCGCCGACGCACTGATTTTCCGCCGCAACGTCGAAGGCGGCGGCCGCCAGGATGACCAGCGCCATACCTCCTACCGCGGCGTGATCGGCCTGAAGGGCGACGTCGGCAACTGGACTTATGACGCCTTCCTGCAGGCTGGCAAGGTGCTGTACTCGGAGACCTATTTCAACGACTTCTCGAACCAGCGCATCGGCCGCGCACTGAACGTCGTGCCTGGCCCCGGCGGTGTACCGACCTGCCAGAGCGTGATCGACGGCACCGACCCGAACTGCGTGCCTTACAACATCTGGAGGCTGGGCGGCGTGACGCCGGAAGCACTGAAATATCTGCAGACCCCGGGCTTCCAGAAGGGTAGCACTTCGCAGACCGTGCAAGGCGTCAACCTGTCGAGCGACTTGGGCGAATATGGCCTCAGGCTGCCGACCAGCAAGAACGGTATCGGCATTGCATTTGGTTGGGAACACCGTACCGAAAAGCTCGACCTGGCAACCGACACCGCCTTCGAAACCGGCGACCTCGCCGGCCAGGGCGGACCGACCCTGGGCGTGGCCGGCCAGTTCAGCGTGCGCGACTACTATGCCGAAGCCCGTATTCCGGTGCTCGAAAAGATGCCATTCGCAGAATCGCTGACCCTGAACGCGTCCTACCGCAAGTCGGACTACTCGACCGGCCAGAAGACCAGCTCGTATGGTGTCGGCGCCGAATGGTCGCCGATACAGGCCGCTAAACTGCGCTTCAGCTACCAGCGCGCCGCTCGCGCCGCCAACGTCGTCGAACTGTTCACCCCGCAAGGCCTGAGCCTGTTTGGCATGGCGTCCGACCCGTGCGCCGGCGCTACCCCGTCGGCCACTCTGGCCCAGTGCGCGCTGACCGGCGTGACCGCTGCCCAGTACGGCCGCATCGAAGACAGCCCGGCGCAGCAGTACAACCAGATCACCGGCGGCAACACCGGCCTGGCGCCCGAGGAATCGGATTCGTACACGCTCGGCCTGGTGCTGACCCCGATGCGCAACCTGAGCCTGACCATCGACGCGTTCGACATGAAGGTCAAAGGCACCATCGGAGGATTGCCGGCATCGACCACCCTGACCCAGTGTCTCCAGACCGGCGATCCGAAGTTCTGCGGCCTGATCCAGCGTGACCGCCTCGGCACCCTGTGGGCCCTGAATGCCGGCCGCATCGTCGCCACCAACCAGAACCTGGGCATGAGCTCGACCCGTGGTATCGACCTGGGCGCGAACTACGGCTACAAGATGGGTGGCTACGGCAGCCTGGACCTGTCCTACATCGGCACCTTCCTGGATGAGTTCAAGGCGGAAGACTTCCCAGGTTCGGGCGAGTACGACTGCGCCGGTCTGCACGGCACCACCTGCGGCACCCCGCTGCCGAAGTACCGCCACAAGATCCGCGCCGTGTGGGGTACTCCATGGCAGGGCCTGGAAGTTGGCGTGACCTGGCGCCACATCAACGCGGTCAAGCTCGACGCCACCAGCGACAATCCGCTGCTGAGCACCAGCTTCGAACGGGTCGACGCACGCCTGGCTTCGCGCGACTACCTGGACCTGGTGGGATCATGGACAATCAACAAGAACCTGACCCTGCGTGTTGGCGTGAACAACTCGCTGGACAAGGATCCGCCTCTGAGTGGCGTTACCGCGGCTGTGTTTGGCAACGGCAATACCTACCCACAGGTCTATGACGCCATGGGCCGTCACGTGTTCCTGAACCTGACCGCCAAGTTCTGATCCGGCGAGTCACATGAAAACGGCGCACTTCGGTGCGCCGTTTTTTTTTGGGGGTCTTGCTCGATCAGCAAGGCAGAGCGCATTCACCACTATTGTCGATACGTCGTTCCCGCGCAGGCGGGAGCCCAGTTCCTGCGCACGCCGATTATGTCGAACGCAGGCGCAACTCGCTGAACTTGGATTCCCGCTTTCGCGGAAATGACGTTGGTGGAGATTCGACGGATAAAGTACTGCGTACTTCGGGCCTTTCTCCCCCTCCTACTCCGTCCGCAGCCGGCGCGCCTTCACCGCCGCCGCCAGCCCCTCCAGCACGCCGATACTGGTCTCCCAGTCGATGCAGCCATCGGTCACCGATTGCCCATACACCAGCTCCTGGCCCGGCACCAGGTCCTGCCGTCCACCAACCAGGT
This sequence comes from Telluria sp. ZB4P37, assembly GCF_059685855.1. Lineage (NCBI taxonomy): Bacteria > Pseudomonadati > Pseudomonadota > Betaproteobacteria > Burkholderiales > Oxalobacteraceae > Telluria > Telluria sp. ZB4P37. Next base: position 22,168 of record NZ_JCASID010000022.1, read on the forward strand.
GCGACTCGATCATCACGCCCACGATGCGGTCGTCGCCGGCCGCGATCTGGGCCGCGATGTCGGCGCATACCGGCACCTGGTTCTGCGGGTTCTTGCTGCTGTTGGCGTGCGAAGCGTCGATCATCAGGCGACTGGCCAGGCCGTTGGCCGCCAGCTGCTTGCAGGCATCCTCGACACTGGCCGCGTCATAGTTCGGCGCCTTGCCGCCGCGCAGGATGATGTGGCAGTCCTCGTTGCCGGCGGTCGAGACGATGGCCGAATGCCCGCCCTTGGTCACCGACAGGAAATGGTGCGGCTGCGAGGCCGCCTTCATTGCATCGGCCGCGATCTTGATGTTGCCGTCGGTACCGTTTTTGAAGCCGACCGGACAGGACAGGCCGGAAGCCAGCTCGCGGTGTACCTGCGACTCGGTGGTCCGCGCCCCGATGGCGCCCCAGCTGATCAAATCGGCGATGTACTGCGGACTGATCACGTCGAGGAATTCGGTGCCGGCCGGCAGGCCCAGCTCGTTGATGCTGCGCAGCAGCTCGCGCGCCATGCGCAGGCCGTCGTTGATGCGGAAGCTGTTGTCCATGTAGGGGTCGTTGATCATGCCCTTCCAGCCGACCGTGGTGCGCGGCTTTTCGAAATAGACGCGCATCACGATCTCGAGCTCGCCGGCCAGGCGCTGGCGCAGCGGCGCCAGCCGGCGCGCGTATTCAAGTGCGGCCTGCGGGTCGTGGATCGAGCAGGGCCCGACCACCACCATCACCCGGTCGTCCTGGCCGTGCAGGATGCGGTGCAGCGCCACGCGCGCGCCGGCCGCGGTCTGCTCGGCGGCCGGGGTCACCGGGAATTCGCGGATCAAGTGCGAGGGCGGCGTCAGTTCCTTCATTTCGCGGATGCGTAGATCGTCGGTGCGAGGCATGCTGTACTCCGTGTTGTGTGTCTGGGCTAAAAGCTGGGCTGAAAACAAAAAACCGCCATCGCTGGCGGTTTGTCTGGATTGTGTCGGACTGTTCTGATGTCGCGTGAACCTGCCGCTACTCCACCGCCAAGGGGCTGGAATGGCTAAAGTAAAAATAGCAGGTAAAGAAAACGTGCTGGCGCATGAGGATCCGGCTGGCCCGGTTGGCTAGGTCTGGTTTGACTATAACAATATAGCATGAAGATTGGCAAGCAACTTCGCCTGCCTTTTCGCCGCTGTTCCGCCGCCTCGGCACACCTGGTTTGGCAAGTGGTTGCGCCAATCCCACAGCTTTTTGCCCGCTTTCTTCACTCCTTGATTGAAATCAAACGCGCTCCAGCGGACGGTGCAAAAGTCGCTCCACGTCTGCTCGTCCTGCACACGACTTGTATTCTCACAAGAAAAGTCTTTGAGTCATTTGAGCGCACTCAAGGAGCCTGGACAGGCGCTGCGGTAATCCCCCAATCTCTGGAGTCCGGACATGATCGAAACCCTGCTCTCGCGCGCCGTGCGGCGCATCTTCGCCGGCGGCGGCGCCGTCGGCCTGGCGCTGCTGGCCGTGCCGTCCAGCCTGCTGGCGCAGGAGGCGCCGCCTCCGCCCGCGCAGGCTGCCCCCATCGCGCGCGTCGAGATCACCGGCTCCTCGATCCGGCGCCTGGCAGCGGAATCCTCGCTGCCGATCACCACGGTGCGCGCCGCCGACTTCGCCAAGCAGGGCCTGTCCACCGCACAGGAGGTGCTCAATTCGATCCCGATGAACCAGTCTTCCGAGGTAGGCTCGTCGGCGGTCGGCGCCGGCACCGGCGGGCGCTCCACCGCCGACCTGCGCGGCCTGGGCGGCGACAAGACGCTGGTGCTGCTCAACGGGCGCAGGCTGGCGAACCACCCTTATTTCGCCGATTCGGTCGACCTCAACATCATCCCGGTGGCGGCGCTCGAGCGCGTCGAGGTGCTGCGCGACGGCGCTTCTGCCATCTACGGCACCGATGCCATCGGCGGCGTGATCAACTTCATCACCAAGCGCTCGGTCCAGGGCGCCGCGCTCACCTTCGAAGGCTACGAGCCCTGGGCCAACGGCGGCGGCAGCGAGCAGCGCCTGAACCTGTCCGGCGGCTGGGGCGAGCTCGATCGTGATGGCTTCAGCGCCTGGGGCGTGATCGACTGGCACCAGCAATCCGCGCTGCGCGCCGACGAGCGCAGTTTCTCGGCCACCGGCATCCGTCCGGACCGCGGCATGTTCGAAGTCAGCGGCACCACCTTTCCGGCCAACTTCTTCTCCGACCTCGGGGTTACCGGCAACCCGCTCCACCCGGCCTGCCAGCCGCCGGCCTCGGTGCCGCTGCCGGACGAACCGCTGTGCGCCTTCGACTACACGCGCTTCGTCGACAATATTCCCCAGACGCGCCAGTTCAGTGCGATGGCCAAACTCAACAAGAAATTCGGCGCGCAAGTCGCCAGCCTCGAATTCGTGCACGGCCGCAGCACCAACGAGGCGCAGGTGGCGCCGCCGCCGCTGTCGAACATCGGGGTGATCATGAGCAGCGACAGCCCCTTCTATCCGGGCAACGGCCGGGTGCCGGCCTTCCCTGGCCTCACCGGCGAGCCGCTCGACATCTCCTGGCGGCCGTTGGAAACCGGGCGCCGCAACAACTTCGACGCCAGCATCACCGACCGCCTGCTGGCCAGCCTCGAGGGCAGCTTCGCCGGCTGGGACTACAACACCGGGATCTCGTATTCGCTGGGCCGGGCCAAGAGCATCTTCAACGGCGGCTATGTCATCGACCAACGCATCATCGACGGCGTCGGCGCCGGCATCCTGAACCCGTTCGGCGTGCAGGACCCGGCCGGAGCCGCCTACCTGAACAACTCGATCCTGTCTGGCGAATACCTGCACGCGCGCATCCACAGCGCCGCGGTCGACGCACGCGCCAGCCGCGACCTCATGACCCTGCCAGGCGGGCCGCTCGGCTTTGCCGTCGGCGCCGAATTCCGGCGCGACCGCGCCAAGTATTTCGTCAACCGCGACCTGGCCTCGCAGGCCTCCAGTTCGGGCTATGCCGACGCCCGCGACCAGGCCGGGGCGCGCAGCATCTGGGCCCTGTTCAGCGAAGTCAACGTCCCCGTCATCAAGGATCTCGAACTCAATTTCGCGGCGCGCTACGACCACTACAGCGACGTCGGCGGCAGCTTCAACCCCAAGGTGGCCTTGCGCTGGCAACCGACCAAACAGGTGCTGGTGCGCGGCTCATTCAACAAGGGCTTCCGCGCCCCTACGCTGTTCGACCTGTATGGGCCGCAATCCACTACCTTCAGCTCGGATACCTACGACGACCCGCTGCTCTGCCCGGGCGGCACGCCGGCACCCGGCGCCAACCCGAACGTGTCCTGCGGCCAACAGCAATACGTACGCCTGGGCGGCAATCCGGACCTGTCGCCGGAACGCTCGCGCACCTATAGCGCCGGCGTGGTGCTCGAGCCGGTCTCCAGCCTCACCCTATCGCTCGATTACTGGAACATCCGCCTGAAAGACCAGCTCAACTCGCTGGCCGAGCAGACCCTGTTCGGTAATTTCACGAAATACCGCGACCTGTTCGTCTACGACGCCAGCGGTACCAACCTGCTCTATGTGCTGGCCATTACCGACAACCTCGGCGAAGTGAAAACCCGGGGCCTGGACCTGTCGATCGCGTACCGCATGCCGCGCACGCGCTTCGGCAATTTCACGATCAACCTGGACGGCACATATGTCAACAAATACGATTACCAGAACGAGCCCGGCGGGCCGTTCACGGAGAACGCCGGCCGCTACGCCGACGAAGCCCCGGTCTTCCGCTGGCGCCACAACCTGCTGTTCTCGCTGAGCCGCGGGGACTGGACGGTCAACCTGGCCAACCGCTACATGTCGCATTACGCCGACCAGAATTCGGCCGTCGAGCCCGAATTCTTCAACACGGTGGGCCACTACTCGACCTGGTCGCTGTCGACTACCTACACCGGCAACAAGCGCGCCGAATTTACCGCCGGCATCAAGAACCTGTTCGACAAGGAGCCCCCGTTTACGAACCAGCTCACCAACTTCCAGCTGGGCTACGACCCGCGCTATACCGACCCGCTGGGCCTGACGGTGTACGCGCGGGTGACGTACAAGTTCAATTAGCCACGGAGCGAGGACGGGCCAGGGTAGAAAAGCCGTAGGTAGAAACTGGCATTGTTGTGCTAAAGACCGTCGCCCCGGCGAAGGCCGGGGGCCAAATTTCGCAGCATTCCGTTAGCCCAGGACGATGAACAAAAAAAAGCCGACCTCAGGCCAGCTTTTGCTTTGATGGGGCCTCGCCTCAGCCTGTCCCACCCACGGTCACGCCATCGATCCGCAGCGTCGGCTGCCCGACGCCCACCGGCACGCTCTGGCCTTCCTTGCCGCATACGCCCACGCCCGAATCCAGGCGCATGTCGTTGCCGATCATCGAGATGTTGTTCATCACTTCCGGGCCATTGCCGATCAGGGTCGCGCCCTTGACCGGATAGCTGATCTTGCCGTTCTCGATCATGTAGGCCTCGCTGGCCGAGAACACGAACTTGCCGTTGGTGATGTCGACCTGGCCGCCGCCGAAATTGACCGCATACAGGCCGTTCTTCACCGAAGCCAGGATTTCTTCCGGATCCTTGTCGCCGGCCAGCATGTAGGTATTGGTCATGCGCGGCATCGGCAGGTGGGCAAAGGACTCGCGGCGCGCATTGCCGGTCACCGGCATCTTCATCAGGCGCGCATTCATCGTGTCCTGGATATAGCCCTTCAGGATGCCGTCCTCGATCAGCGTGGTGCACTGGGTGGGATTGCCTTCGTCGTCCATGTTCAGCGAACCGCGGCGGTCCTGCAGGGTGCCGTCATCGACCACGGTCACGCCCTTGGCCGCGACGCGCTCGCCGATGCGGCCGGCGTAGGCCGACGAGCCCTTGCGGTTGAAGTCGCCCTCCAGGCCGTGGCCCACCGCCTCGTGCAGCAGCACGCCAGGCCAGCCCGGGCCGAGCACGATCGTCATCGGACCGGCCGGCGCCGGGCGCGCTTCCAGGTTGACGCAGGCCGACTTCACCGCTTCGGTCGCATACTGGTCGAGCAATTCGTCGCTGAAATAACCGTAGTCGTAGCGCCCGCCGCCGCCGGACGAACCGACTTCGCGCCGGCCGTTCTGCTCGGCGATGACGGTCACCGACACGCGCACCAGCGGGCGGATATCCGCCGCCAGCACGCCATCGCTACGCACCACCAGTACCACGTCGTACTCGCCGGCCAGGCCCGCCATCACCTGCACCACGCGCGGATCCTTGGCGCGCGCCATCTTTTCGACACGCTCGAGCAGCTTCACTTTGGCGGTCGCATCGAGCGACGCCAGCGGATCATGCGGCAGGTAGAGCGAGCGGCCGCCGGTCGGGCGCGCCGCGGTGGCGATCTTGATCTTGCCGGAACCGGCGCGGGCGATCGTGCGGGTCGCCGCCGCCGCATCGAGCAGCGCCGCTTCGGAAATGTCGTCCGAATACGAGAAGGCCGTGCGATCGCCGGAAATGGCGCGCACGCCGACACCCTGGTCGATCGAGAAGCTGCCGGTCTTGACGATGCCCTCTTCCAGGCTCCAGCCCTCGCTCTTGGTGAACTGGAAATACAGGTCGGCGTAATCGACCTTGTGCGTGAACATCGACCCCAGCGCGCTCAGCAGCTTGCCCTCGTCGAGGCCGAATGGCGTCAGCAGCACGTCGCGCGCGACCGCCAGGGAGGTAAGGTTCGGTTCGAATGGTTTCATTTTGCGTTCGGTGTTCGTATGGAGAGGCCATTGTGCCATATCCGGACGCGGCGTACCCGGACACGCAGCATGGGGCAAGCGCAGCTTGCGCGCACCCCGGAACCGCTGAAAACAGCCTGCCAGCCGGCTGGACGCGCGATTCATCCAGGACACATTGCACGTCGCTTGTAGTAGTGGCAACATGGCCAGGCCATCCCAACGGAGCTCCCGCCATGTCCCTGCTTTCCAGATTCTTCGCAGCCTCGGCCCTGCTGCTGACCGCGATGACGGCGCAGGCGGCTGCACCGCCCCCGCGCGTCGTCATCCTCGACATGTGTGTTGCCGAGCAGGAGCCGGAGCAGATCAAAGCGGCACTGACCTCGCCGCTGGAGAAACTGGTGAGGAAACTCCCCGGCGTGGCCAGCTTCAAGACAGTGACGGGCCACGGCGCTGCTCAGTTCGAAATCCACTTCAAGGGCGGCGCGACCGAGGACGACCTTGCCAGCGTGGTACAGGAGGTCGAACGCAGCGACGCCCACCGTGCAAGCCAGGTCCTGTCCCGCTCAGCCCGGCTCGATAGCCCGCGCCCGGACGAGTTGCTCTTCGTTGGCAGCCTGAGCTGTTTGAGGAAGAACCGCTGAGCGCGCGGCTGCCGGTTCGCGGCAGCGCTAATTAGGGTCAGAGTCGAATTATTGACCAAGATCCTCGAATCAATTGCTGCTGACTACGAAAGATGGCTCAAGGTCAGTTGATGCCAAGCTCTTGGCAAATAATTCAACTCTGACCCTAATTATTTTGGCCTTTGAGAGCAGCACGACGGCGTTTAGCACCGTCCAGGACAGCAGAGTGCCGAGATTCGTTTCCAGGGAGATGCGACGAAAGACGACCGCACTGGCGTGGAGCCGCCACTGGAGCGCAGCGAGGGCGCCAATTAATTAGGGTCAGAGTCGAATTATTGACCAAGGGCCCAGGATCATTTGGCGCTGCTTACGAAAGCTGGCGCCAGCTCAGTTGATACAAAGCTCATGGCAAATAATTCGACTCTGACCCCAATTATTTTCTCCCTGGAGGAAGGCAAGAAGGAACCGCGCCAGATCGGGCTGGATACAGCAACTCAGCTACAGCTTGCGATGCTTCAGCGCCGGCAAGCTCTCGCGCACGCCGGCCAGGAAGGCGGCGTCGAGCTCGCCGCTGACCACGCCCTCGCCTTCGCGCAGCACGGCCTTCACTTCGCCCCAGGGATCGACCAGCATGCTGTGGCCGAAGGTGCGGCGGCCGTTGGCATGCAGGCCGCCCTGGGCCGAGGCCAGCACGTAGCACTGGTTCTCGATCGCGCGGGCGCGCAGCAGCACTTCCCAGTGCGCCAGGCCGGTGGTGTGGGTGAAGGCGGCGGGAACCACGATCAGGGCGCATTCGCCCATCGCGCGGTAGAGCTCGGGGAAGCGCAGGTCGTAGCAGACCGACAGGCCGACCCGGCCGAACGGCGCATCGAAGGCCCCGATGCTTTCCCCCGGCACGATGGTGCGCGCCTCGTCATAGGATTCGCTGCCCTTGTTGAAGCCGAACAGGTGGATCTTGTCGTAGCGGCTAACCGCCTGCCCCTGCGGGTCGTAGACCAGCGTGGTGTTGAGCACCTTGCCGGCATCCATCGACACCAGCGGCAGCGTGCCGCCCACCAGCCAGATGCCGTGCTCGCGCGCCAGGGCCGCCATGCAGTCCTGGATCGGGCCGGCGCCCTGCTGTTCGGCGTGCGCCACCTTGTCGCGGTCGCTCATGCCCATGATCGGCCAGTATTCCGGCAGCACGACAAAGCTTGCGCCCTCGCCGGCCGCCTGCGCCACCAGGCGGCGCGCGGTGGCCAGGTTCTCGCCCACCTCCGGGGTGGACACCATCTGGACTGCGGCAACCTTGGTCACATTCATACCTGTCATGTCACTCCTTCCTGGCGTTGGCGCGCGCGGCGGCAGGCACCGGCGGCGGGTTGTCGAGCTTGGTGATGACCGGGGATTTCCACGGTCCCGAAATCTGCATCTGGTAGGTCAGCGCCTTCATCATCGGCGCGCGCAGGAAGAGCTGGGCCAGGAAACCGCCCAGGCCGATCACCGGGTTCACCGCCAGGCCATAGACCAGCGGCCCGGTGCCGAGGTTGAATTCCGGGATCACGACCACGCGCAAATTGGTGGTTTCGTTGGCGATGTCGGCCGTGCCGTCCATCAGGATGGTCGCCGCCACCCCGTGCATCTTGAGGTTGTCGGTGCGCAGCACGCCGCGCTGGATCATGGCATTGGCGCTGATGCCATCGAAGGCCAGGCCTTGCGAGAACACGTCGTGGAAGTCGAGCTTGAGCAGGCGCGGCAGCGCTTGCAGGCTCAGCACGCCCAGCAGCTTGGCCGCGCCCGGGTCCTGCTTCAGGAACTGGCCGGATTCGACGTTCAGCTCGACCTGGCCCGACAGGCTCGGGATGTCCATCGCATACGGCAGCCCGCTCCACGAGATATCGCCGGACAGCGTGCCCTTGCCGCGGCGCAGGGTTTCAGGGAAGCCCAGCCGGTCGAGCAGCTTGCCGGCATCGAGGATGTCGAGCATGAAATTCAGGCCGGTATTGCTCTTGCCGTCCTTGGTCAGCCAGCGTCCGTTGGCCTTGAGCTGGCCGTCCGGGCTCTGGAGGGTGAGCCTGTCTATGCGCCATTCACGCCCGGCCAGCGCTTGCACGTTGCTGGCTTGCAGTTCGAGGCGGCCGAGCCGCTTGTCGAACAGCTGGAAGTTCTCGGCCACGATGTCGAGCGAAGGGATGGTCGCGCTCGCGCCGTGGTGCGATTCGAGCAGGTTCTTCACCTCCGCTTCGTCGGACTCCGGGATCACGAGCGAGGCCAGGCGCGCCGTCACCTTTCCCAGGCCCTGCCCGCTGCCGGACTCGGCCCAGGTCACGTAGCCGCTGACCTGGCGCGAATTCAGGTTGGCCTGCCAGGTGTCCTTCAGGTGGGTCGCGCCCAGCACCACGTCGGCCAGGCGGCGCTCGCCCACCGTCAGCTCGGACACGCGGCCCGCGATCACGTCCGGCACAACGTATTGCGCGAACTCGCCGCCGCTTGACGCCGCCGCGCCGGCCGCCTCGTTCCCGGTGCCGGCAATCGCCTTGCCGGCGGCGATCCAGCCGTCCACATTCAGGGCGCGCATGTTCACATGGATCATGGTGCCGCTGTCCGGCTCCGGCGCCGGCACGTTCACGCCGATTCCGCCGCGCTGCACCACCCACGGGCCGCGCCCCTGCTTTTCGCGCAGGTAGCGCGCCGCCAGGTCGTCGCCCAGCGCTACCCGGATCTCGTCGCGCGCGACGCCGTTGACGGTCGGCTCGCCGGCCAGGGTAAAGCGCAGCGGCAGGGCGTTGGCCTGCGGCTTGTTCAAGGGCGCCGGCAGTTCCATGCCCAGGCCCGCCAGGTTCGATTCGAGCGTCACGGTGCGGCGGCCTTCGCGCACCACCACCGCGCCGGTGTAGGGCGTGCTGCCCGACAGGCGCGCCCCCAGGCGCTGCAGGGCCGGGGCGGGCGCGGTGCGGCGCATGCCGTCGGCCGACAAGGTGCCGCCCAGGCGGATCGCGATGCTGCCATCCTTCTGGGTGCCGCCGGACAACGCCAGCGGCCCGCCCAGGAAGCTCGTGCCCACGCCATTGAGGTTGACGCCGCGCTCCCAGAAGTCGATCCGGCCCAGCGCCGCCTGCAGGGGCGGCAGTTCCGGGAACAGGCTGATGTCGTTGCCCAGCAGTTGCAGGCTGCCCACGGCCTTGGTCTCCGGCAGGTGGGCCAGCGGCATGCGCAGCGACAGTCCCAGGCGCGCATTGCCGCCGGCATGGGTGTCGTCGGTGAAGTGGCCGATCCAGCCTGGCACCGGGCTGGCCGCCACATAATTCAGGAATTCCTGCAGCGGGCCGCTGGCACTGCCGTCGATCTCCAGCACCATGAGGTCGTGCGCACCGAGGTCGGGGATGACCGCCTTCACGTTCGACATCGCCACGCCCATCGTGCGCAGGCTGTCGCCGCGGATTTCCATGCGGGCGCGGTCGAACTCGATGCGGCCGTTGATGTGTTCGGCCAGCGGCCATAGCGGCGTGCCGTCCGGGTGGCGGTGGCCCGGCGCATATTCGAGGCGCGCATCCTCGAGGCGGCCGGCGGCGCGGAATTCGCCGCGCGCGCGTTCCAATGCGTTGTTGGCGCGGAAGGGGAACCCGGCCAGGTCGCCGCGCAGGCGCAGCGTCGCGTCGCGCAAGCTGCCGCCCTGCAGCGCGCCGGTCAGCCAGCCGCGCAGGCCTTCGGGCGTGGCCAGTGGCAGGAAGCGCCCGACCTGGCCGATCGCGAAACCGTCGAACTTGCCAGTGAAATCGGCGACGCCGGGACCACGGCCGGCCTGCAGCGGCAGCGCGTGGCGCCCGGACAGCTGGCCATTGAAGGCGCCCTGCGCGAACTGCAGGTTCTCCACTTCGACCAGCAGCTGCTGTCCCGGGTCATAGGTCCAGCGCGCCTTCAGCGCCAGCCGGTCGAGCGGCATCATCGGTTCAGCGAACCAGGCCGGCAGCAGCAGGACCGCGGCCTGCGAATCGACCGTCACGCTGCCGCTGCGCTCGCTGGCATCGATGCGGCCGCTCAGGTTCTGGAAGCCGGGCGTGGCCGGGCGCGCCGGCAACGCAGGCTGGCCGGCGCGCGCCGGCTGGGCCGGCCGCGCCGGGCGCGCATTGACTGCCAGGCCGGCCACGTCGCCGCGCACCCGGAACGAGCGCAGCGCCGGATAACCCCCTTCCCACTGGGCCGACAGGTCGAGCAGGCGCCCGCGCGGCGCATAATCGGCCAGCATCTGGCGCTGCTGCGGCGGCAGCGGCAAATAGCCGGCCAGGGCCGACAGGGCGCCGATGTCGAGCTGGCGCGCTTTCAGCTCACCCTGCTCGGGGCGGCCGGGACGGGCCGGGCGCCAGCTCTGCTCGAGCGTGGCCGGCGGCAGCGTGTGGCCATTGCGGGTGGTCACCGAGAAACCAGTCAGGCTGACCGTGTGGCCGTGGGCGCCGAAGGTCGGCTTGCCGTCCTCTTTACCCGGCAGCATTTCTTCGCGCGCGGCGAGGCGGCCGCGCACCCGCGCCAGTTCCAGCGGCGCCAGGCTTGTCCCCAGGCGGGCATTGACCTCGGCCAGCGCCAGGTCGGCGGTGAAACCGGCCATCCGGGCCTGGTCGACATTGAGCCAGGCGCGCACCGAGCCGCGCCCGCTGGCCAGCTGGAAAGGCAGGTCCACGTGACGCTTCCAGGCCGCCAGGTCGGCGTCGCGCAGGTCGGCGTACAGCTCGCCCTTCCAGCGCTTGACGTCCGAGGGACGCGCGCCGAAGCGGTGGCGGAAGCGCGCCCGCAGGTCGAGCGGGCGGCCGAGCGCGCGCGGCGGCGTGGCGCGCAGGGCGAACCGGTGGCCGCCGCCGAAGCGGTTGAGCAGGGCCATGGTGACCTCGGTCAGGGCCAGGGTCGGGCGGCCGCGCAGCTCGTCGGTCCAGTCGACCCGGCCGTCGCGGATCACGATCTCGCGCTGGCGCAGCAGCCAGTCGGCGCCGCGGCCATCGTCTTTCTTGTTGGGGTCGAGCCGCACGCCCGCCACCGTCAGCACGCCGTCCAGGCCGCGCCGTACGTCCAGCTGCGGGCGGTGCACCTCGAGCGCATGCAGGCGCGGCTCGAAGGCGACCAGGCTCCACCACGAGAGCGTAGCTGAGACCTCGGGCAGCGCCAGCGCCTGGCGCCCGCGCGCATCGATCAGGCGCACGTCGCCCAGGCGCAGGGCCGGATGGATGCCCTGCCACGAGGCCGACAGCTGCGAGATCGTGACCCGGTTGCCGAGCGCACGCCCGGCGGCCGCTTCGATGTCGCCTTTGTATAGGCCGATATTGGGGAGGATGGCGTAGCGCAGCACCAGGAACAGCACGGCGAGCGCGAAATAGATGAACAGCACCAGCTTGATGGTGAAACCGAGGACGTGGTGCGAGGCCAGGTTCGCATAGCGATAGGCCGTGCGAAGGCGCCGCCAGCGCACGGCCAGCGGCAGGTGCCCGCCCTGTGCGTGCGCCGCCTGCGGTTCCGGATTGTCCATCAAGGTACTCAACAAAGGCCGCCGTAAATTAAAACTTTGATAACAGATCGCTTGCAAGGGTTGCGGCGTCTACCTTACCATCATGCTAACCGGGGCAGCACGGCGGGCAATTCTACCGCACGAACGCCTGCCGGACGGCAAAACCGGACGCCAACACGCCCAATGGATCGCACACCATGACCCCTGCTGCACCAGCCACCGGCAAGCCGGCCGCCCACGGAGCGCCAGACGGCTCGCGCTTCCTGCAACGCTGGCTCGACGCCGACCCGGCCCGCCCTGCCCTGCTCGAGGACTTTGCCCGATTATCGCTGGCCGACGCCGACCTTGGCGCGGTACTGGCGCGCGAACAGGCCGCCGGCCTTCCGCTGCCGCGGGCCATGCGCCGCCTGCGCAACCTGTTAGTGTGCGCCATCATCCAGCGCGACCTCGACGGCCGGGCCAGCCTGGACGAGGTGGTCAGCGCCATGACGGCGTTTGCCGACTTCGCCATCCGCACCCATGTCCGCGCCCTGACGGATGAGCTGGTGGCCATCCACGGCATGCCGCTAGGTGAAGAATCCGGACGGCCCCAGCACCTGATCGTGCTGTCCATGGGCAAGGGCGGGGGCGGCGAACTGAACGTTTCGTCGGACATCGACCTGATCTTCGTCTATCCGGAGGATGGCGACACCGCCGCCGGCCCGGGGCAGCGCCAGCTGTCCAACCACGAATTCTTCGTGCGCCTGGGCCGCAAGTTGATCGCCGCCCTGTCGGAAGTCATCGAAGACGGCTTTACCTTCCGCGTAGATATGGCGCTGCGTCCCAATGGGAATTCGGGCCCGCTCGCCGCCAGCCTCAACATGGTCGAGGAATACCTCATTGTGCAGGGCCGCGAATGGGAGCGCTACGCTTGGGTCAAGGCGCGCGCGGTCACGGGCGCGCTTGAAGACATTGCCGCGCTGGACGCAGTGGTGCGCCCTTTCGTGTTCCGCCGCTACCTCGATTTCGGCGTGATCGATGCGATCCGCAACATGCACGCCCAGATCCGCGCCGAGGTCAAGCGCCAGGAGCGCCTGCACCCCGAGCGCAGCCACAACGTCAAGCTCGGGCGTGGCGGGATCCGCGAGATCGAATTCCTGGCCCAGGTCTTCCAGCTGATCCGCGGCGGGCGCGACCCGGCGCTGCGCGAGCGCTCGACCCGCAAGACCCTGCACCTGCTGGCCGAGCGCGAGCTGCTGCCGATGGAGGCCGTCGAGCGCCTGCTCGAGGCCTATACCTTCCTGCGCAACCTGGAGCACCGCCTGCAATACCTGGAAGACGCCCAGACCCACACCCTGCCCGCCAGCGAGGATGACCGCGCCATCGTGGCCCGCATGATGGGGCTGCCGGACGTCGCAACCCTGCTGGCGCGCCTGGACGAGCAGCGCAGCTATGTGGCCGCCCAGTTCGACGCGATCTTTGCCGACAAGCTGGAAACCGCCGATCCGGACCTGCCCTCGCTGGCCGACGACCCCGAGAACCGCGACGCCATCGCCGCCCGCCTGCTGGAGCTCGGCTACGACGACCCGGTCGGCGCCGCCACCCGCCTGGTCGCCACCTTGCAGGGCCCGCGCCTGGCCGCCCTGCCCGACGCCAGCCGCGCCCGCTTGCTGGCCCTGAGCGACGCGGCCCTTGGCCAGATCGCCACCGTGGTGGGTGAAGCCGGCATCGGCAGCCATGCCGCCACTTTGGGGCGCCTGCTCGACTTCTTCGAAGCCATCGCGCGCCGCTCGGCCTATCTGTCGCTGCTGACCGAATACCCGCATACGCTCGAGCGCGTGATCCGGATGATCAATGCCAGCGGCTGGGCCGCGACCTTCCTCACCGGCCACCCGATCCTGCTCGACGAACTGCTCGACGACCGCAACGAGGGCGCCGGCGACCCGGGTCAGCTGGCCCGGCTGGCCATCGACCTCGACGCCCAGCTGCTGGCGGCCGCCGGCGACACCGAGCGCCAGCTCGACATCCTGCGCGAGACCCACCACGCCCAGCTGTTCCGCCTGCTGGCCCTGGACCTGGCCGGCGAACTGTCGGTCGAGCGCCTGGCCGACCACCTCTCGGCCCTGGCCGACACCATGGTCGGCGCGACCATCAAGCACGCCTGGCGCGCCATTGCCAGCCGCCACCGCCAGGAGCCCCGCTTCGCCGTCATCGCCTACGGCAAGCTGGGCGGCAAGGAGCTCGGCTACGTGTCCGACCTCGACGTCATCTTCCTGTTCGACGACGACGACGAGATGGCGCCGTCCAACTACGCCAAGCTGGCGCAGCGCTTCATCACCTGGAACACCGCGCACACCGCGGCCGGCATCCTGTTCGACATCGACACCGCCCTGCGCCCGGACGGCGCCAGCGGCATGCTGGTGTCGTCCAGCGCCGCCTTCGAGCGCTACCAGGCCGGCAGCGCCTGGATCTGGGAGCACCAGGCCCTGACGCGCGCGCGTTTCTGCGCCGGCGACGCCGCCATCGGGGCGCGTTTCGAAGCGATCCGCGAGGAAGTGCTGCGCAAGGACAGGAGCGCCGACGAAGCCAGGCTCAAGGACGAGGTGCGCGCCATGCGCAAGCGCATGCGCGAGGCAGGCGCCAGCCGGGGCGACCTGTTCGACCTGAAGGGCGACCCCGGCGGCATGATCGATATCGAGTTCATCGTCCAGTACCTGGTGCTGCGCCATGCGGCCACCTACCCGCAGCTGACGGCCAACGTCGGCAACATCGCCCTGTTGCGCCTGTGCGGCGAGCTCGGCCTGATCGATCCGCCCCTTGGCGCCGCCGTGGCCGACGCCTACCGCGCCATGCGCAAGCTGCAGCACCAGGTGCGCCTGCAGGGCCAGGAAAAAGCCCGGGTCGAGCCCGCACTGCTCGGCAGCCACCCGGACAGCGTGCTGCGCCTGTGGCAGGCCTGTTTCGGCGACTGAGTGCCACCGATCCAGCCCGCACCGCCCTGGTGCGGGGGCACCGCCACCGCCCATTCCCCTCTGAAAAGCACTGTTGACGTGCACCCTTTGCCTGCTGACCTTTCGGTCAGAGATTTCCTTGCATTAACTGTTGTTTTTTGGACAGATATTACTCTTGAGCATATTGACACATATCAACCCCGAATGATCTGATATGGATGTGTATGTACTCAAGCAATATCGCTACCCGCGATGTGCCGGTCGCACAGGTTGCCACTTTTTAAAACAAGCCCGCTACCCCACCCCGGGTGGCGCGAGATGGAGAATTCATGCAACAACGTACCAAGATCGCCTTGGCGGTCGCCTTTGCCGTTCACTCGATGGCCGCCGTCGCGCAGGATGCAGCAGCGCCGCTGCAGCGCGTGGAAGTCACCGGTTCGCGTATCCGCCAGGTCGACCTGGAAACGGCCCAGCCGGTCCAGGTGATGACCCAGGAACAGATCCAGAAAACCGGCCTGGTCACCGTCGGCGACATCATCAACAACCTGTCGTCGGCCGGCTCGCCGTCGTTCAGCAAGGGTGGCGCCCTGACCTCGAACCGTGAAAACGGCGGCCAGTACGTCAACCTGCGCAACCTGGGCAGCCAGCGCCTGCTGGTGCTGGTCAACGGCAAGCGCTGGACCCAGTCCACCGCCGGCTTCACCGACATGTCGACCATCCCGTCGTCGATGATCGAGCGTATCGACATCCTGAAAGACGGCGCGTCGTCGATCTACGGTTCCGACGCGATCGCAGGCGTGGTCAACATCATCCTGAAGAAGTCGATGGAAGGCGGCCAGCTGAGCATCTACGCCGGCCGTAACGAGAAAGTTGCCGACGGCAAGAACAAGGACTTCTCGCTGAGCTACGGCGCGGGTAACGAGAAGGCCAACCTGATGTTCGGCCTGTCGCACACCGAATCGGGCGCAGTGTTCGCACGCGACCGCGAGAGCACCCGCTTCGCACGCGGCCCGAACTTCCCACTGGAAAACCTCGGCGGCGGTCCATGGGGCCGTATCCGCCAGGTCAGCGCCACTGGCGGCGCCACCGGCTTCGACAAGATCCTGAACCACACCGGCGACCAGAACGCAGCCGGCGTCGGCCAGGATTCGCGCAATCCGGCCAACTACCACGACGTCGCTGCCCTGACCCCGATCCCGGCCGACAACTGGAACACCACCCGGGACATGGTGTTCGCCATGCCGTCCAAGCTCGACACCCTGTTCACCAAGGGCGAAATCGAGCTGCCGTACGACATGCGCTTCGTCACCACCGCCATGTACTCGCAGCGCAAGAGCGTCTCGACCACCGCCGGCTACCCGCTGTCGTCCACCTCGCAGTCGAAGTTCCCGGTCTATATCGACAAGGACAACTATTTCAATCCGTACGGCAATCAAGTCGCCGGCGCCGGCCTGGGCCGCGACCTGTTCTTCTTCCGCCGCACCGTCGAAGTGCCGCGCGTGACCGAGAACGAGAACCGCACCCTGCACATCGACGCGACCCTGGAAGGCGACTTCGAGCTGCGCGGCCTGCCGTGGAACTGGAGCGCAGGCTACAACCACAGCAAGATCTCGGGCGGCACCATGGGTACCGGTAACCTGAACCTGCTGAACCTGAAGAAGGCCCTGGGCCCATCGTTCCGCAATGCTTCCGGTATCGTCCAGTGCGGCACCGCCGCAGCCCCGATCGCCATGGCCGATTGCGTACCGTTCGACATCCTGGGCGGCCCATCGGCCTCGACCCCGCAAGCCCTGAACTACGTCATGTCGGTCAGCGGCTACACCTTCGGCAGCAAGGTCGACAGCGCCACCGCCGACATCGGCGGCGAACTGTTCACCCTGCCAGCCGGCGCGGTCGGCGTTGCAGCCGGTATCGAACACCGTACCGTCACCGGTGAAGACCTGCCGGGCCAGTTCGAACGTTCGGGCTTCTCGACCGACCTGGCCGGCAACCCGACCACCGGCCGCTACACCGTGCGCGAGGCTTACGCCGAGCTGAACATCCCGGTCCTGAAAGGCCTGCCGTTCGTCGAATCGCTGAGCTTCAACGTGGCGACCCGCTACTCGGACTACAGCAACTTCGGTTCGACCAACAACAGCAAGTTCAGCTTCGTCTACCGTCCGATCAAGGACCTGCTGGCCCGCGGCACCTGGGCTGAAGGCTTCCGTGCACCGACCGTGGGCGATACCTTCGGCGGCGGCCAGCAAGCCTTCGACACCTACCTCGACCCGTGCGACACCGTGTACGGCGAAGCAGCCCGTACCCCGGCCGTGCTGGCACGCTGCAACAGCGGTTTCGGCGGCATCGGCGGCACCGCGGCGGGCTTCCGCCAGCGCGGCCAGACCGGCGCAGCCATCACCTCGAGCGGCGGCACCCAGACCGCGGTCCCGTTCAATGCGGGCGCCGGCAACAGCAACCTGCAGCCGGAAACCGCAACGACGCGTACCCTGGGCCTGGTGTTCAGCCCATCGTTCGTGCCGGGCTTCTCGGCAGCCCTGGACTGGTACAGCATCCAGATCGACAACCGCATCGTCGGCGTGTCGGCGAACTACATCCTGGGCGAGTGCTACACCCAGGGCCTGCCGAACTTCTGCCAGGGCATCCGCCGTGACGCAGCCACGGGCACGATCATCGACCTGGCGCGCGGCAACGCCAACCTGGGCCAGATCAAGACCGAAGGCGTCGACCTCGAGATGCGCTACCGCCTGCCGCGCTACTCGTTCGGCCAGTTCGGTTTCAAGAGCGAAACCACCTACCTGGACGAGTACTCGACCAAGAGCTCGGCCACTTCGCAGTGGATCGATTTCTCGGGCGAATACGACTTCCATCGCTGGAAGTCGAACTTCACGGTCGACTGGTCGCTGGGTAACTGGAGCGCGAACTGGGGTATGCGTTACCTGTCGCCGGTGCTGGACCAGTGCCTGAACATCCCGCGCGGCTGGGAATGCAATGCACCTACCACCTTCCGTGCAGGCGCGACTTCGGCTGGTGCAAACCGCCTGCCGTCGCTGACCTACCACGACCTGAGCGTCGGTTACAAGTTCCCATGGAACGGCAACATCCGTGTCGGCGCGAACAACGTGTTCAACAAGGCACCGCGCTTCACCGTGCTGGGCGCCGCATCGGCGACCTTCGTCGATGCCGACCTGCCGATCGATCGCTTCTTCTACGTTCGCTACAACCAGTCGTTCTAACGCAATTTAATTGCGGCAAAAACCCGTTCGGCGCAAGCCGAGCGGGTTTTTTACGTTTGAACCGAAGGATATGCATTCGTCAATGGTTAAATACAAAGGCGAGCGTAAACACACAAATTAGCAACACATACATAGTTTCTGGGCCGGTTCGATTGACAGGGAAACCTCCCAGATGATTCTATTGCCCACTTGAAAATAAGTTTGACGGAAACATCAGACTGTTTTTGCGTAGTCGCTCAGCGACCTTCCCTGTGGACTGCATCCAATTGCAGCCGCTTTTTCACCCCAAGGAGTTTTGCAACATGATGGAAACACTCTTGTCCCGTTCGATCCGCGCGATCTGCCTGGGCGGCATGACCCTCGGCATGACCGCCGCTATCGCACAGGAAGCCTCGGCTCCGCTGCAGCGCGTTGAAGTGACCGGTTCGCGTATTCGCCAGGTTGACCTGGAAACCGCCCAGCCGGTTCAGGTCATGAGCCAGGAACAGATCCAGCGGACCGGTCTCGTGACCGTCGGCGACATCCTGAACAACCTGTCGTCGGCCGGTGCGCCTGACTTCAGCCGCAGCGGCTCGCTGACCTCGAACGCAGAAGCCGGCGGCCAGTACGTCAGCCTGCGCAACCTCGGTTCGAACCGCCTGCTGGTGCTGGTGGACGGCAAGCGCTGGACCCAGACCGCGGCCGGCTATACCGACTTGTCGACCATCCCGTCGTCGATGATCGAGCGCATGGAAATCCTGAAGGATGGCGCCTCGTCGATCTACGGTTCGGACGCAATCGCAGGCGTGATCAACATCATCCTGAAAAAGAACATGGAAGGCGGCCAGCTGTCCCTGTACAAGGGTCAGTACGACGAGAAAGACGGTCGCAACACCGACTTCTCGCTGAGCTACGGCGCCGGCAACGACAAGGCCTCGCTGATGTTCGGCCTGTCGCACACCACGCAAGGCAAGGTTGGCACGCAAGCGCGTGACATCACCAAGACCAGCTACGGTCCGGACCACCCGTTCGATGGCCTGGGCACCTCGCCTTGGGGCCGCATTACCCCGGTCAACGCTGCGGGCAATGCGAACACCAGCGTGGCAAACGGAGGCTTCAACCGCATCCTGAACCACACCGGCTCGTTTGACGGCAAGGGCACCGGCGCCAACTCGCGCGACCCGAACAGCTACCATCCGTACACCAACGCGCCGGAAGACCGCTACAACTCGTCGCAAGACATGGACCTGCTGTCGCCGAGCCGCCTGGACACCCTGTTCACCAAGGGCGAAATCGCGCTGCCGATGGACATGCGCCTGAAGACCACCGCGATGTACTCGCAGCGCAAGTCGACCCGCACCATCGCCGGCTACCCGCTGCAATCGGCTTCGCAGGCCAACTACAAGGTCTACGTCGACAAGGACAACTACTTCAACCCGTACGGCAACCAGGTTGCCGGCGCCGGACGTGGCCAGGACCTGTACTTCTTCCGCCGCACCATCGAAATGCCGCGCGTTACCGACAACGAGAACCGCACCCTGCACGTCGATGCAGCACTGGAAGGCGACTTCACCTTCCGTGACCTGGCGTGGAACTGGAGCGCGAGCTACAACCACAACAAGGTTTCCGGTACCCAGGCCGACACCGGCAACATCAACCTGCTGAACCTGAAGAAGGCCCTGGGCCCATCCTTCCTGAACGCCGCCGGCCGCGTACAGTGCGGTACGCCAGGCGCACCGATCGGCTTCGCAGACTGCGTGCCGTTCAACATCCTGGGCGGCCCATCGGCCTCGACCCCGGAAGCGCTGGCCTACGTCAACACCATGGGCACCAAGACCTACGGTTCGACCATCAACAGCGCCAACGCCGACATCGCCGGCGAACTGTTCCAGCTGCCAGCCGGCGCGCTGGGCCTGGCTGTGGGTATCGAGCACCGCGAAGTCAAGGGCTACGACATTCCTGACCAGTTCTCGCAGTCGGGCTATTCGACCAACCTGTCGGGCCAGCCGACCGTCGGCAAGTACAGCGTGCGCGAAGCCTACGCCGAGCTGAACATCCCTGTGCTGAAGGCCATGCCTTTCGCAGAACTGCTGAGCTTCAACCTGGCAACCCGCCACTCCGACTACAGCAACTTCGGCGTGACCAACAACAGCAAGGCCAGCTTCATGTACAAGCCGGTCAAGGACGTGCTGTTCCGCGGTACCTGGGCTGAAGGCTTCCGTGCACCGACCGTGGACGACGTCTCCGGCGGCGGCTCGCAGTCGTTCGACACCTTCCTGGACCCATGCGACACCCGCTTCGGCGAAGCATCGCGCAACGCAGCCGTGCTGGCACGTTGCACCAGCGGTTTCGCCGGCACCGGCGCCACCACCGCCACCTACCGCCAGCTGGGCCAGGCAGGCGCCCCGATCACCAGCACCACCGGCACGCAGTCGCTGGTCGCCTTCAACTCGGGCGCCGGCAATGCATTCCTGACCCCGGAAACCGCTGTGACCAAGACCGCCGGCTTCGTGTACAGCCCGTCGTTCGTCTCGGGCCTGAGCATCGGCCTGGACTGGTACAACATCGCGATCGCCAACCGCATCACCGCGATCAGCGCGACCTATGTGGCCAATCAGTGCTTCCAGGAAGGCAACGCGAACTTCTGTTCCGTGATCAAGCGTGACCCGATCACCGGCCAGATCAACCAGCTGGCGCGCGGCAACGCCAATCTGGGCCAGATGGAAACCGAAGGCCTGGACCTGGCGATCAACTACCGCCTGCCACGCACCTCGTTCGGCCAGTTCGGCATCCGCAGCGAAACCTCGTACACCGACTCGTTCAAGACCCGCGCCGGTGCGGATGCGGATTGGCAAGAGTATGCAGGCGAATACTTCTACCACCGCGTCAAGTCGAACAACACCATCGACTGGTCGCAAGGCAACTGGTCGGCAAGCTGGGGCTTCCGCTACTTCAGCCCGGTCAAGGACCAGTGCTGGGACGTGGACGTCGAGTGCAACATGCCTGACTACGAAGCCAGCTTCGGTACCGGCGCCAACAAGCTCGGTTCGGTCACCATCCATGACCTGAGCGTCGGCTACAAGACCTCGTGGAACGGCCGCATCCTGTTCGGCATCAACAACGCCTTCGACAAGAAGCCACGTATCGCCTACAGCACCCAGGCTTCGGCTTCGGCTGTTGACGCGGACATGCTGCTGGACCGCTTCTTCTACGTGCGTTACAACCAGTCGTTCTAATGGTTCGGGGCCTCGCGGCCCTGTCCTGAAGAGCTGCTTGAGTGCCCGCCCGGCTTTGCCTGGCGGGCATTTTTACGTCCGGGCCCTGCCCGGCCGCGGCCGGCGCGGTATGATGGCGGTTTTGCTGGCGGCATCCACTGCCCGCCTGCCGCCTTTTGCACGCCTTATGACCATCAAACTCAAGAACGATAAAGACATCGCCAAGATGCGCGTTGCCGGCCGCCTCGCCGCCGAAGTGCTGGAAATGATCAAGGAACACGTGGTGCCGGGCGTGTCGACCGAAGAGCTCGACCGCCGCTGCCACGAATACATCCGCAAGGTGCAGAAGGCCACGCCGGCCAATGTCGGCTACCACGGCTTTCCCAAGACCCTGTGCACCTCGGTCAATGGGGTGGTCTGCCATGGCATCCCCAGCGAAAAAGAGATCCTCAAGGATGGCGACATCGTCAACATCGATGTCACCGTGATCAAGGACGGCTGGCACGGCGACACCAGCCGCATGTATTTCGCCGGCACCCCGCGCCCCGAGGCGCGGAAACTGGTCGACACCACCTACGAAGCCATGATGGCGGGCATCCGCGCGGTACGCCCGGGCGCCCGCCTGGGCGACGTCGGCCACGCAATCCAGAAGCTGGCCGAAGCGGCCGGCTATTCGGTGGTGCGCGAATACTGCGGCCACGGCATCGGCCGCGTCTACCACGAGGAACCGCAGGTGCTGCACTACGGCCGCCCGAACACCGGCCTGCTGCTCAAGGAAGGCATGACCTTCACCGTCGAGCCGATGATCAACCTGGGCGGCGCCGACGTCGACCAGCTGGACGACGGCTGGACCGTCGTGACGGTCGACGGTTCGCTGTCGGCCCAATGGGAGCACATGATCGCAGTGACCAGGAATGGCGCCGAGATCCTGACACCCTGGCCGAAGGGCTGAGGCGCCTTGGCCCGCGTCACCGACCGCCCTGAGCTGACAGCGCCAGGCTCGCAGCAGGCCGCCCCTGTCCTCGGGTGGATGGCATTCCGGCGCAGCCAGGCCGTCGGTGTGTCCGCCGCCGCCCACCGTGTGCCGACCAGAGGGGCGGGTTGGCAAGAACCTGCGCGATGTCGCGGCGTCGAGAATCGTTCTCTCCCGGAAAGATGGAACCGGGCGCGCCCGCACCTCCGAACGTTGGTGACCATGCGACCGGCCGAACCGAGGTTCAGGCGGTGGTTGACTTCCATGTCGATGCCCGACACGCGGGTTTTGTGCAGGTTCTCGTAACGGCGGAACAGCGCGGTGACCGGACCGGCCGGCCAGGCGTATGCACGTCATTTGCCTATACAGACAATGAAAGCGGCATAAAAAAAACCGGCCGAAGCCTAATGCCAGTCAGTTAAGCTGACTGGCATTTTTCATTGGAAACTTGGATCTGGGCTGTTTGACGACTCTTGGATAGGAACGCGTTCGCCGTTCCGGCAAGAGGTAGGCGCGTGCGTG
>NZ_JCASID010000023.1:0-40380 GCF_059685855.1 Telluria sp. ZB4P37
CTCGGGGTTTTTACAACCCTAAACCTTTACCTGCAACCCCCTCCCGATACCCTTCAGCAACTCATCTTCGGTAGCCCCTGGCAACTCATCTGCCACTTATCTTGGACACCAGTGCGCCTGCGCGGGAACGATGGGCTCATGGTACGGGGACTGCAAACTTCAGCACTTCTCTGCGTTAGCTAAAAAACCGTCGTCCCGGCGAAGGGGGGAATAATGCCATTGGCATTATTCCCCCCAGGTTGACCTTCGTAGCGCATCACAAGAACGTGCTTTCACCTGCACCCCGAACGCCCCTACTCCTGCTCGTTCTTCCTCTGACTCATAATCACCTCCGCCAGCCGCGTCACCGCCTGCGAAGCCGATGCCGGCGGCGACTGCTTGAACCGTCCCAGTACCTCGCGCGTGATGTTCACCGATGCCACCCGGTGCTCGGCTTCGGCCGTGCGCGCGCCGATGGCGCGGTCCAAAGCCGCCAGGTCGGCTGACACTTCTTCGAAGCGATGCGTTTCCAGGTCGGCCAGCGCCTTGCGCGCGTCGGCCATGCGCTGGGTCGCTTCGGCCGCCTTGCGCTGCATGCCGGCATGGCGCTGCGCGTGCTCGAGCAGCAGGCGTTGCGCCTCGCGCTTCTCGATCGTCGCCTGCAGCGCATCCTGCTCGGCCGCTTCACGCTCGCCTGCCAGGCGTGCCTGTTCTTCTTCGGCTGCCGCCCGGGCCAGCGCGGCCTGCGCGGCGGCCTGCTCGGACGCCAGGCGCGCGGCAGCCGCTTCGGTCGCGCGCGCATCGGCCGCGGCCTGCTGGCGCTGCGCGGCCAGCTTGCGTTCGGCCAAGGCCAGCGATTCCCGCGCCGCTTCGGTCGCGTCGCGTTCGGCCGCGATGGCCGCATCCACCAGCTCGAGCTGGCGGCGCTCGGCGGCGGCGCGTTCGGCCTGGGCCGCCGCCAGCTCGACGGCGCGACGCGCCCCTTCCTGCTGGACTGCCGCTGCCGCTTCGGCGTGCTCGGCTTCTTCGATGGCGGCGCGCGCCTGCGCCTGCTGGGCCTCGAACAGGGTCTGCTGCACCGCCTCGGCGCGCCGTTCGGCTTCGGCCTGCTCGCGCAACTGCGCCGCAGCGGCCTGCGCGGCGCGGGCGCGTGCTTCGGCCGCCCGCGCCAGTGCACGCTCGGCCTGCACCTGCTCTTGTTCACGCGCCAGGGCGGCTTCATCCAGCGCCGCGCGCTCGCGTTCAGCCTCCACCCGCTGCTGCGCAGCCTCGGCGCGGCGGCGGGCGGCGTCCAGCGCCTCCTGCTCGGCCGCGGCCTGCTCGCGTACGGCCGGCAGCGCCGCTTCTTCCGCCGCGTTGGCGGCGGCGCGGGCCTCAAACGCCGCCTGCAAAAGCGCTGCGCGCTCCTCGGCCAGCGCCCGTCCGTGTTCCTGCTCTTCGGCCTCGCGCCGGGCGGCCAGGGCCGCGGCTTCGTCGGCGGCGGCGCGCTCGCGCGCATGGGCCGCGGCCTGCGCTTCGGCTTCCAGCCTTGCCTGAACCTGGGCGCCAGCGTCTTCTTCGGCGCGGGCGCGCTCGCCGGCCAGCTCGCGCAGCTTGCGGTCGGCCTCGATGCGCGCTTCGGTCGCGGCCAGGATGCGGGTCTCGGCTTCGCGCCGCGCTTCGGCGCCGCTTGCCGCCATCTGTTCCAGGCGCTCGCGGTGGGTGGCGGCGTCGCGCAGTTCTTTTTCGGTCTGCAGGCGCATGCGCATCGATTGCGTGGCGACGCGGTCGGACTCGGCCTGGGCCAGGGCGATCGCTTCGCGTTCCTGTTCGATGTGGGCCATGGCGCGCGCTTCTTCCAGCGCGCGCGCCTCGGCTGCCGCGCGGGCGAAGCTCGAGGCCAGCGCCACCTGGTCGGCGCGTTCGCGCTGCAGGGTCAGTTCCAGCGCCTCGGCCTCGGCCTGCACCAGCAGCTCGGCGGTCTGGCGGGCGCCCCGTTCGGCGCGCTCGCGCTCGCGCGCCAGGATCGCCACCCGCGCGTCGGCGCTGGCGTTGTGCAGCACTTCTTCGCGCGCCGCTTCCACCGCCGCCATCCGCTCGGCCGCCTGCAGGCGCGCGCGCTCGGTCTGGACCATCAATTCGTCGGCCGCCTTTTCGGCCTGCACCGCCATCTCGGCCTGGGCTTCCACCTGGGCGGCGGCGCGGCGGCGCGATTCGTCTTCCTGGCGCGACCGTGCTTCGGAGGCCATGCGGGTTTCGGTCTCGAGCTGCACGCGCGAGCGCAGCTCGGCGGTCTCCTGGCGAATCGCTTCCAGCCGCTCGCTGGACGCCTTGGCCGCCGCATGCAGGGATTCGAGGCGCTCGCGGTTGGCGGCGATCGCGTCTTCGGAGGCCTGCGCGTTTGCCAGGGCCGCCGCGGTGGCGGCAGCGTCCATCGCGGCGCGCTCCTCGGCCAGCGCGCGGGCGCGCGACTCGGCGTGGGCGCGGCTCTCGGCGGCCACGTTGGCCTTGGCCTCGGCCTCGACCCGGGCGATGGCTTCCTGGATTTCGTGCATCTCCATCGGCGCGCGCCCCGGCGCCTGCGGCCGGGTTGCCGGCAGCTTGGCCGACCCTTCGCCCAGTCCCCGCGGCACGGCGCTGCCCGCGTGGGACAGGTCTATCGTGAAATCGATGTCGTCGGGATCGGGTGTCATGGGTTCCATGGTTCTCGGTGGCTCAGTTGCAGGCCAGGTCGGCTCAAGCCGATTATCCGGCAATTCGCGGCCGCGTGTCACGCCGAACTGGACGGTGAACGCGCGGCTATTCCGTGCTTAAACGCTTACACCTGCCATAGCGGCGGCTCATCCATCAGCGCCACCTGCTCGCGCAGTTCGAGAATGCGGTCCTGCCAGTAGCGCTGGGTGTTAAACCAGGGGAAGGCCGCGGGGAAGGCCGGATCGTTCCAGCGCATCGCCAGCCAGTACGAATAATGGATCAGCCGCAGCGTGCGCAGGGCCTCGACCAGGTAAAGCTGGCGCGGATGGAATTCGCAGAAGTCCTCGTACCCCGCCAGCACGTCGGCCATCTGGCCCACCATCTCGTGGCGCTCGCCCGAGAGCAGCATCCACAGGTCCTGGATCGCGGGGCCCATGCGGCTGTCGTCGAAGTCGACGAAATGCGGCCCGTCGGGAGTCCACAGCACGTTGCCGGCGTGGCAGTCGCCGTGCAGGCGCAGCAGCGGCAGCTCGCCGGCGCGCTCATAGCAGCGCGCCACCCCATCGAGCGCCTGCTCGACCACGCTGGCATAGGTTGCTGCCAGCTCCGGCGGGATGAAGCCATGACTGCGCAGCCAGGCGAAGGGTTCAATGCCGAAGGTCTGCTGGTTCAGTTCCGGGCGCGCCGTGAACGGCTTCAAGGCGCCGACGGCGTGGATGCGGCCGATGAAGCGCCCGATCCATTCCAGCGTGGCCGGATCGCCCAGCTCGGGCGCGCGCCCGCCGCGGCGCGGGAAGACCGAGAAGCGGTAGCCGCCAAAGCTGTGCAGGGTGCGGCCGTCGATCAGGTCGGCCGGCACCACCGGGATTTCCCGTTCCGCCAGTTCGGCGACAAAAGCGTGTTCCTCGAGGATGGCTTCATCGCTCCAGCGCTCGGGACGGTAGAACTTGACGACCACCGGTGGGCCTTCTTCCAGGCCAACCTGGTAGACGCGGTTTTCGTAGCTGTTCAGCGCCAGCAGGCGACCGTCGCAGTAGAGGCCAAGGCTTTCGACGGCCTCCAGCACGGCTTGCGGGTCGAGCCGCGCGTAGGGATGCGCCGGAGTAGTGTCGGGGGAAGTCGGGTTATCCATCTGGACATTGTAAGCGCCGCGCCCCGTCCCGTCCTACCGCCACCTGAAAATGACGAATTTGGTGCGCGCGCGAACAGTTATTTGACGAATTTGGTGCGTGCGCGAACAGTTGACGCCGGTCGCCGCGTGGAATGATCGAATCTTGGCCCGTCATACGGCCGTTCACCGAGGAGCAACATGATGAATAAAGCACTCCCCCTGGCGCTGACCGCCGCCGCCGCCGCCCTGGTCTGGAACGTGGCCCAGGCCCAGTCGCCGCAGCCGCCCAAGGCCGACGCCGACATGCAGAAGGTGCTCGACGCCCATGCATCGCTGAAACCAAAACCTATGGAGACCTTGAGCCCGGCCGAAGCGCGCAAGCAGCCGACCCCGGCCGACGCCGTCAAGAAGGTGCTCACGGGGATGGGCAAGAGCACCGCGCCGGAACCGGGCGTGACGATGAAGACCATGAGCGTGCCAGTGGCTGGTGGCAGCATCCCGGTGCACATCTTCACGCCGGAGGGCAAGGGCCCGTTCCCGGTGATGGTCTACTACCACGGCGGCGGCTTCGTGATCGCCGACACCAAGGTATATGAAGCCTCGCCGCGCGCGCTGGCCAAGATGGCCAAGGCGATCATGGTGTCGGTGGATTACCGCCAGGCGCCCGAGCACACATTCCCGGTCGCGCCGGAAGACTCGTACGCGGCCTACCTGTGGGTCACCCAGCACGCCAAGGAATTCAACGGCGACCCGCTGCGCGTCGCGGTCGGCGGCGAATCGGCCGGCGGCAACCTGGCGACCGTGGTGTCGATGATGGCGCGCGACAAGAAAGCGCAGATGCCGGTGCACCAGCTGCTGGTCTACCCGGTCGTGAACGACGACATGAACAACGAATCGTACAAGCGCAACGCCAACGCCAAGCCGCTGAACAAGGCGATGATGGGCTGGTTCTTCAAGCACTACGCGGGTGACCCGAAGAACCCGTACGCGCTGCCGATGAAGGCCGCTTCGCTCAAGGGCCTGCCTGCAGCGACCATCGTCGCGGCCGAGATCGACCCGCTGCTCACCGAGGGCAAGCAGTATGCGGACAAGCTCAAGAAGGACGGCGTGGCCGTGGATTACCGCGAATGGACCGGCGTGACGCATGAATTCTTCGGGATGGGGGCGGTGCTGCCGAAGGCGAAGGAGGCGGAGCAGTATGCGGCGGATGCGCTCGCCAAGGCGTTTGCAGCCAAGCGATAACGGTAGCGTCGTTTTACTGCCAGCTGAAAAACCGTCATCCCGGCGCAGGCCCAGATCCAATTTCGTACGCGGCCCGCCATCGCTTGCATGCACCCGCCAACGTGACTTGACGACATTGGCGCGAACAATGCCGGTGACATTGTTCGCGCCTTCGCCGGGGCGACGGTCTTCAAGTGACCATCCTTCGTATCAGCATCCCCTCATCGCCGCGCCCACTGCGCAGATTTCCGTGCTCTTCAACCCCGCAGGGGTTAAACTGTCGCCTTCAAACGCAACAAGAGCCCCACATGCATCTCGACCAGCCTCTCACCGACAAAGAATTCGACGAACTCGACCAGTTCCTGCTGTCCGACCGCTCCCCCGAGGATGCGATGACGATGGACACCCTGCACGGCTACCTGACCGCGATCGCGATCGGCCCGGAAACCATCATGCCGGCCGAGTGGCTGCCGCGGGTCTGGGGCCAGGATGGCCAGCAGGCGCCTAAGTGGAAGAACAGCCGCGACGAAGAAAAGATCATCAACCTGATCATGCGCTTCATGAACGAAGTGCTGGTCACTTTCGAGGTCGCCCCGAAAGAATTCGAGCCGCTGTTCTGCGAGCACGAAGTGGGCGGCGCCAACCTGATCGACGGCGAAGCCTGGTGCTGGGGCTTCTGGGAAGGCATGGAACTGCGTCCGGGTTCGTGGGAGCCGATCTGGACCTCCGAGGTGGCCGAACTGATGCGCCCGATCTACCTGCTCGGCGCCGACGAGATCGAAGAATCCGAGCTGCCGGAAGTCGAGGACCCGAAAAAGGCGCACCAGCTGGCTTTGGCCATTGAAGCCAATTTGCCGGCCATCCACCGTTACTGGCTTCCGCTGCGCAAGCCGGCCGTGGAAACCGTCGTGCGCGACGAGCCGAAGGTCGGCCGCAACGACGATTGCCCTTGCGGCAGCGGGAAGAAGTACAAGAAGTGCTGCGGGGCTGACGCAGCAGAGTAAGCAAGACCGCGGCTGCAGCCCGGCCGCGCCTCGTAGCGTGGGCAAGTTTCTTGCCCACGCGTTCAAGCAGCTCGCGATCAGCCGCGCCGCATGCCTCCCTCAGGCCGCCGCTTCCTGCAACCCCAGCTCCAGCCCCACCAGTAAATCCCCCGGCTGCACCATCCCGGTCAGCCTGCCCTCCCCGTCCACCAGAAACACCTGCTGCGCCCCCTCATGGAAGCGCGCCAGCAGCGCCGTCACCGGCGCATCCTCATGGACCGCCACCAATCCCGCCGCGACCAGCTGCCCCACGGTCGGCACCATGTCGTGCCCGAACAGCGGCGCGGTGGCGCGCCGCGCGCGCGCCGGCAGCGGGCGGCTGGCGCTGCCGCCGGCGGCGACCAGGCCCGCCATGCTGAGCACACCCGGCGGGCAACCGGCTGCATCCACCACCGGCAGCGCCGGCACGCCGTGCCGCACCAGCAGCGCACGCGCCGTCGCCAGCGGCATTTCCCGGTCCAGGGTCGCCGGTACGGGGCGCGCCAGCTCGCTTGCCCGGTGCAGGCGCGCCCGGCGTTCGGCCGCGCGCTGCTCGGTCTCGGCCAGGATCATGGCCAGGTCGTCGCGACTGACGTCGAACGCCTCGCCATAGCTGTCGAGCGCCCCGTCGAGGTCTTCGCTGGCGAAGCCGGCCTTTGTTTCGGGCGGGCACGCGGCCGGCTGCACGTGGGGATAGTGGTGGCCCGACAGGCGGTTCCACACCACGGCGCCGAGCACCATCAGCACCGAGTAAGGACAACCCTCGGCCTTGCAATCATGTACGATATGCAACGCTTGCGGCCGGCCTGCGCCGCACACCATTACAAGGACCAGCGATGAAAACACGCCAGTACCCTACCCTCCTCGCCACTGCCGTGGCAGCCGCCTGCCTGGCCAGCCCTGCCTGGGCGGCCGCGCCGATGGCCAAGACCCCTGCCCCCGGCTGGTCGCGTCTCATGCTCGGCCAGTTCGAGATCACCCCGCTGTCGGACGGCACGGTCGACCTGCCGGTGGACCAGCTGCTGGCCCAGGACAAGAAGAAGACGCTCGACACGCTGGCGAAGGCGCACCTGAAGGCGCCGCTGGAAACCTCGGCCAACGCCTACCTGATCAATACGGGCAGCAAGCTGGTGATGATCGACGGCGGCGCCGGTACCTTCTTCGGCCCGACCCTGGGCCGGCTGGCTGCCAGCATCAAGGCCGCCGGCTACCAGCCGGAACAGATCGACGAGATCTACATCACCCACTTCCACGGCGACCACGTGGGCGGCCTGGTCAACGGGGCGCAGGTGGTATTCGCGAACGCCACGGTACGCGCCAACAAGAAGGAATCCGACTACTGGCTGAGCCAGGCGAACATGGACAAGGCCAAGAGCAAGGACGGCTTCAAGGCTGCCATGGCCGCCGTCAACCCGTATGTCAAGGCAGGCAAGTTCAAACCGTTCGAGGGCGATGTCGAGCTAGTGCCGGGCATCCGCGCCCAGGCAGCGCCAGGACACACGCCCGGGCACACCACCTACCTCGTCGAGAGCGGCGGCCAGACGCTGCACCTGGTCGGTGACCTGATCCACGTGGCGGCGGTGCAGATGGAAAACCCGGCGGTGACGATCGAATTCGACAGCGACCAGAAAGCCGCCGCGGCGCCGCGCAAGAAGGCCTTCGATGCCGCGGCCAAGGGCCGCTACCTGATCGGCGGCGCCCACCTGCAGTTCCCGGGGATGGGTTACCTCGCAGCCGTGGGTAAAGGCTATCGGTTCATCCCGGTGAACTACACCCAGATGCGTTAAGCGGGTTCGGTCCGCGTCGTGGCGCCCACGGCGCGCACGCCGTCGAGCAGGCGCGCCAGCGCATCCATGTCGACCGGCTTGACCAGGTGGTGCTGGAAGCCGGCCGCGAACGCATCCTCGCGGTCCTGCTGCTGGCCGTAGCCGGTGACGGCCACCAGCACCGTGTCCGCCGTCTCGGGTTGCGCGCGCAGGCGCCGCGCCAGCTCGCGGCCATCGATGTCGGGCAGGCCGATGTCGAGCAGGCAGACGTCCGGCGCCATGGCGCGCGCGCGTTCGAGCGCCTGCAGCGAACCGTGTTCGACCGCGACCTCGTGGCCATGCGCCGCCAGCAGCAGGCCGAGGGTCTCGGCCGCGTCCACGTTGTCGTCCACCACCAGCACCTTGAGCGGCGCGGACAGCAAGGGCGCCGGGGCCTGCGCCGACAAGGCCGCCGGCACCGCCCCCTGCAGCAGCGGCAGGCGGATCTCGAAGGTGCTGCCCAGGCCGGGGCCCGCGCTGGCGCAGGCGACCGTCCCGCCATGCAGCTCGACCAGGTTCCTGGCCAGCGCCAGTCCCAGTCCAAGGCCGCCCTGCGAGCGGTCGGACGAGCGTTCGGCCTGGGTGAACAGGTCGAATACCCGCTTCGACAGTTCGCGCTCCATGCCGATGCCCTCGTCGCGCACGCTGATCACCAGGCTGCCCCCGGCCGCCTGCGCGCCCAGGTCGATGCCGCGCCCTTCCGGCGTGTACTTGGTGGCGTTGTTCAGCACATTGGCCACCACCTGCACCAGCCGCGCCTTGTCGCCTTCGATGATGGCCCAGGCAGGCGGCAGGTGCACGGCCAGCTTCTGGCGGCGCGCCTCGATCATGGGACGCACCTGCTCGACCGCCTCCTGGATGACGACGCGCGCCAGCACCTGCGCCCGTTCCAGCGTGATCAGGCCGCGCGTGACGCGCGAGACGTCCAGCAAGTCGTCCACCAGCCGCGTCATGTGGCGCACCTGGCGCCCGATGATGTTGCTGCTCTGGCGCACCCGCCCCTCGTCCATGCGGCCGATGCGCAGCAGCTCGGCGGCCGCGCTGATCGGCGCCAGCGGGTTGCGCAGCTCGTGCGCCAGCATCGCCAGGAACTCGTCCTTGCGGCGGTCGGCTTCCTTGAGCTTTTCTTCGGCCAGCTTGCGGTCGGTGATGTCGCGGAAAAAAGCGGCCAGGCCGCCGTCCTGCATCGGGTAGGCGCGCACCTCGGTCCACAGCCGGCTGCCGTCCGGGAAAACGTGCGCATGCTCGGCGGCGCCGGCCACGCGCGTGCGCATCACCTCACGGTACATCGGCCCCGGCTCGGCATCGATCGCATGCGGGAAGGCATCCCAGTGGTTGCGCCCCAATACCTCGGATGCTTCCATGCGGCAGATGCGCAGGCCTTCCGCGTTCATCTCGAGCACGTTCCAGTCGGCGTCGAACACGGCGAAGCCTTCGGCGATGGTGTCGAAGATCTCGCGGCTGCGATCGCGTTCCGCGCGCAGCTCGGCCTGGGCGCGCGCCGTCTCGACCGCCGACCAGGTGCGCTCGGCCACGTCGCGCGCGAGGTGCATGTCGTCCTCGCTCCAGAAGCGCGGCTGCGGGCAGTCGATGCCCAGGCAGGCCACCAGCCGGTTCGATTTCACCAGCGGGACCACCAGCAGCGCGCCGATGCGCTCGGCCACGTAGGCGCTGCGGTAGCCGATGGTGCGTATGTCGTGCGCCGTGTCGTGGATGCGCACCACGCTGCCTTCGCGCAGCGCCGCGCCCAGCGCCGGGCCGAAGGCATCCAGCCTGAAGCCGGGCTGCGGGGTCTTGTGCGCCTGCGGCGGCAGGTTCGGGTGCAGGCTGGCGCGTTCGTCGCGCGTCCACCAGCGCGGCGCGGCGAAGCGCCCGCTGGCCGGGTCCAGTTCCGCATACACCACCCGGTCCGCGTGCAGCTCGCCGCCCAGCAGCGCGCTGGCGGTGATGGCCACTTGGTCGCCGGAAGAGAGCGCCCGCAGCGCGTCCGACACCGTCAGCTCGAAGGCCGCGCGGCGCTCGGCCGCGACGCGGCGCGTGGTTTCCATCACGGTGCAGAACAGGCCGGCCACCTGGCCGTCGTCGCCCATCAGGGGCGCGTGCGAGAAGGTGAAATAGGCGCGCTCGGGATAGCCGCGCCGGTTCACCGTCATCGGCATGTCCTCGAAATACACGGGCTTGCCCGACAGCGCGCGGTCGATCAGGGGCACCATTTCAGCCCAGACCTCGGCCCACAGGTCGCGAAAGCGCTCGCCCAGCGCACGCCCGTGCTTCTGGCCGAGCAGCGGCACATAGGCGTCGTTGTAAAGAAAAACCAGGTCGGGCCCCCAGGCCAGGAACATGGGGAAGGCCGAGTGCAGCAGCATGTCGACCGCGGTGCGCAGGCTGGCCGGCCAGCGCTCGGGCGGACCGAGGGGCGTCCGGTTCCAGTCGTGCCGGCGGATGCGGGAACGCATCGATGCTTCGCTACTGGGGTCAGGAAGCGCGGTCTGCGGAGCGTGGGTCATGCAGATGATTGTCGCATAACTTGTTGCCTGTCACGCATGTTTCATGACAGGCGACCAATGACGATTGCCGTCGTATTGACGGCATGCGCATCACAGCTTGATGAAGTGCTCGCGGTAGTAGCGCAGCTCTTCGATCGACTCATTGATGTCGGCCAGCGCGGTATGTTTCTGGTGCTTCTTGAAGCCGGATGCCAGTTCTGGCTTCCAGCGGCGGCACAATTCCTTCAGGGTCGACACGTCCAGGTTCCGGTAGTGGAAGAAGGCTTCCAGCTTCGGCATGCCGCGCGCCATGAAGCGGCGGTCCTGGCAGATCGAATTGCCGCACATCGGCGACTTGTTGGACGGGACGTACTGCTTCAGGAAGGCGATCAGTTCCAGCTCCGCCTGGGCTTCGGTCACGGTGGAAGCCTTGACGCGGTCGATCAGGCCCGACTTGCCGTGAGTACCCTTGTTCCAGTTGTCCATCTTGTTCAGGGTCTCGTCCGACTGGTGGATGGCGAACACCGGGCCTTCGGCGATGATGTTCAGCTCCGGGTCAGTCACGACCACGGCCACTTCGATGATGCGGTCGTTGTCCGGATCGAGGCCGGTCATCTCCATGTCGAGCCAGACCAGGTTGAACTCGTTCGGACGCGCCGGCTTGGCCGCCCCTTCGGTTTGTGTAGCTTGTGACATAATTCTCTCTTTGCCTTATTGGTACTGCACTTCACTGTGCAAGCTTATCCTGCATTTTCTCACAGGCACAGAATGTCTTCATTCGGGTTTTCGGTTTTGTTCGTTGTTTTCTTTGCGCTGACCCTCGGCCTGCGCTTCTGGCTGGCCAACCGCCACATCCGCCACGTGCTGCGCCACCGCGCCAGCGTCCCGGCCGAGTTTGCTCCAAAGGTGCCGCTGGCGGCGCACCAGAAGGCGGCCGACTATACGGTCGCCAAGACCCGCCTGGGCCTGGTTTCGCTCCTGTGGGGCGGGCTGGTGCTGGTCGGCTTCACGCTGCTGGGCGGGCTGCAGGCCTTGTCCACCGCCCTGCTGGGCGTGACCGGTCCCGGGCTCGGTCACCAGATGGCGCTGGTGGCGGCGTTCGCCGTGCTGTCCGCCCTGCTGGACTTGCCGCTCGACTGGTACCGCCAGTTCGTGCAGGAAGAGCGCTTCGGCTTCAACAAGATGACCCCAGCTTTGTGGCTGGCCGACATGGCCAAGGGCGCGCTGATGGGCGCCGTGATCGGCCTGCCGCTGCTGTGGGTGATACTGGCGCTGATGGAAAAAAGCGGCGAGCTGTGGTGGCTGTGGGCCTGGTGCGTCTGGAGCGGCTTCCAGCTCCTGATGATGGTGCTCTACCCGACCGTGATCGCCCCGATGTTCAACAAGTTCACGCCGCTCGCCGACGCCGGCCTGCAAGAACGCATCGAAGGCCTGATGGCGCGCGTGGGCTTCGCCTCGAAAGGCCTGTTCGTGATGGACGGCAGCAAGCGCAGCGCCCACGGCAATGCGTATTTCTCGGGCTTTGGCAGCAACAAGCGCATCGTCTTCTTCGACACCCTGCTCTCGCGCCTGGATCCGCACGAGATCGAAGCGGTGCTGGCGCATGAACTGGGCCACTTCAAGCTGCGCCACATCGTCAAGCGCATCGTCGTGATCTTCGCGCTGTCCCTGGGCTTCCTGGCGCTGCTCGGCTACCTGAAGACGCAAGCCTGGTTCTACACGGGCCTGGGCGTGACGCCATTGATGAATGCCTCGAACGACGGCATGGCACTGATCCTGTTCATGCTGGTGCTGCCGATCTTTACCTTCGTGCTCTCGCCACTGAATTCGATCACCTCGCGCAAGCACGAATTCGAGGCCGATGCGTTTGCGGCCAAACATACCGACCAGGCGCACCTGGTGTCAGCCCTGGTGAAGATGTACGAAGACAATGCCTCGACCCTGACGCCGGATCCGCTGTATTCAAGCTTCTACGATTCGCACCCGCCGGCTTCCGTGCGGGTGAAACAGCTCACCATGGCGGCCGCATGAAACTCCTCGAACGCCACTGCACCCACGGCGCGCCCGCGCTCGACCCCGACGCCATCCGCGCCCTGCTGGCGCAGGTAGCGGGCTGGCAAGTTATCGGCGGCCGCATCGAACGCGAATTCACCTTCGCCGACTACCGCTCCACCATCGCGTTCGTGAACGCGGTGGCGGGCATGGCCGAAACCGAGAACCACCATCCGGACATGCGGGTGGGCTACCGCCGCTGCACCCTGGTGTACACCACCCATTCGGCCGGCGGCACACTCAGCGCCAACGATTTCATCTGCGCGGCCAAGGCCGGTTCGCTGTACGAGCGGGGGATGGCTGCATGAGCTCAGTTACCGACACCTTGACCGGCACCATCATCGCGGCGCACGGCCGCCACTACCTGGCCGACGCGAATGGCGAAAAGCTCCAGTGCGTAACGCGCGGCAAGAAGACCAATGTGGCCGTGGGCGACATCGTCCACATCAAGAAGACCTCCGAGAACCAGGCCGTGATCGAGCGCATCGCCGACCGCACGACCCTGCTCTACCGCTCGGACCAGTACAAGTCCAAGCTGCTGGCGGCAAACATCTCGCGCCTGTTCATCGTCGTCGCCACCGAACCCGGTTTCGCCGACGACCTGGTCTCGCGCTCGCTGGTCGCGGCCGAAGCGGCCGGCATCGAAGCCCACATCATCCTGAACAAGGTCGACGTCGAAGCGCCGCTGGCGCGCGCCCGCGAGCGTGCCGGTTTGTATGGCTCGCTCGGCTACCCGGTGCACGAACTGTCGGCCACCGCCAAGCCGGAACACGCGGTCGAGACGCTCATGCCGCTGCTCGATGGCCAGTCGTCGATCTTCATCGGCCAGTCGGGCATGGGCAAGTCGTCCCTGATCAATTTGCTGGTGCCGGACGCCGACATCGCCGTGCGCGAGATCTCGGAAGCGCTCGACACCGGCAAGCACACCACCACCTTCACGCGCCTGTACTGGCTGCCGGGCGGCGCGTCGATCATCGATTCGCCGGGCTTCCAGGAATTCGGCCTGTACCACCTGAGCGAAGGCATGCTGGAACGGGCTTTCGTCGAGTTCAAGCCCTACCTGGGCGGATGCAAATACTACAACTGCCGCCACCTGCAGGAGCCGCAATGTGCGGTACTGGAGGCCGTCGCCGCGGGGAAGATCGCCAGGATGCGTCATACCCTGTATGGGCAGTTGCTGCACGAGTCGG
This sequence comes from Telluria sp. ZB4P37, assembly GCF_059685855.1. Lineage (NCBI taxonomy): Bacteria > Pseudomonadati > Pseudomonadota > Betaproteobacteria > Burkholderiales > Oxalobacteraceae > Telluria > Telluria sp. ZB4P37. Next base: position 13,540 of record NZ_JCASID010000023.1, read on the forward strand.
CGCAGACGCTGTATTGAGTTTGTGGGCGGCGAAGCCGCCCACCCTGCGAAACCCGCCATCCCGAACGATCCCCGCTTTCCCTAACGTCAAGCGAAAACCCTTATAATTCAAGGGATAAACAGCAAAGCAAAGACGATATGCCAGTCGCAAAAGTGAAGCACTTCCTGCAATTCTCCGACTTTTCCAGCGACGAATTCGAGTACGTCATCGAGCGCGCCAAGGTCATCAAGCGCAAGTTCAAGGCCTATGAGGTCTACCACCCGCTGGTCGACCGCACCCTGGTGATGGTGTTCGAAAAGAGCTCGACCCGCACCCGCCTGAGTTTCGAGGCCGGCATGCACCAGCTGGGCGGCGCCGCGATCTACCTGAACACGCGCGACAGCCAGCTCGGACGCGGCGAGCCGGTGGAAGACGCGGGCCAGGTCATGTCGCGCATGTGCGACATCATCATGGTGCGCACCTTCGGCCAGGAGATCATCGAGCGCTTCGCCGCGCACTCGCGCGTCCCGGTGATCAACGGCCTGACCAACGAACACCACCCCTGCCAGGTGCTGGCCGACATCTTCACCTTTTACGAGCACCGCGGCCCGATCGCCGGCAAGACGGTGGCGTGGATCGGCGACGCCAACAACATGCTGTACTCGTGGCTGCAGGCGGCCGAAGTCTTCGGCTTCCACCTGAACGTCTCGACCCCGAAGGGCTACGAGATCGATCCAAAGCTGGTCGCGACCGAACGCTATACGTTGTTCGACAACCCGTCGGATGCCTGCGAAGGCGCGCACCTGGTCAGCACCGACGTCTGGACCAGCATGGGCTACGAAAAGGAAAACGCCGAGCGCCTGAAGGCCTTCGACGGCTTCATCGTCGACGGCGCCAAGATGGCGCGCGCCACCCCCGACGCCTTGTTCATGCACTGCCTGCCGGCCCACCGCGGCGAAGAAGTCTCGGCCGAAGTCATCGACGGCCCGCAGTCGGTCGTCTGGGACGAGGCGGAAAACCGCCTGCACGTGCAGAAGGCCCTGATCGAATACCTGCTCCTCGGACGCATCGAGGACAAGTAAAGCAGTAACCATGCACCACCAACCCTTTGTTTGATCGTTGGCGCGCCGTTCCCTTGCGGGAGCGGCACCAGGCGTCAGCTGACCATCTGAACCCCACCTCCCTCCACACTGGAAACCATCCATGAGCGACATTAAAAAAGTAGTTCTCGCCTACTCCGGCGGCCTCGATACCTCCGTCATCCTGAAATGGCTGCAAGATAATTACGGCTGCGAGATCGTCACCTTCACCGCCGACCTCGGCCAGGGTGAAGAACTCGAGCCGGCACGCGCCAAGGCGATCAAGTTCGGCATCAAGCCGGAAAACATCTACATCGACGATGTGCGCGAAGAATTCGTGCGCGACTTCGTGTTCCCGATGTTCCGCGCCAACACCGTCTATGAAGGCGAATACCTGCTGGGCACCTCGATCGCCCGCCCGCTGATCGCCAAGCGCCTGATCGAGATCGCCAACGAGACCGGCGCCGACGCCATCTCGCACGGCGCCACCGGCAAGGGCAACGACCAGGTGCGCTTCGAGCTGGGCGCCTATGCGCTGAAACCCGACGTCAAGATCATCGCCCCGTGGCGCGAATGGGACCTGCTGTCGCGCGAGAAGCTGCTCAAGTACGCGGAGGACGCCGGCATCGCGGTGGACATGAAGCACAAGAACGGCGGCGCGCCGTATTCGATGGATGCGAACCTGCTGCACATCAGTTTCGAAGGCCGCCACCTCGAGAACCCGAGCGCGGAAGCCGAGGAATCGATGTGGCGCTGGTCGGTGTCGCCGGAAGCGGCGCCGGACCAGGCCGAGTACCTCGACCTCGAATACGAGCGCGGCGACATCGTGGCCCTCAACGGCGTGCGCATGAGCCCCGCCACCGTGCTGACCGAACTGAATCGCTTAGGAGGCAAGCACGGCATCGGACGCCTCGACCTGGTCGAGAACCGCTACGTCGGCATGAAGTCGCGCGGCTGCTACGAAACCCCGGGCGGCACCATCATGCTCAAGGGCCACCGCGCGATCGAATCGATCACCCTGGACCGCGAAGTGGCGCACCTGAAGGACGACCTGATGCCACGCTATGCGTCCTTGATCTATAACGGCTACTGGTGGGCGCCGGAACGCGTCGCGCTGCAGACCCTGATCGACCACACCCAGGCCACCGTCAATGGCTGGGTGCGCGTAAAGCTTTACAAGGGCAACGTGATCGTGGTCTCGCGCGACTCGAAGACCGACTCGCTGTTCGACATGAACATCGCTACTTTTGATGAAGACGGCGGCGCGTACAACCAGGCCGATGCGGGTGGCTTCATCAAGCTCAATGCGCTGCGGATGCGGATCGCGGCGAAGGCAAGGGCCAAGCGCGGGCAATAAGTTGTAGTGCGTTTCGAGAGCCGCCTGAGGGCGGCTTTTTTGTGGGCGATGCAGACTGAGGCAGCCGGGACGGGTGTTACGTAGACGCATCAAATTTGTTTGCGGGCCGTCAGCATCGCAACAAGCCACTCACGACGATAGCGAGATGGACAAACAATCCCATGGACCAGGGTCGCCGAGGAATCGGGGCTGATCCATGACATCGGCGATTAGGTGTTTTGCAGGGCCGCGGACTATGCGAAGCGCTGGTCCAGCCTGTTGGGGCGCGACCATTATCGTCATGGCCCACAAGCTGGGGGGAAGGTGATTGCCGAAGGCGTGGAAACCGCCGAGCAGCGCGCCTGCCTGTGCCAATCCGGGTGCGACTATGTCCAGGGCTTCCTGTTCTCGCGGCCAGTGCCGGCGGCGTCGTTCGAGGCGCTGCTGGTGCGGCCGTAATCAAGCGCTTGCCCCGGATCGCATCAATTGCGCAGGTCGTCCACCGGCTCCTGGCCGAAACGCCTGGCCAGCAGGTAATCCACCAGCGCGGCCGCGCAATCGCCTGGCGCCACCAGCGCCCCGCCCTCCTTCATCTCCACAAAACGCTGTTTGAGCGGGAAACGTTCGCCTGGGGTGGCGCGGATCTCGGCCTGCATGCCGGTGTCGATCACGCCCGGGGCCAGGCTGCAGGCCAGCACGCGCGGGTCGGCGTCGAGCGCCACGGCGCGTGCATGCTGGTCGAGCGCGGCCTTGGTCGCGCAGTAGACGCTCCAGCCGGGATAGGCGCTGCGCGCGGCGCCGCTCGACACGTGCAGGATGCGCCGCTCGGCCCCTGGTGCGGCCTGCACGAAGGCGGCTGACAGGGCCAGCGGCGCGCCCACGTTGATGATGGCCGCGCGCAGCGCCGCCACCGGGTCCTGTTCGGCCAGCGGCCCCACGGGACTCACGACGCCGGCATTGTTCACCAGCAGCGCGGTTTCGCAGCCGGCCAGGAAACTGCGCAGCGCATGCCCTTCCAGCCAGGCCGCCAGCGCCGTGGCGTCGCCCAGGTCGACGACGGCCTGCTCCATGCCCTCGCCGATTTCAGCGTGCCCGCGCGCCACGCCCAGCACCGGAATGCCGCGCGCCACCAGTTCAGCCGCCACCGCGGCGCCCAGGCCACGGGTGTGGCCCGTCACGACTGCCTTGATCATGTCGTCCCCCTAAATGAATACCGGTTCCGGCTCCAGTTCCACGCCATAGCGCGCGGCCACGTCGGCCTGGATCGCACGCGCCAGGCGCACCACGTCCTGGCCGCTTGCTTCGCCCAGGTTGACCAGCACCAGCGCCTGCTTCGGATACACGCCCGCCGCGCCCAGCGCCCTGCCCTTCCAGCCGCATTGGTCGATCAGCCAGCCCGCTGCCAGCTTTTCGCTGCCGTCCGGCTGGGCGTGGTGCACCAGCGCAGGATACTGCGCCAGCAGTTGCGCGCACTGCTCGCTCGAGACCACGGGGTTCTTGAAGAAGCTGCCGGCGTTGCCGATCTCCGCGGGGTCGGGCAGCTTGCGGCGCCGGATCGATGCGACCGTCTGCCCGATCTCCTGCGGCGTGGGCGCCGTCAATCCCGCCGCCTCCACCGCATTGGCCAATTCCGCGTAGCGCAAATTCGGGGCCCATGCGACCGGCAGCGCAAACGTCACGTCCAGCACCACCAGCGTGCTGCCTTCCGGGTGCTTGAAGATGCTGTCGCGGTAGCCGAAGCGGCAGGCGGCGGCGTCCAGCGTGCGCGTTTCGCCGCTGGCCATGTCGAAGGCCCTCAAGCAGTAGAACGTATCCCTGGTTTCGGTGCCGTAGGCGCCCACGTTCTGGATCGGCGCCGCGCCCACGGTGCCCGGGATCAGCGACAGGTTTTCCAGCCCGCCGAAGCCCTGCGCCAGCGTCCACTGCACGAAAGCATGCCAGTTTTCGCCGGCCTGGGCGCGCACCAGCAGCTTGCCGTCGTGTTCGCCCAGCACTTCCTTGCCCAGGCCCGTCATGTGCAGCACGATGCCGTCGAAATCGCGCGTGAACAGCAGGTTGCTGCCGCCGCCGAGCACGAGGCGCGGCAGCGTGTTCAGCGCCGGGTCGCACCGCACCGCATCCAGCTCGGCGGCGCCCGCTACCTGCAGGTAGTGCCGGGCCCGGGCCGGGATGCGGAAGGTGTTGAGGGAAGCGAGCGGATAGTCGTCGAGGATGGGGAGTCGTGGGTGCATGGCGTCATGGTGTTTTTGCTCATTATAGGGGCAAGCCGGGACCCAGGCCGGGCGCGCTTGTTGCCCACAAGGCAAATTGTGGTCGCGTGCGGGCGCCGTTGTCCGTTAAAATAGAGGGATTCATCTATTAGCAATATCAGAAAAAGGAACCCGCCATGCCATCGTTTGATGTCGTCTGCGAAGCAGACATGGTCGAAGTAAAGAATGCCGTTGAACAATCGAACAAGGAAATCACCACTCGTTTCGACTTCAAGGGCAGCTCGGCCAACGTCGAGCAGAAGGACAAGGAACTGACCCTGTTCGCCGACTCCGACTTCCAGCTCAGCCAGGTCAAGGACGTCCTCATCAACAAGATGTCGAAGCGCAAGGTCGACGTGCGTTTCCTCGACGAAGGCAAGGTCGAGAAGATCGGCGGCGACAAGGTCAAGCAGGTCATCAAGGTGCGCAACGGCATCGAGACCGAGGACGCCAAGAAGATCACCAAGCTGGTCAAGGAGAGCAAGATGAAGGTGCAGGCCAGCATCCAGGGCGAATCGGTGCGCATCACCGGCGCCAAGCGCGACGACCTGCAGACTGCCATGGCCATGCTGCGCAAGGATGTCGAGGACCTGCCGCTGGCGTTCAACAACTTCCGCGACTGATTCGCCAGGGCCGGCCCGCCGGCCTTGCCGCGCAGTAAACGCTGCGCAAGCCATGTCCCGCCTTGGGGTAGAATGACGACCGTGTACGCGCACGGCCGTTGATGCATTTGTACGCGTAGGAAACTACCGTAGTCTAAGGATTGCAATGAAACGTGTTGATGATTTCCGCCTGCGAATGGGCAACAAGGAATATGTGCCCATCATGATCGGCGGGATGGGCGTGGACATCTCGACCTCGGAGCTGGCGCTGGAAGCGGCCCGCCTGGGCGGTATCGGCCACATTTCCGATGCGATGGTGCAAGACGTGTCCGACCGCAAGTTCGATACCACCTTCGTCAAGGACAAGACCAAGCTCTACAAGTTCAACATCAACAACATGAACAAGGCGGTGGTGCAGTTCGACCTCGACCGCCTGGCCGAAGCGACCCGCCTGCACGTGGGCGCGACCATGCAGGCGAAAAAGGGCAATGGCCTGATCTTCGTGAACTGCATGGAAAAGCTCACCATGAATGCGCCCAAGGAAACCCTGCGCACGCGCCTGTCGTCGGCGCTGGACGCCGGCATTGACGGCATCACCATGTCGGCCGGCCTGCACCTCGGTTCCTTCGAGCTCATCAAAGACCACCCGCGCTTCCGCGACGCCAAGCTGGGCATCATCGTGTCCTCGGTGCGCGCGCTGCAGCTGTTCCTGCGCAAGGTGTCACGCCTTGACCGCCTGCCCGACTACCTCATCGTCGAAGGCCCGCTGGCCGGCGGCCACCTGGGCTTCGGCATCGACGACTGGAAGCAGTACGACCTGCACACCATCATGGACGAAATCCATGCCTACATGCGCGCCGAGCAGCTCGACATCCCGGTGATCGCCGCGGGCGGCATCTTCACCGGCTCGGACGCGGTCGGCTTCATGGAAAAAGGCGCGGCCGGCGTGCAGGTGGCCACCCGCTTCACCGTGACCCACGAATGCGGCATGCCGGACCATGTGAAACAGGAATACTTCCGCGCCAGCGAAGAAGACATCATCGTCAACGGCGTCTCGCCGACCGGCTACCCGATGCGTATGCTCAAGAGTACGCCGGCGATCGGTTCCGGCATCCGCCCTGGCTGCGAATCCTATGGCTACCTGCTGGACGCTACCGGCAACTGCGCCTACATCAATTCGTACAACCGCGAAGTGCAGGCCAGCCCGGACGGCAAGAATATCTCTGTGCTCGATAAAACCTGCCTGTGCACGCACATGCGCAATTTCAATTGCTGGACCTGCGGCCACTATACTTACCGCCTGAAGGACACCACGCACCGCCTGTCCGACGGCAACTACCAGATCCTGTCGGCCGAGCACGTGTTCCAGGACTACCAGTTCAGCGTTGATAACCAGGTGGCCCTGCCGCCGAAACAGGAAATCGTCGCGGCCTGAGCGTATCGGCCTGTAGCGCCCGGCGCAGCAGGCTCTATCCACAGCTCCCTATCCCAGAAGCCACGGCCTGCCGTGGCTTCCTTGTTTGCGCCGCCTCCGTGCGAACGCGTGTAAGCTGAGAACCATCGAGCGCTTTTCACGAAGGGTGCCGGCATGTCCACCATCGATCCATCTGCCCAGGTCACTTTCCTGACCGACGACGAAGGCAAGGTCGTAACGTGGAATCCTGCATGCGCTCGCCTGTTCGGATGGACGCTTGACGGCGCACCGGGCCGCGACTTGACCGAACTCCTCACAGGCGATGCGCGCTGGCCGGCGCTGGCCGCAGCCGGTGGTGCCCGGGTCCGAATGCGCTTTCCCGGCGGCCGCGACGGCCCCGCCACCCTCAGCCTGGCCCGCCAGTACGACGCCGCCGGCGAACCCCGCGACTGGAGCGCCAGCATCGTCATCGACCCGTCCGAATCCGTGCGCGAATCCGACCGCGTCGGCAGCACGCCGCTGTCCGAGGTGGTCGACTTGCTGCCCGGCACCTTCTATGCGATCAACCGCGACGGCCGTTTCGTGCTGTGGAACCACAACCTCGAACGCCTCACCGAAATGACGCCGGATGAACTGGCGGCGGCCCAGGTGCTCGACATGTTCGAGCCGCGCGAGCGCGAGATGGCGATGGAAAACATGCGCAAAGTCTTCGACGAAGGCGCCGAGGTCTCGATGGAGATGAATTACATCGCGCGCAGCGGCCGTGAATCGCCGATGATGGTGGGCGGCGCGCTGGTCACCTGCAAGGGCGACCAGTATCTGTTCGGAATGGGCGTGAACATCGCCAAGCGGCGCGACAAGGAGCGCCGCCTGCTGCTGAGCGAGCGCGCGCTGCACGCAGCCAGCAACGGCATCGTCATCACCCGTTGTTGCGGGCCCGACAACATCATCGAATACGTCAACCCGGCCTTCGAGCGCATCGCCGGCTATCCGGCGCATGAAGCCATCGGGCGCGACCCGCGCTTCATGGCGGCGCCCCAGTTCGACCGCGACGAGCGCAGCCAGATCCGCGTCGCCCTGGCCGAGCGGCGCCCGATGAGCGTGGTCTTCCGCAACCTGCGCAAGAACGGCGAGCTGTTCTGGAACGACCTGAGCGTGACGCCCGTGCGCGACGAATACGGCGAAGTCACCCACTTCATCGGCATCCTGCAGGACGTCACCGCCACCAAGCAGCGCGCCGACCACCTCGAGCACGAGATCAACCACGACGCCCTCACCGGCCTGGCCAACCGCACCCTGCTCTGGGACCGGCTCGAGCACGCGGTGCACCTGGCCCAGCGCCACAAGGCGATGGTGGCGGTCGTCCTGATCGACCTGGACAACTTCAAGACCATCAACGACACCTTCGGCCACGAGGCCGGCGACATCGTGCTCAAGGTGGTGGCGCGGCGCCTGCAGTCGGCGGTGCGCGAGAGCGATACGGTGGCGCGGATGTCGGGCGACGAGTTCGTGCTGGTGCTGGTAGACCAGCCTTCGCTGCGCTTCACCCTGCGCATGGTGGAGCGCTTGCGGCACTCTATGACGATGCCGGTGGCCTTCGGCGGCAACGAGATTCCCGTGGGCGCCAGCCTGGGCGTGGCGATCCACCCGCACGACGGCCTGTCGACGACCGAACTGGTGCGCGCTGCAGACATGGCGATGTACCACGCCAAAGGCAACGGCGGCGGCGTGCATTTCTTTTCGCCTGAAATGCGCTTGGCCAACGAAAAGCGCGCTGCGTTCGCCACCGGCATCCGGGCGGCACTCGACCACGACGAGCTGTTCCTGCTGTTCCAGCCGCGCATGGATGCGAAAAGCGGCAACGTGCGCGGCTTCGAGGCCCTGCTGCGCTGGCGCCATCCCCAGAACGGGGTCATGCTGCCGGCGACCTTCCTGGCCGAGGCCGAGGAATCCGGCCAGATGGTCGAGATCGGCAACTGGGTGCTGGACCAGGCCTGCGGCTTCCAGCAGGAATTGCGCCAGCTCGGCTACACCGGCCTGCCGGTGTCCGTCAACGTCTCGCACCGCGAATACAGCCAGCACGGTTTTGTCGCCGGCATCGCCGAGCGCATGCAGCGCCACAGCCTGCCGCCCGGCAGCCTCGAAATCGAGATCCCCGAGGCCGACCTGATCCGCAACCCCGGCCTCGGGCGCGACCTGTCGGACCAGCTGCGCGAGACCGGCGTGGCGCTGTCGATCGACGAATTCGGCAAAGGCATTTCCGACCTGTCCTTCCTGCAGCAGCTGTCGGTGCGGCAGGTCAAGCTGTCGAAGTCGGCCGTGCACGACATCGCCGGCGAGGGCCACGGCAGCATGCTGGCCAAGACCCTGATCGATATCGGCCACAACCTCGATTTTTCGGTGGTCGGCGAGGCGGTGGAAACCGAAGCCCAGATGGCCTTCCTTACCTCGCATGGCTGCGACCAGCTGCAGGGGCAATGGTTCAGCGAGCCGCTGGCGCTCGATGCGGTGCACCGGATGCTGGGGCAGCGGTATCACGCGCAATGAAATCGGCGCGCGGGCCAATGCCGATCGATCAGAGAGAACCCTAGGGTGGGCAAGTTCCTTGCCCACGCGGTCAACCAGCGGTAGCACGGACGCGATGCGTTTTTTCAACGCTAACTATCACTGCGTGAGCGGGACACCCGCCACGCGGTGACAGTGGCAGCTCGTGCGTGATCGGCTCAGCCGTCCTTGTTGATCCGGTTGATCAGCGCACCCAACACGTCTTCGGCCAGGTCGTTGTCCACCTGGCAGGTGCCCGCGTTTTCATGCCCGCCGCCGCCGTATTCCAGCATCAGGGTCCCGATATTGGTATTCGAGGTCCGGTTCAGGATCGACTTGCCGGTGGCGAACACGGTGTTCTGCTGCTTCACGCCCCACAGCACGTGGATCGAGATATTGGTTCCCGGGAAGAGCGCATAGATGATGAAGCGGTTGCCGGCATAGATGGTCGCCTCGTTGCGCAGGTCGAGCACCACGAGGTTCTTGTGCACGCTGGCGCAGCGGCGGATCTGCTCCTTGCACGGCTGGCTGTGCTCGAAGTAGAGCGCGGTGCGCTCGCGCACATCGGGCAGCTCCATGATCTGCTCGATCGAGTGCCTGGCGCAGTAGTCGATCAGGGCCATCATCAGCTGGTAATTCGAGATGCGGAATGCGTGGAAGCGCCCCAGGCCGGTACGCGCGTCCATCAGGAAGTTCAGCAGGTTCCAGCCCTGCGGGAACAGCACCTCGTCGCGCGAGAAGCGCGCGGCGTCGCCCTTGTCGACCGCCGCCATCATGTCGCCCCAGGCTGCCGGGAAGGTTCTGGCGCCGCCGTAGTGGTCGTAGACGACGCGTGCGGCCGACGGGGCTTCCGGATGGATGATGTGGTTTGCGCGGATGCCCGTGTTGCGGATGGTCTCCGACAAATGGTGGTCGAACGACAGGTGCGCCGCCGCCACATAAGGCAGGTTGGTCGTGATGTCGCGCCCGGAGATGGCAATTTTCCCGTCCTGCATGTCCTTCGGGTGTACGAACAGGATGTCGTCGATCAGGTCGAGGTGCTTGAGCAGGACCGCGCAGACCAGGCCGTCGAAATCGCTGCGGGTAACGAGTCGGAATTTTTCGTGAACGGCTGACATCGGCACATCCTTTCGAGAACGGAAATCGGATTGCAAGGCAGTGGCGGGCCGCGCAGGCCTGACGGGCGGCGTGCCGGAGCGCAAAGATCATACCTTGCAATGTTTCCGAATGACAGCCTTTGCGTTGGCGCATTCTGGCTTGACGAGACGCAGCCTGTGCCCCGGATCGTGCAGGCTGTCGCATGGGGCTGGCTCGCCGGCGGCGGCGGCGGTAAAGTTGCATCATCCCAACAGTCATGGGTGCCGGCGACCTTGTATTTCTGGCACGCGCGCGCAGCGACGAGGTACACTCGCCGCTTGCCCCAGCACCCGTCGACGAGAAACACACAGTAACCATGCAAGCACGGAATACAAGCCAGCATTATTTTTCCAGCGTCCTGACGTGGATCTTCCGCGGCTTCGATGCCGTGGCGACCTGGGTCACCCAGCTGTCGTGGTGGAAGTTTTTCCTGTTCGCGCTCCTGACCCTGGCGGCCGGCGCCATCCTGCAGGAAGAATTGTTCTCCGGCCCGGCCGAGGAAGATATCACGCGTGCCGAGCGCGATGCCGGCCGCCGCAGCGATGCCGCCATCCTGATCGACGAGAGCGGCATCCGCTTCAACCCGCGCCGCAAACCCCGCAGCGGCGCTGCAAACGTGCCACCCGAGCCGCCACCGGCGCCCGAGGCGCCGTCCACGACGCCCCCCGATGCGGCGCCGGCGCCGGACGCCCCCGCCGTGCCGGCGCCGAGCACGACGCCCTCGCCCGCTGTTTATCCGAACGGCGAATCGGTCCACATCGAGCTGCCGCCGCAGATCGGCGAGGAGCTCTCGAACGCGATCGAGATGGCGGTCGAAGACGCCGCCGAGCAGAAGGTGTCGCGCTACCACAAGCAGGCCTCGACCTGGTTCATGAACTTCGTGCTGCTGTTCGTGCTGGCGCTGTTCGGCACCAAGGCCCTGGTCGGCGGCAAGAAGCGCGCCGTGGCCGAGGCCCAGGTCGCCAACGCCGCCGCCGAGCGCGAAGCGATGCAGCGCCAGCTGTCGGAAACCAAGATGCAGATGATGCAGGCCCAGGTCGAGCCGCACTTCCTGTTCAACACCCTGGCCTCGGTCGAGCACCTGATCCAGGTCGACCCGCCGCGCGCCTCGGCCATGCAGCGCAGCCTGATCCAGTACCTGCGCGCCGTGCTGCCGCAAATGCGCGACAACGCCGTGGTCACCGGACTCGGGCGGGAAGTCGACATGGTCACGGCCTACCTGGCCTTGCTCAAGATGCGCATGGAAGAGCGCCTGAACGTCGTCATGCAGATTCCCGACGACCTGCGCGGCGCGGCCTTCCCGCCGATGATGCTGCAGTCGATGGTCGAGAACGCGATCAAGCACGGCCTCGAGTGCAAGCCCGAGGGCGGCACCCTGAAGATCACCGCCGAAGTGGCCGACAGCAAGCTGCGCGTGACCGTCGCCGACGACGGCGTGGGCTTCGGCGTGGTGCCCAGCGACGGCACCGGCCTGGGCCTGCAGACCATCCGCGACCGCCTCAAGCTGCTGCACGGCGACGCCGGCCAGCTGCACATCGCCGCCAACAGCCCGAGCGGCGTAATCGCGATGATCGAAGTGCCTTACCAGCTGTCCAAGCAGGTGTGAACCCTGCCGCCCTCCGCCAGATGCGGCATGCAGGGTGACTTGCCTGCCGCGCTGTTTCGTTGAATAATTGTTACCTTCCTTCTGCCACGAGAGAACCATGCCTACCGCGATTATTGCCGACGATGAAAGACTGATGCGCGACCAGCTGCGCATGCGCCTGTCCGAGGCCTGGCCGGAACTGGAGATCCTGGGAGAAGCGAAAAACGGCGAGGAAGCGGTGGAACTGGTCGAGCAGCTGCGGCCCGACCTGACCTTCCTCGACATCCGCATGCCCGGCAAGACCGGCATGGAAGCGGCGCGCGACATTGGCGAGCGCAGCCAGGTCGTGTTCGTCACCGCCTACGACCAGTATGCGGTCGAAGCCTTCGAGCGCGGCGCGGTCGACTACGTGCTCAAGCCGACCGAGCCCGACCGCCTGAAGATCACCGTCGACCGCCTCAAGCAGCGCCTCGAGCGCCCGGCCGCGAAGGTCAACGACAGCGTGCAGGCCATGCTCTCGCAGCTGGCCGAGAAGATCGGCGTGCCGAAGCCCAAGCACCTGCAATGGATCCAGGCCAGCATCGGCCAGGACTTGCGCATGATCCCGGTGGAAGACATCCTGTTCTTCCGCTCGGACGAAAAATACACCTGCGTGCAGACGGCCAGCTTCGAGGCCCTGATCCGCAAGCCGGTGCGCGACCTGGCCGACGAGCTCGACCCCTCGCTGTTCTGGCAGATCCACCGCGCCACCCTGGTCAACGTCAATGCGATCGAAGGCGTGACCCGCGACATTCGCGGGCGCCACCTGGTGCTGGTCAAGGGGCGGCCCGAGAAGCTGGAAGTGAGCAGGAGCTTCCTGCATTTGTTCAAGCAGATGTGAGCCTGGACAGCTGGCGCTGACTGGTTGCCAGCGTCAAGCTGCCGCTTGTTCTACCGTTACCCCCAAGACCGTCATTCCGCGCAGACGGGAATGACGATTCATACGGCAAGGGTCACAATAGCCGCCGTGAGCGCCACTGTCCTCCCCCCTCCTGCCCCCTTTGTCGGGCATCAACGCCCCTCCCCGCCCCGCCACGTAATGTAGAACTTCCGGCCTCCCCGGCCATCTTCATGGCATGCCCGCATGACTCCACAGCGACGCCAACGCCGCGGCCGCGCGGGCACGGCGGTTCTCGTGTTCGGCTTTCTCAGCGGCTATTGCACCGGCACGGGCGTCGCTGCGCTGCGCCGTGCCGGCAGCGTGCGCCGCACGGTGCGCGAGCTCGACGGCCGCCGCATCGTCCATAGCGCCAGCGATGCCATCCTCTCGATCGACGAACAGGCCTTCATCCTGTTCGCCAACCCGGCGGCGGCCCACATGTTCGCTACCAGCGTCGCCGCCATGCAGGGGCACTCGCTGGCGCGCTTCATCCAGGCGCCCGGAAGGAACGCGCGCAGTCCGCTCGACTATTTCTCGGCCGGCGCCGACCGTGCCGGACGGCGCGCCACCGACTACGCCGTCACCGGCATCCGCGCCAACGGCCAGCTGTTCCCGATCGAAGGCTCGATCTCCAGCGTCCTCCAGGACGGCCAGGAAATATGCACCGTGATCCTGCGCGACGTGTCGGAACGCCACCTGGTGCAGCAAAAACTGTCGCGCTCGCACGACCAGCTGCGCCAGCTGTCCTCGGCGCTGCAGACCATCCGCGAAGAAGAACGCACCCATATCGCTCGCGAACTGCACGACGACCTCGGCCAGCTGCTGGCCTCGCTGCGCATGGACCTCACCCTGCTCCAGCGCAGCGACAACCTGCCCGATCCGGGGCGGCGCCTGATCGAAGGCATGGAGTCGAACCTGGTCACGGCCATCACCTCGCTGCGCCGCATTGCCACCAACCTGCGCCCGCGCGCCCTGGACGAAGGCGGCCTGTATTTCGCGCTGCAGGGCCTGCGCGACGAGTTTGTCGAGCGCCATGACATTTCCTGCATCCTGATGGCCGACGAAAACGAGCTGCGCCTCGACGACGGCGCCAGCACCGCGATCTTCCGCATCGTGCAGGAAGCGCTCACCAATATCGCGCGCCATGCCCAGGCCACCAGCGTGGTGCTCGACCTCGGCCGCATCGACGGCGAACTGCTGGTCACGATCCGCGACGACGGCCGCGGCATCCGTGCCGAAGACATGGAAAAAGCCGCCTCGCTCGGCCTGGTCGGCATGCGCGAGCGGGTCTGGGCCATGAACGGCGAGATCACCATCAGCGCCGACGAGCCGGCCGGCACCCGCATCGACATCATCCTCCCGCTCGCCGAGCGCAGCCTCTAGCCTTCCCTGCCTGGCTGCCCTGCATGCCGCGATGGCCTGCCGGGCGGCTGCCGTATCGTCCGCTCCATATCAAGCTGTCACTAAGCGGACATATTCGCTGGTTAAGATTCGGGTCGATCCGGTTCATCCACGAACCTGGCATCTTGTCCTAACCAACTGGAGATCTGCATGAAGTTCAAGTACCTGGCAGCTGCGCTGCTGTCCACCCTCCCGCTGCTCGCCCACGCCCAGACCAACGTCACCATCTATGGCGTGATGGACGCAGCGGTCGCCGTGGAAGACACCGACGCACCGGGTGAAGACCGCCGCACCGTGATCAATTCGGGCAACCAGTCGAGCAGCCGCATCGGCTTTCGCGGCACCGAAGACCTCGGTAACGGCCTGAAGGCACTGTTCAACATCGAAGCCGGCGTCGCCCTCGACACCGGCGCCGCCGATTCGGCGCTGTTCGGCCGCCGCGCCGTGGTGGGCCTGCAAGGCGCCTTCGGCACCGTCACCGTCGGCCGCGAATACAGCCCGATCGCCGCCGTGGCCGCCGCCAGCGACATCCTGGGCCAAGGCATGTTCGGCTCGAACCTGGCGGCCTTCGCCACCAACCGCCTGACCCGTCGCCTGGCCAATTCGGTCAACTACAAGAGCGAGGCCATGAGCGGTTTCACCGTCAATGCCGCCTACTCGACCGGGGAGCGCGTCGTCGAACCGTCGGGTGACCTGATGGGCGTGTCGCTCGAGTACAAGACCGGCGGTCTCTACCTGGGCGCCGGCTATCACGTGATCGAGCGCCTGGCCACTGGCGACGACAAGGAACTCGCCTTCGGTGCCGGCTACAGCTTCGGCGCCTTCGAGATCAAGGGTAATTACCTGCAGGCCGACCAGACCGGCGCCAACAACGAGTACACCAATGCCAACCTGGGCGCGGCCTTCACCACGGGCCCGAACAAGTTCTTCCTGAATTTCCAGCAGCAGAAGCTGGAAACCGGCGCCAAGGGCAATACCGTGTCGCTGGCCTACACCTACGCGTTGTCGAAGCGCACCAACATCTACTCGACCTATGCCCAGCTGCGCAACAACGGCCGCGGCGTGTTCGGGATCAGCTCGTCGTCGACTGCCGTCACCCCGCCGGCCACTGCACTGGGCGCCGATCCGTCGGTGTTCACCGTGGGCGTGCGCCACTCGTTCTAAGCAAGCCGTCCCCTCCTGCCATGCCGCCCCAGCGGCGCGGCTAGCCTCCGGTCCCGCGCGGACCGGCCCGATGCCGGCGTCTGCCGGCATCGTCTTTTCCTGTCCCAAGTTTGACCCACTAAGCTGTCCACGGGCAGCCAAACGCGGGGCCGTGGTCTTTTGTTCAAGCTTACTATGTCGGCGCAGACCTGCGGCCTATGCGCAGGCATCCGCACGATTGAAATAATCGTGATTCGTTAACGTTTTGACCATGTATCATCAGCTCGAATTCATCAATTTCGATTCCTGCACCTGGCAGAAGGAGTAGCGCATGACAACAGCGACACGGCGGATGGACGGCTACAGCGGACTCGGCGAATTCGGCCTGTCCGGGCAGGGCGACGACCACCACGTCGGCCTGGAGCGCATGCGCAGCACCATCGAGGAACGCATTACCCAGCTGCTGGCCGAATCCGGCAGCCAGGCGGACATGCTGGCTGCCGCCATGCGCGCCGGGGCCCTCAGCGCCGGCAAGCGCATGCGCCCCTTGCTCGTGATGCTGGTCGCGCGCGACCTCGGCTGCACCTCGCCGGCGCTGGTCGACGTCGCCTGCGCCGTCGAGATGGTGCATGCCGCCTCGCTGATGCTGGACGACATGCCCTGCATGGACAATGCCCAACTGCGCCGCGGCAAGCCAGCGATCCACGTCGAGTATGGCGAAGACGTCACTATCCTGGCCTCGGTCGCCCTGCTCAGCCGTGCCTTCGGCGTGCTGGCCGCGGCCCAGGACATTCCGCCGATCACCCGCACCCGCCTGGTGGCGCGCCTGGCCGAGACCATCGGCACGCAAGGCCTGGTGCGCGGCCAGTTCGAAGACCTGCACGGCGCCGGCGCGCGCACCGCCGACGCCATCGCCACCACCAACGAGCTCAAGACCGGCGTGCTGCTGGGCGTGGCGGTCGACATGGCCGCGATCATCGCCCAGACCTGCGAGGGCGTGTCCCAATCGCTGCGCGCCTTTGCGCTGGCGGCCGGACACGCCTTCCAGATCCGCGACGACTTTTACGACCTGCCCGGCACCGACAGTGCGCTGACCGGCAAGGACACCGGCAAGGACCTGGGCAAGGCGACCCTGCTGGCCTCGCTCGGCCAGGAGGAAGCGCAGCGGCGCCTGATGGCCTACCTGATGGATGCCGACCGCCACCTGGGCGATGCCCTCGGCGCCGGCGGCGGTACCCGCCGCTTCGTCGACAGCCTGTTCGCCCAGGGCCGCTCGCGCATGCGCCTGGCCGCGGAGGCAGGCCTGGCCTACCCCGAGACGGTGGCCGCGCGCGTGCGCGAAGTCCACGTCAACTGAGCCCGGCGGGAAACGATCCATGGCGCATTTCGGGGTCGTCGCACCTGCGTTCTACAGCCACTTCAACGCCCTCGAAGCGCTGGCCGGCGAGCTGGTGGAGCGTGGCCACCGCGTGACCTTCCTGCACCGCCCGGATGCTGGCCGCTTCGTGCGCGACCAGCGCGTGGCGTTCCACGCCATCGGCGCGGCCACCCATCCTCCCGGTTCGCTGGACGCCAGCCTGCAGCTGGCCGCGAACCCCGGCGGGCCGCTGGGGCTGCGCCGCGTGATCCTCGACATGGCCGCCAGCACGGACATGCTGTGCCGCGAACTGCCGCGCGCGATCGAAGCCCTCGAAATCGACACCTTGATTGCCGACCAGATGGAAGCGGCCGGCGGCCTGGTGGCCGAGGGCCTGGGCATGCCTTTCGTGTCGGTGGCCTGCGCGCTGCCGGTCAACCGCGAGCCGGGCATCCCGCTGCCGGTGATGCCCTTCGGGTACGAAGACAGCGCGCGCGCCCATCAGGTCGTCGAAGGCAGCACCCGGGTCTACGACTGGATGATGGCGCCGCACCGGCGCAGCATCGAGGCCAATGCGCAGCGCCTCAAATTGCCCGTGCGCGGTGCCTTGCACGACTGCCTGTCGCCGCTGGTGCAGCTCAGCCAGACGATCGAGGGCTATGATTTCCCGCGCCGCGCGCTGCCGGCGCATTTCCACCAGGTCGGGCCGCTGCGGGCGTCCCAGGCGCGCATTGATGTCTCACCGCTGCCGGACATCGCCCCCGGCCGCCCCTTCATCTTTGCGTCGCTCGGCACCCTGCAGGGCCAGCGCTTTGCCCTGTTCAAGCGGATCGCGGCGGCATGCCGCCGGCTCGACGCCCAACTCCTGATCGCTCACTGCGGCGGCCTTGATGCGGCCCGGGAACGCGCCCTCGAACGTGCCGGCGCCACCTGGGTCTGCGCTTTCGCGCCCCAGCAGGCCGCGCTGGCGCGCGCCGATGCGGTAGTCTCGCACGCCGGCCTGAACACGGTGATGGACGCCGTCGCGGCACGCACTCCGATCCTGGCACTGCCGATCGCCTTCGACCAGCCGGGGGCGGCCGCCCGCATCGTCCACGCCGGCATCGGCCTGAAGGCGTCGGCCCATTTCTCCGGCAGCGCCCATCTGGCTTCGCAGCTGCGCCGGCTGCTTGATGAAAGCAGCTTCGCTACCCGCCTGGAGGCGCTGGCAGGCATCGTGGCGGCCGGCGGCGGCGCCCCGCGCGCGGCCGACCTGATCGAAGGCGCCCTGCGACTGCGACCCACGCCGCAGGCAGCAGAGGGCGTGGCCAGCGGTGGATAAGCCCTACGACCTGATCCTGGCCGGCGGCGGGCTGGCCAACGGCCTGATCGCCTGGCGCCTGCGCAGCCTGCACCCAGGCCTGCGCATCCTGCTGCTCGAAGCCGGTGAACATATCGGCGGCAACCATACCTGGTCCTTCCACGATACCGACCTGACGCAGGCAGAGCAGGCCTGGATCGCGCCGCTCGTGTCGCAGCGCTGGCCGCGCTACGACGTGGTCTTCCCGGATCTCGCGCGCACGCTCGAAGGCGGCTATGCCAGCATCGCATCGAGCGATTTCGCGCGCGTGATCGAAGCCGCGCTGGGTCCGGACCTGCGCCCGAATGCCCGCATCGAACACCTGACCCCGACCACGGTGCGCTTGGGCAGTGGCGAGACCCTGGCGGCCAAAGCCGTCATCGACGGGCGCGGCCCGCGCCCGTCGCCGCACATGTCGCTCGGCTACCAGACCTTCCTGGGCCAGGAGCTGCGCCTGGCGGCGCCGCACGGCTTGAGCGCGCCGGTGATCATGGATGCCAGCGTCGAGCAGGATGGCGGCTACCGCTTCGTCTACCTGCTGCCTTTCGGCCCGGACCGCATCCTGGTCGAGGACACCCATTACGTCGATACCGCCGCCTGGGAGCCGGAGCGCCTGCGCGCCAACATTGACGCCTATGTGCGCGGGCGCGGCTGGGAGGTGCTTGAAGTGCTGCGCGAGGAACACGGCTCGCTGCCGATCGTGCTGGCGGGCGATATCGATGCGCACTGGGGGGCGCTGGGCGGCCAGCCTGCTTCCGGCCTGCGCGCCGGGCTGTTCCACCCCACCACCGGCTATTCGCTGCCGCACGCGGTGCGCCTGGCCGACCACGTAGCCAGCCTGGCCGGCGCCCCCGAAGCCTTGCGGGCGCCGGCGCTGTTCGCCGCGATCCGCCTCGATGCGCAGGAGGCGTGGCAGGGCCAGCGCTTCTTCCGGCTGCTCAACCGCATGCTGTTCCTGGCCGGCCGGCCGGAGCAGCGCTGGCGCGTGATGCAGCGCTTTTACCATTTGCCGGCACCGCTCATCGCGCGCTTCTACGCCGGGCGCCTGCGCCTGCGCGACAAGGCGCGCCTGCTGAGCGGCAAGCCGCCGGTGCCGGTCGGACAGGCCTTGTCCGCCGCCCTCAAAATCCATCCCGACCAGATCAGGAAAGCCACACACGCATGAGCAACAAGGACAAGAAACAGGCCGTGGTGGTAGGCGCCGGCTTCGGGGGCCTGGCCCTGGCGATCCGCCTGCAGGCCAGCGGCATGCAGGTCACCCTGCTGGAAAAGCGCGACAAGCCAGGCGGACGCGCCTATGTCTACGAGGACCAGGGTTTCGTGTTCGACGCCGGTCCCACCGTGATTACCGATCCGTCCTGCATCGAAGAGCTGTTCACCGCCGCCGGCAAGCGCATGAGCGATTATGTGGAGATGCTGCCGGTCGCGCCCTTCTACCGCCTGTGCTGGGAAGACGGCAGCTATTTCGACTATGCCAACGACCAGGAGGCGCTGGATCGCCAGATCCACGCGCGCAACCCGGCCGACGTCGAAGGCTACAAGCGCTTCCTGGCCTACTCGAAAGCCGTGTTCGAGGAAGGCTACCTGAAGCTGGGCGCGGTGCCCTTCCTGTCCTTCCGCGACATGATCGCGGCCGGCCCGCAGCTGGCGCGCCTGCAGGCCTGGCGCAGCGTGTACAGCCTGGTGGCCAAGTTCATCCAGGATGAGCACCTGCGCCAGGCTTTTTCCTTCCATTCGCTGCTGGTGGGCGGCAATCCGTTTGCGACGTCGTCGATCTACACGCTGATCCACGCCCTGGAACGCAAGTGGGGCGTCTGGTTCCCGCGCGGCGGCACCGGCGCGCTGGTGCGGGCCATGCTCAAGCTGTTCGAGGACATCGGCGGCCGGATCGAACTCAATGCCCCGGTGGCGCGCATTGAAGCGAGCGGCACGCGCGTCTCCGGCGTGCGGGTGGAGGATGGCCGCTTGTTCCCGGCCGATGCGGTGGCCTCGAACGCCGACGTGGTGCACACCTATGCTTCGCTGCTGGGCGCGCATCCGCGCGGCGCGTCCGAAGGCCAGGCACTGCAGAAGAAGCGCTTTTCCAATTCGCTGTTCGTGCTCTATTTTGGTTTGGACCACCACCATAAGCAGCTCCAGCACCACACGGTCTGCTTCGGCCCGCGCTACCGCGAGCTGATCAAGGACATCTTCAAGGGCGAGACCCTGGCCGACGACTTCTCGCTCTACCTGCATGCGCCCTGCGTGACCGACCCGTCGCTGGCGCCGCCGGGCTGCGGCAGCCACTACGTGCTGGCGCCGGTGCCGCACCTGGGCAATGCGCCGATCGACTGGGAAGTCGAAGGCCCGCGCTACCGCGACCGCATCTTCGACTACCTGGAAAAGCGCTACATGCCGGGCCTGCGTAGCCAGCTGGTGACCAGCCGCATCTTCACACCCTTCGATTTTCGCGACCAGCTCAATGCCCACGTCGGCTCGGCCTTCTCGCTGGAGCCGATCCTGACCCAGAGCGCCTGGTTCCGGCCGCACAATCGCGACAGCGAATTGTCCAACCTGTACCTGGTCGGCGCCGGCACCCATCCGGGCGCGGGCGTGCCCGGGGTGATCGGCTCGGCCAAGGCCACGGCCGGCCTGATGGTGGAGGACTTGAAAGCGAGGATCCCGGCATGAGCGAAGCGCTGATGGATCATGCGACCCGCACCATCGAAGTCGGCTCGAAAAGCTTCGCGGCGGCGGCGCGCCTGTTCGACCCGGCCACCCGGCGCAGCGTGCTGATGCTGTATGCCTGGTGCCGCCATTGCGACGACGTGGTGGACGGCCAGGAGCTGGGTTTCAATGTCGCGCCACCGAGGCCGCACGACCCTGCCGCCGAACTGGCCATGTTAGAGGTGCAGACGCGCCGCGCCTATGCCGGCGAGCCGATGGAAGACGCGGCCTTCGCCGCCTTCCAGGAAGTGGCGCTGCGCCACCGCATCGAGCCGCGCTACGCGCTCGACCACCTGGCCGGCTTCGCAATGGACGTGCGCGCCGTGCAGTACGAGACCATTGGCGACACCCTGCGCTACTGCTATCACGTGGCCGGCGTGGTCGGCCTGATGATGGCCTCGATCATGGGCGCGCACGACCCGCGCGTACTCGACCGCGCCTGCGACCTGGGCCTGGCCTTCCAGCTGACGAATATCGCGCGCGACATCGTGGAAGACGCGCGCATGGGACGCTGCTACGTGCCGGCACGGTGGCTGTTCGAAGCCGGCATCCCTGCGGATGAAGTGGCCGACCCGCGCCACCGCGCTGCACTGGCGCAGGTAGCGGCGCGCCTGGTCGACGAGGCCGAACCGTATTACGACTCGGCGCTGGAGGGCATCGCCGCGCTGCCGCTGCGCTCGGCCTGGGCGATCGCCAGCGCGCGCAACGTCTATCGCCAGATCGGCGTCGAGGTCAAGCGCCGCGGCGCCCACGCCTGGGACGAGCGCGCCGGCACGGGCAAGGCGATGAAACTGTGGCTGCTGGCCAGGGGCGCCGCGCTTGCGCTCAGTTCGCGCGCTCGCCCAGCGGGTGTGCTGGCGCGTCCGCGTCCTGCGGGGCTGTGGCAGCGTCCGGGTGGCGCTGCAGGCGTCCCCCATGCAGCGCATGCAACTGCCGTTTGAGGCGGTCCACGGGGGGCGCATACAGGAAGCCGAACGAAACCGCGCCGTCCTTGCCCTCGACCGCATGGTGCATGCGGTGGGCCTGGTACAGGCGCTTGAGGTAGCCACTGCGCGGGGTGACCTTGAAGGGCCAGCGGCGGTGCACCAGGCCGTCGTGGGCGACGAAATACAGCAGGCCATAGGCGGTCATGCCGGCGCCGATCCATTCGAGCGGATGGGCGCCCTCGCTGCCGAACCAGATCAGCGCGATGGCGATGCCCGCGAACACGACGGCGTACAGGTCGTTCTTCTCGAACCAGCCGGTGCGCGGCTCGTGGTGCGACTTGTGCCAGCCCCAGCCGAATCCGTGCATGACGTACTTGTGCGCGACGATGGAAAACACTTCCATCAGCACGACGGTGAGCACGACAATGGAGGCATTGAACAACATGGGGGCAGCCTGTGAATACAATAGCAAGAGCCTACCATAAGGACCCCGATACGCGCCCGGCGGGGCCGGTGGCGTGCGGGTCATCGACGGTACACACGATATTTATGACGAAAGGAAGATGATGCGAATCGAAATTACCGCCCTGCTCTGCGGCGTGCTGCTGCTGGCGGCCGCCCCGGCCTCGAGCGCCACCGTGGAAATCCGCGTATCGGGCGTGACCGCCGGAAAAGGCAAGGTCGCTGTCGCCGTCTGCGACCGCGAGCGCTTCCTCAAGCAATGCGCGTTCAGCGCCTCGGTGCCGGCGCAGGCGACGGAAGTCGTGGTCAGCCTGAAGGATATCCCGCCCGGCACCTGGGCCGTGCTGGCTTACCAGGACGCGAACGAGAATGGCGAGCTCGACCGCAATTTCATCGGCATCCCGAGCGAGGACTACGGCTTCAGCCGCAGTGCCGCCGGCCGCTTCGGCCCGCCCGGCTTCGAGGATGCCGCCATCGAAGTGCGCGAGGGCACGACGACAGCGTCGGTCCGCCTGCGTTGAGCAAGTTCGCGATAAATAACGATAGGAAACAATTAACTCTTCATGTATCTTTGTGACCCACAAGCGGCCGGGCAGCGTTCCCGGCCATGATCGATCACAGGCACGCATTTGCGTTGCCGGCTACGGGGAACAAAGCAATGAACGAGTTGGTCACTGCCATCAACGGCTATGTCTGGAGTCCTGCGCTGATCGCGCTCTGCCTGGGCGCCGGCCTGTATTTTTCCATCCGCTCGCGCTTCCTGCAATTGCGCCACCTGGGCGAAATGCTGCGCCTGATGTGGGACGGCAAGAGTTCTGAACAGGGGGTGTCTTCCTTCCAGGCCTTGACCATGACCCTGGCCGGCCGCGTCGGCACTGGCAACATTGCCGGCGTGGCCACGGCCATCACCTTCGGCGGCCCTGGCGCGGTGTTCTGGATGTGGATGGTGGCCTTCCTGGGCGCCAGCTCGGCCTTCGTGGAATCGACCCTGGGCCAGGTCTACAAGGAATCGATCAACAAGGAATTCCGCGGCGGCCCGGCCTTCTATATTGAAAAAGGCCTGGGCATCAAGTGGTATGCCGTGCTGTTCGCAGTGACGACCATCCTGGCCACTGGCGTGCTGCTGCCGGGCGTGCAGGCCAACTCGATCGCCGAAAGCCTGAAGACCGCGGCCGGCATCGACACCACCTACACCGGCGTGGCGCTGGCGGTGGTGCTGGCATTCATCATCTTCGGTGGCGTCAAGCGCATCGCGCGCTTTGCCGAGTTCGTCGTGCCCTTCATGGCGCTGGGCTATATCCTGGTGGCCTGCGTGATCGTCGCCATGAACATCGAGCAGCTGCCGGGCGTGCTGAAACTCATCTTCACCTCCGCCTTCGGGATGGATGCGGCTTTCGGCGCCATCATCGGCATGGCCATCATGTGGGGCGTCAAGCGCGGCGTCTATTCGAACGAAGCCGGCCAGGGCACCGGCCCGCACGCTTCGTCGGCGGCGGAAGTGAGCCACCCGGCCAAGCAGGGCCTGGTGCAGGGCTTCTCGGTGTATATCGACACCCTGTTCGTGTGCTCGGCCACCGCCTTCATGCTCCTGATTACCGGCCAATACAATGTGGAAGCGCCGAACGGCACCCCGATGTTCGTCGGCGTGCAGGGCGTGGCTTCCGGCCCCGGTTACGTGCAGACCGCGCTGGAAAACGTGATGCCGGGCTTCGGTTCGCTGTTCGTCGCGATCGCCCTGCTGTTCTTCGCGGGCACCACCATCGTCGCCTATTACTACATCGCCGAAACCAATATCGCCTACCTGAACCGCGCCACCAACCGTCCGTGGATGGGTGTCGCGCTCAAGCTGGCGATGATCGGCGCCACCATCTACGGCGCGGTCAAGACCGCCGACGTGGCCTGGGCACTGGGCGACCTCGGCGTGGGCCTGATGGCCTGGCTGAACCTGATCGCCATCCTCCTGATGCGCGACGTGGCCTTCAAATGCCTGCGCGATTACGAGGCGCAGAAAAAGCTGGGCAAGGATCCGGTATTCGATCCGGTGGCGCTGGGCATCAAGAATGCCGACTACTGGGAGCAGCACGGTACGGCCGCACACCAGAAAGCCGCGCTCACGGCGCAAGCGGCCAGGGAAAAGACCACTGCCTGAGTCGACATGCCGATGCCGTTCAGTTTTCACTGAACGGCATCGTCCCGGCCACGGCCCCTTGCGCTGTTGCGCCGGACCAGGCCCGTCACGCCGGCGGGAATCCGGTCAGCGCGTGATGCTCGAATAACTGCACGACTTCAGCACGCCCGCAATCGGATCGCCGAACACCGCATTGGTGCAAGCGGTTGCGCCGGCAATGATCTTCGATGCGAACACGCCCGATGCGCCATAACGCACTTGACGCGTGCCGGTAAACGAGCAGGTGGCGCCTTCGGTCCCGCACGCGGTCCAGGTTTCCACGACCGGCGCCGGCGCTGGTGCCGGTGCCGGCGCAGGGGTGGTGGTAGTGGTGGTCGCGCTCGAATACTCGCACGTCTTGGCCACGCCCGGCATCGGATCGCCGAACACGGTGTTGCTGCAAGCGATCGAGCCCGTGGCGGTCTGCGTTGCGAAGCTGTTGTTGGCGCCATAGCGAACCTGGCGCGTATTGCTGAAGCTACATACGCCACCCTCGCTTGCACACCTGGTCCAGGTAAGCGGAGAAACAGGCGCAACAAGATTCGCCACTTTCACGCCCACCGATGCCGATGTACCAGCATTGCCGGCAAGGTCATAAGCGACAGCGACCAGTGTCGCCGCGCCATTCGCCGCCCCTGCGGAATCCCACGAGAACTGGTATGGAGCCGCCTGATCGACTGCCACCGTGCTGCCGTTCACCTTCAGTTCCACCCGATTGACACCGACATTGTCGCTGGCCGTCACGCCCACCGATACCAGGCCACTGACGTTGGCGCCGTTGCCAGGCGAACCGATCGCAACCGCAGGCGCAAGGGTGTCAGTGGGGGTGCGCTTCGCCACCGCCGCTGCCACGGCAGCCGCCGCGTCCACGCGTCCATGACCGAAATAGGTGTCGCGACCAGCCGATCCGAGGTCCACTGCCGTCGAATACAGCAGGCTTTCCACGGTCTGGTTATCCAGCGACGGGTTGGCGGCCATCACCAGGGCACCGACGCCGGCGGCGACGGGGCTGGAGAACGAGGTACCGTTCCACTGCTGGTAGATATTGCCTTTTGTCGTAGTCCAGATCCCTGCGCCCGGTGCGGCGAGCGTGACGAACGATCCGAAGTTCGACCAGCTGGTGCGGCTGTCGCCGGAATCGGTCGCCGACACGACGATCATCGATGAGGTCGGCGCAATGGCGGCGTCCACGCCGCTATTGCCCGCGGAGACAAACAACAAGCCCCCTTTGCTTTTCAAATACTGCGCAGCGTTTTGCACCGAGGCGCTACCGGCGAGCGGCCCGAAACTGACGTTCACGATGCGCGCGCCGCGGTCGGCGGCGTAAGTAATGCCGCTGACGATCGTGCTCAGGTAGGCAGTGCAAGCACCCGCCGCGTCCATCACGCCAATCCGGATCGGCATGATCTTGGCCTGGCCGGCCACGCCCGCCACGCCCAGGGCGTTGTTGCTTGACGCGGCAGCACTGCCGGCGACGGCAGTGCCGTGGCCGCAGATATCCGCCGTGTTCGTGTTGTTGTCGACAAAGTTATAGCCCGGCACCATGTTGGCCGCCAGGTCAGGGTGGGTGCCATCGACACCGGTATCCAGGATGGCGATGGTGACGCCGGCGCCCTGCGTGCTGTTCCATGCGCTTGGGGTACCGATTTTGGCCAGGTGATACGCGCTGGCGTAGTACGGGTCATTCGGCACATACGATGCCCGCACCTTGCGGTCGAGCTCGACCCGCTTCAGGTGAGGATGCTTCGACAATTTGGCAAGCACGGCCTTTGCGGAGACGCCCGACGGCAGGTCGATGACGTTCAGGCTGCTCTTGCCGATCCTGCGGGCACGCCCGCCGTGAGGGGCCATGATGGCAGCCAGGTTGGACGGCGACAGGCCGGCCGCCGGAACGACCATCAGGCGATTGGCGGCATAGCGGCCGAGCGAATCGGATTCTTCCATCGTGGGAGGAACGGCTGCATTGGCAGCGATTCGCGCCGCAGGGGCTGCCGTCGAGATCGAGGGCACGGCAATGGCAGTGAAGGCACTGCACAAGAAAACACGGGCTAGGGTGGCCGACAGGGCTGATCTGGTCATTTTCGCCTAAATAGGAGGAATCGGAAAGGAGGAATCGGGAAAGGAAACCTGTGCGGAACCGGGTACCGATGCTTCCTGGGCAAAGCGAGGCGTGATCGTAACCGAGAATTTTTCGATTAAAGGAAAAAAGAAATAATTAGCAATAAAAAAGATTGCATGTATGGTGTTATTGATATGAAATTGAACAAACCAGAAGACATTTCACTATCCTTTTCAACAACTTTCACCATTCATCATATCAATTCGTTAATGACGGTGGATGAGAACGCCGGATACCTGAATAAAAGAAAGGGCGCCCGCATGAACTGACCCCGTAAAGTTGGACGGTTGGTTTAATGAGCGGCCAAGGGCTGGGTTCTGTATTGCACAGGACTCAGCCCTTTTAGTTTCATCTTGATGCGGTCGTGATTGTAATAG
>NZ_JCASID010000024.1:0-35852 GCF_059685855.1 Telluria sp. ZB4P37
CTCGGGGTTTTTACAACCCTAAACCTTTACCTGCAACCCCCTCCCGATACCCTTCAGCAACTCATCTTCGGTAGCCCCTGGCAACTCATCTGCCACTTATCTTGGACAGCAGTGCGCTGGCACCGCCACGTGGCGCGTCAAGTACAGGCTCGGAACCAAGGAAGGAACGTACTCGCCCGGCCCCTACCCCGAGATCTCGCTGTAGATGGCTCGCGCCGAACTGGAGTATGTTCGGACACAGCTGCGCGAGCACAAGGACCCCGTCAGCGTACGCCGCCTGCGCCGGATCGAAGGCGCACAGGCTGTCGCAGACACGTTCCGCGTTGCCGCCACCGAGTGGCTGGGCAAGAAGAAGGCGGAGTGGAGCGAAGGACACCACACGCGCTCGGAACGCACGTTTGAACGTGACGTGCTGCCGCTCCTCGGCAATCTGCCCATCGCCAGCGTCAGCACCGCCATGGTCGCTACTGTGCTCGAGAACATCGCCAAACGCGAAGCCACCGAAACGGCCAAGCGCGTGCTGACGCAGATCACTAATGTCTTCCGGTACGCGATTGCCAAGGCTGATGCAGCGCGAATCCCGCACCTGAGGCTGCTGCTGTCCTGCCCCGTAAGAACACGCCGGGCCGCATGAATGCCCTGATTGCCTGGCACGACCTCGGCGACATCCTCAGGCGCGCTCGTGCGTCTGGCATGACACGGCCCGTCTACATGGCCCACCGTCTGGTCGCCTTAACCGCGATGCGCATCAAGAATATCGCCAACGCACAATGGTCGGAGTTCAACCTCGACAGCGCGACGCCCGTCTGGGTGATCCCTCGGGAGCAGATGAAAAAGACGGATGAGCGTTTCCCTGCCCACCGGGTGCCGCTGGTGCCGGAAATTGCGGCCGAACTGCGCGACTGGCACAAAATCGCGCCCAAGAGCCGCTTCGTTTTCCCGTCGCACAACGACCCATCCCGCCCGATCTCACGGGAGTCGCTCGAGAAAGCCTACCGGGTGACGCTGAAGCTCGCCGATCGCCATTCCCCACATGGCTGGCGCACTTCCCTGGCCACCCAGGCGCTCGACAACGGCTTCAACCGCGACGTCGTGCACCTTGCCTGTGACCGCAATCACGATTCCGAGGTTGCCCTCGCCTACGATCGCGGCGAGCGCTTCGATCAGCGCATCGCATTGTTCAACTGGTGGGAGCAGCAACTGCTCGCTGCCGAGGGCATCGCGCCCCGCTCCGCGGCCAACGAGGACAACATCAAGGAGGCGCTGGCACTGGCTTGACCATCGCTTGAAACGGCTAATGCAAATTGTCCTTGAACTTCGTTGGCTGGACAGTATAGGATTACGTCATTAGCTGATGTACGGTGAGCTGGCGGGATCTTCCGCCCCATATCCGTAGGAACATCGAGTAGTGCCTGGGAGTGCGAAGGCGCGGCGAATAAGTTTTTTTTCTTATTCCCGTTTCCTTTTGGAACAACTCCTAGAGCCTCGATGTCGCCTCTCAGAACCCTGCTGCGCCGTACCCAAGTAACCGACCACACCGGCGAATCCCGCAGCACCCTCTACAGCGGTATTGCTGACGGCCTCTTCGTCCCCCCGGTCATGCTCAGCCCGCAGGCAGTCGCCTGGCCCGCGGATGAGGTCGCGGCCATCATCAATGCGCGTATTGCCGGCAAGTCCGACGCTGAGATCAGGGTGCTGGTGCAGAAGCTGGTCAGCGCGCGCCAGACGGCCGCCCTGTCGCCGGAAGACGCTGCTGTGGTCGCCAAGGCGCGTCAGGCAGGCCGCTCCGATGTCCAGATCCAGGCCCTGATCAAGGAGCTGGAACTGGCCCGCTTGACCACCGTCTGAGCAGGGGTAGCCATGAACACTCCTGTACGCGACGACGCGCAGCTCGTCGAAGACTACGAGCCGGAAGCCGGCACGTTCCGCATCGGTTTCAAAGCCCTGAACATCCGCAGCATTGCGGCGGCGTTCGGCAATATCCAGCGTGTTCTTCTCGTGGCTGCTCGCCACCTCATGCGCGCTATTCCGGTCGATAAGGACGCGGCAGGCGGGCGCATCAGGCCCCACCTGTCCTGCAACAACTACATCCTCGTCGGTCCTGCCGAGGCGGACGACCTGCCAGCGCGCGCAAACCAGCTCATGGTCGATGCCGGCGTTCAGCTCCCGCTTCGCTCGGACTGCATCATGGGTATCGAACTCGTCTTCTCGCTCCATGCAACCACCACGGTCGATCTGCGCGCGTACTTCGCCGCATGCCTGGAGTGGGTGAGCGATGAGTTCAGCCCGGCGCCAGTCCTCAGCGCAGTGGTCCACCTCGACGAACAGCACCCGCACTTGCATGTCATCGTGCTGCCGCTCATTGGTTCGTCCATGCAAGGCGGCAAGGTGATGGGCTACCAGGGCATGTTCAAACGTCGCCAGCGCGACTTCTACCTGCGCGTGGGCAAGCCGTTCGACCTCGCCGAGCCGGTCGCCAAGATCACGCTGAACAAGGTCGAGCGCGAAGACTACGCGAACATGGTGGTCGACCGTCTGCTGTCCGGCTTGCCTGCCCAAAAGAGCCAGGACCTGGTACGCGAGGAGCTGCTGAAGCTCATCGCGCCCAACCCCTACGCGCTCGGCCGTGCCTTGGGCGTTCCATTTCGCAAGCACGGCGAGGGCAGCACTGCAGCCGGCTCGCCAACGGACATTGCCGACGTCGGGGACGCGCGGGATACGCCCTCCCCGGCCGGCGGAATCGACACCTGCGGCACTTCGACATCATGCCTGTGTTATGACGTTGGCGCAGCAGCCGCAGCAGCAGCAGCAGCCGGCAACCACATGCACGCCGAATACGGCCCAGCAGCCCTGCCGATCAGCATCGCCAACGACGAGACGCCAGACCGCGTCAGCCGCGCGGACGGCGGTGTCGTTGCCGAGCCAGCCGACGTCCAATCCATCGAGCTTGTAGTCGAGCGCGAGGACGAGCAGCCGGTGTCGAACTTCAACCACGTCACCGGCGGCTTCGAGCGCCGCCCACAGCCTGCGCCATCGCAGAAAGCCAGGGCCAAGGCACTGGTCACCCAAGCCTTGCAGTCGCTGGCTGCACGCCAAGCCCAACACCAGGAGCAGAATCATGACTGAAGCGACAACGGACACCCAGCTCGGCGCTGCGATGGCCCCGGCCGATGCAGTTCCCGAAATCCTCATGGCGACGGACGCGAAGTATGCCGATCCCGAATACATGGCGGCAATGGACGCCACCAACGCCAATTTTGCGCATCAGGCAGGAATGGCCGCAGCCGGCTGGGCAGGCACGTCCATGGAAGGATTCGTGCACGACGCAGTAGCCCGCGCCGACCACAACATGCCCACAGGTCCCTTCGCACGCTCCGTCACGGTCGTGACGCGGAACGAAGCTATGAACACCACTAGCGCCCTCCCTGTCGACCTGATCCCCTTGGACGCGCTGCGTATTGATGGTGGTACGCAGTCGCGCGCATCGGCCAACCAAACCGTGATCGCCGAGTACGCGGCCGCGCTGGCCGAGACCGTACTGCCGCCGGTGGTGGTGTTCTTCGACGGCGCCGACTTCTGGCTGGCCGACGGCTTCCACCGCTACCACGCCCACAAGGCCGCCGATTCCTTCCAGATCCCAGGCCACATCCACACCGGGACCCGGCGTGACGCCGTGCTGTATTCAGTGGGCGCCAACGCCTCCCACGGCCTGCGGCGCACCAACGCCGACAAGCGGCGTGCCGTGCAGATGCTGCTGGAGGACCCGGAGTGGATCCTGTGGAGCGACCGCGAGATCGCCAAGAAATGCGACGTGTCGCCTACGCTGGTCGCCGACTTGCGCCGCGATCATCTGCAAGGTCTTGCAGATGGTCCGGCCTTGGCCGCGAAGGCCACCCGCACGGTGACCCGCAACGGCATTACCTACGAGCAGAAGGTCAAGGTCAAGCCGATCGCCAAGCCCATCCACTCGCATTCGGGGGAACAGGACACTCCCGCCACCGATGGCGCGCCGACGGTTCCTACGCCGCGCCTGGACGCCGAGCAGCGGGAAGTCGCCGTCTCCAGGGTCGACGAACTGGTGGCGGAGAATGCCGCTCTGCGCGAGCAGCTGGCCGAACTCAAGGCCAACCTGGCCGAGACGCTGGCCGAGAACGAGGAAATGGGCCGGGTATTCGAGGCTGACGACCAGATCAAGGCCGCGCTGGCCGAGGCCAGCCGCCAGCGCTCCCTGGCCGAGAACGCCGAGCGCACCCTGGCGGTCCGGTCGCAGGAGTTCAACGAGCGCGCCCGCAACGTCACCTACTGGAAGCAACGCGCGGAGAAGGCCGAGAAGCTGCTCGTCAAGACCGAAGCCACCGGCGAACTGAGCGCGCTGCGCGCCGAAATCCCGGCGCTGCGCGAGCAGCTGGCCGAGCAGTTCTAAGAAACGCTGGCTGAGGCCAAGGCAATGCGCCGCGTGGTCGAAGCCGACGTGCCGCTGGCCGAGGCAGTCAAGCAGCTCAAGCAGGCACAGGAGTTGAACCAGCATGTCATCAAACTGTCAAAAAATTTCGATATATTTAGAAGTGTCGTATCAAACCTTGTCTAAACGGAGAGTGCTGTGACTGACCTGAAGATCTTCAACGTACTGTTTCTTTGCACAGGGAATTCTTCTCGCAGCATCATTGCCGAGGCCGTGCTCAACGCGACCGGCACTGGGCGCTTCCATGCCTACAGTGCCGGCAGCCACCCGACAGGATCGGTGCATCCCTTAGCGATCGAGCAGATCGAGCGGCTGCGCTTCTCGGCGGACGGCTTGCGCAGCAAGAGTTGGGACGAGTATGCGTCCGCTGGCGCGCCTCACATGGACTTCGTGATCACGGTGTGCGACAACGCAGCAGGAGAGACCTGTCCGCGCTGGCCCGGGCACCCAATCACTGCGCATTGGAGCTTCCAAGATCCCGCCTTGTTTGTAGGGAGTGAGGAAGCTCACCGGCAGCTCTTCGCAAAGGTCTGCCGCGAAATCAAGAATCGTCTGGACATCTTCTCGATGCTGCCTTTCGAGAAACTGTCGCGCCTGGCGATTCAGGGGGAGCTAGAGGCAATGGCCCAGCCCAACCTGCGCCTTGTCGATGGACCTCATTGAACGGTCCGACATGAGAAGCAAGGTGTACAACGTCCTGTTTTTGTGCACGGGCAACTCTTCGCGCAGCATCATGTCAGAAGCGCTGTTGAGCATCCTGGGCAGGGGGCGGTTCAAGGGGTACTCAGCGGGGAGCCGGCCCACTGGCATTGTGAACCCGTACGCGATTGAGCAGATCAGGCAATTCGATCCCGCATTCCCTGTCAACGGGATGCACAGCAAGAGCTGGCTCGACTTTTCCTCGCCTGGCGCGCCGCAGATGGACTTCATCATTACCGTGTGCAACAGCGCGGCCGGCGAGACCTGTCCTCACTG
The DNA here is from genome assembly GCF_059685855.1 of Telluria sp. ZB4P37. Classification (NCBI taxonomy): domain Bacteria; kingdom Pseudomonadati; phylum Pseudomonadota; class Betaproteobacteria; order Burkholderiales; family Oxalobacteraceae; genus Telluria; species Telluria sp. ZB4P37. Next base: position 5,438 of record NZ_JCASID010000024.1, read on the forward strand.
GCCGGGCTACCCTACGACGGCGCACTGGGGCTATACGGACCCGGCACAAGTGATTGGTAGTGATCAGGAAAAGAAGGAAGCTTTTAGTAAGGTGTTCATACAGATCCGCAAGCGAGTCGAGCAGTTCATAGCGCTGCCCTTCGACTGGATGGAGGGTGATGCTGTTCGGCGCGAAGCAGTACGGACGATCGCATCGCTCGCGCCCTGAGTCAGCTGCCGCGTTCCAGCCAGCTCAATCAGCCCTTGATACGAGGACGTCAGTTCCACTATACTGGAATCATCAAACATAAAGGCGACATTATGGATACCAAACCGGCACTTGCAGCACTGGCTGCCTTGGCCCAAGAGTCACGTCTGGCCACCTTCCGCCTGCTCGTGCAGGCGGGGCCTGAGGGCATGTCTGCGACAAAAATCGCCGACGCGCTCGAAGTGCCGCCCTCATCCCTTTCGTTTCACCTCAAAGAACTCGCCCACGCCCAGTTGGTCGTTCCGCGTCAGGACGGTCGCTTCATCATCTACTCGGCGAACTTCGCCACGATGAACGGCTTGCTCGGCTTCCTGAGCGAGAACTGCTGCGGTGGCAATCCTTGCTTGCCCGTCGATGTGACAAGCTGCGACGACGAGGCCTCAGGCGTCGCTGCCTGATTTCTTTCCATTTTTTTGAACTAAAGGTCTACCATGAACGTCTTGTTTCTTTGTACTGGCAACTCCTGCCGCTCGCTCATCAGCGAAGCCGTCTTCAACCACTTGGCGTCCGCCGGCTGGCATGGCATCAGCGCGGGCAGCCAACCCACAGGCAAACTGAATGACAAGGCGCTGGCCCTGCTTGCCAGCAAGGGGATTTCCACCGAGGGTTACTACAGCAAATCATGGGACGACCTGCCCGTGACGCCGGACATCGTGGTCACCGTCTGCGCCAGCGCCGCCGGCGAAACCTGTCCAGCCTACCTCGGCCCGGTGCTGCGCACGCACTGGGGCGTGGAAGACCCGAGTCACGTGGTCGGCACCGAGGAGGAAATCAACGCCGCCTTCGAGACGGCCTACTCGATCCTCCGTGCGCGTATCGAAGCCTTCCTGGCACTCCCCCTCGACGAGCTGAAGAACGACAAGGCGCGCCTGAAGGCGGAACTGGACCGCATCGGGACCCTGCTGCCGGTCACGGCCTGACGTCGAACGAAGGAGTTGCATAATGACATTTGCCAGACGAATCGTCGCCGAAGGCCTCGGCACTGCCCTACTTCTGGCCGTGGTCGTGGGTTCGGGCATCATGGCCGAGCGCCTAGCCGGCGGAAACGTGGCCATCGCCCTGCTGGCCAACGCGATAGCGACCGGCGCCGGCCTGGTGGCCTTGATCCTCATGTTCGGGACGATTTCGGGCGCGCACTTCAACCCGGTCGTCACGCTGTCGGAAGCGTGGCAGAAGAACCTGCCGGCGTCCGAGATCCTTCCCTACATCGCCGTGCAGGTGGCGGGCGCCTTTGCCGGCGTGGCTGCCGCGCACCTGATGTTCGACGTCCCCGTGTTCGTCGCGTCCGAGCACGTGCGCACCGGCACCGCGCAGTGGTGGAGCGAATTCGTCGCCACCTTCGGCCTCATCGCCGTCATCATCGGCTGCTCGCGCAGCCGGCCGAGTATGACGCCGTTCGCGGTCGCGGCCTACATCACGGCCGCCTACTGGTTCACCGCGTCGACCTCGTTCGCCAACCCGGCGGTAACCCTGGCGCGCAGCGCCACCGATACCTTCGCCGGCATCCGCCCCGCTGATGCATTCGGCTTCATCGTGGCGCAGCTGCTGGGCGCCGCCGCCGCGACGCCGCTGTTCTGCTGGCTCTACCCGGCGGCGCATCGGGAGGCGACGGTAGCTGGCACGGTCGCGCAAAGCGACTTCGCCGGCGCCGGACAGCCGCAGGAGGTCAAGCATGGCTGAGCCGCAGCACAACCTCCCGAACATCAAGCCGGAGCTGCTGGACTTGCCGACGATCGAGAAGCTCGAACCCGTCGGCGACATGAACCATCCGCCGCGCATCCTGATGCTGTACGGCTCCTTGCGCGAGCGCTCGTTCAGCCGCTTCCTGACGTACGAGGCGGCGCGCATCCTCGAACACTTCGGCGCCGAGGTGAAGATCTTCGACCCGATGGAGTTGCCCATGGTCGGCAGCGTGCCCGAGACGCATCCGAAGGTGGTCGAGCTGCGCGAGCTGTGCCTGTGGTCCGAGGGCCAGGTGTGGTGCAGCCCTGAACGCCACGGCGCGATCACGGCCGTGATAAAGAACCAGATCGACTGGATCCCGCTGGAACAGGGTGCCGTTCGGCCGAGCCAAGGCCGGACGCTGGCGGTGATGCAGGTGTGCGGCGGCTCGCAGTCCTTCAACGTGGTCAACACACTGCGCCTGCTGGGCCGCTGGATGCGGATGTTCACGATCCCGAACCAGTCGTCGGTGCCGATGGCCTACAAGGAGTTCGACGATGCCGGGCGGATGCATCCCTCGGCCTACTACGACCGCGTGGTCGACGTGATGGAAGAACTGTTCAAGTTCACCCTGCTGCTGCGTGGCCGCGCTGAGTACCTGAACGACCGCTACAGCGAGCGCAACGAGCGGGCGCGCAAGGCGATCGACCGGCAGATCGAAAAGCTGTAGGGTCCTTCAACGTGTCATGTGCCTCCAGACCAATGACCTGACGGGCAAATGACGAAGTCACGCTGGTTTCTAGCGGATTTTAAGGAACAAACTAATGAGCGCAGGTTCTCGAGGGTGGTCCCAGGAACGACGGACACGGCAGGCCGCAGCGATCCGCGAGTGGCGCCCATGGGAGCGCTCAACTGGCCCACGCACCACTGCTGGCAAGGCAGTTTCATCGCGCAATGCGTTCAAAAGCAGCTCGGTGACCCAGGCTTTGCTGGAGATCACCAAAGAGGTGCGGCGCGCGTGGCGCGCTGCGAACAAGACTTAGCAGGGTCGGTCGTAACCCGGCCGCGCAGCCGATCTGCATCGTGCTCGGCGTCGGCGGAGGGCACCTCGCCGATGACGACAGCTACGGCCTCGAAGGCAACCTCATCCGGGCGCTGACCAAGTCACGTTGGCGCATTGGCATGATGGCCAGCCCATGCCGCCGCTAGCCAAGCTGCTCACGTTCGTGGCGAACGACGGCCGAAATCAACGCGATCTCCTGCTGCAGCACCTACAAGACAACCTTAGGCCGGCACGCTCCTAGCCGTCGGCGCCGAGGTACGACAGACGCAGCACACCTTGAACAGGCCTGGGCTGCTAAAAGGAGGGGGCGAGCGCGCTACTGGTCACCGTCGCCTTGCTCCCCTCGCGGGCGGCACCTTTCAGGATTAGGCGACCTTCCTGACTGCATAGGCGGTACAGTTCCAGCATTTCCTTTTCGTCTGCGCTCACCCGTTCAGTCAAGGTAGCGTCGGTACTAGCAGAAGCTGTTCCTGCTCCGAAGATCTGGTCGGTAGTAAGACCTAGCGCTTCCGCGACCCGCGGCACGTTGTCGCGTGCAATCTTGCCGTCTGTCGTCCACTTCGACACGGCGGCGACCGACACCCCCACCTTCTCCGCCAACCAGGCTTGGCTCATGCCAATGGCCTGCATCCTGCTCTTTATCGTTTTTGCAACATGCCTGCTCATAGGCAGTACCTTTACAACGTGAACCGAGACGGGGTGTCGGAGATTCACCGCCGCCCAGCAAGCGCAGTTTAGCGCGCACCTACACAGAATCTGCAACGGCGAGCGGCTCGGCGCAAAGAACTCGACAAGTTTGGCGGCGACGCCAAGGACACCATCACCATGCCCAAGCTGCCGGCCCGCATATCGAAGTCACTAGGCCCAGTTTGGCAAATTGCACCTGACCAGCACCACCAGCGAGGTGATGCTGACCGCGGACTTGACCTACGCCGCACCAGGCCGCACAACCAATCCGGGTCCGCCCAACAGCAGCTCGCACGTCAGACGTGCCCTATCGCCCAGTGGTAGTCCTGGCGAAACTCGACTGGCATTAGAACGGCCCAGGGCAGACTGTCTCATCCCGCAACGACCATAAGCTGACCTCGATCCGGCGCGCGCCCCTGGCGATCGCCGCCGACGTGCGGGCGGCAAGATGGCTCACTAGCAGGCCTCCACAGCCTTAAAACAGGTCTGGAGGCCGCGCCGCGCGGTTCCGCTGCATACTGCCAGAGAAGAAGCGGACGCCGCGAAGCGGCGCATGAAGATGTTGCTATTGAGGTTTCGTCTCATCAGCGTCGAGTGCCTGTACTGCTTGAGCGAATGCCCCGGCGAGCTGTTTTAACGTGGACTTCTCCACGCCAAACGACAGGTCCATGTCGAACAGGCGAACCACGAAGAACATTTGGCTTCGATCTGTGGACTCTGCGAGCGCAATCTGAGTTGCAGGGGTTGGGGTGAATATGGTTGGCGGAGACGTGCCAATTGGGATTCGCTTTCCGCCGGTCCGTTGTCGGCTTGCAGTAGCGCCGATCCCGATCAAGTCACTAACGTATTTAGTGAACATGGCATGTTGAAAAGTCAACGGCAGCGCCGCCCCGTTATTGGTCTTGAGAGTCAGATTGATCGTCTTTCCGTCAGGACCTGTGGAAACGTCCGTGACCTCTCTGAGTTCATGCTCATGCATTTGATGCTCCTTTCTTTCGTTGGCTTCGGCTCTAGACTGGCCGCACGCGGCTTGCGCGGCGTTGACGGCTTGAGTCGCGGTACTTCAACGTCTCTCATCAGCCCACGTTCCTCGGCTCCATCTGGTGCGAAATACATGAGAAGCAGTTCCGCAGAAGGCTGGGCAGTAGCAACAATCCTAGCCGAGCTGACGGGCAAGGTCTAACCCGCCGGAAGAGATAGGGCTGCACCGTTACCGACAGGCATGACTGTAAGAAGACATAGGTTAGTCGACCAGCGCGGTGGATGGTGATGGGGTACTGTTGGGGGTATCGTCCTCTATTTACACTTTCTCTTTTACCGTTTTCCATAGGTGGTTCTCTGGCCACGTTCGGTAGACTCCGCCTCCACCAAGCTATTCCAAAAAGCCGCTGACTCGTCAGCGGCTTTTTTATTTCCTTCGCTCAGTTTTCCCTGACTTTTCCACAACCTGTTTCAGCTCCTTCCCACGCATGGCGAGCTCCGGCTCTTCACGCAGACCCCAAGCGGCCTTCGCGCCACCAGCGTCCAGATCGGCAAACCCGCCAAGCGCCAAAAATCGACGGTTCATTGATCACTCACGGTGTCGCTCGACATTTCCCGAAGCCGTCAAACGCGCCCGGCCATCCCTCCACTACATTAGGCACCTCACCCAAGTCGAGAGGAGCGCCGCATGAACATCGTCGGATGGATCCGCAAGGGCGACCAGGCAGCCTGCGGCGGCGCGGTGGCCGAGGGCGAACCGACGTTCACGCATGAGGGGCTGCCCTTCACCTTCCAGGGCGCGAAGATGTCCTGCCAGAAAAACTGCGTGATATCTGAAGGATTCGCCGGCTCGATACTCTCCAACTCTCGCTGCCGCGTGCTGCATGGCATGAAGACAGCGGCAGGTTGCCCTCTCCTCTCGACGCTCAACGGCCGCGACGGCATCAGCCAGGCATTCGGGGAAGGGCCGCCCGTCCGATTCGTGCGAAATGACTCAGGTGAATGGGCCGGCAAGACCAACGAGGGCTACGACCAACATTTCCTTCTGCTGGATGAACAGACTGGAGCTCCCCTTCCACATCGCTATTACCGGTTGATCTTCAAAGGCAAAGTGATCGAAGGCAAAAGCGACGCCAATGGAAAAACGGAGAAAGTGAGCGCTGACGATCCGGCCTCGGTCAGCATCGAGGTGATGCCTGAAGGGTACACAGGGGCAATCGCATGATTCCGCCGCCCATCGTCGGCGCCGTCAGCGCTGCCTTGACCCTCACGACCGACACTACCCCGGTAAAGATCAAGGTCAACAAACCGCGGGGAACCATCTATTGGGGCGGAGCTGGCCTTGATGGGCCGTATATCGCCGACCAAATAGCGGCGCTGACTGAAGCTGGAATCCAGCATGTTTTCCGCGGAACCAGGACGTACAGCATGCCCGTCGATGCTGCAAGATCGACCTTTACCATTCGTTATAGGGACAGTCCAGTGGATGAGGATTGGACCATCCACGACATGGAATATAATGCCGCGTCACAGTTTAATATGATCGGCTATTCCTACGGGAGCCTCGTCGCGGCCCAGACAGCGAACTTTTACGCATTCAACGGTCATATAGTCGACAACCTGATTCTCATCGGCAGTCCGATCGACAAGATATTTCTTGATTACCTCAGGCGCCAGAAGAATATCAGAAACGTTATCCCGAGAGATCTCGGAGAATTCGGCGATCCAATATATGCAGGGATACCAAGGTTAGTGCTCTACTCAAAGTGGTGGACCGTCGGAAATCAAATGATTAAAACCATCAACACTGGCGAGGGCCACGGACATTTTTACTATGCCAGTGCCACTGCAGAAGGCGCACGCAGGCGGAGGGATTTAGCCCAGAAAATCTATCGACTCGGGCTAAAATGATTAGGCAATTACTCGCAATAGTTATTATTGCGTCAATGCTGTGCATCAGCCTGGGGGTTCAAACCTGCACGCTCTATTTTGTCGCGCATGACATGCTCGCGGTCGGAAAAGTAAATTTCGGCGCCGTGTTTGCCTACATCGCAAGCCTGCCTTTATCTGTACCAGCTTATCTCGTTGCCAGCGCAGTTGTTTACAACACGAGAACCGGCCTCTCGATGAAATGGATTCACCGCTATTATTTTTCTTTGCACGCTATCGTCCTGCTATTCATATTTATATTTCCCGGGAGTTTTAGCCCATGATTTCGCGCATCGCGCCCTATCTCGACTATGATTTTTGACGAACGCAGCTGCCGAAACAAAATGGCGTCCCGATTTCCCGGAACGCCATTCACGCAGCCCGCTAACACAGCCGCAGCCTATGACGTCGGCCCCGGATCCGCCCCCGCCTGCTGCACCACCATCAGCTCCTTCATCAGCGCGTCATTAAATGCCGGAATATCCGCCGGCTTGCGGCTCGTGATCAGCTTGCCGTCGACCACCACTTCATCATCTGTCCACTCCGCCCCCGCATTGACCATGTCATCCTTGATGGCCGGATAGCTGGTCAGGTGCTTCGATTCGGCGATGCCGGCATCGATCAGCAGCCATGGGCCATGGCAGATCGCCGCAATCGGCTTGTCCGCATCGCCGAATTCCTTGATGAACGCGATCGCCTCCGGGACCTGGCGCAAGCGCTTGGGATTCTCCTCGCCACCCGGCAGCAGCAGTGCGTCGAAGTCGGCCGCGTTTGCCTGCGACAGGCTCAGTTCGACCCTGAAGCGGTCGCCCTGCTGGTCGTGGTTCATGCCCTGGACTTCCTCGCCGGCCTGCTTCGGCGAAATCAGGGTGACCTGCACGCCCTTTTGCTCGAGAAAACTGCGCGGTCCGGTGTATTCGACCTGCTCGACGCCATCGGTCATCAGGACCGCAACGCGCCGTCCGTTCAGGTCTTTTTCGCTCACCAGGTCTGCTACTTCGCCCATATATCCTCCTGTCGGTTTCATTCAATCGTTGGAAAGATTGTAGAGCGACCGCTTCGCAAGCGTCGCGCGTAAGACCTGGGAAAAGTGGCCTACAGCAGGTAGCAGACGTCGTCGCGGTCGTGCCGGTTGGCGCCCGTGCTCAGGAAGCCGTCCAGGCCGAGGCGTGTCAATCCGTCCAGGCTGGCCCCAGTGACGTCCTCGCGGCGCAGGACCACCCGCAGTTCGCGGTAGGGAATGTCGATGGCGAAGCGGTCGAGCAAGGCGGCAATCCCGCACGCGCCGCTCGCGCCCGGCAGGAAGCGCTGGAACGCGCTGTTTGGGACCGGTCCTACCCGGATCCGGATGCCCAGCTCGGGCCGCGGCAGCCGGTCGCCGAGGGTGGCGCCGATGCCGACCTCGCAGTTGTTCGCACCCAGCCGGCTGCGCTCGCCCAGGCCGAGCACGTCCCAGCGGCCGGTGAACTGCTCCACTTTCACGGGAACTTGCAGGTATTCGCCCAGTACGCCCGCGATCAGGCCGGCCGACACCACGCGGCTGCGCAGCTGGGCGGCAAAGTAGGCCAGGCTTTCGAAGGACAGCCCCGCCTCGAGCCGCCCGTGGCCGGCGACGCCGCCGAGCGCCGCGAGCTGGACCAGGAACCGGTCGCGGTCATGCTCGTCCGGACCGCCGCGCACGCGGTACTTGCACCAGGCGCGGTAGAACAGCGCCACCTGCCGGTTCGAGAACGCGTCGTAGAAAGCGCGTGGGCCTTCGTCGTGGGTCGCGTGTTCCCACTCGCCGATCCGCTCGGTGTAGTGCAGCGGCAGCGTGCCGTTCACGCCGAGCAGGCCCATGACGGCAGTGCGCAGGCGCACCCGCGTGGCGCCATCTTCCAGCGCATCGAGCGTCAGCCGCTCGATTTCGCTGGAAGGAAACGCCAGCGACAGGCTATTCTCGAAACGGATGTGCGATTCCAGCGAGCCGCCCCCGCCATGGCGCCGCAGCCAGCGTACCAGCAGCTTGATCGCCTGGAACAGCTCGACCTGCCAGGGTTCCTCGAGCAGCCGCTCGATCACACCAGGGTCAGGCTGCCGTTTCGGGGATCGCATCGCAGGAGTTCCCTGTCGGACTGGCTTGAGCGCACGACCAGCCGGGTGAAGCTGTTGATGTGCACGTACAGACCGAAGAAGCGGTTCACCACTTCGGCAAACACGATCAGGCTGGCGCCGGCGAAGGCCTCCTCATCGACCGTCATCCGTACTTCAGTGCCGTGCACCAGCGTGGCGCCGATCTTGTTGCGGCTCCAGGCGGTCGACGGCAGAGTGTGCAGAGCAGTGATGCCGGCGATCTGGCGCTGGGTCGCCGCCGAACGCGACACGTCATACAGCGTCAGCACTTCGCGCAAGGCGTCGAGGTCGCCCAGCGAGCGGTGGTTGAGGGCCAGCTGGGCCACCAGGCGCCAGTGCGCGCCGCCCGATGAGGGAAAGCGGTGCGGCGGCGTCGGTTTGCGCAGCAGGTGGATCGGCAGGCCGCAGGTAGCCGTCTCGCTCATCAGGTCACCGCCGGGCGCGCCCACGCCGGTGGTGGTCGCGTGCAGGCCATTGGTGCAGGTCAGGTCGATCGAGGCGACGCACTGCTCGTCCGCCGTCAGCGAAAAGCCGGCGTCGGTGAAACCGATCTTCATGCGATGGCGCTGCAGGCCGCGGTCGTCGCGCCGCGCGAACCAGTAGCGCTCGCGCAGCTCGCCGCCTTCGCCATGCCGCAACCCATAGTACGGACGGTATTCGAGCGACTGTGCCCTGCCATCAATCGTGCGCAGCACGTTGACGGCGTCGATGCTGTAGACCTCGACGTCTTCCTCGTGGCGGCCCGGGACGACGTCGTACATCGCCGTGCGGTGGGTAATCCGCACCGGCATCGCCGCCTGGTGGAACAGATTGACCACGGGGGCGCAGCCGGGCACCAGGTGCGGCGCGCCCAGGGTGCCGAGCAAACGCGCGGCGCCGGTGTCGCCGTGCAGGCCGTTCACGATCAGGTGCAGCGTGAAGCGGTGCGCGGCGGGAGGCAGTACCGGGGCCAGCTTGCCCAGGTCGATATCGATGAAGTGGAATTTTTCCGGGAAGGCGAAGTATTCGCTCAGCAGCCGGTAGGCGCCATGCTCGCTCTGGCGCAGCGGCACCAGGGCATCGTCGTCGCCGAAGCCGCCCAGCGCCAGCGGCATGCGTTCCAGCTGGCGCCATGCGCCGGCGTCGCCAGTCTCCAGGTAGCTGGCGCCGACGCGCATGAACAGGGTATCGAGCAGCGCGGCCGCCAGCAGCGGGTCGGCGTCGAGATACAGGCGCAGGCGCGGCATGCCTTGCTGGTGCAGCAGGCGCACCGGCGCCGCGCTTTCGATGGTGAGCGCGATCTGCCCGGTCGCGCGTGCCGGCAGGCGCAGGTTGGCGGGCACATGCACCACCGGCTCGTAGCGGGCTCTCGCCATGCTCACCGGCGCCAGGGTGACCGGACTGGCCGTACGGAAGCGGCAGGCCGTGCCCTTGCCGTGCAGCGCGCTCATCTCGGTGCCGCGCGGGACGGCATGCACGCCGTCGCCCTTGGCCGAAGCATGCGGCCCCGGTTCCATGCCCACGCGCGCGATCGAGCACGAAGGTATGCCCTGCAGGAAGTACGGGTACAAGCTGCCGAGCAGGGCTTCGGTGAATTCCGGATAGTCGTCGTCGAGCTTTTTCGAGGTACGCGCATTGAGCAGGGCGCAGGCCTGGATCAGGCGGCGGATGTGCGGGTCTTCGCTGCCGTCGGCGCCCATGCCGAGCTCGTTCGCCAGGCGCGGGTACTGGCTTGCCAGCTCGCGCCCGACCGTATTCAGGTAGACCAGTTCACGCTCGTAGTACGGCAGCAGTTCTTCCATGGTGCGCTCCTGTCATCTCTTCCTAAGGTCGTGCAGTTTTGCGCAAGCGTTGTTGTGCACGCTCAAGAACAGATGAGCAATTGATTTATCCTCCTTGCATGGCGCCGTAGCACATGCGCGCAGGAGCAGCCCGAACTTGCCGCTTAGTCAGTAAAATGGCGGCCTCCCGTTACCGCCTCCAGCCGCCATGACCGCCGCCCTTTCTCCCGCCACGACCGCAGCCCCGGTCCGTACCGAAATCGCCACGCTGTGGCGCCTGTCCTGGCCGATGCTGGTCGGCCAGCTCGCGACGGTGGGCATGGGCGTGGCCGACGTGGCGATGACCGGGCACGTCAGCGCCGAGGAACTCGCCGCCGTCTCGCTCGGCACCTCGGTCTGGTCGATCGTGCTGGTCACCGTAATGGGCACGATGATGGCGATCAACACCGTCGTCGCCCACGAGATCGGCGCGGCGCGCTACGACCACGTCCCGCATTCGGTGCGCCAGTCGCTGTGGAAAGGCGTGATCGTCGGCCTGGTGGCCTGCCTGTTCGCCAACCTGTGCACCCTGCTGTTCGACCACGTCGGGTTGGAGCAGCACGTCGCCGATCGCGCGGCGCTGTTCCTGCACGTGATCAGCCTGGGCATGCCGGCCTTTGCCTGCTACCGCGCGCTGTACGGCTACACCACCAGCATCAACCAGACCCTCCCGATCATGTGGATCGCCATCTTCGGCCTGCTGTTCAACGTGGCCTCGAACTGGCTGCTGGTCTATGGCAACTGGGGCTTCCCGGCCCTGGGCGCGGTCGGCTGCGCAATCTCGACCGCGGTGGGCATGTGGCTGATGCTCGGGGCCATGGTGTTCTGGGTACGGTATGCACCGGCCTACCGCCTCACCTACCCCTTCACCGGCTGGGAAGGCCCGGACTGGGCCGAGATCGGCCACATGCTGCGCCTGGGCGTGCCGATCGGCATCACCTATTTTGCCGAAGTCAGCGCCTTCGCCCTGATCAGCCTGCTGGTGGCGCGCTTCGGCGTGGTGGCGGTGTCTTCACACCAGGTGGCGCTGAATTTCGCCTCGCTGGTCTTCATGGTACCGCTCAGCTTTTCGATCGGCATGATGACCCGCGTGGGCCAGGCCATGGGCGAAGGCAATCCGCAGCGCGCCCGCTTCATCGGCTGGGTGGGCGTGGGCATGTCGGTGGCCTTCGGGGCGCTGTCGGCGCTGTTCATCGCGCTGTTCCGCTGGGAAATCGCAGCGGCCTATACCTCCGACCCGGCGGTGCAGGCGGCCTGCGCCCACCTGCTGCTGTTCGCGGCGCTGTTCCAGTTGTCCGATGCGACCCAGGTGGCGACGGCTTCCGCCATCCGCGGCTACCAGGTGACGCGCCCGCCCATGCTCATCCAGCTGGTCGCCTTCTGGGGCGTGTCGCTGCCGCTGGGCTGCATCCTCGGGCTGGCGCCGCAGTGGTTCCCCTGGATCCCGGACGCGCCCATGCAGACCACCGGTTTCTGGATCGGCCTGGTCGCGGCATTGACCATTGCGGCGGTGCTGCTGACCTGGGCCTTCGAGAAGATCGCGCGCCAGCGCATTCGCGAGGGGGCAGCGCGGAAAGTCCCGACGTAATTACAGCTTTTCAAGGGGGACTCTGGTATCGTTCCGCCGTTGTAGCAAATTAACTTACACCATAGACATTTCATGCGCCCTCTCCTGTTCCTCCTGGCCGCTCTCGCGGCCGCTCCCGCCTCGGCCGAACGCCTGACGCTGGACCGCATCTACGGCGATCCGGCCCTGGCCGGCGCCGCCGTGAAGAACCTGCGCGTCTCGCCCGACGGCGAACGCGTCACCTTCCTGCGCGGCCGTGCCGACAACCAGTACCAGCTGGACCTGTGGGAATACAACATGAAGACCAAGACCACCCAGCGCCTGGTCGATTCCAAGCGCCTGGTGCCGAACGAGGAGTTGTCGCTGGAAGAAAAAGCGCGCCGCGAGCGCGCCCGTACCGCCGGCCTGTCGGGCATCCTGACCTATAACTGGTCGCCCGACGGCAAGCAGCTGCTGGTGCCGATCGGTGGCGACCTCTACCTGGTGGACGCGGCCAAGCCGGACGCGCCGCGCAAGGTCGCCTCGGGCAATGTGATCGACCCGAAGATTTCGCCGAAAGGCCGCTACGTCTCGTTCGTACGCAACCAGAACCTGATGGTGATCGACCTGCAGAGCGGCGCCGAGCGCCAGTTGACCACGGACGGAAAAGGCACCATCCACAACGGCGAAGCGGAGTTCGTCGCGCAGGAAGAAATGGACCAGCACACCGGCTATTACTGGGCGCCGGACGATTCCGCGATCGCCTACCGCCGCTACGACGAAGCCCCGGTGCCGGTCGTGCGCCGCTTCGAGATCTTTGCCGACCGCACCGAAGTGATCGACCAGCACTACCCGGCTGCGGGCGATCCGAACGTGCTGATCGAGCTGATGGTCGTCAACCCGGCCACCGGCCAGCAACGCAGAATCGACCTCGGTCCCGAAAAAGACATCTACCTGGTGCGCGCCGACTTCAGCGCCGATGCGAAAACCCTGGTCTACCAGCGCCAGACCCGCGACCAGAAACGCCTCGACTTGATCGCCGTCGACGTCGACACCCTGGCCCAGCGTCCGCTGCTCAGCGAGACCTCGAAGACCTGGGTCAGCATCCACAACGATCTGCGCTTCTTGAAGAAACGACCCGCCTTCATCTGGGCCTCGGAGCGCAGCGGCCGCAACCACCTCTACCTGGTGGGCCTGGACGGCAAGCTGATGCATCCGCTGTCGAAAGGCGAATGGGGCGTGGACAGTATCCTGGCGGTCGATGAAGCTGCAGGCAAGGTGTATGTCTCGTCGAACAAGGATGCCGTCATCGACAAGCAGACCTATGCGCTCAAGCTCGACGGCAGCAATGCCGGCGCCCCGGCCCGCATCACCAGCGGCGACGGCTGGCACGACGCCTCGTTCGCAGGCAACGGCAAGATTTTTGTCGACACCTATTCGAGCCCGACCACCCCGCCGCAAGTCTCGATCCGCCGCGCTGACGGTTCGATGGTGGAATGGCTGGAAAAGAACGCGCTCGACGCGAAGCACCCGTATGGCAAGTTCGTCGCCGACCACCTGCCGACCGAATACGGCACGATGAAGGCCAACGACGGCCAGACCCTGCACTATTCAATCATCAAGCCGGCCAATTTCGACGCCACCCGCCGCTACCCGGTCTTCCTGTTCACCTATGGCGGCCCGCACTCGCAGCGCGTGACCCGCACCTGGGGCAATTATTTTGACCAGTACATGGCGCAGCAGGGCTTCGTGGTGTTCCGCCTGGATAACCGCGGATCGAGCCGCCGCGAGCGCGCCTTCACCGACGCCCTCTACAACAACCTCGGCAAGGTCGAGGTGGAAGACCAGCTGACCGGCATCGACTGGCTGGCCAAGCAGAGCTTCGTCGATCCGAAGCGCGTCGGCGTATTCGGCTGGAGCTACGGCGGCTACATGACGCTGCGCCTGCTGGCGGCAGCATCCGACAAGATCGCCATGGGCGTGTCGGTGGCGCCGGTGACCGACTGGGCACTGTACGACACCCACTACACCGAACAGTTCGTCGGCGGCACGCCGAAGTCGGACCCGGAAGCCTACAAGCGCAGCGGCGTGTTCGCCCACCTCGACGGCATGAAGTCGCCCCTGCTCCTGGTGCACGGCATGGCCGACGACAACGTCCTGTTCACCAACACCACGCGCCTGATCGACGAGCTGGTCAAGCGCAACGTGCAGTTCGAACTGATGACCTATCCGGGCGCCAAGCACGGCATCTCGGGCAAGGTCAACCAGCGTCACGTGTATGGAATGATCGAGGCTTTCTTCAAGAAGAATTTGGGTGGCGTGCAGGCGAAGTAAGCCGGCGACACTTGCAGGAAGACCAAGCAGCCGCGCCAACACGCGGCTGTTTTTTTGCCATTTCTTTATTCCGTGTACGCATGCCGATGCCATTCAAACGCCTGCTTCAAACCGCTTTTTACGGGACCAGCACCAGTAGCGCGCCTTGCCTGGCGCCGGTGCGGGCAAGCCTGGAGCGACCCGAGGGCACTCGCCACTACCTGATCGCCACACCAGCCAAGCCGGCAACGGCCAGGCGCGGACTGGTCGTGGTCCTGCATGGCGCCGGCGCCTCGCCCGAACAGGTGCTGGGGATGGCATTTCCACCCTCGCCCCTGTCCGTGTGGCTGGAAATTGCCGCGCGCGAAAACCTGGTGGTGGCAGCGCCCGGTGCGGGCAAAGCCGGCTGGAGCGATTGTTTCGCCAGCGATGTGCGCGTGGCCAGGAAAGACGATGTCGCCTTCATCGCCGCCCTGATCGACCAGGCGATTGCCGAACACGAGGTCGATCCAGGGCGCGTCTATGTGATCGGCGTCTCGCGCGGCGGCCACATGGCCTACCGGGTGGCCACCGAAGTCCCGCACAAGCTGGCGGCATTCTCGGCCGTCCTGGCGTCGATGCCGCCGCCAGGACGTGCCCGGATGCCCGCGGTGCCTGTACCGGCCCTGATCGTGGGATGCACCCTTGACCCCCTGATGCCATATGACGGCGGCAAATACTTCTACACCCTCTGGTTCGCCGATCCGGTGGGCAGCATCGAGGACACCGCGAAGCTGTGGCGCGAGCTGGCCGGCCTGCCGGATGTGCCGGAGGTCCTGCCTGTCGTCGGAGGTAACGCTTGGGACAAGACCCGGGCCACCCGCTTCATGTGGGGAAACGCCGGCGACGGTATGCAGGTGGGCCTCTATAAGATCGAAGGCGGCGGCCACGTGGAGCCGAGCCGGCGCAAGCGCTACCCCGGCTTCATCCAGGCACTGGTCGGCGCACAGAATGCCGATGTCGAGGTCGCGGAAGCCGCGTGGGAATTTTTCAGGGACAAGCGCTCAAGCACAAAAGCCTGAGCCATCAAACAAAACAGCCGCCCTCGGGGCGGCTGTTTCTCATCACGCTCAGAAAAGAGCGTTATGGACGGCGGGTCGTCGTCGTGGTCGTGGTGGTGGTGCGGCCATCGGTCGCATCGTCCAGCGCCTCGCGCACGTCACCCAGCTTCTTCTGGGTCTTGCCTTCGACCTGGTTTGCCAGGCCCTTGGCTTCCTGCTCTGGGCTGTCGATCGCGTCGCCGAATTCTTCCTGAATCTTGCCGCCGATGTCTTTCAGTTTGCCTGCAACTTGGTCTTTGTTCATGGTCTTCTCCTAAAGAAAACATGCCCGGATGGCCATGCGTTGAGACCAGAATACCCCGTCTCTTCACGGCCTTCTGTACGCGTCCGCACATAGCACGGCATCGCGCTGCCGCGCGACATTTTGCTTCTGTGAATGCTAATCTTTTGTCAACGCGGCGCCGCCGCTCACCAGGCTATCGTGATGACCGAACAAGACCAGCAACCCGCCGCCGACCCACCCCAGGCCCAGCGCCGCGTCGCACGCCGCGTCACCATGATCAGCGGCATCGCCGTACTGTTCGTCGCGGGCGTCGCCGCCGTCGTGCTCGCCGCCGATGCCCTGCTGCTGGTATTCGCCTGCATCCTGTGCGCCATCCTGCTGTATAAGCTCAGCGAGATCCTGGCCCGCAAGCTGCACATGAAGCGCAAGCTGGCCCTGGTTGTCGTGGTCGCGCTGCTGGCGGCGATCATCGGCTTCGGCAGCTGGGCGATGGCGCCGCAGATCGCCGAGCAGTCCGGCAAGCTGGCGAAAGAAATCCCGGCCGCCGTCAAGCGCCTGCAAAGCGAAGTGCAGCAGCATCCCTTGCTCAAGCGCGTCGTGGCGGAACTTCCGCCGCCCGAGCAGATCGTCAAGCAGATGGGCAGCATCGTGCCGAATGCGGGCCTGTTCTTCGGCGGTGTCGTCGGCGCCGTGGGCAATGTGATCATCATCCTGTTCGTCGGCATTTACTTTGCCGCGACACCGGAGGTGTACAGCCGCGGCGTCATTCGCCTGGTCCCGCAAAGCAAGCGCAGCCGTGCACGCGAAGTGCAGCAGGAGCTCGGCCATACCTTGTCGAGCTGGCTGATGGGCAAGGCGGCGTCGATGCTGATCGTCGGCGCTGTCACCTCGATCGGCCTGAGCGTGCTCGGCGTGCCACTCGCGCTCATCCTCGGCATCATTGCCGGCCTGCTCGATTTCATTCCCTACCTCGGCCCGATCATGGCCGGCGTGCCGGCCGTGCTGCTGGCGCTGTCGATCAGCCCGGACCTGGCCCTATACACGGTGCTGCTGTTCGTCGGCATCCAGCTGGTCGAAGGCTATGTGCTGCAGCCGCTGATCGAGGCCAAGGCGGTCGACCTGCCGCCGGCGCTGGTGATCGTGATGCAACTGGTCTTCGGCACACTGTTCGGCTTTGCCGGCGTGGCCCTGGCAACGCCGCTGGCGGCCGGCCTCGCGGTGCTGGTCGAGATGCTGTACATCGAAGACGTACTGGGCGACCACGCCAGGAAAAAGCACAAGGCCGGCTAAGCATCCGCCCATGAAAAAGCCGCGCAGTGCGCGGCTTTTTCATGGGGACGGAGGAACTTACCGGTTGCCCTTGACGATGTCTTTCACATCGCCGACCTTTTTCTGCACCTTGCCTTCAGCCTGGTTGGACACGCCTTCACGCTGCTGCTGGCGGTTGCCGGTGGCTTCGCCGACCTTTTCCTGGATCTTGCCGCCAATGTCCTTCGCCTTGCCTTTAACTTGATCCTTGTTCATTGCTTCACCTCAGGTGGTTGTGAACCGAAGTCCTACCATAGGCCTCATGCTTGAAGCACTCTGTGCGCCAGCTAACCCACCGGCTTGCGCCAGACGCTGGCCAGCCAGGGCTGCTGCTCGCGCGGCAAGCCCGACGGACGGTAGTAATGGTGCACGGGAACAAAACCTGCCGCGACCAGGAAGCCTTTCCAGGTTTCGTAATCATAATAGCTGCCGTAGCGCGGGCCGTTCCAGCCTTCGCGGTTGTCGCCGCGCGGGTTCGAGCTGAACAGGACGCCGCCGGGTGTCAAAGCGGTATGAAGGTGCGCGAGCACGCCGGGCAGCTCGGCGCTGGGAACGTGGAACAGCGAGGCGTTGGCGAAGATGCCGTGGAACATCGCTTGCGGCAGGTCGAGGTGCAGGAAATCCTGGCACCAGACCTCGCAGCCGCCATAGGCGCGCGCCATGCTTGCGAAACGTTCGCTGCCGTCGAGGCCAATGGCCTTGTGGCCGAGTTCGGTAAACGTCTTGAGGTCGCGGCCCGGGCCGCAGCCGAGGTCGAGGATCGTGAACGGTGCCGGCGCTTCGATCGCATTCAACAGCGCATCGATGTTCTGGCGCACGTCGTGGTCGATCGTGCCGGCAAAAAAGGCGTCGGCGTTGCGGTCGTAGTGGTCGAGCGTGCGGTGGGAGATGTCGTCGGGAGTCATCGGGGTGCCTGGAAGTGATGACGCATTATCACCGTTTATGCCGTTAATGCCGTTTATCGATTGGCGAGTCGCGCCGCAACCCGTGGCCCGCAACCACAGCACGTCGCCCCGGCGCAGGCCGGGACCCAATTTTGCGTGCGCTGTAGAGCGCGCGTGCGTTTCGACAGGCCAGCCAAACTCGGGTTCCCGCCTGCGCGGGAGCGACGGTCTTGAAGATCCGTATTACCAGACCCGTACGCGCTGTTCCGGCGCCAGATACAGCGCCTGTCCCGGCTGCACGTCGAAGGCCCTGTACCAGGCATCCAGGTTGCGCACGGTATAGGTGCGGTACTGGCCCGGCGAGTGGCTGTCGGTCAGCACCACGCGGCGCATCGATGCTTCGCGCATCTTGCTGCGCCAGCTGCGCGCAAAACCAGTGAAAAACTCGCGGTCCGCTTCCGGTCCGGTGCCCTTTCCGCTCGGAGAGACTTTAAAGGCGTCATAGGCCGCGGCCAGGCCGGCCAGGTCGGACAGGTTCTCGCTCAGCGTCAGCTGGCCATTGACGGCCAGGTCGTCGAACGGCTTGTAGCCGTTGTACTGCTGCACCAGCTTCTGCGAGGCGGTCCGGAAATGCGCCAGGTCTTCCTTGGTCCACCAGTCGCGCAGGCGGCCCTGGGCGTCGAACTGGGCGCCAGTGTCGTCGAAGCTGTGGCTGATCTCGTGGCCGATCACCGAGCCGAGCGCGCCGTAGTTCTGCGCGTCCGACGCCTTCGGGTCATAGAACGGCGCCTGCAGGATCGCGGCCGGGAAGTTCAGCGCGTTCTGCAGCGGCAGGTTGACGGCGTTGACCAGTTGCGGCGGCATGGCCCACTCGGTCTTGTTCGGCTTTTGCTTGAGCTTCGCGAGCTGCCGGGTATAGTGGAATTCCTGGGCGCGCATCACGTTGCCCAGCGCATCCTTGTTTGATACCTGCAGGCCGCCATACGATTTCCAGGTATCCGGATAGCCCACGCCGACATACATCGTGCGCACTTTTTCCTTGGCCTGGGCGCGGGTCGAAGGCGCCATCCAGTCGAGCTTGTCGATGCGGCGGGTGAAGGCATCCTTGATGTTGGCAACCATCTTCTGGATGTGCGCCTTGTTCTCGGCCGGGAAGTATTTGGCGACATACATCTTGCCGACGGCTTCTTCCATCGCGCCATTGGTGGCCGCGAGCGCCCGCTTCCAGCGCGGCGACTGCTGCGGCGAGCCGGTCAGGCCCTTGCCGTAGAACTCGAAACGCAGGTCGGAATAAGGCTTCGGCAGCGTGCCGGCATACTGGTTCAGGCTGTGGAAGGCCAGGTAATCCTTCCAGGTGGCCAGGTCGGTGGCCGCTACCTGCTCGGCGGCGCCCTTGAGCGCGCCCGGATGGTAGGCGATGAAGCGGTCCTGGCCTTCCAGGCGCGCACCCTTCATGAAGGCGTTCCAGTCCATGCCCGGGGCCTTGGCGGCGAAGTCCTTCATGGTCCAGGGGTTGTTGGCTTTCTGGATGTCCGCCGATTCTTCACGGGTGGCGTGGCTTTCGGCCAGCTCGGACTCGAGCGCGAAGATCTTGGCGGCACGCTGGTCCACGTTGTCGTAGCCGGCCAGCTTGAGCATGGCCACGATGTATTGCTGGTATTTGGTGCGCAGCTCGGCCATCTTCGGGCTGGCGTCGAGGTAATAGGCGCGGTCCGGCAGGCCGATGCCGCCCTGCAGGAAATAAGGGACATTGCGCGACGGGTCAGTCAGCCCCTGGTTGATCCACACGCCGAACACATTCGGGGTGCTGAAATTGGTGGCGTTGAGTGGGTCGACGTCGGCGCGCAGGAATTCGCCCAGGGTGCGCGCCAGGCCCGCACGGTCCTTGATCGCATCGATCTTCGCCAGGCGCGGCTTGAGCGAGGCCAGGCCGGCAGCCTCGATCGCGCTTTCATTCATGTAGGCGGTGTAGAAATCGGCCACCTTGCGCGCCTCGGCGCTGGCCGACTTGCTGGCTCCCGCCTCCTCGATCAGCTTGACGATGCGGCCGTTGCTTTCGTCCGCCAGCGCCACCATGGCGCCCCACGAACCGCGGTCCGCCGGGATCTCGGTCTTGGCCATCCACTCGCCATTGGCCCAGGCGTAGAAATCGTCGCCCGGCAGCATGACGGCGGCGGCAGGCTTGGCGGCAGGCGCGGCGCCCTGCCCGGCGGCTTGGGCCGGGACGAATGCGAAGGCGGCACCGCACATGGCCAGGGTGATTGCAGTCCTGATCGGAGTCGAGCTGGTTTTCATAGCTTCCCTTGACTTAGGTTGTGGTGACTTAATTGTGGTGCAAATATTGGAGAGCAGCGCGTACCTGCGGCAGCAGGCGCGCCTTCTGGGCCGCGCGCACGCGCACGCCATTGCCGACGCGCTCGGCTTCGACCACGGCATCGGGGCCGAAGTTCTTGCGCATATAGGCTTCCATCATCTCGGCATGGGCCGGATTGCTGGACGACGACACGATGCTGGCGAACAGGGCGTTGCGGCCCAGGGATTCCATATTGTTCAGCAGCGCGTCGCGGTGCGCAATAGCGAAATTCCAGGTCTGGTCGGGATGCTCGTTGGCGATGCCGCCCACGATAAACGGCACCAGGTCGGGCGGGGTCTGCGGCGAAAGCAGCCACTGCAGGGTGCGCGCAGCCAGCGCCGGGTCCTGGGCTGCGGCGAGCGCGCGGCCGTAGCGGTTGCGCTCCTCGCTGGTCGGGGCATTCGCGGCACGGGCGACCAGGATGTCGTAGGTGGCGGTGTCGGCATAGCGGCCGGCGGTGGCGGTGACGAAGTCGATCATCGAGGGCGGCACCGCGGCCGGGTCTTGCAGCAGCCGCGCAAAGCGGGCGCGGCCCTGCTCGATCGCCACCGGGTCGCCGGCGCGCGCCAGCGAGGTCGCGAGCATGCCGCGCAACTGGGCGTCCTCCGCGGTTTCGCCCGGCTTTTCGTCCCAGCCAAGCTGCTCGAACTTCGGGCGCGCCAAATCGATGAAGAAGCGGCGGATCAGCGCCCGTTCCGGCTCCCCGCGTGCCAGCGAGTCGAGCGTGCGCAGGTGCGACAGGATCGCTTCCCATATCGCCAGGCGCGGCTCCTCGCCATAGCGCCGCACCAGGTTCAGGTAGCCGTCCAGCCCCATGCGGCCGTTCGAGGCCAGGCTCCAGGTATCGGCCAGCAGGCGCAGGCGCGTGCTGTCGGGCAGGCGCGGCGCCTGCTCGGCCAGCGCGCGGAAGCTCTCCGGATCGTAATGCAGGCGGAAATAACCCACGCTGTGTGGATCGACCACCAGCGCGCCCTCGCAGCTGGCCTGGGTGAGCGTGGTGCTCGGGCCGGACAGCAATGTGTACCAGGCCTTGCCGTTGACAGTGCCGACCTGCAGCGGCACGTTCCACAGGCGTTTCTCGACGGCCGGCTCGTCCAGGCGATATTGCTCTTGCGACAGCGTGACCTTGCGCTTGCCGTCTTCGCACACCTGCTCGACCTTGATCAGGGGGAAGCCCGGCTGCGTGGTCCAGTCCGAGGCCAGCCTGGCCACCGGCTTGCCGGAGGCCTTCTCCAGCGCCGCCCACAAGTCGCTTGATGTCGTATTCGAATACTGGTGCTTGGCCATATAGGCGCGCATGCCCTTGCGGAAAGGTTCTTCGCCCAGGTAAGCCTCGAGCATGCGCAGGAAGGCTTCGCCCTTTTCATAGGTGATGGCGTCAAACGCCGCCGCGGCCTGCTCTTCGTTCTCGATCGGGGCCTGGATCGGGTGGGTAGTCTTGCGCGCGTCCAGGTTCATCACGTATTCGCGCTCGGACACGCTGTCCAGGTAGGGACGCCATTCCGGGTGGAAGTGCTGGGTCGCCTTGGACGCCATCCAGGAGGCAAAGCCTTCGTTGAGCCACAGGTTGTCCCACCAGGCCATGGTCACCAGGTTGCCGAACCACTGGTGGGCGACTTCGTGGGCATTGATGTTGAAGGTGAATTTCTTGACCCGCTCCGGACTCTTCTTCGGGTCGTAGAGCAGGGTCGGCTCGTTATAGACCACCGCGCCCCAGTTTTCCATCGCGCCATTGAAGCCGCCGGGAATCGCGATCTGGTCGAGTTTCGGCAGCGGGTACGGGATGCCGAAGTAATGATTAAAGTAGTGCAGCAGGTCGCGCGTGGCGGCCAGCGGAAAGACCGCCGAGCCGAGCTTGCCCTCGGTGGTGACGATGCCGATGTCGACGCCGTCCTGCTTGCCGGCCAAACGTTCCAGTTCGCCTGCCACCAGCACGACCAGGTAGCTTGGCATCTTCGGCGTATTGCCGAAGGAAATGCGCTGCACGCCCCCAAGGAGCGTTTCCTGTTTCTCGATCGGGGTGTTGGAATAGGCCTTGAAATTGCCAGGGACGTCGACCGTCAGCTTGAAGCGGGCCCGGAAGGCCGGCTCGTCCCAGGTCGGCAGCATGCGGCGCGCGTCGCTCGGGGCCATGGTGGTGGCGATCAGCTTCTTGTCCGCCCCGCCCGCCTTGTAGTTGACATAGAACAGGCCGCGTCCCTCGCGGTTGATCTGGCCGCGGAAACGCATGGCCAGTTCGTATTTACCCGGCGCCAGCGGCTTCGGCAGGTCGAAGCGCAGGGTCTGCTGCGCCTTGTCCAGGATGGGAGCCAGCGCGAGTTTGCCGATGCCCTTGCCGGACAGGCTCGCGGCCTCGATTTCCAGGTGGTCGGCATTGAGCATGATGGTCGAGGTCGGGTTCAAGACTTCGATCTCCACCGTTTGCGACCCGCGGAAGCTGTTGCCCGCGACGTCCGGCATGATATGCGCGGCATATTGCAGCGGAATCACGTCTTTCGGCAGCTTGCCCGGCGTCGCCGCGAACGAAAACGGTGCCTCTGCCTGCGCCGTGGCCGCGGTCAGCGCGAACGCGGCCGCCGCAGCGGTGCGCGCCACTAGCATGTCTCTCATAAGTTCTCTCTCGAATCTGTTTTTATTTGATGTCGGCTTCGCGCCGTGGCGCAAGAACCCAGCCTGCAGGGTAAGGAAGCCGCATGCGCCCTGCCCCTGGAATGCGACAGACTGCAAATAACGGGGCCAAACTGCTGAAATCGTGGAATGGCGACCGGCATTCTGGCCCATGCAGGGGCGCTTGACCATGCATGAATGACTACATTCATGGCTGACGAAAAATATTTCAATTATTTTTCGTCGAAACCCTAAAGTTCCGGAAAGCGCATCCGTAAATGGCTTAGATAGCCGGTAATCCAGCCGGCGAACCTTGCCTCGGTGCCAACATGAAATCGAACGACGTTCTCTCGATGTACGAAAACCTCGCTGGCCTGAGTGGCCAGATGAAGAACGCGGCGCAGGCAGGCGAATGGAATGCCTTCGACAAGCTGAACGTGCAGGCAAGCGTGGCCGCCGGTGCCGCCCTCTGCGGTGTGCCGGCACTGGACGGCGCCAAGCGCCAGCGCAAGATCGACCTGCTCAAGCAGCTGATGGCCAACGACCGCGCGATTCGCGACGTGACCGAGCCGTGGATGGGGCAACTGGATCGCGCAATGTGCGCGCATTGATTTAGCAGCGATTCAAGCGAAGGCACCTGCGGGTGCCTTTTTTATTTCCTGCGGCCGCCAGCTTCCGAATTGCCGCGCCTCGCAGGGTGGGCAATTTGTGTACGAGTCCGAATACCGTCCGACGGAGCGAAAGAAGTTTGAACGCGCGGGCGGGAGACCCGCCCGCCCTACTCCTCCAGGTTACTCAACTTCCCCAAACACCGGCGCTGGAAGCTGTTGAGCCCCTCCGCCACCAGCGCATCGTCCTCCGGCAGCATCCCCGCATCGATCAGGATCCGCAGCTTGGCAATATGATCGCCCTGCGCCACCGCCTGCGCCAGGCTGGATCCACCCGGATCGCCTGCCAACGCGATCGCATCGGCCACCTCGTTCGGAAAGTCCCAGTGCGTGGCGATCACCGCCGACAATTGACGGCTGCGCGCCAGCAATTCCGCGCCGAAGGCCGCCGATTTCGGCACCTTCCCGTTCTGGCAGACCCGGTCGGCCAAGCGGAACGCCACGATCAACCCGACGTCCTGCATCAGCCCGGCCAGGCAGGATTCGAAAATGTCCGCCGTCAGCCCCGGCGCCATCAGGCTGGCCGCGACCGCGCACTTCTCGGAATGGTTCCAGACCAGCGGCGCCGCACGCCGCGCGAAACCGGCCTCCTGCATCCGGATCACCGGGCGGAAGGCGACCCTAGCCAGCAGCATGCGCAAGCCGTTCTGGCCCAGCAACATGATGGCGGCGTCCAGGGTCTTGATCGGAGTGATCGGACGGTAATAGGCGCTGTTCGCTTCGCGCAGCACGTCGGCCACCAGCACCACGTCTTCCGCCACCTGGCGCGCCAGCTCGCCGGTCGTCACGCTCTCGTCGCGCAGGCTGCGCAGCAGCTTGGGGATCAGCTCGGGCACGCGCGGCACCAGCTCGGCGGCCACGGCCGGATTCTGCGCCACACTACGGACTTGCTCCAGGATCAGTTGTTCGGTCTCCGCAGGCGCGTCGAAGCCGGCCGGGCCCAGCAGCCAAAGGTAATACAGTTCGTCGGCCCGGGCGGCATCCGGCGGCGCGTCCGGGGCGCCGGCGTCAAGCTGCGCGGCGGCCGCTTCGGCAGCAACCTGGCTGTCGGTGCTGCCCATCAAACGATTGATCCAGTTTTTCATAGTATGCGGCTGTTCCTGTGCCCCGATTGTAGCGCCGTTCAGTGCGCAACAGGAGACCGGCCATGCGCAGCGCATGGCAAAACCGGACGCCGGAAATGACAAAAGCGCCCGCAGGCGCTTCGTTCATACCCGGGCGGGCGCCCAGGCAAGGAATTCGGGAGAGCGAACACCAGGTATCTCCTGGCGTCGCCTCTTGCCGGTTGCATCCGGCGTCCGCTGCCTAAGCTGGCTCACGAACTGCTTCCGGACACAGGCGTTTCTTCAACGTTACCTGTTTTCCGCGCCACGCTATCGGTGGTGGCTGCGACAGGCCTCTGTGCCGTTTGTGATCTAAACGACCACATTTTTAGTATAACGTAAAACTCAAACTTGTGTAGACGAGTCGTGCGCAGCCTCGCGGGCGGGCGGTGCCGGTGTTTTAGCCGGCTTGCCCAGACTGCCCAGCCGCGCCTTCAGGCGCGTCCCGAGGGGAACGGTCGGCTCGACATGGCGTGGGACAGCCTTGCGCTTGGCGGAGCGCTTGCGGCGCATCGCCACGAGCACACCCGCCACCAGCGCCAGCAGACCGGTCATGCCGCCAACCACCAGCAGCCAGGGCGTATCGGCTTCCGGCGGCGCAGGCTCCACCTTTTTCTTCTTCAGCTTGTAGGGCCTGGCTGCCGGCACGACGGCAGCCGGCGCAGCGCCCATCGCAAGCTGCAGCACCTTGACCTTGCCCTCGAGCTGGCCGAGCTGCTCGTTCAGCAGTGCGTTCTTCACGCCCAAGGCCGCGCAGGCGTTCTGCTCTGGCTGGACTTGCGGCGCGCAGGCGGCAGGCGCCGGGGCCGGCGCATGAACCGGCTCCGGCTTGGGAGGTGCGACGGGCACAGGCTTGGGCGGCGCCGCAACGAGAACCGGTTTGGGACGGCTTGGCGCAGGTGCGGGCTTGTCGACCTGCACTGGTTCCACTACCGCGACCTTGGCAGGAGCCGGCTTCACCACCACAGGCGCGGCGACCGCCACCGGCGCCGGCGCCGGATGCGGATCCGGCGACAGCCACAAGGTGGCCAGCCGCACGCCACGCTGCGCCCCGTCGCCAAGCTCCAGGTAGAGATGCAGGTGGGCCGAGTCGACCGGCTTCAAGGACGTGATGTGCAGGAATTGGCGGCCGTCGCGCCGCATGACGGAGAAGGTCAAGGTCGACAGCACCGGCGGCATGATGATGTTGGCGCCGTGGTAGACGTTCGGGCTGGCCAGGCGCACCTGCACGGGCGTGGCGGCGTCTTCCAGCATGGTGAGCTCGATGTCGGCCACCAGCGGCTGGCCAATGAAGGAGCCCACGCGCGGCTCACCGAGCTCGGCCGCCTGGGCGGCGCCGGCCAGCAGCGCGCAACTGAATAACAAGGGAAGCCGGAACGCCATAAGTAGATGCAAAAATGAAGCCTGTTCGTCATTAACGGACATTGCGATAAACTCTTTAATCCCAGCCTTGCATTCGACAGGACATGCCCATGAACAACAGGATTGAAAAGGACAGTTTCGGCCCGATCGAGGTTCCCGCGGATCGCCTCTGGGGTGCCCAGACTCAGCGCTCGCTGCACCATTTCCATATCTCGACCGAACGCATGGCGCCGGAACTGGTCTCTGCCCTGGCCCAGGTCAAGCGCGCCGCCGCGGCCGTCAACCGCTCGCTGGGCAAGCTACCAAGCGACAAGGCCGACGCCATCATCCGCGCCGCCGATGAGGTGCTGGCCGGCCAGCACCCGCAGGAATTCCCGCTGGCCGTCTGGCAGACCGGCTCGGGCACCCAGAGCAACATGAACATGAACGAGGTGCTGGCCAACCGCGGCTCCGAGCTCCTCCAGGGCGAGCGCGGCGAGAAGCGCCTGCTGCACCCGAACGACCACGTCAACATGGGGCAATCGTCGAACGACATCTTCCCCACCGCCATGCACGTGGCGGCGGCGCTGGCCGTGGCGAAAAACATGCTGCCGGCCCTGTCCCAGCTGCGCTCGACGCTGCTGCGCAAGTCGCGCGACTTCGAGGACATCGTCAAGATCGGCCGCACCCACCTGCAGGACGCGACGCCCCTGACGCTCGGACAGGAATTTTCCGGCTATGTCGCCCAGCTGGAGTTCGCGGAAAGCGCGATCCGCTCCACCTTGAGCGGCCTGCTGGCGCTGGCAGCCGGCGGCACGGCGGTAGGCACCGGCCTGAATGCACATCCGGACTTCGCCCCGCGCATCGCCGCCGAGCTGGCTTCGCTCACGGGCCTGTCCTTCAAGACCGCGCCGAACAAGTTCATGGCGCTGGCCGGGCACGACGCGCTGGTCTCCAGCCACGGCGCGCTGAAAACCCTGGCCACGGCCCTGATGAAGATCGCCAACGACGTGCGCTGGATGGCCTCGGGGCCGCGCTCGGGCCTGGGCGAAATCACGATTCCCGAAAACGAGCCGGGCAGCTCGATCATGCCGGGCAAGGTCAATCCCACCCAGTGCGAGGCGCTGACCATGCTGTGCTGCCAGGTATTCGGCAACGATGTGGCGCTCACGGTGGGCGGCTCGCAGGGCAATTTCGAGCTGAACGTGTTCAAGCCGATGATCGCGCACAACTTCCTGCAGAGCGCGCGCATGCTCGCCGACGGCATGCGCTCCTTCGACACCCACTGCGCCCAGGGCATCGAGCCGAACCATGCCCGCATCGCCGAGCTGATGGAAAAATCGCTGATGCTGGTAACCGCGCTGGCGCCGCACATCGGGTATGATCGCGCCGCGCAAATCGCCAAGACCGCGTCGCACGACGGCCTGACCCTGCGCCAGGCCGCATTGCAGTCCGGTTTCGTGGACGAGCAGCAATTCAACCAGTGGATCGTGCCAATCGACATGACCCGGCCGGATGCAATCGAATAATGATCAAGAAGGCGGCCCGGAAGATCCAGGCCGCCTCACCACCCCGAGGAATGTATGCAAAAAATAGTGTTCGATTTGACAGAGGAATTCGTCGAGGTCAACCAGCTGTTCAAGCTGGTCGGCCTGGTCGACAGCGGCGGCGCCGGCAAGCACCTGGTCGCCGGCGGCGGCGTGAAGGTCGACGGCAAGAAGGAATTGCGCAAGACCGCCAAGATCCGCTCTGGCCAGACCGTGACCCTGGGCGACGTGCAGATCCGCGTTCAATAACTGCGCATAATGGCGGGCTTATGTTTGCGCGCTAACAAACAGAACGGGGCTTCCTTGTTTATATTTTAAGTCGTCAGGTATCGACTAATATCAACGGCCAAAGGTGAAGCGATGGAAACCCCGAACCGCTGCGCGCAGTCGCAGTCGCAGGAACAGCTCATCGGAGACTTGCGTCTGGTGATCGAAAACGCGGAAGAACTGCTCAAGAACACCGATCACTACACGAGCGTGCTCTACCAGACTGCGCGTGCCAAGCTGGCGCTGGCCCTGGAAGCCGCGAACGAAGAACTGGCGCGTTTCGAAGACGCCCAGCTCGAGCGCATGATGGCCGCCACCCGCGCCGCCAACGAGCGCTACCAGGACTATTCGGGCGAACAGCGAGTCCTGCGCGCTTTCCACTAAGCTTCATCTTTCAGCAGCGCGGTCTTCAGTCCAGGACGATTGCGGCGACCACGCCGCGCCTGAACCAGGCCTGCAGCATGGCGCCGATGTCCGGGGCCTCACTGCCCTCCCCGCAGGCCAGCATGGCGTCGATCGCCTCGCCGAAGCTGGAGCCTGCCACCAGCCGCTCCAGGGCGGCAGCTTCCGGCACGCACAACTCCACCACCTCCACCTTCCAGCACGGCCGCACCACCAGGGCCACGCATGGCGCATGCACGTTTGATGGCAGGGCCGGCCCATCCGGCTGGTGCGCCTGCCAGAGCGGCACGCTTGCCCACGGGCTACGCAGCAGCGCCACGGAAGGATGCAGAGTGAAGCGGGCGGCCTCGAGCGCTTCCGGCGCGAGCCGGGCCAGCGCATCGATCCCGACCGGCTCCACGTCCGGCGCCAGATGGGCGCGGTGCACGGCCCATTCAAGGCGCGCCATGTCCGGCAGGTAAGGAAAAGGCGCGGCCGGGGCGAAACTGTCGAGGAAATCCGCGAATCGCTGGCCGAAGCCGGCCAGGTCGGGATCGAGTGAAGGAGCGGCCTTGCCGTAGGCGCGCGCCATTCCTTCGAAGAATTCTTCGCCGACGAGCTGGCGCACGACCGGGTAGGCATCCATCAACGCCCGCTCCCAGCCGGCGCCCAGGTTGCCGCGGTAGAGGGCCAGGCGCCCTATTCCGCCCTCGTTCAGCAGCGGCGCAAGGCTGGCTTCCTGCCGGCGGTCGAACAGCGCGTTGCCGAATTGCTGCTGGACGCTGGCAAGCGCCTCGTCGGGGATGCCGGCCTGCCCTGCCCCCTGCGGCAGGAAGGCATGGATGGCCGGCAGTGAGTAGTCTTCTGCAATCCGGTCGGCCTTCGCGGCCTCGGCCAGCAGGACCTCGAGCGGCGGGATATCGGCATCCCATTCGACCAGGGTCGGCACGCGACCGAATCGTTCCAAGGCGGCGCGGTACAGCTCCCAGACGGCATCGCTGACGGCCGCGCCATGGTGGTCGACCAGCGCCAGCGGCGTTGCCAGGTGGCCGGCCAGGTGGATCTCGCCGACGCTCCCCACCGGCAGCGCGGCGATCGCGGCCAGCGCGTCTTCGCCATGGTTGTGCTGGTTGACGTAGAGATTGTTCACGTCCAGCAGGATGGCGCAGCCGGTGCGGCGGGCCAGTTCGGCCAGGAATGCGGCTTCGCTCATCGCATCGGCGCGGAAGCGCACATAGGTCGAGACGTTTTCGACCAGCAGCCGGCGCCCCAGAGCGTCCTGTACCCGCGCAACGCGCTCGCTCACCAGTGCCAGGGCAGCATGGTCGAGCGTGACCGGCAGCAGATCGTTGAGCTGGCGGTCGGCCAGCGCACCCCAGCTCAGGTGTTCGGAAACGAGGAAAGGATCGACGGCCTCGACCAGTGCGCGTACGCGTTCCAGATGGGCGGGGGAAAAGCCGCGCGCCGAACCGAGGCCGAGCCCGACGCCATGCAGGCTGATCGGATAATCGCGGCGCAGTTCGTTCAGGACGTGCCAGTCCCAGCCGGCGCGGGCCAGGTAGTTTTCGCTGTGGACTTCAATGAAGCCGGCCGCCGGACGCCCTTCGAGGAAAGCGCGGTAGTGCGGCGTGCGCAGCCCCACGCCGACCTTGCAAGCGGCGTCCGGGGCGCGCATGGGATTATTTCTTCGGTTCGGCTTCGGCTGGCTCGGCCTTGGCCGGCTGGGCCTTGTCTTGCGCGACCCGGCCCGCCTCGAGCGCACCGCCGAGCTTGGTGCAGCTACCCTTTGCAACGTACTTCCATTCGTTCGGGTCGTTGTCGGTCTTGGCGGCAGCCGAACAGCCGTGGCTGGCGGTGCCGCAGTCGTTCTGGCCGGCCTTGGCGACGCCGTAGCAGGCTTCCTGGTCGCCTTTCGGCGCTCCCATGTCCTGCGCGGCGGCTTGGGTGGCGCAAACGCTGGCAAGGGCGGCGGCGATCAGGGCGTGGCGGTGTGTCATGCGAATGCTCCGGTGCTCGTTGGAAGCCGACAGTATTTATCAGGTGGGGGAAAGATGCAAGGCGGGGTGTGGAGCTGGTGGCAGCGGAACGAACTTGGATCCCCGCCTGCGCGGGGGTGACGTTCAAAAGTAGTGGGATAAAGTTACCGTTCGCTACTTGTTTGCTTAAAGACCGTCGTTCCCGCGCAGGCGCACTGCTGTCCAAGATAAGTGGCAGATGAGTTGCCAGGGGCTACCGAAGATGAGTTGCTGAAGGGTATCGGGAGGGGGTTGCAGGTAAAGGTTTAGGGTTGTAAA
>NZ_JCASID010000025.1:0-33954 GCF_059685855.1 Telluria sp. ZB4P37
TACATCCGCTATTACAATCACGACCGCATCAAGATGAAACTAAAAGGGCTGAGTCCTGTGCAATACAGAACCCAGCCCTTGGCCGCTCATTAAACCAACCGTCCAACTTTACGGGGTTCAGTTCACGAAGGAGCTTTTTCGCGGAAGAGAAGAGCGCCTAACGCAAGCCCAGCAGCGCCTGCACGCGTTCACGGCTCACGCCCACCAGCGCAGACGTAATCGCCAGCAGCGAGTGGTAGTCATGCCCCGCTGCGGTCGCGGTGAAATCCTGCGAAATGATCGCCAGCTCCGCTTCCGGAATCGCCGGCTGCGGCGTACGGGCCATGGCAGCGCTCAGCGCCGCGCTGGCCGCTTCTTGCGAGCGGCGCACGCGGCCCAGGGCCGCCATCACTTCGCGCAGGCTCTGGCGCAGGGCGTCAGGGTTGCCGATATTCCATTGCTCAGGTGCGATGACAGGTGGCTCTTCGGCCGTGTCCACGCGGCCGCGGCCGGAGATCGCGATCGCATCCTTGACGCCAACCCATTCGGCTTCCGGCGCACCGAACACCAGCTGCTGCTGGTTGTCGAGCGAGACGCGGACCTTCACCGGCGACAGGGTACGGTCGAGGCGGGCGGCGATTTCCTGGGGCGTCATGCCTTCGTCGATGGTGGCCGTCAGTTGGGGGCCGCCGGAACTGCCGACCGAGAATGCATAAGTCTGTGAACCGGCGGCTTGCAGCGCAGCCATGTCGAAGCCGCGGATGCGGAAACGCGTCGTGGCCGCCTGGCCATCCTTGAACTCGAGCTGGGAATCGACGCCGCCGCCGCTCTTCCTGGCGCGGGTCTGCAAGGCGGTGGCGAGCTGCTGGGCGCGCAGTTCGATCTGGCGTGCCGGGTCGCCGCGGCCCGAGATCTTGGCGCTCAGGTCGGCTTTCAGGGCTTCGAGCTGGGATGCGACACGTTCCAGGTAGTCGACCGCCTGTTGCGCGCGCGCGACGTCGCCTTGCAGCCGGGTATCCCACTTGATGCCGCGCTGGAGCGGGGCAGAGGCGGCAGCGACCTGCGTAACGACGCGGCTGTCCGGATCGGCCGGGCGGATCGCGGTGGCGCGCGCCGCGGCGCCGGTGCCGGTCGCGGCGGTGGTATTCGTGAGGCCCGGGTTGGCCGGGCGCAGGGCAGCTTCCATCATGGCTTACAGGACCGAGAACAGGGACAGGGTGCCGATCCGGCTGTACGCTTTGTACGTAGCCTGCAGCGCGGTCGAATAGCCGTTGAGCGAGGTCGCAGCCTCGCCGACGTCGAGGGCGCCGATATCGGTAATCGCCATTTTATTCGACAGGCTGACATTCGAGTGATTCGCGTCGAGCGTGGCCATGATGTTCTGCGCGCCGCCCAGCACGGCGATCTTGCCGCTGACCAGGTCGAGCGCATCGTCGAAGCCGCCGAGGTTGTTTGCCAGCACCGTACGCAGTGCCGGGTTATTCGCGGTAATGCCCGGCGTCTTGAGCAGGTCGATGCTCTCGTCGAGCTGATTCAGCAGCTTTTCCAGGCCCTTCAGGTCCTGGTTGCCGGCCTGGGTGATACCGTTGCCGACCACCACGTTCTGCGAATTGGTGTTGCCGGCATAGGTGTAGCGTGAGCCCAGGGCGGCAGCCGGGTCGTACTTGATCGGCGCGGTCGTGGTCAGGGTGCCGGAAAACACGTAGCGGCCTTCCTGGTCGATCGTATTGGCGTTGTAGAACAGGCTCTCGCGCAGCGCTTCGAGCGGGCTGACCATGGCCTTCAGGTCTTCCGCCGCGTTGCCGCCATCGGAGGCCCAGACCAGCAGGTCGCGGCCGTTGACCATTTCCTTCGACATATTGCTCAGGTAGCCTTCGGTCTTGGTCAGGCGGATCTTGATCGAGCCGATGTTGTCGCGGTATTGCTGCACCGTGGCTTCTTCGCGCGCCAGGCGCGCCAGGCGCACGCTGTCGACCGGGTCGTCCGACGGCACCAGGATGCGCTTGTTGCTCGCCATCTGCTGGGTCAGGTGGGTGATGCGCTCCTGGTTGGTCTGGAGCGACTGGTTCATCGTCGATTGGTACTGCGAGGTGGCGATACGCATGGTCTGGTCCTTTAGCCCATCATCGCCAGGGTGGCGTCGAAGAGCTGGTTGGCGATCGAAATGACTTTCAGGTTCGCCTGGTACATGTTCTGGTATTCGACCAGGTTGACGGCTTCCTCGTCCTGGTTCACGCCGCTGGTCGATTGCCAGTCGTCGAGCGACTGGGTGCGCACGGTCTGGGTGGTCTTCAGGGCGGCCTTGTTGAGCTGGCTGTCCACGCCGAGCTTGCCGACGATCTGGGTGTCGGCGTCGGAGAGCAGCACGGTGCCGATGGTGCCGACCGTGATGTCCTGGCTTTTGATCGCGACCAGCTTCTGCAGGTTGCCCGTGTCGCCCGGCGCGCCGTCGCTCGAAAACGCGAAGTCTTCCGCGACAAAGGGAGTCGCGACCTTCAGCATGTCGGCATTGCCGCCCGGGGTGAACACGAACAGCGGGGCGCCGGGGGTAGGCGTGGTGGAGGGCGGCACGGCAGGCTTGAGGCCGGCTGCCAGCTGGTCGTTCACCTTCTTGGCGAGCTGCTGCGCGATGGAGGCGATATCGCCCTGCATCGGCACCAGTTTTTCGGTTTCATACTTTGCCAGGCCGCCGAGCTGGCCCCCGAGCCTGGCGGCATCGAGCACGAATTTGGTGCCGGCGAAGTTCAGCGAGAATTCCTGGGGCGAGGTCGCGGTTGGTGCGGCCGTCAGGGTGCCGTGCTTGCTGCCCAGCACCAGTGCCTGGCCGGTCTTGAGCGAGATGTCGCGCGTGCCGTCGCCGTTGTCCGAAACTTCCAGCGCCATCTTGCTGGCGAGGCCGTCAATGGCCTGGTCGCGGGCGTCGATCATGCTTGATGCGCTCAGGCCGCCGGCCTGCGCTTCACTGATCTGCTGGTTCAGCCTGGCGATCGATGCGATCTGCGAGTTGGCTGAGTCGACGATGGCGCTGCGCTGGTTGCGCACCGACTGCAGCTGGGCGTTGAACACGTTGTTCAGGCCGTTAAAGCGTTCGGCCATCAGGCCGGCCGAGGTCAGCACCTGCTGGCGCAGCGGGGTCGAGCCCGGGTCGCCGGCGACGGCGTTCAGGGCGCCGAAGAACTGGTCGATGCCGGCCGACAGGCTGGCGGTGTCGTCGCCCATGACATTTTCGAGCTGGCTCAGGTAAGGCTGGGTCTGCGAATGCGCGCCGAGTTCGGCCGCCGCGCGCCACATGGCCTGGCTTTTGTAGTTGTCCGAAAAGCGCAGCAGCGAGCTGACCTGCACGCCATTGCCGGCCGAGCGCGGGCTGGCGTCCGGACCCATGGCGGTCAGGAGCGCAGACTGGCGGGTATAGCCCTTGGTTTGCAGGTTGGCGATGTTCTGGCTGCTGGCGGACAGAGCGACCTGGGCGGCGAGGGCGCCGGACAATGCGTTATTGATGATGGCCATGGTGCGGATTCTTTCCAGAGGCAGGGTCTACCTGAACAAGGCGACCGTTTATTGCCCGGCATTAAGTTTTCCTGCGACTAGATTTTAGTGTCAGGCTTGGAGGCGGGCTGGGCGGCAGGGACGAGCTGGCGCAGGATCGCATCGGCAATGCCGAAAGCGCGGTTGCCGGCCATGCTCGCGGCCAGCTGGTCGTCGGCCATGTCCTGCATGTCCTGGTTGACCTTGTTGTTGAACACGCTGTCTTCGGTCGCCATGGCGCGGGTGGACGAGCGCATTTCCTTGAGCATGTGCGAGATGAAGAAGCGCTCGAACTCGACCGCGGCCTTGGTGGCTTTCTTGACATAGACCGGGTCGGCCGCCGGCTGGGCGGCCGCCGGGGCCACTGGTGCTTCGGCAGCCAGGGCCGCCTGCTGGAGTTGGGTCGGGTCGATGCGCATCAGATCACCACCAGTTCGCCTTCGATTGCGCCGGCCTGGTCGAGCGCCTGCAGGATCGCCATGATGTCGTCGGGCGAGGCGCCCAGGCTGTTGACCACGTCGATGATGGTCTGCAGCTTGGCGCCGGGCGGCCAGCGAAACATCTGGCCCGAGCCCTGGTCGACCGACAGCTTCGATTCCGGCGTGACGGCGGTCTGGCCGCGCGACAGCGGGCCCGGCTGGCTCACGCGCGAGCTTTCCGAAATGATCACTTTGAGCGAACCGTGGGTGACGGCGGCCGCCTTCACGCGCAGGCCGTCGGCAATCACCACGGTCCCGGTGCGCGAGTTGAACACGACCTTCGGCACTTCGATGCCCGATTCGATCGACAGGTTGTTCAGCTTGGCCATGAAGGCCACGCGCTCGGTTGGGTTGATTGGAGCGATGACTTCGACACTGGTGCCGTCGGCGGTGGTCGCGATGGCGCCGTAGCGCTTGTTGATCGCTTCGACCACGTTGGTCGCGGTCTCGAAATGCGGCTGGCGCAGGCGCAGCATGAGGTGCGGGCGGGTCGAGAAGTCCGAGGCGATCTCGCGCTCGATCATGGCGCCGTTCGGAATGCGGCCGGTGGTCGGGGTGTTCACCGTCACCGAAGAGCCGCTTTTTCCCGTGGCGTTCAGGCCGCCGACCACCAGGTTGCCCTGGGCCAGCGCATAAATTTCATTGTCGGCCGCGCGCAATTGCGTCAGCAACAGGGTGCCGCCGCGCAGGCTCTTGGCGTCGCCCAGCGAAGAGACGGTGATGTCGATCGCCTGGCCGCGGCGGTAGCCCGGCGGGAAGACGGCCGACACCATGACGGCCGCGACGTTCTTGTTCTTGGCGTCTTCGCCATCGGGCAGGCGCACGCCGAACTGCTTGAGCATGTTGACGACCGACTGGCCGGCGTATTTCACCTGGCTGGAGTCGCCGCTGCCGTTCAGGCCGACGACTAAACCGTAGCCGACCAGCGGATTGTCGCGCACGCCTTCGACGCTGACCAGGTTGCGCAGCGCTTGCGCCGCGGTGGCCGGCATGGCTGCGCCGCCGAGCAGGGCGGCACACAACATGATACGAAAACCGCGGGCAACATGAGAATTGTGAATCATATCGTCCTCAGAACGGCATCAGTGGGCTGTTGAAGAAGCGGGTCAGCCAGCCTGGGGTATTAGCATCGGCCAGGGCGCCGCGCGCCGAATAGGCGATGCGGGCATTGGCCACGCGCAGCGACGAGACCTGGTTGTCGTTGTCGATGTCGGCGGCGCGCACGAAGCCCTTCAGGCGCACGAATTCCTCGCCCTGGTTCAGCATCAGATTCTTCTCGCCGGCCACGCGCAGCAGGCCGTTCGGCAGCACTTCCTGCACGATCACGGTCAGCGCGCCGGACAGGGCGTTCTGCTGGGTGCTGGTGGCGTCGCCATCAAAACTGCGGTCGGCCGAGATGTCGATCGCGGTCTTGCCGAAGGTCTTGCCGAGTGCGGCGATCGGGGCCACCGCCACCGACGACCCCTTGGAGAAGCTGGTGCCGGCGCGCTTGCTGGCCTGGGTGGTTTCCTGGAGGATCACGGTGACCGCGTCGCCCACGCGGTAGGCGCGGCTGTCCGAGGTCAGCGACACGGTTTCACCCGTGAAGACGCCGCCGGAGACGCCGCGCGTGCTTGTCCTTGCCATCGGCACTTCGTCGTCGTCGATCGAAGCCTGGCGCGGCGCCGTGGTTGCGCAGCCGGCCAGCAGGAGGGCGCAGAGCGCCGCAGTCAGGACTTTCATTTAGCGTGCAGCCTGTGCCAGGTATTGCAGCATGTTGTCGGCAGCCGACAGCACCTTGGTGTTCATCTCGTAGGTGCGCTGGGCGGCGATCATGTCGACCATCTCTTCGACCACCTGCACGTTCGAGCCTTCCAGCGCGCCCTGCTTGAGCTTGCCCATGGCGCCATCGCCCGGACGGCCTTCGTTGGCGGTGCCCGAGGCAGCCGTTTCGCTGAACAGGTTCTCGCCCAGGGCCAGCAGGCCGGCCGGGTTCACGAAGCTGGTCAGCGTGAGCTGGCCCAGTTCGGTCGGGGCGCTGCTGCCGGCGATGGTGGCCGAGACCATGCCGTTTTCGCCGATGGTGATGGCGGTGGCGTTCTCCGGGACGGTAATCTGCGGCACCAGGGCCAGGCCCTGGGCATTGGTCAGGGTGCCGTTGGCATCGACCTTCAGCTGGCCGGCGCGGGTGAAGGCCGGTTCGCCGTTCGGGCGGCGCACCTGCAGGAAGCCGGCGCCGGAAATGGCGACGTCCAGCGGCTGGCTGGTGGTCTGCATGTTACCGTTGGTGAAGACCTTCTGGGTGCCGACCAGGCGGGTACCGTTGCCGAGCTGGACGCCGTTCGAGACGGTGTTGTCCGCGCTCTGGGCGCCCGGCTGGGCGTCGACCTGGTAGAACAGGTCTTCGAACACGACACGGTCGCGCTTGAAGCCGACGGTATTGACGTTGGCCAGGTTGTTGGCGATTGCCTGCAGCTTGGCGTCTTGCGCCTGGACGCCGGTCTTGCTGATCCACATTGCTGGATTCATGGGTACTCCTCGTATTGGTGTGAATTGGCGGACGCTTACGCGCCGATCAGGCGGTTGCCCACTTCATTCATGCTGTCGCTGGCCTTGAACAGTTTCATCTGGATCTCGAAGCTGCGGTTCAGGCTCATCACGGCGACCATTTCTTCGACCGCCGACACGTTGCTGCCCTCGAGGGCGCCGCCGCGCACAGTGACGTTCGCATCCGCCTCGAGCGGCTCGCCCCGGCGCGACACGACCAGGCCGGCTTCGTTCTTGGTCAGCTCCGCGCCTTCGGCGTTTACCAGGCGCAGCTTGTCGATCGCCTGCATGGCGGTCGCGCCTTCGCTCAAGACCGAGATCGTGCCATCGGTGCCGATTTCGACCGCCTGGTGCGGCGGCAGCGTGATCGGGCCGCCTTCGCCCATCAGGGGATGGCCATGCACCGACAGCGCGCCGTTGGCGTCGATGTCGATGGCGCCGGCACGGGTATAGGCTTCGCCGCCGTCGTACTGCACCGCCAGGTAGCCGCCGCCATTGATGGCGACGTCCAGCGGACGGCCGGTTTCGCGCACCGCCCCGGAGCGGGTCGAGATCGTGTCCGCCTGGGTCTGGGCCAGGTGCATGCTGTCGTAGCCGTAGCCACGTTGCTGCGCCTGGGTCGCGGCCACCTCCAAGTTCGCGCGGAAGCCCGAGGTGTCGATATTGGCCAGGTTGTTCGCGTGCACCTGCTGCGCACGCATGGTGCGCTCGGCGCCGCTGACGGCGGTGAAGATCAGTTTATCCATGACGGTCTGCCTTTAGCTTAGAGGGCTTGCATCAGGGCTTGCATCATCTGGTTCTCGGTCGTGATGACCTTCGAATTGGCCTGGTAGTTACGTTGCGAGGTCATCAGGCCGACCAGCTCCGAGGTGATGTCCACGTTCGAGCCTTCCAGCGTGCCTTTCGACAGCTTGCCGGCCAGGCCCACGCCCGGGGTGCTGTACAGCGGCGTGCCCGAGGCGTTGTTGGCGGCCCAGCTGGTGTCGCTGGTCGAGATCAGGCTGCCTTCGTCCGGGAAGGTGGCGATCGCCAGGGTGCCGACGACCTGCTGCTGCTCGTTGCTGTACTTGGCCACGATCGAGCCGTCTTCGGCCAGTTCCACGCCCACGAAGCTGCCCGAGGCATAGCCGTCGCTGCGGTTGGTGGTGGTGGTGGCTTCGCCGGCGAAGTGGGTGGTGCCGCTGTAGTCGATGGTGAAGGTCAGGGCAGCCGCGCCGCCGCCGGCCGCCAGGGTCTGCGGCGCGCTCTTGGTACCCGCCGGGATCTGGCCCAGGGTGTCGAAGGTCAGGGTGGTGGCAGTGCCGGACGGGGCCGCGTTGTCGATGGCGTAATGCACGGCGACAGTGTTGGCGCCGGTCTTGACGAAATACTGCGACACGGTGTGCTGGGTGCCGAGCGAGTCGAACAGCACCGATTGCTTGACCATGTTGTAGGTGGACGAGTCGGTGTGGTTGAAAGCGGGGGCTGCCGGTTTCGGAGCCCAATCGGCCGACAGGTTGCCGACGAAATTGATGCCGGTGCTGGCCTTGGCCGCGATCTGGCCGGTCGGGATCTTGATGTCGCCCATCACGCCGATCACGCCGCCCACGGTCGGGCCGTAACCCTGCACGTTGCGGCCGGCCGCGTCGACCAGGTTGCCGTCCTTGTTGGCCGAGAAGATGCCGACGCGGGTGTATTGCATCACGCCCTGGGCGTCACGGCTGGTGAAGAAGCCGCGGCCCTGGATGGCGGCGTCGAGGCCGCGGCCGGTGTTCTGCAGGCTGCCGTTCTGGCCGATGTTCTGGGTCAGCGAGGCCACTTCCACGCCATTGGCCTGGTCGCCGGCATACACCGAGGCGAAGTTGGCGCGGCTGCTCTTGAAGCCGTAGGTGCCGGCGTTGGCGATGTTGTTCGAAACGGCTTCCAGCTGCTCGTTGATGGCCTGGATGCCGGACAGTGCGATATTGAAGCTCATGTGAATTCCTTTTAGATATCCGTGGCGGCCAGGACATTGGCCTTACCGTTAAAACCCGTGACGCTCGATGGATCGACTTCGCCGATGCCGGCGACCTGCAGCAGGATGCCGCCGGTGGCCGACATGCGGACGCTGTCGAGGCGGCCGTTGACTTCCACCGCCGGCTTGGTGCCGTCCGATGCTTCGGCACTGATGCTGTAGTTGCCCGGCGCCAGGCCGAGAGCGGCCGGGTCGAGCGTGAAGGGCAGGGCGCCGGCGCCGTGCGAAGGCAGGCTGACGCGGTGCTGCTGGCCGTCGACGCCGGTCAGCACCAAGGTGGTGACGCTGCTGGCGCCGCCGAGCTGGACGTTGCCGCTGATCTTGTCTTCGCCCATGCGCACGCGGCCGGTCGCAACCGAGACCTCGCTGCCGACCTGGGCGCCCATCGCCATGACCTGCAGGCTTTGCAGCACGCTGGCGCTGGCGCTGGTGCTCTTGGCCAGCTGCTGCAGCGCTTCGGTCTGCGACAGTTGCGAGAGCTGGTTCACGAACTGGGTCGGGTCCGACGGCGCCAGCGGATCCTGGTTGCGGATCTGGGCGACCAGCAGCTTGGTGAACATGTCCTTGTTCTCGCTGGCGGCGGTGCTGGTGGCGATCTTGTCGCTGTTCGCGCTGGTGTTCGGCGTGGAGAAGCCGAAGGCGTTGTTGGTAGTGGTGACCATGGAATCAGCCCTCGCCCATCTTCAGCAGCGACTGCTGCATGTTCTTGATGCGGCCCATCACCTCGACATTGGTCTCGAAGGCGCGCGAGGCAGACATCATGTCTGCCATCTCCGCCACTTCGTTGACGTTGGCGTAGTACACCATGCCGTCGGCGTCGGCGACCGGATTGTCCGGTTCGTACATCTTGCGCAGCGGCTCGCTCGACTGGACCACGTCCAGCACCTGCACACTGGCCCCGCCCGACTCGCCCATGATGGCGGCGAACACCGGCTTGCGCGCGCGGTAGCCTTCGGCTTCCGAGCCGGCCACGGCGTTGGCGTTGGCCAGGTTGCTGGCGATCGTGTTCAGGCGCACGGTCTGGGCCGCCATGGCCGATCCGGCGATCTGGGAAATATCCTTGAAACCCATGGTCTTGGTTCCCTTATTGGCCGGTAATGGCTTTGTTCAGGCCACGCAGCTTCATGTTGATGAAGGTCAGGCTGGTCTGGAAGTCGGAGGCGTTCTGCGAAAAGGCGGCCTGCTCGACGCCGATCTCGACGGTGTTGCCGTCGGCGCTGGGGTGGAAGGGCACGCGGTAGAGCGGGCCGTCGCTATCCAAGGTCGGCTCGCCGGCATCAAGCGCAATCTGCTCCTGCAGGCTTGAGGCGAAGTCGATGTCGCGCGCCGTATAGCCAGGCGTGCTCTCGTTGGCGATATTGGCGGCCAGCACACGGGTACGTTCAGCGCGCACCTGCAGCGCGTCGGCGTGTACGCCAAGAGCTTCCTTAAAATTAATCGTCATATCGGTCCTCTGTCGGTGTCCTGCAGTTTGTTTCGGTATGATGGTCGCTTCTTTGTTTCTAACGCGACCCTCTATTTAACAATGATTGCTTTCCGTAGGGCAACCACGTTCATTGTATCCTGTCTTTTATGCGCCACAACCGAGGCCGCTCAATCTATTTCCTTACAGATAGAACAAGCTGCCCGTGGCCAAATTGACAAACAATTGCTCGCCAGCGGCATGTCGGAGCCGGAAGTCGAGCTGAACGTGGTCAGCGCGCGCCCGGCGCCGCCATGCAGTGCCCCGGTCGCGATCGAGGCGCTCGACACCCGCCAGTACGCGCGCATGCGCTTCGTGGCGCGCTGCCCCGACCCGCGCGGCTGGAAGCAGGATGTCGTCGTGCGGGCCCGTATCACGGCGGTGGTTGCCGTCACGGCCATGCCGCTCAGGAACAACGAGGTGCTGACCGACGAGCACCTCACGCTCGAGCGGCGCGACGTCACCCAGGTGGCGGACGCCATCGGTGCGCCTGAAGCGGCCATCGGCCAGACCAGCCGGCGCAGTTTGCGCGCGGGCGAGATCCTGCGTGCCAGCAGCTTGACCTCGCCCTTGATGGTCAAGCGCGGCGACCAGGTATTGATGCTGGCGCGCCACGAGGGCATCGAGATCAGCATGGGGGGCGAGGCGCTCGACGCCGGCGCGCGCGGCGCCACCGTGCGGGTGCGCAACGCGGCGAGCGGGCAGGTGGTGCGGATGCGGGTGACCGGCGCCGGCACGGTCGAGCCGGTCGAGGCGCCCGGGGTCAGTAGATAGATCAGTCGATAAGATAGAAGACCGGCTTAGCCGTCGCTGCGCTGCAGTTTCGTGGCCAGGCGGGTGAGTTTCGCCGCATAGGCCGGGTCGGTCGCGTAACCGCCCTTGGCCAGGCCCTGCGCAAAAGCGCGGGCGTCGTTGCCGACCCCGAGTGCGCCTTTATAGCGCGGGTTATCCGCCAGCATATGCGCATAGTCGCGGAAGGCGCTGCCGGCGTCCGGGTAGGAGCGGAAGCGCTCGCGGGTCTTGATCGCGGCGCCGCCGATGTATTCGGTGGTGCTGTTCTCGCTCACGGCGCCTTCCCACTTCGCGCCGGCCTTGATGCCGAACAGGTTGTGGCTCGACTCGCCGCTGCCATTCTTCAGTGGGCGCTGGCCCCAGCCCGATTCCAGCGCGGCATGGGCCGACACCAGTTCCGGCGCGACGCCCAGCTGCTCGCCGGCCTGGCGCGCCCAGGGGGCGATGCTGTCCAAAAATGCCTGCTGCTCGGGCGTGGTGTCGCTGCCGGCAACGCCATCGACACCATCGACCTCGTTTTCGCCGCTGATCAAGCCGGCCGCACGGGCATGCCAGATGCTGCCTTCGGCGCTCAGGGCGGCCGCGCCGGTCTCACCGCCGTCGCCGCTCTGGATGTAGGCGGTGACTTCGCCCTGCACCTCGCCGAACATGTTGCCGAAACGTTGCATAGCACCGCTGCCCCCGCCGATGGCGGCGGTGGGACGGGTCGCGTTCGTCGGCGCCAGCGGCGCAATCGGGGCGGTCGAAAAATCAGCGTGGCGCATAAATGTCTTCCTCGCCATGCAGCACGCGCTGCATCACGGTGTACTGTTCGGCCAGCAGGCTGCCGTTGCGGGTAGAGGCCGCCTTGCAGGCCTGCACGGTATGTTCCAGGTCGGCCCAGGCCGCGGCCAGCGCGCCCTGCGCCGGTTCGCTGAGCGTCGTGATGAATTGCGCCATGGTCGCGTCTTCGCCCAGCAGGGCGCGCACCAGCGATACGCGCTGCTGGCGCCGTGCATCCATGCCATCCAACAGCGGTTCGAGCAGCTTCGCGAGCGAAGTTAGTTCGGCCGTCTGGTGGCGCAGCGCCGCCTCGAACTGGCGTTCGAGCAGGGCCAGCACTTCGGCGCTGTCGCGCACGTCGGCCTGCACGCCATCGACGAGCAGCGCATTGGCCTGGGGCCGGGTCATGCGGTTCATCCCCGGCCTCCGCCGTGGAAGCGCTCGATCAGGCCGGCCAGGCGGCCGGCATTGAAGGGCAGCTCGCCCTTTGCCAGCTGGTCGCGCAGCTCGGCGACTCTGGCGGCATCGAAGTCCGGCATCGCGCGCAGGGCCTGCGCGGCCGGCTGCAGCACGTCCGACTGCAGGGCGGGCGCCGGGGCCGACATCGACGCCGTCTCGACAGGCGCCTGCACGGTCGTGCGCCCGGTGCCGATGGTCACGGTAGGAGCGATTGCGCCGGTGATTTTCATGCGGTTACCTC
Organism: Telluria sp. ZB4P37; assembly: GCF_059685855.1. Lineage (NCBI taxonomy): Bacteria > Pseudomonadati > Pseudomonadota > Betaproteobacteria > Burkholderiales > Oxalobacteraceae > Telluria > Telluria sp. ZB4P37. The sequence continues at coordinate 12,219 of NZ_JCASID010000025.1, forward strand.
GGGTTTTCGATTGGATGCTCATGGGTTTACTTCGGCAATTGGCTGCGCAGCTTTTCCAGGGCTGCCGCGTCGGGCATGCTGATCGACGCGTCCTTCCCCAGCGGGGTGGTGGCGCCGGGCTTGCCGAACATGCTGGCGACCATGCGCGACTGGCCCGTCGTCAGGATCAGCAGCTCGATGCGGCGGTTCACTCCCGCCAGCGGTTCCTTCATTTCCAGCGGCGCGCGGTCGGACATGCCCACCACCTGCAGCACGCTCTCGCTGCGCATTCCGCCGTCGAGCAATTCGCGCCGCGCCGACAGCGCGCGGTCGGTCGACAGCGCCCAGTTCGAATAGCCGCCCTTGTCGGAACCGGCGAAACGCGACGAATCGGTATGCCCGACGATGAGCATCTGGTTTTCCATCTGGGCGAACAGCGGGCCCATCTTGCGCAGCAGGCGCACGAAGCGTCCGGTGGGCAGGGCGCTGCCGCGCATGAACATGCCCTGGCGGTCGGTGTCATGCAGCATGACGCGCAGGCCGTAGGGCGTGATCACGGTGTCCAGGTTGGCCGCGAGGCCCGCGTCCGCGCTCATCTCGCCCAGCGCCTTCGACAGTGCCGCCAGGTCTTCGGGCGACTCGTAGGCCACGCGCGGCGCATTCGGGCTGCCCGGCGCCTGGTTGCCGGCGCTGCCGGCCAGCGGCAGCTCGAAGCGCTCGATCATGCTGCCGCTCGGTTCCGCCGCGATCTCGGGCTTGCGGCCCTTTTCGTCGAGCATACCGTTCTCGGTTGCATCACGCACGATTTTCTTGAGATTCTGTTGTTCCCGGGAGGCAATCAGCCACAAGACGAGAAACAATGCCATCAAAGCCAGGCAAAAGTCGGCGAAGGCCACCTTCCAGGCGCCGCCGTGTTCGTCATGCGCATGCTTGCCGCCGCCGCGCTTGACGATGGTCGATTCGTGCTTGTCGTTAGCTTTTGACACGATTATCCCGTCATGCGGTCGGCCGTACGGCGCCGCTTGTTCTGCGATTCATCCTCGCCGCCCATTGCATTGATCCACTGTTCGAGCTGGGCGAAGCTGGGCTTGGTGTTGAGCTGGATCAGGCGGCGTCCGGCGTCGATCGCCAGCAGCGCCGGCTTGCCGGCCACGTGGGTGCACAGCACCACTTTCACGGTCTCCATGGTCGAGGCTTCGGAATTGACCAGCTGCTTCATCATGTTGGCCAGCGGTTCGAGCAGGCCGTAGCAGAAGAAGATGCCGATGAAGGTACCGACCATCGCGGCGCCGATCTTTTCGGCGATCTCGCCCGAATCGGCGCCGCCCGAGACCGAGAACATCGCCATCACGATGCCCAGCACCGCGGCCAGGATGCCGAAGCCCGGCATCGCTTCGGCGATCTTCTGCAGCGACTTGGCCGGCTGGGTGAGTTCTTCGTGGATGGCTTCCAGTTCCTGCTCCAGCACACCTTCGAGCTCGTGGGCGTTGATCTTGCCCATCGCCATCAGGCGGAAGTTGTCGACGATGAAAGCCAGCAGCTTGGGCTCGTCCAGGATGCGCGGGTAGCGCTGGAACAGCGGGCTTTCCGACGGCGCCTCGACGTGGGCGTCGAGCGCCTTCAGGCCGCCGGCGGCGGTTTGCAGCAGTTCGTACATCAGGAGCAGCAGCTGGCGCTGGAATTCCGAGTCGTGCTTGCTGCGCGCCATGACTTTTTTCAGCTGGTGCGCCATCTCGGCCAGCACGTGCCGCTGGTTGCCCAGCACCAGTGCACCGAAGGCGGCGCCGCCGATGATCAATAGCTCGATCGGGTGGAAGATCGAGGCGAAGGTGCCGCCCATCAGGGAGAAGCCCCCGAAGACGGCGCCGAGCACGATGGCAAGACCTAGTAATTGCTGCATGACGTACTGCCTTTCTTGTTGCCTGCTTGTTGCTGTAGTGAGAAGGTCAGGCGCGCCCGAGCGCAGCCTTCATTTTTGCCAGTGCGCTCTTGTTGAGCTGGCAGACGCGGGCGTCCGACAGGTCGAGCACGGCGGCGATTTCCTTGTAGCTCAATTCGAACTCGTAGATCATCTGGATCACGCGCTGTTCTTTTTCGTTCAGGCTGCCCAGCACCTGCTCCAGGCTGCGCCGCACCATATAGCCTTCTTCCGGGCTCGGTGCGCTGTGGGCATGGTCGGTGGCTTCCTGCAGCACCTCGTCGAAGCTGAGCATCTCTTCGGCGACGTCGTCGAGCACGTGCTGGCGGAATTCGTCGGCCGACATGCCAAGGGCGGCCGCGGCTTCCTTCTCGCTCGGCTCGCGGCCCAGGCGCCGGGTGAGGGCACGCAGCTCGTCGCGCATGCGGTGGCTGTCCTGGCGCACGGCGCGCGGGCGCCAGTCCTGGCGGCGCAGCTCGTCCAGGATGGCGCCGCGCACGCGCAGGGACGCATAACTGCCGAAGCCGTTGTCCGGCGTGCCGTAGCGGCGCAGCGCCTCGAGCAGCCCCATCAGCCCGATCTGCTCCATGTCCTCGCGCGAGACCGCGCCGGACACCTGCGAGTTCAGCTGGCGCACGATGCGCTTGACCAGCGGCGCATACGCGAGCAGGTGGCGCTGCTCCTCGGCAGGCAGCATGCCCGCGTTGGCCGGCGCTTCCCCGTACAGGGAAGCGGCGCTGGAGTCGGCATAGTCGGCTGTATAGGCCACGATGTCCCCGGTGTCTAGAATAGGATCATTCGACGATCAGCTTGCCGATCATGACTTCGGAAAACGGCTTTTCATGGTTTTCCTTGGCATAGTTGGCGTCGAAGGTCTTGTTCAGCTGCTGGGCATACTGTTCCACCGTCATGCTCGAGGCTTGCGCCACGGTGTAGGCCGACAGGCTCGATACAGCGACGCTGCGCAGCAGCGGCAGGTGTTCCTTGGCTTCCTTTTCCTGCTCCGGCGTGGTGGCCAGCACCAGGTCGACCGACAGGTAGTGGGCCGTGGGCTGGTTCGGCATGCGGCGCAGCATGACGATGACCTTGTCGAGGGTGACGTATTTGGTCAGCTTCTTTTCCGGGGCCGGCTTGGCGGCAGCATCATGGGCGCCGGCTGGCGGCGCCATGTACCACATGGCGCCGCCAGCGGCTCCCGCGGCGAGGACGGCAACACCGAGGAAGGCGGCGATCAGTTTGGCTTTACTGTTCATGGTCGTGGGTTCAGGCGCGTGAGCTCAGGGAGAACGCGGTGGTGGATTGATGGGCCTCGGCCAGGGCGGCGCCGGGTTCGCGCTCGTCCTGGTCCGGGTCCTGCTGGCGGCCGCGGCCTTGTGCATCGGCGCCAAAGCCGGCACCTTGTCCCGCTTGCGCGGCGGCCTGGGCACGCGGCGCGGCCTGGCTGACGTTCACCGATACATCGGTGTACTGGCGGCCGGCCAGGTCGCTGCGCAGGTTGTCGCTGACCGTGTTCAGCTGGCGCAGCACTTCGCTGTGGGTCGCCGTGATGTTCACTTCGAGCGCACCCGCGGTATGGCGGATCGAAATCTCGACCCGGCCCAGCATCGGCGGCTCGAGGCGGATGATGGCCTGCTCGGCGTTTTTCGTGAGCTGGACGTTCAGGCGCTCCCCCAGGGCTTCCTGCAGCGACTGGCGCCAGGCGGTCGGCGGGCCGGCCAGGGTCAAGGTGCCGGCGTCGCGCACGGGGGCGTTCGGCGCACTTGGTGCAGCGACGCCGAAGCCGGCATTGCTGCCGGCTGCCGGGGCGGCTTCAGAAACGGCGGCTTCGCGCGGCTGCGCCTGCACGGCGGCAGGCGCGGCCTGGCTGGTGCCAGCTGCCGGCGCCGGCTGGGCGGCAGCGGTGGATGCACTGGCCCGTGCCAGCTGGGCCGAGGCGGTAGCGACGGCCTGGGCCGGCAGGGCGGCGTCCGCGGCCTTGATGACTGGCGTGGCAGCAGCGGCAAGCGGCAGCTCGATGGCGCCGGCCGTCGCAGCAGCAGAAGCAGCAACCGGTGCGTTGCCAGTGGCTTGCTGCTCCGGCTTGCCTGACGCGAAGCGCAGGCCCGCGGGCAGGGCGGCCGGGATGGCCATCATCATCGACGGCATCAAGGGCATGGCCATCGCGGCCAGCAGCGTGTCGTTGCCGGTAGCAGGCGTTTCCTCCGCAGCTTCGGCGACGGCCGGTGCAGGTGCGGCACCATCTTGCGACACCGGGGTGTCGGCGGCCGCCAGTTCAGGCACGGCTTGTTCGGCCGCCGGCATGGCCACGGCGTTCAGGTCCATGAACTGCAGGAAGGGCATGGCCGCTGGAACGCTGGAAGCGGCGAGCTGCGCCGGGTCGAGCGGGAGGGCGTCGGCCGGGGCAGCCGTGCTGCCGTTGGCGGCGACGGTGGCTTCGCTGCTCGTCGGCAGGGGGGCGCTGTTCATCGTGATATTCATGTGGTGGTGTTACCAGAATCGGGTTCGCCCGCGAGGGCATAGGCCATCCAGCCATCCTTGTTGACGCGCATGTCGTCCAGGCGCGCCTCCAGCTGCCCGGAGGCGGCAGCCACCTGGCCGGCTGCTTCGTCGTGCGCGCTGCGCAGGCGGCCCAGGGCTGCGCGCTCGGCGCCGCTCCAGGGCTTGCCCGCGGCCAGCGCCTGCAGCCGGGGGCCGAGCTCGCGCGCGGCGTGGGCAAGCCCGTCCCAGTCGGCACGCATGCCGGCGTCCTGCAGCACTTCGGCAAGGGCGTCGATGGCGCGCGACCTATCCATTGCGCTCCTGGACGCCTTTCCAGCCCTGGCGGATGGTGGTGAGCACGCGGATCACTTCATCGACCATGGTCGGGTCGAGCTTGATGCCGGCGCCGTGCAGGTGCTGGGCGCAGAAATCATAGATGCGCGCCAGGTTGGCGACGGTCTCGCCGCCCTGATCGAAATCCAGGGAGCTCGACAGGCCGTTGATGATCTCGACGCATTTGTCGATGCTGGCTGCCTTGGCTTCGAAACGGCGCGCGGCGATGTGGGCGCGGGCGCGCGCCAGCTCGTCGAGCAGGCCGTCGGTGAGCAGCAGGACCAGCTCCACGGGCGAGGCGCGCGAGGTCTGCGCATCGAGGTTGACGGCGTGGTAGCTGCCGTAGGCTTCTTGATAGGACATGTGGATCCCGTAGTGTTGTTTAGTCTTTGTTGTTGCCGAACATGGCATCGAACATCGAGAGGTTGTTGGTCATGGCGCCTTGCAGCGACTGCAGGGCCGTGAATTGGCGCAGGTAGCGCTGGTAGGCCGCTTCGTGCTGCTGCTCGAGGAAGGCCTGGCGGTCGGCCAGCGTCGACTGCAGGTCGCTGGTCTGCTCCTTGCGCTTCTTGATCTGGCCGTCGGCGGCGTTGCTCCAGCCCTTGACGAATTTGTCGAGCGCGCCGGCGATGCCGGTCGGGTTCGAGGCCGAGCTCGAGCCGATCAGGGTATCGAGGCCGGTCGGCTTGAGCGCCAGCTGGCTCTGCAGGCGATCGCTTTTCAGTTCGAGCATGCCGTCCCGGGTCGCGATGATGCCGAAGGATGCCAGGGTGTCGCCGGTCGTCGACGGGCGCAGCAGGCTGACCATGCGCTGGTTCAGGGCGCGGATGCCGCCGTCATGGGCAAAGGCGCCGCCGGCGTCCTTCTTGGACGGATCGCCCGCATCGGTCAGCTTGTTGAGCACCGTCTTGAGCTTGTTGTAGGCATCGATGAAGGCCTGCACGTTGGCAATGGTGCCCTTGCTGTCGGCGCCGACCGTGATCCCCACCGGCGCGCTGCCGGACGCCTGGGCCTTGGTGAAGGTCATCTTCACGCCGTCGATATTGGTGAAGGTATTGCTGGCCTGGATGATCGGGGTGCCGTTTTCCGAGCCGATGCGCACGTCCGCGTCCTGCGCCACCACCAGGGTGCGCTTGCGCAAGGGATCGGCGTTGGCCGCGGCCAGGCTCGATGCGCCGCTGATATCCGCGGTGTCGATCGAGATGGCGCTGTTCAGGCCCGTGTTCTTGGCGGTCAGCACCAGCTCCGAGGTGGTGCCGGTGGTGACGATCGAGGCGGTGACCATCGAGGTGTTACCGGTGGCGCTGTTGATCGCCGCCGCCAGCTCGCGCGTGCTCAGGGTGCCGTTGCCGTCGGTGTCGGCCGCGTTCAGGCTGACGTCGAAGGCCAGCGAGCCGCCCATGTTGATGTGCAGGGTGCCGGCCACGCCGGCGTTGTCGGTCAAGCCCGCGTAGGACACCTGGCTGGCGGTGGCCAGTTTCGCCACGAAGAACGAGTAGTTGCCCGGGACCGCAGTAGGACCGGCCGTGGCGCTGCCCACCGCGGTATCGCTGAAGGTGGCCGCCTGCGCGTACAGGTTCTTGTTCAGGCCAGTCAGTGCGGCCAGGCTGGTCTGGAATGCAGTCATCGCCGAACCCAGGTCGCCCAGGCCCTTTTCAGTGGCGCGGGCTGCCGCGCCCTGGGCGTCCAGGATCTTCTGGCGCGCCATGACGTACTTGTCCGCCAGCGAGTTCGCGGTGGTGATCGGGTCGTAGCTCGGTGCGGTGATTGCGGATGCCATGTCGTTTCTCCTGACTCTACTTGCTGTGATACTGCTGATCTAGTGCTGCTGGCCGCTTGGGTTCTTAAGCGGTTCGTCCCGCCATCCACGATTGGGTGGCGATGTCGTCTTCGCGCTTGCGCACGATGCGCTCCTGCGCGCGCGACAACTGGGTCTCCTGCTGCTCGAGCACCTTGCCCAGCAGCTCGCGTTGGGTCCAGGCGGCGCTGAGGTTGCGCTGCGATACCGCCATATTGGCTTCGTGCAGCGCCAGGTCGGTGCGATGCAAGTCGGCCATCGCCATCACGTTTTGCTTGTAGGCGCCACAGTTCAGCGCCAGCGCAGGCGGCAGGGCGCCGGTCGGGCCGCTGCCCTCGGCCAGCGCGTCCATGCGCGCCAGGTTGTTCTGGTAGCGCACACGGGTGGCTTCCTGGCTCGCCATGTCGGCCTGCAGGCGGTCTACTTCAGTGCTGCGCAGGCGCACCAAGGTGCCCAGGCTGTCGATCATGTGTTGCTTGCTCATGCCATCATCGCTTTCAACTGTTCGACGCTGCCCGGCATGGGAGCCTCTTCACGGGTGCCCTGGCACAGGAAGGCTTCGATATGCGGATGCAGGCGCACCGCCTTGTCGGTTTCGGGGTCGGCGCCCGGTACATAGGCGCCGAGCGGGATCAGGTCGCGCACGCGCGCATGGCGCGCCAGCGAGGCCTTGAGCTTGCGCGCGGCCAGCGCGTGTTCCTGGCCGACCACCTGCGCCATGCAGCGCGAGATCGACTGGGCCACGTCGATGGCCGGATAGTGGCCGCGTTCGGCCAGCTCGCGCGTCAGCACGATGTGGCCGTCCAAGATCGCGCGCGCCGAATCGACCACCGGGTCCTGCTGGTCGTCGCCTTCGGCCAGCACGGTATAGATCGCGCTCATGCTGCCTTTCGGGTTCTCGCCGTTGCCGGCCGATTCCACCAGCTGCGGCATGTTCGAGAACACCGACGGCGGATAGCCGCGGGTGGCCGGCGGCTCGCCCAGCGACAGCGCCACTTCGCGCAGCGCCATCGCGTAACGCGTGAGCGAATCGCACAGCAGCAGCACGTTCTGGCCGCGGTCGCGGAAATGGGCCGCGATCGAATGGCACATTTCGGTGGCCATCACGCGCATCAGGGGCGACTCGTCGGCAGGCGCCACCACCAGCACGGCGCGTTTCAAGCCTTCAGGCCCGAGCGACTTCTCGACGAATTCGCGCACCTCGCGGTTACGCTCGCCGATCAGGCCGACCACGATCACGTCGGCCACGGTCTGGCGCGTGATGAGGCCCAGCAGCACGGATTTGCCGACGCCGGAACCGGCCATCAGGCCGACGCGCTGGCCCTTGCCGATGGTGAGCATCGAATTGATCGCGCGCACACCGACGTCGAGCGGTTCCTCGACCGGCGCCTTTTTCAAAGGGTTGACCTTGGGCGGGGTAGTGGACAGCGGCTGGTCGCCGCCCAGCTTGCCCAGGCCGTCGATCGGCTCCCCCAGTCCGTTGACCATGCGGCCCATCCACGAAGGGCCGATCATCAGGTCGGCCTGTACCGGGGTAGGGAGCACCCGCGCGCCGGTCGCCAGGCCGATGGCCTTCTTGAACGGCATCAGGTAGGAGACCTTTTCCTTGAAACCCACGACTTGCGCGTCGAGCCAGCCGCCATCGACGGTCTCGATGCGGCAGCGCTGGCCGGTGTGCAGCGGGCAGCCGACCGATTCCAGCAGCAGGCCCTGGGCGCCGACCAGGCGCCCTAGCGGCGTGGCGACCGGCACGCCATCGAGTTCTACCGCGCGCAGGCGCGAGGCGAGGGCCGTCATTCGCCGTCCTCGTCAGCCAGCTGCTCGCGCACCTGGTCCATCACGGCCGACAGGCGGCCCTGGCAGCCGGCATCGACTTCGTTGTCGCCCGAGCGCACGCGGCATTCGCCGGGTTCGAGCGCCGGGTCGGGCAACAGGGTCCATTTCTTGGCGCGCTTCGGGTCCAGCTCGAGCACGCGGCGCAGTTCTTCGGGATTGAGGAAGACTTCGACCTGGTCGCGCGACGGCGGCATCACGCTCAGGGCTTCTTCCACCAGCGCCAGCAGCTGCACCGGCTGCAGCGCCAGTTCGGCGCGGATCACCTGGCGCGCGATCTTGCCGACCAGGTCGACTACTTCCTTGCGCTGGGCGGCGCGCATGTCCGTCTTGAGCTTTTTCAGGGATTTGAGCATGGCGTCGACCGGCTTGGACAGCTCCTCGAGGCCGGTCAATGCCATCTCGCGGCCTTCTTCCATGCCGCGCTGCAGGCCTTCGCTCTGGCCGACGGGATAGCCGTCGGCGCGACCCTGGTCCAGGCCCGCTTCATACCCTTCGCGCTGGCCCTGGCGGTAGCCGTCGGCCAGCGCGCTTTGCCATTCTTCGGCCGAGGCGGCGGTGCCGCCGGCAGGGCCGGGCGCGCCGGGGCGCAGGGCCCCGGGGAACTGGTGCAGCGGAGGGAAATGGTAAGCCCGGAATTGCTTCATTCGGCGGTCGCCTCGGCAAACAGCTGGATATCGATTTCGCCGGCGTCGGCCAGGCCCTTGACGGTGGCCATGATCTCGCGGCGGGTCTGTTCGATGCGCGACATCGGGACCGGGCCCGAACGGCGCATCAGGTCCTCGAAGCTCTGCGCCTGGCGCTTCGGCATCGCGGACAGGACGGCGTCGCGCAGCAGCGGCTCGGCGCCCTTGAGCGCGACGGCCCACTGCTCGAGCGGCACTTCGTCGAGCAGGCGGCTGATGACCTGTTCGGTCTGGCGCGACAGGATGAAGAAGTCGTACATCGACATCTCGATCTGCGACACCACGTCCGGATCGTGGGCGCGCAGCAGCTCGACCATGCCGGCACGGTTGTCCTGCAGGCGATTCAGGATCTCGGCAACCTGGCGCACGCCTTCGACGCTGGCGCTTTGCGTGTCGAGCGCGGCCAGGCAGCGGTTCACCAGCTCTTCGAGTTCGTGCAGCACGTCGCGGTCGATCTCGTCCAGGCGCGCCATGTTCAGCAGGACCAGTTCGCGGCCGTCCAGCGGCAGCGCTTCCAGGATCTGGGAAGCCATCGCCGGGGGCAGGAAGGCCAGGAACACGGCCTGCATCTGCACGTGCTCGTGCGAGATGAATTCGGCCAGCCATTTCGGCGAGGCGTACTGCAGGCGCGCCATCATCGGGCGGATCGCGTCGCCGTAGATCGTGTTCAGGACACTATTGGCGATGTCGTTGCCCAGCGCCAGGTCGAGCGAGCGCTTGAGGTAGCTGCGCGAAGCGCCATGCAGGCCGCTTTGCTGGCGGTAGTCGTCGAAGAAGTTCTGGACCGCCGTCTTGACGGTATCGACCTTGATGCCGCTCATGCGCGACATGACCTGGGTCAGCTCCAGCAGCTCGTCGCGCTCGAGGCAGCGCAGCACGGCGGCGGCGCCTTCTTCGCCGATCGACAGCAGCACGATGGCGGCCTGCTCGACCGGGGACAGTGCGCCTTCGGCGCCGTCAGGATTATTCAGTTCGGCCATGTTTTTTCTGTACCCATTGTTTGACGACTTCGGCAACGCGCTCAGGCTCTTTGCTGGCGAGGACTTTCAGGTGATCGACCATGACGTCCACGGCGGAACCGGCCGGCGGGAGGTCGTAGTTTTCCAGCAGCGGCACCACCGGCATCGCGCCAGGGGTCGCAACGGCCGGGGCGCCCAGTGCGGCATGGGCGCCCGCAGGCAGGGCGGCGGTGCCGGGGGCAGGGACTGCGGCGCCAGGTGCGCCCGGCAGGGCGATCGGCGCAGGCACGAGCGGCGGCTGCGGCGCCAGGCGCGTGGTCACCGCGCGCAGCAGCGGACGGGCCAGCAGCAGGTAGGCCAGCAGTGCGCCCAGCGCATACATGCCGTAGCTGGTCATGTCGACGACGTTGTCGCGCTCCTGCCACCACTCCTGGGCCACCGGCGCGGCTGGGAAGCTCAAGGCGGAGACGGTCAGCACGTCGCCGCGAGCGGCATCGATGCCCAGGCCGCCGCGCAGGATCTTCTCGATGTTGGCCAGCTCCACCGGGGTATAGCCGATCTTCGCATTGGCGGCGCTGGCATTGTTCAGCACCACTGCCACCGACAACTTCTTGAGGCGGCCGCGCGAGCGCTTGATCTGGGTGATCGCGCGGTCATAGGCGTACTGGCGGGTGGTGGCGTTCTTGCGCGCGCTGCCATTGTCCTTGTCGGCGTCCGGATTCTGCGCGTCGGCTTGCGCTGCGGCCGGGTCGGCCACTGCAGGCGGGCGGTTCGACAGCGTGCCCGGCACGCCCAGGGCCATGCGGCTGCGCTCCATCTCTTCGCGCATCGCTTCGCTGGTGACTTTTGGCGCTTCGCCGTATTTTTCCTGGGTTTCTTCGATCTTGTCGTTGTCGACGTCGGCCGTGACGCTGACCTTGTAGTTGTTCGCGCCCAGCACCGGCGCCAGCAGTTCGTTGACGTTGGTGCGCACCGTGTCGGTGTAGCGCTTGGCGGCGCCGTCGCCCTGCGACTGGCCGTCGAAGCCGTCGGCCAGGTCCACGCGCGAAGACAGGTAGTTGCCGGCCTGGTCGACCAGCGACACCCGGCTCGGGTTCAGGTTGGCGACGCTGCTCGAGACCATGTTGACGATCGCGGCGATCTGCTCGTTCGACAGCGTGCGGCCCGGCTTGACCGCGACCACCACCGATGCCGACGACTGGTCGCCTGCCCCGGCAACAAAAGAGCTCGACTTGGCAATGGCCAGGTGCACGCGCGCCGAGGCGATCGCGTCCATGGTCAGCATGCTCTGCGCCAGTTCGCCTTCCAGGCCGCGGCGGAAGCGCACGTCCTGCACGAACGAGGACACGCCCAGCGGGTCGTTACGGTCCATCAGCTCAAGTCCGGCCGGCAGCTGAGCGGTCACGCCCTTGGCAGCCAGCAGCATGCGCACCTTGCCCAGTTCGCCGGACGGCACCATCACCTGGCCGCTGTCCGGGTGGATGCGGTAGGGGATGGCTTCGGCTTCGAGCACGGTCATCATGTCGCTGGCGGCGACCTTTTCGCGGGCGCCGAAGACCGGCTTGTAGTTGGACTGGTCCTGCCACGAGAACATCATGACGGCGGCCGTGATGGCGACCGCCAGGCCCAGCAGCAGGGTGAAGTTGTTGCGCAATGCCGGCGGCAGCGCGGGCAGCGACAGCTTGCCGCCGACTGCGGCCTTGAGGGAGGAAATCACAGATGCGTCTCTCTAAGAAGGAAGATCAAACCGGGAGCTTGATCAGTTCGTCGACGGCGCCCATGACCTTGTTCCGGACCTGCATGAGCATCGAGAACGACAGGCTGGCCTGCTGGCTGGCCAGCATGGCGCCGACCAGGTCGTCGCTCTTGCCGGCATCGACAGCCGCCATGCGCTCGCCCGCGGCGCGGTCTTCGCCGTCCACGCTGGCGATTGCGTTCTTCATGGTTTGGGTAAACGAGAACTCGCTTGGTGAATTGTTAAATGCGCCCTGGGCCGGGAGGTCGGCGGCAGGGGCGATCGCGAGGCGGTTGGCTTCGTTGGTGAGGGCGGCAAGGTCAGCTTTGATCAGACCGGCAAGTTCGATTCCCATGCGTCATTCCAATAAACAGGTACGTGTTGTTCGGGAGCGACAAAATGTGTCTTATTTTGCCGACGAGGGGCGTGGATCAAAGCCCCGATTGTTAAATAATGATCTACGAACGGCCGTTTTATTCTTGACCCCGGTGCCGGGTCTTCCCTCTGTACGTATGGAGCGGGGCCGGGTGAAGCACTGCAATAGATATGATCTTACCGTACGGCAAGTAGGAAATCAAAGGCGAATGTCAAAGTCCCTGCATCAAATCTCCATGTATAATTGTTGCCTAGGAGAATGAAAAAAACACATTCACCGTTACCCAGTCATTAATTAACATGCCGATGAATCCTCCAGACCGACCGCGGGCCAGCCAGGGCGACTACCAGGTACTCGATCCCAGCCTGCTGGGTCGTCCTGTGCACCTGCTGCCAAAATTTGCGCGCCGCTTCGCCGATGTCCTGGGCACGACCATGGGCGGGCCGGGCGGCCGCCGCTATTGGGGCGCCTACCGGCTGTCGAACCTGGCCTTCGAGCGCGCACCCGACGAAGCCGGCCTTCGCTGGCTGTCGGTGGAAGGCCCGCTGGGCACCGCCGCGGTCGCCTTCGAGCGCGCGCTGCTGTTGGGACTACTGGAAGGGCGCTACGGCCGCAAGAACGGCCCCGCTGCCGCCCCGGGCGTGCAGCGCGATACGGCCGGCGAGCGGGTCACCGCCACCGAAGAGCGCCTGGCCGCGACCCTCACCGCCCAGCTGGCGGAACAATTGCATGCCTGCGTCGCCGACGCCCTGGCCGACGCTGGTACAGCGGGCCTGGAAGCGGTATCCTCGGTGGATCCCCTGACCCTGGGCACGCCGGCCGCGGCCAGCGCCCCGGGCAAGGCCGGCTGGGTGATCCGGGTGGGCCTGCGCGCCGCGCATGGCCAGGCCCAGGGCCAGCCCGACAGCCATTGCTGGATCGGCCTCGACCAGGAACTGATGGCGCATGTATTGCAGGGCCTGATGGACGAGCGCAGCAGCGTGCGCACGGCGCGCAGCACCGAGCCGCTGGCCACCGGACTGTTCGTCAAGCTGGAAGGGCGCCTGGCCAGCAAGGAAATCACGCTGGCCGCGCTGTTCGAGCTGAGGGTCGGCGACGTGATCCCGGTATCGGTGGGACGCGCCGACGTGCTGCTGGACGAATCGCGCCTGTTCACGGCCGCCGTGGCCGAACACAAGGGCAAGCTCTGTTTAACCTCTTTTGAAGATGCCGAGTAATGGATATGAATTTGAATGAGCAACTGACTGGCTCCGACCTCATCATCGATGACCTTGACGGCGTCGACGCCGCCACTGCCGTCGCGGGCAAGAACGCCGCACGCCAGCTGCCGCAGATGATGCGCCGCATTCCGGTGACCCTGACGCTCGAAGTCGGCTCGGCCCGCATCTCCCTGCAGGAACTGATGTCGATCGGACCCTCCTCGGTGGTGCCGCTCGATGCGCTGGCCGGCGAGCCGCTGATCATTAAAGTCAACGGCGCCCCGATCGGCCGTGCCGAAGTCGTCGTCGCAGGCGAGCAGTACGGCCTGAAGGTCATCGACCTGGACGGCCTGAACCTGGACGCGCTGACTAAATGACGTCGCCTGTCCGCGGCGCGCAGCTGTCGTTGCTGCGCCGTGCAGTCCCACGACGGGCCATGCCCGCGATCGCCGGCGTGCTGCTGCTCGCGCTGCTCGCCTATGCGCTGCCCGCGGCGGCCCAGCAGCAGCCGAGCATCCTGCCGGGCGTGATTCCCGCCTCGACCCAGGGCATGACGGTCAAGTCGCAGATCCTGGTCCTGATGACCCTGCTCGGGCTGCTGCCCGTGATGGTCATGATGATGACCAGCTTCACCCGTTTCGTGATCGTGCTCTCGCTCCTGCGCCAGGCCCTCGGTCTGCAGCAGGGCCTGCCGAGCCGCATTATCACCGGCATCGCGCTGATCCTGACCATCCTGGTGATGCGCCCGGTGGGCGAGGCCGTGTGGCGCGACGCCTTCCTGCCCTACGACCGCGACAAGATCGGCCTCGAGGAAGCCTTGCGGATCGCCGAAGTGCCGGTCTCGCGCTTCATGCTGGCCCAGACCAGCAAGACCTCGCTGGTCCAGGTCGCGCACCTGGCGGGCGAACCGGCCAACCTGGCGCCGCAGCAGCGCGGCTTCACCACCAAGCTGGCCGCCTTCGTGCTGTCCGAGCTGAAGACCGCCTTCCAGATCGGCGCCATGCTGTTCATCCCCTTCCTGATCATCGACCTGGTGGTGTCCTCGGTGCTGATGGCGATGGGCATGATGATGCTCTCGCCCCTGGTGATTTCGCTGCCCTTCAAGCTGCTGCTGTTCGTGCTGGTCGACGGCTGGACCCTGACCGTGAATACGCTGGTCGGCAGTATCCACGGCTACTAGAACAAGAGACCGAATCGAGATGAGTCCTGATATCGCTGTCGACCTGGTGGTCGAAGCCCTGCAGGTCGTGATGCTGCTGGTGCTGGTGCTGGTCGTGCCGGGCCTGGTCACGGGCCTGATCGTGGCCCTGTTCCAGGCCGCCACCCAGATCAACGAGCAGACCCTGAGCTTCCTGCCGCGCCTCCTGGTGACGCTGCTGGCGGTGATCCTGGCCGGCCACTGGATGACGAGCACGCTGATGGATTACTGCGTGTCGGTGTTCCAGCGCGCAGCGACGCTCGCGAGCTAGGGCAGGGCCGGTACGCAATGGAGCTGGTCAGCTTCCTGATGCCCCTGATCGGCGCGCTGTGGTGGCCCTTTTGCCGCATCATGGCCATGCTCTCGACCGCCCCGGTGCTGGGCGAGGGCACGGTCTCGGTGCCGGTGCGCGCGCTGCTCTCGGTAGCCCTGGCCTTCATGATGCTGCCGCTCACAAAAGGGGGCGCGATGCCCGACCCGTTCTCGCTGGCCGGCGTGCTCGCGATGGTCGAGCAGGCCATCATCGGCGGCGTGATCGGGCTGGCGCTGCAGTTCGCGATGGCGGTGGTCACGATGCTGGGCTTCCTGGCTTCGAGCCAGGTGGGCTTTTCGATGGCGCAGATGAACGACCCGGTCAACGGCCAGGCGTCCGACGTGGTCTCCGGCCTGCTCTCGCTGCTGGCGATCCTGGTGTTCTTCGGGATCGACGGGCATTTGGTCTTGATGGGCGTGGTCGGCCAGAGCTTCAAGGCCTGGCCGGTCGGCGCCGGCTACGGGCCGATGCTGCTGGAAGCGGTGGCGCTGAACCTGGCCTGGGTGTTTTCCGCGGCGGTGCTGCTGGCGCTGCCGATCGTGTTTTCGACGATGGTGGTGCAGATTGGCTTCGGCTTCCTGAACCGGGTGGCGCCAAGCCTGAATTTGTTTTCGCTGGGGTTTTCGCTGGTGACGATCTTTGGCCTCCTGATGCTGGTGCAGGTAGTGCGTTTCATTCCCGAGCATTACGTCTCGATGACCAACCAGATCCTGGAGATGCTGCAGGAGCAGATGAGGATAGCGCATGGCCGATAGCGGCACCGGTGGCGACAAGACCGAAAAGCCCTCAGCGCAAAAGCTCAAGAAAGCGCGCGACGAGGGCCAGGTCGTCCGTTCGCGCGACCTGTCCACCGCGGTGGGCATCCTGGTCAGCCTGAAGCTGTTCGCCATGATGCTGCCGGGTTACCTGGAGTCGTTCCGCATGCTGTTCCGGATGGTGTTCGTGCCGCTGGGTGAGGCGGGGGCGATCGAGAACGCGATGTCGGTGGTGTTCACGGAGGCCCTGCTGCTGCTGATTAAAATGGTGCTGCCGCTGGCGGTGGTGCCCCTCGCGATCGTCGTGGCCGGCATGATCCCGGGCGGCTTTATCGCGTCAAGCAAGAACATGGCCCCGAAGTTCAGCCGCCTCTCCCCCATGACCAACCTGGGCAACCTGTTCACGCAGAAGCACTGGATCGGTTTCGCCACCTCGGCGGGCAAGGCGGTGGTGCTGGGTTTCGTGCTGGTGCACGTATGCCGATCGAGCATGAAGGCCTATGTGGAATTGCAGCGCATGCCGCTGTCGGACGCGCTGGTGGGCGGCAGCGCCCTGATGCTGGACGGCCTGATGGCGCTGGTGACCGTGTTCATCGTCTTTGCGCTGCTGGACGTCCCGGTGCAGGCCTTCCTGTTCACGAAAAACCAGCGCATGAGCAAGCAGGAGATGAAGGAAGAGCACAAGAGCAGCGAAGGCCGGCCGGAAGTGAAGCAGCGCATCCGCCAGCTGCAGAACCAGCTGGCCCAGCGCAGCGTGCGCAAGAGCGTGCCGACGGCCGACGTCATCATCGTCAACCCCGAGCACTATGCGGTGGCGCTCAAGTACGATACCAACCGCGCCGAGGCGCCCTTCGTGGTGGCCAAGGGGGTGGACGAGATGGCGCTGTACATCCGCCGCGTCGCCGCCGAACACAAGATCGAAACCATTTCGCTGCCGCCGCTGGCGCGCGCGATCTACAACACCAGCCAGGTGCAGCAGCAGATCCCGGCGCAGCTCTACCAGGCCGTATCGCAAGTCTTGAATTACGTTCTACAACTGAATGCGTTCCGTGCAGGCCGGCGCCCCGCGCCCCCACGGTTCCCCAACGAGGTGGTCGTTCCATCTCACCTGAGTGAGGTTCCCGCATGAATGCCCTGAAGTCCTTCCTTGCCGAGCTGCGGCGCCACAAGTTCGCCGGCCCGGTCTTCCTGATCGCGCTGCTGGCGATGATCATGCTGCCGCTGCCGCCGGTGCTGCTCGACATCCTGTTCACCTTCAACATCGTGCTGGCGCTGATCGTGATCCTGGTGTCGGTGACGGCCAAGCGCCCGCTCGACTTCTCAGTCTTCCCGACCGTGATCCTGGGCACCACCCTGATGCGCCTGGCGCTGAACGTGGCCTCGACCCGGGTGGTCCTGCTCAACGGCCACGAAGGCACGGCTGCCGCCGGCCACGTGATCGAAGCCTTCGGCAACGTCGTCATCGGCGGGAATTTCGTGGTCGGCCTGGTGGTGTTCATCATCCTGATGATCATCAACTTCGTGGTCGTGACCAAGGGCGCCGAGCGCATCTCGGAAGTGTCGGCGCGCTTTACGCTCGACGCGCTGCCGGGCAAGCAGATGGCGATCGACGCCGACCTCAATGCCGGCCTGATCAACCAGGAGCAGGCCGTCATCCGCCGCAGGGACGTGGCGGCGGAAGCCGACTTCTATGGCGCCATGGACGGCGCCTCGAAGTTCGTGCGGGGCGATGCGGTCGCCTCGATCATGATCCTGATCATCAACCTGGTCGGCGGTATTGCGATCGGTTCGCTGATGCACGACCTGCCGCTCGGGGAATCGTTCAAGGTCTATGCCTTGCTCACCATCGGCGACGGCCTGGTCGGCCAGATCCCGGCGCTGCTGCTGTCGGCTGCCGCCGCGATCCTGGTGACCCGTATCGGCGAATCGGGCGACTTCGAGCAGCAGGTCAGCGGCCAGCTGCTGGCCCAGCCGGCGGTGCTGTACTCGGCTGCGGGCGTGATGATCGTGCTGGCCCTGGTGCCGGGCATGCCCAAGCTGCCGTTCTTCGCCTTCGCGGGTGCCCTGATCTATGTCGGCTGGCGCCTGAACAAGCGCGTCGCCCCGCCCGATACGTCCGGCGTGGCCGCGATCGAGGCGGCGCTGCGCGACGAGCGCGCGCCGGAACTCGACTGGCAGGCGCTGCCCGTGGTGCAGCCGGTCTCGGTGGCGGTCGGCTACAAGCTGGTCGGCATGATCGACCGCGCCCAGGGCGAACCGCTCACCAAGCGCATCAAGGGCGTGCGCCAGAGCCTGTCGGAGCAGATGGGCATGCTCCTGCCCTCGATCGGCGTACGCGACGACCTGGCCCTGCGCCCCTCGCAATACGCGATCAGCCTGTCCGGCACCGTGGTGGCCGAGGCCGAAGTCATGCCCGAGCACCTGATGGCGATTCCGTCGCCGAGCGTCTACGGCGAGATCGACGGCATCCCCGGCATCGAACCGGCCTACGGCATGGCGATCACCTGGATCACGCCGGATCAAAAAGGGCATGCCCTGGGCCTGGGCTACCAGGTGGTCGAGGTGCCGAGCGCGATCGCCACGCACGCCTCGAAGGTGGTGCGCGAATACCTGCACGAGCTGTTCCGCCACGAAGACGTGCCGGCGATTATCGAGCGCCTCACCGCGCTCTCGCCGAAGCTGGCCGGCGCGCTGGAAAAAGCGCTGACCCATACCCAGCTGCTGCGCGTATTCCGCGTGCTCCTGGCCGAAGGCGTGTCGCTGAAGGACATCGTGGTGATCGCCACCACGCTGCTGGACAGCTCGGAAACCACGAAGGACCCGATCCTGCTGGCGGCCGAAGTGCGCTGCGCGCTGCGTCGCCAGATCGTCTCTGGCATGTATGGCAAGAAGAAGGAGATGCCGGCCTTTAACCTGTCGGCCGAACTGGAAAACATGCTGCTCGGTTCCCTGAACCAGGCGCGCCAGAACGGCGGCGGCAAGGTGGCGCTGGATAACTACCCGATCGACCCGCAGCTGCTGTCGCAACTGCAGATCAACATGCCGGTGGCGCGCGAGCAGATGAAGGGGCAGCATACGCCGCCGCTGCTGCTGGTGCTGCCGCAGGTGCGACCGCTGCTGGCGCGCTATGCACGCTTGTTCGCGCCGGGCCTGCACGTCCTGTCGTACAACGAAATCCCGGAAAACCACGACGTCTCGATCGTCGGCACGGTAGGTTAAGCCGCCGCCCGCCTGGCGCATCCATTCATCCGGACAGACCCCATCATGAGCAAGCGCAAGCCGATCTACGTTACCCAGCCCCAGATGCCGCCGCTGGAAGAGTTCTATCCGTATCTCGAGCAGATCTGGGAAAACAGGATCCTGACCAATGGCGGGCCCTTCCACCAGCAATTGGAGGCGGCGCTGTGCGACTACCTGGGAGTCGAACACCTCTCGCTGTTCTCCAACGGTACGCTGGCGCTGGTGACCGCGCTGCAGGCCCTGCGCGTCACCGGCGAAGTCATCACCACGCCGTACTCCTTCGTGGCGACCGCCCATTCGCTGCTATGGAACGGAATCAAGCCGGTGTTCGCCGATGTCGACCCGCTGACGCTGAACCTCGATCCGCAGAAGATCGAGGCGGCGATCACGCCGCAGACCACTGCCATCATGCCGGTGCATTGCTACGGCCATCCATGCGATGTCGAGGCGATCCAGCGCATTGCGGACAACTACAACCTGAAAGTCATCTACGACGCCGCGCATGCCTTCGGCGTACGCGATGCGCGGGGCAGCATCCTTCGGCATGGCGACCTGTCGGTGCTGAGCTTCCACGCGACCAAGGTGTTCAATACCTTCGAGGGCGGCGCGATCATCTGCCCCGACGCGCGCACCAAGCAGCGGATCGACCACCTGAAAAACTTCGGCTTCGTCGACGAATTGACGGTCGTGGCGCCCGGCATCAACGGCAAGATGAGCGAAATTAATGCTGCGTTCGGGATGCTGCAGCTGAAGGGCATCGACGGGGCGATCGCCCGGCGCAAAGAGATCGATGCGCGCTACCGCGCCTTGCTGGCCGGCGTCACCGGGATCGACTGCCATGCGCAGGGACACGCCACCGCCGCGGATGACTCCGCGAGTTACGCGTCGAATTACTCTTATTTTCCGATCCTGGTCGGCCCCGACTACCCGCTGAGCCGCGACGCCCTGTACGAGAAGCTGAAGGCGGAGGGCGTGTTCGCACGCCGTTACTTCTATCCCCTGATTTCGGATTTCCCGATGTACCGCGGCCTGCCGTCGGCACGGCGCGACAACCTCGGGGTTGCCGCCACGGCTTCAAGCAGGGTCTTGTGCCTGCCGATGTACCCGGAGCTCGCACACGCCGATATCGAACGCATCGCCGGGCTCGTTGCCGACGGGCGCCGCCTGCCGGCCTGACGGCTGTCCCGGGGCCTCAGCAGCCCTTGCTGGCCAGCAGGGCCTGTTCCAGCTCCAGCAGGGCGCGGCTGCGCGCTTTCAGCCGTCTGGCGGGCGCACCCGCGTACACCCCCCATTCCTCCAGCGGGCGCAGGACCAGCGACAATGCGCCGACCGCGCTGCCTTCTCCGATGCTCGCGCCCGGCAGGATCACGCTGCCCGAGCCGACGATGACATGCCTGCCCAGCGCGACCGGCGCCTTGGTGAGCTTGAGGTAGGCAGCGGGAACGGTGGGATTGGTCAGCGCCTCGCCCGAATAGTCGTCGCTGCTCGAATAGATGCGCACGCCCTGCGACAGGTTGGCGAAGTCCGCCAGCGTGATACCGCCGGCGCAGCCGAGATAGCTGCCGCCACCGATGTGGATGTAATCGCCCACCACCAGGGAACCGGAATGCGCCGCCAGCACGACGCCGCCGTCGATGCGGACGTTGTTCCCGATCGAGATATTCTCCAGGCCGATGATGGTGGCATTCTTGGCGATCATCACGTTTTCGCCGACCTGCCGGAATCCGAATTGCCTGAGCTCCTCGCTGCGGTAATAGCCAGGGTTGAACGGATTCGGGAGAGGGGAGGGATGCGCCACGGTGCGTCTCGCTTCAGCTTGTTGCAAGGATTTCCATTGTACGTCCACCGTCCGCGGCGAGCGCCGGTTCCGGCGTTCCGGGAGGCTCCGGATCAAGCGGAAGCAGCAGCGCCATTTCCGCCAGTGCGCGAAATACCGGCAGGCTCAGTGCGGTCGAGGCATCGCCGGCCGCCAGCGCGGCGTGCACATTCCCCGCCGGGAGAGAATCGCGGAAGCGCCAGCGGATCACCTGCAGCCCCGACAGGGCTACGGCTTTTTCGAGTAGCGGCTGCAGCGCGCGCAGGCGCTCCAGCGGACCGGCGCCTTGCGCGCACAATTCCAGCGCGATCCCGCCCGGCAAGGGCTCGACCTGTACCACCACGCGGGTGCCGTCCGCCATGCTCAGTTCCAGGCGCAGCCCGAGACGCGCGCGCTTGCGCCGGCCGGGCGGCTCGTCTTCGCGTTCAGCCACGACTTCCAGATGGTGGGCCAGCGCATTGCCGGTGTGGACGGTGAAGCGCCAGGCGTCGGTGGCGAGCAGCTGGGCCTGCGGCTGGCTGACCACCTGGCCCTGCTGGCCGGCGGCCAGCTGCAGCGGCGGCATGGCGCCGGCGCGCGCCTGCAGGTCGCGGCGCGCCTGCAGGTCGCCGTAGGTGCGCACCATCGCGCGCCAGTTCGAGGCCAGCGCGCGGCCGTCCAGGGCCGGGTAGGCCATCTGGCGCGCCAGGAACACCTGGTCCGGGCGCAGCGCGGCCGCGTCGTCCATGGCCGTGGCAGGCGTGCCGGCGGCGGCCTGCGGCTGTGACACGGGCAGGGCCAGTTCGGCCTCGGCCAGGGCGGCGATGGCGGCGGGCATGACCCCGAGCTCGCCGTTGCGCACGGGTTGCGTCGCTGGAAGGATCGCGGGAATGAGCGGGACGATGCTGACCATGGTCGGGGGCAAGTGAGGGAGAGACAAGTATAAGGCGGAATAAAAAAAGGCCAACCGAAAACTGCGGCTGGCCTTTGGCTATTCCACGCCGGACGAATCCGGTAGAAGCTGGATTACTGCAGGAGCGACATGACCATCGACGACATGCTGTTCGACTGCTTGAGCATGGCGGTGCCGGCTTGCAGCAGCATCTGGCTGGAAGTCATGTTGGCGCTTTCGGTGGCGAAG
>NZ_JCASID010000026.1:0-26267 GCF_059685855.1 Telluria sp. ZB4P37
GGGGCGGTGACGGCGGCCGTGCAGTGGCTACCGGCGGTGCGGGCGGCCGTTCGGATGCCACCGGCGGCCGTGGCGCTGCAGGCGGCGCAGGCGGCGCGGCCAACGGCGGCATGGGCGGCGGCACCGGTACGCTGGCCGGCGGCAACGGCGGCAGCAACGGTAACGTGAATGCGGGCGAAGGCGGCGCAGGCGGCCGTACCGGCATGGCCACCGGCGGCGCCGGCGGCATGGGCGGTGCAGGCGGCATGTCGTCGGGCTCGACCCTGACCGCATCGAACGGCGCCAACGCGGGCGGCGCATCGAACGGCGACACCGGCGCCACCTCGGGCGCGGGCGGCATGCCTGGCTCGGATGGCACCACCGGCGGCGCCAGCGGCGCAGCCACCTCGACCGGCGGCACCAGCACTGCCGGCACTGCAACGAGCGGCGCCAACACGAACACCGCGGGTAATTCGATGGGCGGCGCAGGCGCAGCAGGCGGCGCAGGCGCAACGGCTTCGAACACCGGCGGCGCCGGTGCGGCAGGTGGCGCATCGACCGGCGGCACTGCCGGCGCAGGTGCAGCCCTGACTTCGACCGGCGGCGCAGGCGCCTCGGGCACCGGTGGTGAAGGCGGCGCAGGCGGTGCAGGCGCAGCCGGCACCTCGACTGGCGGCGCAGGCGCTTCGGGAACGTCGACCGGCGGCGCAGGCGCGGCTGGCGGCGCAGGCGCAGCAGGCGCGGCAAGCGGCTCGGCCTCGAATATGGCCGGCGCCGGCGGCGCAGGCGGCACTGCCACCAATGGCGACGCTTCGAACGGCGCCAATACTTCGGGCGCGGCAACCGGCGGCATGGGCGGCGCGGGCGGCGCAGGCGGCTCGACCACGGCAGGTGCGGGCGGTGCGGGCGGCACCAACACCGGCGGTGAAGGCATGGGCGGCGCAGGCGGCTCGGGCACCGGCGGCAATGGCGGCAGCCAGACCGTGAGCACCGGCGCCTTCGATATGTCGAACTCGATGTCGAACATTGCCCAGTCGGCGGCAGGCGTCTCGGTGATCAGCCAGAACAACGGCTTTTCGTCGCTGATCCAGCAGAGCGTCAACGTCCAGTCGAACCTGGCAGTCGGTTCCTCGGGCGCCGCTGGCCAATAAGCCTTGCGGCAAGCGCGGTATGCAGTAATGCAGTAACAACCACCGCGCGGCACCTGCCGCGCGGTGGTTTTCAAAAGGAGAACTCATGAAACCTGTGAACCGATATGTGCTGGCTGCGCTTGTCGCGCTCCCGCTGGCGGTCCAGGCCGCCGATCCGGAGAAGCTGCCGGTCAAGGTCAGTTTCCTGTCCGAGGTCAATGTCGCTCCTGCAGCACGCAGCAGCGTCGACGCCTGGGGCAATGCAGCAGCAAGCGAACGCCTGGCCGGCACCACCGGCAAGGACGACACCGTGCACACCGAATCCGTGCTTGGCGGTACGGTCGGCAACAACACGGCCATCAACACCGTTAGCGGCAACAATGTCATCGACAGTGGTTCGTTCGCGAATTCGCAGGGCTTGCCGGTCGTGATCCAGAACAGCGGCTCGAACGTGCTGATCCAGAGCGCCACCACCATCAACCTGCGTCTGCAATAAACATGAAGCCATGAACAAGCATCTCGCCATCAGCGCCGCCCTGTGCGGCCTGTTGCTGGCGTCCGGCTGCCAGGCCTCGGCACTCGAGCTGGCCGTCGGAAGCCGCGTCACGGTGCCGGTCACCAGCCTCAAGGAAATCAAGTTCCGCAACACCACCCGCCAGCAATTCGATTTTTCATGCGGCTCGGCCGCACTGGCCACCCTGCTGACCTACCACTACGGCACCCCGGTCACGGAAAAAGTCGTCTTCGAACAGATGTTCGCCAGCGGCGACCAGGCCAAGATCCGCCAGCAGGGCTTTTCCATGCTCGACATGAAACGCTTCCTGGCCACGCGCGGCTTCGTCGGCGACGGCTTCCAGCAGCCGCTGGACAAGCTGCTCGAAGCCAAACTGCCGGCGATCGTGCTCATTACCGATCGCGGCTACAACCACTTTGTCGTGATCAAGGGGGCCGAAGACGGCCGCATCCTGCTCGGCGACCCGTCCAGCGGCACCCGTTCGGTCACGCGCGAGCGTTTCCACGAGCTGTGGGCCAACAAGCTGCTGTTCGTGGTGCACAAATTCCCCGGCAAGGTTGCCTTCAATGGCGCCGACGACTGGCGCGCCGCCCCGCGTGCGCCGCTGGGCAATGGCATCAACCAGGAACAGTACAGCCAGAGTTTGCCGAAATTCGGCCCTGGCGACTTTTAAAAAAGGATTCACCATGCAATGGCTCACACATGCATGCCGGGCCATGCTGGCCACGCTGCTGGCAGGAGCCTGCGGCGCGGCCCTGGCCCAGGCGGGCGCCCCGGTCGACGACTGGAAAGCGGTCGATGCCGACACCCTCGACCAGCAGCGCGGCGGCTTCAACCTCCCAGGCGGCCTCAACCTGTCGCTCGGGATCGAGCGCGTCGTCTCGGTCAATGGCGAAGTACTGTCGCGCACCAATGTGGCAATCGCCGACATGGCAACCATGAACGCCGGCCAGCTGCTGCAGGCCAGGGCAGCGCTCGGCAGCTCCCAGCTGATCCAGCTCGGCGGCAACAATTTCGCGGCCGGCGACCTCGGCCTGCCCAACGGCGCCACCCTGATCCAGAACAGCCTGAACGACCAGACCATTCGCGCCCATACGACGATCACCTCGACCGTCAACAGCATGGCGCTGATCAAGGACCTGAATTTTCACTCAACCATTCGTGATGCAGTCGTGCGCTCGGCTGGAAGCCTGTAATATTGCAATATCGATAACCTAGCCGATGGAGAAACGGATGCACATTCACGCCGCGCGCCTGGGCGCCGCCGGGCTGGCCGCCATGCTGCTTGCCCCGGTCTCGCACGCCCAGCAGCCCCCTGCTGCCGACACTGATCAAAGCAAGGAAATGGCCACACTGAAGGCCGAACTGGCGGCGCAGCGCGAACTGGTCAACAAGCTGATGCGCGAACTGCAGGCCCAGCAGGTCAAGATCGAGCGCATCGAGGAGCGCCGTGCCGCTCCGGAGCGGGCCATGGCCGATACCTTGGGCCTGCCGCCACGCGCGGACGACGTC
The DNA here is from genome assembly GCF_059685855.1 of Telluria sp. ZB4P37. NCBI lineage: Bacteria > Pseudomonadati > Pseudomonadota > Betaproteobacteria > Burkholderiales > Oxalobacteraceae > Telluria > Telluria sp. ZB4P37. The sequence goes on from NZ_JCASID010000026.1 coordinate 3,136, forward strand.
CTGCTGTCCGAGCAGCGCGGCACCGGCGGCCAGAACGGCGTGGTGCCGGCGACGCTGCCGCAGAACATGCCGACCAATCCGCCGCCGTCCACTCCCGGCCCGATCGGCGGCCAGGCACCTTCCCAACCGGCGGCAGGCGCCCCGAACCAAGCCCAGGCGCAGGCTCAGAGCAACCCGACCCGCTCGCCGCGCGACGGCCGCCCGCCCGAAGTGGCGCCGCTGTTCGAAGCACCGGGCGTGCTCACGCCGCGCGGCAAGTACATCCTGGAGCCATCGGTGCAGTTCGGCTATTCGTCGAGCAACCGTGTCGCGCTGGTCGGCTATACCGTGATCCCGGCCCTGCTGATCGGCCTGGTGGACGTGCGCGAGGTCAAGCGCAACACCTTCACCGGCGCGCTTACCGCCCGTACTGGCCTGAACAACCGGATGGAAGTCGAGGTCAAGCTGCCGTATGTGTACCGTTCCGATGCCACCGTGAGCCGCGAGATCTTCACCGGCACGGCGGTCGAGCGCGTGTTCGAAACCAGCGGCAAGGCCATCGGCGACGTCGAGGTCGCGGGCCGCTACCAGCTCAACAACGGCGGCCCCGACAAGCCCTACTATATCGGCGGCCTGCGCTACAAGTCGACCACCGGCCGCAGCCCCTTCGAGGTCGTGACCGATTGCCAGACGCGCTGCATCGGCGACAACGTGACCGGCACCGGCCTGCCCTTGAGCCTTCCGACCGGCTCGGGTTTCCACACGCTTCAGGGCAGCCTGACCTGGCTGTTCCCGTCCGACCCGGCCGTCTTCTTCGGCAACATCAGCTACCTGCACAATTTCAAGCGCAGCGGCGTCACCCGCCTGGTGCGCAACGGCGAGCGCGAGCCGCTGGGCGAACTGGCGCCGGGCGGCATCATCGGCTTCAACTTCGGCATGGGCCTGGCGCTGAACGACAAGGCTTCGCTCAGCCTGGGCTATGACCACAGTACCGTGGGCCGCATGAAACAGAACGGCAACACGGTGCCCGGCTCGGTGCGCACCCAGCTCGGCACCCTGCTGCTGGGCTATTCCTACCGCCTCAACGAGAAACGTTCGCTCAACGTCGCAGTGGGCGCGGGCGTGACGCGCGACACGCCGGATGTCTCGCTGACGGTACGGGTACCGTTCTCGTTCTAAGAGCGAACACAGCCGCATGGGGTGGCGGCTGTGGCATTTAGCTGACGGTGCGCACAATTCAAAAATCTTGCTTCCGTTTTAACAGATTCTCTCTATAATCAAGTTTGCAATGTTGAGCGCGCCACTGGTCTGAAAGTCCGAAGGTTCGCTGGCAGGGCGAACAATACAGATAAACCTACAAGAGAGAAATAACATGGCGACTGGTATCGTAAAGTGGTTCAATGATGCAAAAGGTTTCGGTTTCATCACCCCTGATGGCGGCGGTGAAGACCTGTTTGCGCACTTCTCGGCAATCAACGCAAGCGGCTTCAAGTCGCTGGCTGAGAACCAGCGTGTGACCTTCGAAGTCACCACCGGTCCAAAAGGCAAGCAGGCATCGAACATCCAGCCGCAAGCTTAAGGACGCGGCCCGCCTGGCGGGCAACGCACGCAAAAGAGCACATCCCCGGATGTGCTCTTTGTTTTGGGCCGAAGGTTTTCTGCCTTATGACCAGCCGTGCAGGACCGTCAGCTAAGGCCGCGCCAATCAGCATCGCGCCGACCGGGCGCGCCGCCGCCAGTCCCGCGCGGGGGTGTGCGGCCAGCCATGCGCACGCAGCGCCGCCACCGCACCATAGACAAAATCGGCCCTGATTCTTTGAAAACAATGCGATGACCAAAGCAGCGACGCGCGTGCTGGCGGTGCTCGAGCTGCTGCAGGCCCATGGGCAGATCAGCGGCGCCGGGATCGCCGCACGGCTGGAAGTGGACACGCGCACCGTGCGGCGCTACATCACCACGCTGGAAGAGATGGGGATTCCCGTCGTTGCCGAACGCGGACGCGCGGGCGGTTATGCGCTGGTGGCCGGCTTCAAGCTGCCGCCGATGATGTTCTCCGACGACGAAGCGCTGGCCTTGTCGGTGGGCCTGCCGGCGGCGGGCAAGCTGGGGCTCGGCCGCGCCGCACCGGCCATTGCGAGCGCCCGGGCCAAGCTGGAACGCACCATGCCCGCCGGCCTGCGCGAACGCGTGCGTGCCACCGGCGACACGGTGCAGCTCGACCGGGTTCGATGCGCTGGGCTACCTGGTGCGCTCGGTGGCTACCCTGCCCCGGGCCTATACGGCCGAGGTGCTGCTCAAGACCAGCCTGGAGCGCGCGCGGGCGCAGTTCTTCGATACGACGGTTAGTGGCTGTGTCCACACCCCGACTTCGGTGCGGAGGCTGCGCCCGGCAGGACGGTGCCCGGTTCGCGGCCGCTGTCGCCCTTGAAGCCTGCTGCATGCAGGCGATCCAGGTAGGCCTGCCACAGCGCAGCCTGCTCGCTGCCCAGCTTGTACAGATAATCCCAGGTAAAAATGCCGCTGGCGTGGCCGTCGTCGAACTCGGGTTTGACGGCGTAGTTCCCGACCGGCTCCAGGCCCAGCATGCCGACCTCGCGCTTGCCCAGCTGGAGCACTTCCTGGCCGGGGCCATGGCCCTTCACTTCGGCTGAGGGCGAGTACACGCGCATCAGTTCGAATGGAATCGAGAAGGCGCTGCCATCGTCGAAGGAGATGTCGAGGACGCGCGATTTCTGGCGTACGGTCAGATCAAGTGGATTGGGCATGGCGACTCCTCTTATTGGTTGAAACGACGGGCGATGGCGCTGGCGAGTTCCGGCAGCCGCGCGCGGCGCGCGGCCAATATCGATTCATCGGTCTGGCGGGCCACCGGGGCCCAGACCGGCGCCGGGAAATGGGCGTCGTCGGCGTAGCGCGGAATGACGTGCCAGTGAAGATGAGGCACCACGTTGCCCAGGCTCGCGACATTCACCTTCAGCGGGCGCATGACTTCGCGTACGGCCAGCTCGAGCTGGTGCACGGCCTCGTTCAGCAGCAGGCGGTCTTCTTCGGCCAGGTCGCTCATCTCGCGAACGTGCTCGCGCCAGATGACGCGGCAAAAGCCGGGGTAATTCGCGTCGTCGACGATGATGAGGCTGAACTTGGGGCCGGCCCAGGCCACGGGCGCGGCCAGCTCGCACAGTTCGCAACCAGCTTCGCGCATGGCCACGGCGGTCATACCAGCACCCTTTCGATGCCGCCGTTATTGGCGCGCGCGACGTAGTCGGGCAGCCAGTTCTCGCCCAGCAGGTGACGCGCCATCTCCACCACAATGTAGTCGGCAGTGGTACCGGAATCGGCGTTGTAGCGCGACAGGCCCTGCAGGCAGGACGGGCAGCTGGTCAGGATTTTTACTTCGCCTTCGAAGCCGTCGGCGCGCAGCTTGTCGGCGCCCTTCTCCATTTCGCCCTGCTTGCGCGAGCGGACCTGGGTGGCGATGTCCGGACGGCTCACGGCGAAGGTGCCGGACTCGCCGCAGCAGCGGTCGTTCTTCTCGATCTTGACGTCATCAAACGTCGTCACCAGCGCATTCACCGTCTTGAGCGAATCCTGCATCTTCATCGGCGTGTGGCAGGGGTCGTGGTACATGTAGCGGGTACCGGAGACACCTTCGAGCTTCACGCCCTTTTCGAGCAGGTATTCGTGGATGTCCATGATGCGGCAGCCGGGGAAGATCTTGTCGAACTCGTAGGTCGCCAATTGATCGTAGCAGGTGCCGCACGAGACCAGGACCGTCTTGATGTCGAGGTAGTTCAGCGTGTTGGCCATGCGGTGGAACAGCACGCGGTTATCCGTCATCATCTTGTCGGCCTTGTCGTACTGGCCGGCGCCGCGCTGGGGGTAGCCGCAGCACAGGTAGCCCGGTGGCAGCACCGTCTGCACGCCGGTTTCCCACAGCATCGCCTGGGTCGCCAGGCCCACCTGCGAGAACAGGCGCTCGGAGCCGCAGCCCGGGAAGTAGAACACGGCTTCGGTATCGGCCGTGGTCTTCTTCGGGTTGCGGATGATCGGGATCACCTTGTCGTCCTCGATGTCGAGCAGCGCACGCGCGGTCTTCTTCGGCAGGTTGCCCGGCATTTTCTTGTTGATGAAGTGGATCACCTGCTCGCGAACCGGCGCCTTGCCGGTGGTCGGGGGCGGCGCCTCCACCTGCGGCTTGGCGAAGCCGCGCAGCAGCTGGTTGCCCATGCGCTGGGCCTTGTAGCCCCAGTCGATCATCACCTTGCGGGTGGCGTTGATGGTGGTCGGGTCGGTCGCGTTCAGGAAGAACATGGCGGCGCGGTTGGCCGGCTTGAAGCTGCGCTTGTCCATCTTGCGCAGCAGATTACGCATGTTCATCGAGACGTCGCCGAAGTCGATGTCGACCGGGCATGGCGTCACGCATTTGTGGCACACGGTGCAGTGGTCGGCAACGTCTTCGAATTCTTCCCAGTGGCGGATGGAGATGCCGCGGCGGGTCTGTTCTTCGTACAGGAAGGCTTCGATCAGGGCCGAGGTGGCGAGGATCTTGTCGCGCGGCGAATACAGCAGGTTCGCCTCCGGTACATGGGTGGTGCAGACCGGTTTGCACTTCCCGCAGCGCAGGCAATCCTTGATGCTGTTGGCGATCTCGCCGATATCGCTTTGCTGCATGATCAGCGATTCGTGGCCCATCAGGCCGAAGGACGGCGTGTAGGCGTTGCGCAGGTCGGCGTGGGCGCCCTCCAGATTGAGCAGCTTGCCCTTGTTGAAGCGTCCTTCCGGATCGACCCGCAGTTTGTAGTCGCGGAATTCCTGGATTTCTTCGTCGTGCAGGAACTCGAGCTTGGTGATGCCGATGCCGTGCTCGCCCGAGATCACGCCGTCCAGCGAGCGGGCCAGTTTCATGATGCGCTCGACGGCCTTGTGGGCGTCCTGCAGCATCGCGTAGTCGTCCGAGTTCACCGGCAAATTGGTGTGCACGTTGCCGTCGCCGGCGTGCATGTGCAGCGCCACGAACACGCGCGAGCGCAGCACGCGCTTGTGGATTGCCGTGCTCTCGTCGAGGATGCACTTGTAGGCCGCGCCGTTGAAGATCTGGCGCAGCGGCGCGCGCACGTCCTGTTTCCAGGAGACGCGGATGGTGTGGTCCTGCACCACGTCGAACAGGGTGGCGCTGGGCTGGGTGCCGATGCGCGCGTCGAGCAGCGACGACAGCTTACCCAGCCCGAGTTCGTCCAGCTTGCCGCGCACGTCGCCAAGCGGTGCATCGAGGTTGGCCAGGATGAAGCTCCAGCGCGCGGCTACCAGCTCCATCAGCACGATCGCCTGCTGCGGGCGGTCGCCCAGGATTTCCTCGCGGCCGATCGCGTCGCCGGAAGCGTCGTCGCTCTTCTCGATCGGCAGGTGCTCGTTCGAGAGATAGGCCAGCAGCTCGCCTGCCAGCTGCAGCTTGTTCTTGATCGACAGCTCGACGTTGATGCGTTCGATGCCGTCGGTGTACTCGCCCATGCGGTTCAATGGGATCACCACGTCTTCATTGATCTTGAAGGCGTTGGTGTGGCGCGCGATGGCTGCGGTGCGGGCGCGATCCAGCCAGAACTTCTTGCGTGCCTCAGGGCTGACGGCAACAAAACCTTCGCCGACGCGGGTGTTCGCTATGCGCACCACTTCCGAGGCCGCAATCGCCACCGCATTCTCGTCGTCGCCGACGATGTCGCCGAACAGCGCCATTTTCGGCAGCACGCCGCGCTTGGACTTGGTGGCATAGCCGACCGCGCGCAGGTAGCGCTCATCCAGGTGCTCCAGGCCGGCCAGGCGCAGGGTCGCAAAGGCCGGGTCGCCGTTCTTCGGCAGGCCGTCGAGGTAATCCTTGATCTCGACGATCGACGGAATCGCATCGCGTGCCTGGCCGAAGAATTCCAGCGCCACGGTGCGGGTGAACTTCGGCATCTTGTGCAGGATCCAGCGCGCCGACGTGATCAGGCCATCGGTGCCCTCTTTCTGGATGCCCGGCAGGCCGGACAGGAATTTGTCGGTGACGTCCTTGCCCAGGCCTTCCTTGCGGAAGCGCTTGCCCTCGATCGTCAAGGTCTCGGTGCGGAAGGGCGCGCCCCTTGCCGCGCCGCGCGCGGCCGGATGGGTCCATTCGAGCTTGAAGGTCGCCACCGGAGCGTCGTGGATCTTCGACAGGTTGTGGTCCATGCGCGTGACTTCCAGCCAGTCGCCGTTCGGGTCGACCATGCGCCACGAGGCCAGGTTGTCCAGCGCCGTGCCCCACAACACGGCCTTCTTGCCGCCCGCGTTCATGGCGATGTTCCCGCCGATGCACGATGCATGGGCCGAGGTCGGGTCGACCGCGAACACGAAGCCGGCCTTTTCGGCGGCCTGCGAGACGCGCTGGGTGACCACGCCGGCGAAGCTGTGGATGGTCGCGTAGTCGCGGTCCACGCCGGGCAGCCGGGTGATTTCTACTTCACCCAGCTTCACCAGCTTTTCGGTGTTGATCACGGCCGACATCGGCGTGAGCGGAATGGCGCCGCCGGTGTAACCGGTGCCGCCGCCGCGCGGGATGATGGTCAGGCCCAGCTCGATGCAGCCCTTGACCAGGCCCGCCATTTCTTCTTCCGAATCAGGCACCAGGACCAGGAAGGGATATTCGACGCGCCAGTCGGTGGCATCGGTGACGTGCGAGATGCGGTGCATGCCGTCGAAGCGGATGTTGCGCTTGTCGGTATAGGCGCCGAGCACGCGCAGGGCGCGCTTGCGCAGGTCGTACATCTCGCGGAACTCCAGGCCGAAGGCATCGACCGCAGCGCGCGCTGCGCCCAGCAGCTGTTCTACGGCGGCATTGCGGCTGGCCGCGGCGTCAAGCTCGCCTTCGCCCGCGGCATCCACCGTCAAGCGGCGCTTGTCGACTTCACCCAGGCGGTGGTGCAGCGCGTCGATCAGCTTCTGGCGGCGCTTCGGGTTGTCCAGCAGGTCGTCCTGCAAATACGGATTGCGGCGCACGACCCAGATATCGCCCAGCACCTCGTACAGCATGCGCGCCGAACGCCCGGTCTGGCGCGCCCCGCGCAGCTCGTCGAGCAGCCGCCACGACGACTCACCCAGCAGGCGGATCACGATTTCGCGATCGGAAAACGAGGTGTAGTTGTACGGGATCTCGCGCAGGCGCGCGGGGGCGCTGTCGGCAAGCAGGGTATGCAGTTGTGCGGGGGCATTCATGGAATCGACTCAACAGCTCGGACGGGCCCGAAGGACGTTCATTCTAGCTTATTGCGCTGCACCACGCTGGCAAGGGGTAAGAAAATGACCACAGCCCACGCAAGAAAATGCCAATACCCAACGGTAAATGCAAATTATCTTTGCAAAAAATGGCTGCAGTGCATCATTCGTTTGCATGGCGGGGAGGAATAGCATATTGCATAAGGCGCGCCTGGGCCAGGATCACTGCGGCGCCCGTAGCCAGGCATCGAGCTCGGCATCCCCGGGCGTCTGCGCGAAGACCTGCTGCAGCGTCCAGCCCTTCTTGTCGAGCAGGTAGGCGACCTTCAGGTGGAAGCCTCGATAGAGGCCACTCCTGTCGCGATCGAGCTCGCGTGCGCCCGCGCGGAACAGCGCGCGGTTGTCGTCGAAATCGAAATCCCCCGCCTTGCCCACGTAGTCGGCATAGCCCTCGAGCAGCCACTCCGGATAACGCAGCATGACGGTGCGCCCGAAGCTGCGCGACACGTCGCTGTGAGTGATCTCGTGCGCGATAAAGTAGGACAGCGGGCGCTGCGCGGCATCGGCAATCGGACCGCGCCCCGGCGGGTGGATCCGGTTCGCGCCAATATCCGAGGCGCGGATGAACACCTGGCGGGTGAGCCAGACGTCCGCCGCCCCGCCGATCCGCGTGCTGAAGTGCCGGCCGTAGAGCCACAAGCGCCAGGGCTCGTTGCAGAAGAAGATCTCGACCGGGGTGCCGCGGTCGTGCAGGACCGAGGTGCGCAGGCGCCTGGTCACGTCGTCCAGCACCCCGGTGATCTCGGCGGGGATCGGCCGGTCCGACCACACGTGGTAGTTCTGGTAGACCGCGCGATAGGCGAACATCGGTTTCGGCAGGGCGGCCAGGACGGCATACATGACCAGCAGCAGGAGCAAAGCAGACGCGCCGGCTTTGGTGAGCGTGAGGATGCGCTGGACCCGGCCAGCAGGGCGTATCGTCGGAATCATGGTCGCCATGGAAGGACGCAGCCACCAGAATCATTCTGGTCTGCAATGCGGCCAATGTATCCGCTTAATCTTATCGAAGACTTAACACGACGCGATTTCCGCCTGGTGTCCGTGGCTGGTGCCACGCATCCCGTGCATCGTCGCATGCGGGACCTGCCCTGCGCACCCACAGCCTACCATTCCATCCACAACATCTCGTATGAACAACAAGCTGTGAATGGAGAAGAGCATGATCGAACATTTTGCCGGTGTATTCGCGTTGGCCATCATTGAATTATGGGCGGCGATCCCCCTGGGTTTCCACCTGAAGCTGCACCCTGTCCTCCTGATCATGGCCGCCTCGAGCGGCGCCTTCGTCGGCGCTGTGGCCGCCATGTTCCTCGGGAACGGCGTGCGGCGTTTGATGTTCTGGCGCAAAGGCGAGACCACCAGGAGCGGCCGCATGTCGGCCTGGCTGGCTGCCAAGGGACCATGGGCCATCGGCCTGCTCGGTCCACTGCTGATCGGTCCCGTGTTCTCGGCAGGCCTGGCAGGTGCGATCGGCCTGCCGCGGGCCTTGTCATTGGCGCTGCTGGCAGCGGGCATCCTTGTGTGGACGGTCCTGTTCAGCGCGCTGGGCAGCTTCGGGCTGGCCGCGCTGGGATAAGCATGGCCTACGCTTAATCACGCGCGGTGCGCCACACCTGCTTCCTGGCGGGGGTCTCATGCTTCGGGCAGCTGGTGAAGCGCTGCTTGCCGTGCATTTCGATCATCTCGACATTGGTGACGGGCGACCTCTCGGTGAGGCAATAGGCGCCGTTTCCGGTGATGACGCGGGTGCGGCGCGCGCCGTCGCCGGTGTTGTTCACCAGCTCCTCGACCTTGGGCGCTTCCCACAGCTTGGGCGGCGCCAGCGCATGGGCCAGCTCCATGCCCTCGCGCATGCGCAGCTGCGGGCTGTCCGGCGGCAGCACGATGGTGGGCAGGTTTTCCTTGCGCAGTGCGCGGTCGATGCTGCCGACGCTGCGGCGGGCCACTTCCAGGATGGTGCTGGCGCTGGCCGCGGGTGGGGCGTCCGCGGCGGGCACGGGGGCGTTCGGCTCGGCCTGGATTGCCGGTTCCGGCGCGGCTGCCTGACGCGGCGCCTGCGAGACCGCAGTCGCGCTGCGATGGTTGGCAGCTGCAGGCGTGGGACCTGCAGGCGGCGCTGCCTGCGGCGGCGCGGCCTCGATGCGCGGCGCCGGCGCCGGCAGGCGCAGCCACTGGATCACGGACTGTTCGTCATCGGCCTGCGGCGGCGGCGCCATGCGCGCCATCTGCCAGCCGATCACCAGGGCCGCATGGACCAGCAGCGTGGCGGCTAGACCGGCCAGGCGGCGGTCCGCAGGCAGCGAGAAGTCGACAGGACGTGAAGGGAGGCTGGACATGTGCGCCCAGTATAGCCAGAGCACGGCGGCGCTTGCTCACCAATTCTCTCGGCCTCGCGTGCTATGGGCGTTTATCCGAACCAGCGCCCCAGCAGGTCGCCGACGCTTTTCCAGAAGCCGTCCGGGATGTAGAGCAGCACCGCCGTCATGCTCACGTAGCGCCCGAACTTCCCGATCGCCATGTACATCACGCTCGGCCAGAACGGCAGGTGCAGCCAGCCGGCCAGGGTGCATAGCGGGTCGCCCACGCCCGGCACCCAGGACAGCAGCATGGTCTTGGCGCCGTATTTCTTGAGCCAGCCGAACCAGCGGCTCTGGCGGTCCTTGGCGAAGGCGACCTTGGCGCGGTAGCCGACGAAATAGTCGACCGCCCCGCCCAGCGTGTTGCCGACGGTGGCCACGAAAATCGCCGGCCAGAACATCGCCGGGTTCGCCTTGACGACCGCGAATACCGCCGGTTCGGAGCCGAGCGGCAGCAAGGTGGCGGAGACAAATGCGATGATGAAGACGGAGCTCAGCCCGACGGCCGGCGCGGCCAGGACTTTCAGCAGCCAGAGGACGGCGGATTCGATCATCGGGTGGCGGGGGGCGGGCGAAGGCGCTTGAACGAGTAAGTCATGGGTCCATTATAATGAGGATCACTTATCGTAACGACACGATACGCCGGGCCTGCCATCCAGGGCGCCGTATCGTACCTGCGCGCCTCGGTCACCCCTGCTGGCAGAACAGTGTGCGTCGTCCGGACCGCCAGCCATCCCACCTGGTAGCAACAACCGATTGCCGACCATGACTACCGACTACCTCAAGAAAATCCTGACCGCGCGCGTCTACGACGTCGCCCAAGAAACCCCGCTGGACTACGCGCCCGTGCTGTCGCAGCGCTTGAACAACCGCATCTACTTCAAGCGCGAAGACATGCAGAGCGTGTTCAGCTTCAAGCTGCGCGGGGCCTACAACAAGATGGCCAACCTCACGCAGGAGCAGTTGAAGCGCGGCGTGATCTGCGCCTCGGCCGGCAATCACGCGCAGGGCGTGGCGCTGTCGGCCGCGCGCCTGGGCTGCCGCGCCCTGATCGTGATGCCGACCACCACCCCGCAGGTGAAGATCGACGCGGTCAAGTCGCGCGGCGCGGCCAATGTCGAAGTGGTGCTGCATGGCGATTCGTACACCGACGCCTACAACCACGCGCTGCTGCTGGAAAAAGAGCAGCGCCTGACCTTTGTCCACCCGTTCGACGACCCCGACGTGATCGCCGGCCAGGGCACGATCGGCATGGAGATCCTGCGCCAGCACTCGGGGCCGATCCATGCGATTTTCGTGGCGATCGGCGGCGGCGGCCTGATTTCCGGCGTCGGCGCGTACGTGAAAGCGGTGCGCCCGGACATCCGCATCATCGGCGTGCAGACCATCGATTCGGATGCGATGGCGCGCAGCCTGAAGGCCGGCCAGCGCGTCACGCTCACCGACGTCGGCCTGTTCTCGGACGGCACCGCGGTGCGCCTGGTGGGCGAAGAGACCTTCCGCGTTGCCAGGCTGGTGGTGGACGAGATCATCATTGTCGACACCGATGCGATCTGCGCCGCGATCCAGGACGTGTTCCAGGACACGCGCAGCATCCTCGAGCCGGCCGGAGCGCTAGCCGTGGCCGGCGCCAAGGCCTATGTCGAACGCTCGCAAATGAGCCGCCATCCGGTCAAGGCCGAGACGCTGGTGGCGATTGCTTGCGGCGCCAACATGAACTTCGACCGCCTGCGTTTTGTCGCCGAACGCGCGGAGCTGGGCGAGTCGCGCGAGGCCGTGTTCGCCGTGACGATTCCGGAGCAGCGCGGCAGCTTCCGGCGCTTCTGCGCGCTGGTCGGGCCGCGCAACGTCACGGAGTTCAACTACCGCATCAGCGATGCGCGCGAGGCGCATATTTTCGTCGGCGTTCAGGTGGGCAGCCGCAGCGAATCCGGGCTGCTGGCGCGAACCTTCGAGGAACACGATTTCCGCACCCTCGACCTGACCGGTGACGAACTGGCCAAGCTGCACATCCGCCACCTGGTGGGCGGAAAAAGCGCGCTGGCACAGGACGAATTGCTGTATCGTTTCGAATTCCCCGAACGCCCGGGTGCGCTCATGCGCTTTCTCGACAGCATGGCGCCGAACTGGAATATCTCGCTGTTCCACTACCGGAACCAGGGCGGCGACGTCGGCCGCATCCTGGTTGGCCTGCAGGTGCCGAGCGCGGAGATGGACGAGTTCCGACAGTTCCTGGCGACGCTCGGGTACCGGTATTGGGACGAGAGTGCCAATCCGGTGTATAAGCTGTTTTTGGGCGTGTGAGCCTGACCGGCTTCCTATGTGCAGGCCTGTCAGGCTGTGTAATTCGTCAGCCTGAACACCGTCGCCCCGGCGCAGGCCGGGCCCAATTTCGCACCGCAGTGTTACCCCCACTGTGGCACGCAATCTTTCGTTGAACGCGTGGGCAAGAAACTTGCCCACCCTACGGGGTGCCACAAGCATCCAGTTTCCTATGAATACTCCTGACCAGTCCCCCCTCGGCAAATCCTCCGCATACCAAAGCCAGTACGCACCCGAACTCCTGTTCCCGATCCCGCGCGCGCAGAAGCGCGAAGAGCTGGGCCTGACCGCAAGCTCGGGCACCCTGCCCTTCTTCGGCGTCGACATCTGGAACGCCTACGAGCTGTCGTGGCTGAACATGCGCGGCAAGCCGCAGGTGGCGATCGCCACCATCACGGCGCCGAGCGACTCGCCCAACATCGTCGAATCGAAGTCCTTCAAGCTGTATTTGAACTCGTTCAACCAGACCCGCGTGGCCGGCACGGACGCCCTGGCCGAACTGCTGCGCCAGGACCTGTCCGCCGCCTTCGGGTCGCCGGTGCATGTGAAGATCACGACGCCGGACGCCTTCGGCACGCTCAGGATGGGCGAGCTGGAAGGCACCCTGCTCGACCGCCTCGACCTGGAGATCGACCAGTACGTGCCGGCGCCCCAGCTCTTGAGCGCGAACCAGCTCAATGGCCAGGTCGAAGAGACCCTGGTATCGCACCTGCTCAAGTCGAACTGCCTGGTGACCGGCCAGCCGGACTGGGGCAGCGTGCAGATCCATTACGTCGGTCCACAGATCGAACAGGAAGGCCTGCTGCGCTACCTGATCGGCTTCCGTGAGCACAACGAATTCCACGAACAATGTGTTGAGCGCATCTTCATGGACGTGTTGCGCCAGTGCAAGCCTTCCAAGCTGGCGGTGTATGCGCGCTATACGCGCCGTGGCGGCCTCGACATTAATCCCTGGCGCGCCAATTTCAGCACCGGCATGCCGGGGAATTTGCGCACGGCCCGTCAATAAGCAGGGGCAACGCACGGCCGCCGCGCCGGCTGTGCGTTTTCGGCCACAACCATTCTGTTGTCCTGATGTCAAAACACCAAAGGCCGTGGTTCGCCCAAGATCTTGGCGCGGGACGATAAAAATCGGCGCAAGGGGCGCGCAGCCCCTGTTTGCCAGGCTTTCCTGCCAATTTCACTCCGGAAGTTGCGTTTCGTTGTGAGGGAATATCGTCGCCTGAGCCTGTATTTTTGCGGGTCCATCCCCACGTTATCCACCGGATGCCTGCACAGATACGAAATCGCATGCCGCTGCCATGAAACAGGCCTATAATTCCGCCTCGCAAGCACCTACCTGTGCAACCGCACACTAGTTATGACGAACCTTAGCAAAATCCTCTCGCTCGAGAATGTGCAGCTGGACCTGGAAGTGTCCAGCAAGAAGCGCGCGTTCGAGCAGGCCGGCTTGATCTTCGAAAACAACTGCGGCATCGCGCGTTCGACCGTGTCGGACAACCTGTTCGCGCGCGAGCGTCTCGGCTCCACTGGCCTCGGCCATGGCGTGGCCGTGCCGCATGGCCGCATCAAGGGCTCCAAGAGCCTGAAGTCGCCACTGGCCGCCTTCGTGCGCCTGGTCGAACCGATTCCGTTCGAATCGCCGGACGGCCAGCCGGTCAGCCTGCTGTTCTTCCTCCTGATTCCGGACCACGTCACCCAGCAGCACCTCGAGATCCTGTCGGAAATCGCCGAGCTGTTCTCGGACGAAGCCATGCGCACCGCGCTGGCCACCGACCCGGACCCGAAATCGGTCCATGAGCGCATCATCAATTGGCAACCCAGCCTGCAGGCAATGGGCTAAGAGCCCGGGTCAAGCTTCTCTAGTTACGCTACACTAGCTTCGCGGCAATTTCGCCGCGCTCCATGCCCATGCCCATGCTGCAGACCCCGCTGACCATCCAACGGCTGTACGACGATAACCGCGACAGCCTCCAGCTCGGCTGGTTCGCGGGCTTCCCTGGCGGCGAGCGGCAGATCGCGGGCGACGCCGCCTCGGCCGCCGACCAGGTCGGCCACCTGAACCTGATCCACCCGGGCAGGATCCAGGTTTTTGGACACCAGGAACTGAACTACTATCACCGCCTGAAATCGAGCTCGCGCACCCACGTGATCGGCGAGCTGATCGGCGGCGGCCCGCCGGCCCTGATCATCGCGCAAGGCCTGGAAACCCCGCCCGACATCCTGGCGATTTGCGACGACCAGAACATCCCGCTGTTCTCGACCCCGCTGCCGGCGGCGCAGGTCATCGACTTCCTGCGCGTCTATTTGTCCAAGAAGCTGGCCCAGCGCGTGATCATGCATGGCGTGTTCATGGACGTGCTCGGCGTGGGCGTCCTGATCACGGGTGACTCCGGCCTGGGCAAGAGCGAGCTGGGCCTGGAACTGATTTCGCGTTCGCACGGCCTGGTGGCCGACGATGCCGTGGAATTCTCCCGCATCGCCCCAAACATGATCGAAGGCCGCTGCCCGCCGCTGCTGCAGAACCTGCTGGAAGTGCGCGGCCTCGGCCTGCTGGACATCAAGGCGATCTTCGGCGAGACCGCGGTGCGCCGCAAGATGCGTCTGAAACTGATTGTTCATCTCGTCAAACGCGGCGCGCTCGACGAGGAAGTCGAACGCCTGCCCTTCCAGCACCCGACCGAAGACGTGCTCGGCCTGCCGGTGCGCAAGGTCGTGATTCCCGTTGCCGCCGGCCGCAACATCGCGGTGCTGCTTGAGGCCGCCGTGCGCAATACGATCCTGCAATTGCGCGGGATCGATACGCTGCAGGAGTTCATGGAACGTCAAAGACAGGCCATGACGGGCGACTGACCCGGGCCGCATAGGACCAGGGGACAAGCACGGGGCGCTTGCGGTATCATCCTTCCCATGCACATCGTCCTCATTACCGGTATTTCGGGCTCAGGCAAATCGGTTGCCCTGAATGTCCTCGAAGACGCAGGCTACTACTGCGTCGACAATCTGCCGCCGGCCCTGCTGCCGGCCCTGGTCTACGCTGTCGGCGAAAAAGGCGCGGACAAGATCGCCGTCGCGGTCGATGCCCGCAGCGCCGAATCGCTGGTGGAACTGCCGGTGAGCGTGCGCCACCTGAAAGAAGAAGGCCACAACCTCAAGGTGATGTTCCTGACCTCGAGCACCCACTCGCTGGTGGCCCGCTTTTCCGAAACCCGCCGCAGCCACCCGCTGTCGCACCAGGTCCGCCCCGGCGAAAACCCGGCCTCGCGCCGCACCCTGATCGAATGCATCGCCGAAGAACGCGAGCGCCTGTCGGCGATCGAAAACCTCGGCCACGTGATCGACACCTCCGAACTGTCCGCGAACAAGCTGCGCGAATGGATCCGGGAACTGGCCGACATCGAGCATGCGCCGCTGACCCTGTTCTTCGAATCCTTCGCGTTCAAGGTCGGCGTGCCGCTGGACGCCGACTTCGTGTTCGACGTACGCGCGATCCCGAACCCCTATTACGACCTGGCGCTGCGCCCGCTCACCGGCCGCGACGCCCCGGTCATCGCCTTCCTCGACGCACAACCCAGCGCCACCGAGATGCTGGAAGATATCAAGAACTTCGTCGCCAAGTGGCTGCCCTCGTTCAAGACGGATAACCGCAGCTACCTGACCGTGGCGGTGGGCTGCACCGGCGGGCAGCACCGCTCGGTGTACATGGCGGAAAGGCTGGGGGCGTATTTTGGCGGGACCGAACGCGTCATCGTCAGGCATCGCGAGCAGCCAAAGCACGCGGCACTGTAAACAGGCGCAACGCAGGGTGGGCGCTCAACGATCCCATCGTCGCGCGGCCTTGCGAATTCCATCCGGCGGCAGGCCGGATGACCGCCCTGACCGGATGTAACTACCCCTCGCAGACATTCGCCGACATGCCGACTCCGGCCGTATCGACGCGGCACGTCCCTCCGTGCCTCACTGGCTTGGCAGAGGCGCCTCCATGACAGGCGCACCGACGATCGAACGGCAGGCACCCGGCCTTGCTTCCTGGTTGATCGACACTCGAGCGGCAAACCATGCGACTCACACCGGGAAGGTGCCGGCGTAAACCATGCTGGTAGCCCTCCTGTGCGTAGAACGCGAGGGTGCGATCGCGCCGTCTATTGCCCTCGACAGCAACACCAACGCAAACATGGCGCCGGCCTGCCCGCATGCGCGGACTCTCCCTTCCTGCCAGTAGCCGTCTTTATCCCAAGGCGTGACCAGTACAAGTGTCTAGGAAAGTCAGGACATTCGTACCATTGTAAGCAACAGTCACTACCGATAGTCTCGATTGTGAATGTACTTATAAAAAAGTGCTGCCCAGCTCGCGCCTGCATGGGCGAAGCGCACATAGGGATGAAAGCCGGATCCGCTCCCGCGTATTCGTAGCTCAGGAAAAACTACTCCAAAACTGACAAGGGATCCATCATGGCTGCCGCACGTACCGTATTCATCGATACCGACATTTCCAACTACACATCGCTTGCAGCGCGCTACGACGCTACGCTTTTCAACGTCGTTTTACTAAATGGCGCCATGCCCCGCTTCCAGCAGATCCAAAACTGGCTAGACAGCAACATTGACAACCCAGCCGTGATCAACGTCATTGCCCCCAGCAATAGCGTAACGGGTTTGTTCACGCCACGCGTTGTGTTTATCGATCCCAGTGTCGCCAACTTCGAAACGATTATTGCCGGCGTGCCCGGCAACGCCACCGTGGTCGTGCTCGACCCTCAGCGGGATGGTGTGCAGCAAATTCATGATTTCCTGGCCGCTAACACCGGCATCGTGGCAGCCATCGACATCATCACCGACATCGCCAGTCTGGATGTCATTTCCCACGGCACGCCCGGGGAAGTCGTGCTCGGTTCAACGGTCTTGAACGCATCCAACCTGGCCGACTACAGCACTCAGCTCGCTGCCATTGGCAGCCACCTGAGCGCCGGCGCCGACGTCCTGCTGTACGGCTGCGACGTGGCAAGCGGTACCGTCGGCCAGCAATTTATCTCGGCCCTGGCGGCGGCCACAGGTGCCGACGTCGCCGCATCGACCGACCTGACTGGCGGCGCTGCCGTGGGTGGCGACTGGGTGCTGGAGGCAAGCACGGGGACGATCGAAACCGCGGCCATGAGCATTGCGGCGTATGAAGGCGTGCTGGATTCGGCGACCTCCGTCACGTCGATCACGCTGCAAGACGACGACGACCCGGGTAGCGCCATTACCACCGACCAGCAAACGCAAACGATCACTGGAACCTTCACAGCTAACACTGGCAATGCAAATTTCCCCACGATCTGGGTGTCAACCGACGGCACTGGCGGCAATAAAATCCAGGTCGCGCCTGCAAACATCGTCTATACCGACAATGCAGGCACCGGCAGCTTTTCGGTTTCCGTGACGCTGCAAACAGGTGCTGGCAAGTCGATCCAGTTCTGGAGAGATGGAGACAAAGGCCCTTTGCTGGGTACGTATCAATATTCGTTTGCACCGGACCAGACCCCTCCGAGCACAACGGTAAGCACGATTGTTTTTAGTAACGATACAGGTTCCAGCGCCACCGACTTTATTACTAACGCCGCAATGCAAACCATCTCGGGCACATTAAATGCCAATACGGTTGCAGGTGAAGTGGTGCGGGTCTCAGTCGACAATGGCGTCACCTGGAAATCTGCGACCAATAGCGTCGGACAGAACACGTTCAGCTTGTCCGGTGTCAGCCTTGGAGGCAGCAATACCCTCAAGGTAAGGGTCGAGGACGCTGCCGGCAATGCAGGAGCTACCCGCACACAAGCTTTTGTCCTGGACAACGTCGCGCCCACGCCCGGCACCCTTGGTTTCAGCAACCTGAACGATTCAGGTACCACCGGTGACGGCGTCACGAACGACAAGTCCTTTGATTTGTCGTTAAGTGGCAATGAGGCCGGTTCCAGCATTGTCTATGAAGCGTCGCTCAATGGTGGCGCTTTTGCCAGCACGCTTGCCTTGCAGACCAATCTGGCTGACGGCACCTACCAGTTCCGTGCCCGCGCAACAGATGTTGCTGGAAATATGGCCACCACGAATACGATAGGCGTCAGGATAGACACGACGGCACCGAACGCACCAAGCATCAACGGATTCACTAACAATAGTGGATCAGCACTTGATACGACCACCAACGACAAGGATCCGGTACTCACGATCACGGCTGCAGCCGATTCGACAGTCGAGGTCTTTAGAAATGGAACATTTGTCGGCACTGCAGTGCAGACCGCAGCGCTCAGTGGCGTGTATACATTTACATCATCGACCTTGGCTGACGGTAGCTATAGTTTCACGGCGCGTGCAACCGATGCAGCCGGAAACAGCAGTCCTGCATCGCCGGCGCAAGATGTCGTTGTCGATACCAGCTTGTCTACGCCGACCGTCGCCCTGGCGTCGGACAGCGGCGAAGCCGGCGACAAGCTGACCAACAATTCCGGCCTGAGTTTCAACGCGGCCGACAGCGATGCGACCCGCGTCATCACGGTCGACGGCGCCGTGGTCAGCAGCTACGACGCCAGCAAGCTGGCCGACGGCAACCATACTGTCAGCGTGACCGATACGGACAAGGCAGGCAACAGCAAGAACGCATCGCTCAGCTTTACGCTCGATACCACGCTCACCGCGCCCACCGTCGCCCTGGCGTCGGACAGCGGCGAAGCCGGCGACAAGCTGACCAACGATGCCGGCCTGAGTTTCAACACGGCCGACAGCGATGCAACCCGGGTCATCACGGTGGACGGCGCCGTGGTGAGCAGCTACGACGCCAGCAAGCTCACCGACGGCAACCATACTGTCAGCGTGACCGATACGGACAAGGCGGGCAACAGCAAGAACGCATCGCTCAGCTTCACGCTCGATACCACCCTCACCGCGCCTACGGTGGCGCTCACGTCGGACAGCGGCGAAGCCGGCGACAAGCTGACCAACAATGCCGGCCTGAGTTTCAACACGGCCGACAGCGATGCGACCCGGGTCATCACGGTCGATGGCGCCGTGGTCAGCAGCTACGACGCCAGCAAGCTGGCCGATGGCGAGCATACTGTCAGCGTGACCGATACGGACAAGGCGGGCAACAGCAAGAACGCATCGCTCAGCTTCACGCTCGATACGATGCTCACCGCACCCACCGTCGCCCTGGCGTCGGACAGCGGCGAAGCCGGTGACAAGCTGACCAACGATGCCGGCCTGACTTTCAACACGGCCGACAGCGATGCGACCCGCGTCATCACGGTCGACGGCGCCGTGGTCAGCAGCTACGACGCCAGCAAGCTGGCCGACGGCAAGCATACTGTCAGCGTGACCGATACGGACAAGGCGGGCAACAGCAAGAACGCATCGCTCAGCTTCACGCTCGATACCACCCTCACCGCGCCTACGGTGGCGCTCACGTCGGACAGCGGCGAAGCCGGCGACAAGCTGACCAACGATGCCGGCCTGAGTTTCAACACGGCCGACAGCGATGCGACCCGCGTCATCACGGTCGATGGCGCCGTGGTCAGCAGCTATGACGCCAGCAAGCTGGCCGACGGCGAGCATACTGTCAGCGTGACCGATACGGACAAGGCAGGCAACAGCAAGAACGCATCGCTCAGCTTCACGCTCGATACCACCCTCACCGCGCCCACCCTGGCGCTCACGTCGGACAGCGGCGAAGCCGGTGACAAGCTGACCA
This sequence comes from Telluria sp. ZB4P37, assembly GCF_059685855.1. Classification (NCBI taxonomy): domain Bacteria; kingdom Pseudomonadati; phylum Pseudomonadota; class Betaproteobacteria; order Burkholderiales; family Oxalobacteraceae; genus Telluria; species Telluria sp. ZB4P37. The sequence continues at coordinate 22,798 of NZ_JCASID010000026.1, forward strand.
ACAATGCCGGCCTGACTTTCAACGCGGCCGACAGCGATGCGACCCGGGTCATCACGGTGGACGGCGCCGTGGTGAGCAGCTATGACGCCAGCAAGCTCACCGACGGCGAGCATACTGTCAGCGTGACCGATACGGACAAGGCGGGCAACAGCAAGAACGCATCGCTCAGCTTTACGCTCGATACCACGCTCACCGCGCCCACCGTCGCCCTGGCGTCGGACAGCGGCGAAGCCGGTGACGGCCTGACCAACAATGCCGGCCTGACTTTCAACGCAGCCGACAGCGATGCGACCCGGGTCATCACGGTCGACGGCGCCGTGGTGAGCAGCTATGACGCCAGCAAGCTCACCGACGGCGAGCATACTGTCAGCGTGACCGATACGGACAAGGCGGGCAACAGCAAGAACGCATCGCTCAGCTTCACGCTCGATACGATGCTCACCGCACCCACCGTCGCCCTGGCGTCGGACAGCGGCGAAGCCGGCGACAAGCTGACCAACGATGCCGGCCTGACTTTCAACGCGGCCGACAGCGATGCGACCCGCGTCATCACGGTCGACGGCGCCGTGGTCAGCAGCTACGACGCCAGCAAGCTGGCCGACGGCAACCATACTGTCAGCGTGACCGATACGGACAAGGCAGGCAACAGCAAGAACGCATCGCTCAGCTTTACGCTCGATACCACGCTCACCGCGCCCACCGTCGCCCTGGCGTCGGACAGCGGCGAAGCCGGCGACAAGCTGACCAACGATGCCGGCCTGAGTTTCAACACGGCCGACAGCGATGCAACCCGGGTCATCACGGTGGACGGCGCCGTGGTGAGCAGCTACGACGCCAGCAAGCTGGCCGACGGCAACCATACTGTCAGCGTGACCGATACGGACAAGGCAGGCAACAGCAAGAACGCATCGCTCAGCTTCACGCTCGATACCACCCTCACCGCGCCCACCCTGGCGCTCACGTCGGACAGCGGCGAAGCCGGCGACAAGCTGACCAACAATGCCGGCCTGACTTTCAACGCGGCCGACAGCGATGCGACCCGCGTCATCACGGTCGATGGCGCCGTGGTCAGCAGCTACGACGCCAGCAAGCTGGCCGACGGCAACCATACTGTCAGCGTGACCGATACGGACAAGGCGGGCAACAGCAAGAACGCATCGCTCAGCTTCACGCTCGATACCACGCTCACCGCGCCCACCGTCGCCCTGGCGTCGGACAGCGGCGAAGCCGGCGACAAGCTGACCAACGATGCCGGCCTGACTTTCAACGCGGCCGACAGCGATGCGACCCGCGTCATCACGGTCGACGGCGCCGTGGTGAGCAGCTACGACGCCAGCAAGCTGGCCGACGGCAACCATACCGTCAGCGTGACCGATACGGACAAGGCGGGCAACAGCAAGAACGCATCGCTCAGCTTCACGCTCGATACCACGCTCACCGCGCCCACCCTGGCGCTCACGTCGGACAGCGGCGAAGCCGGTGACGGCCTGACCAACAATGCCGGCCTGACTTTCAACACGGCCGACAGCGATGCAACCCGGGTCATCACGGTGGACGGCGCCGTGGTGAGCAGCTACGACGCCAGCAAGCTGGCCGACGGCAAGCATACTGTCAGCGTGACCGATACGGACAAGGCGGGCAACAGCAAGAACGCATCGCTCAGCTTCACGCTCGATACCACGCTCACCGCGCCCACCCTGGCGCTCACGTCGGACAGCGGCGAAGCCGGTGACAAGCTGACCAACAATGCCGGCCTGACTTTCAACACGGCCGACAGCGATGCGACCCGGGTCATCACGGTGGACGGCGCCGTGGTGAGCAGCTACGACGCCAGCAAGCTGGCCGACGGCGAGCATACTGTCAGCGTGACCGATACGGACAAGGCGGGCAACAGCAAGAACGCGTCGCTCAGCTTCACGCTCGATACCACGCTTACCGCGCCCACCCTGGCGCTCACGTCGGACAGCGGCGAAGCCGGCGACAAGCTGACCAACGATGCCGGCCTGAGTTTCAACGCAGCCGACAGCGATGCGACCCGGGTCATCACGGTCGACGGCGCCGTGGTGAGCAGCTACGACGCCAGCAAGCTGGCCGACGGCAACCATACTGTCAGCGTGACCGATACGGACAAGGCGGGCAACAGCAAGAGCGCATCGCTCAGCTTCACGCTCGATACCACCCTCACCGCACCCACCCTGGCGCTCACCTCGGACAGCGGCGAAGCCGGTGACGGCCTGACCAACAATGCCGGCCTGACTTTCAACGCGGCCGACAGCGATGCGACCCGCGTCATCACGGTCGACGGCGCCGTGGTGAGCAGCTACGACGCCAGCAAGCTGGCCGACGGCGACCATACCGTCAGCGTAACCGATACGGACAAGGCGGGCAACAGCAAGAGCGCGTCGCTCAGCTTCACGCTCGATACCACCCTCACCGCGCCCACCCTGGCGCTCACGTCGGACAGCGGCGAAGCCGGCGACAAGCTGACCAACGATGCCGGCCTGAGTTTCAACACGGCCGACAGCGATGCGACCCGCGTCATCACGGTCGACGGCGCCGTGGTCAGCAGCTACGACGCCAGCAAGCTCACCGACGGCAACCATACTGTCAGCGTGACCGATACGGACAAGGCGGGCAACAGCAAGAACGCATCGCTCAGCTTCACGCTCGATACCACCCTCACTGCGCCCACCCTGGCGCTCACGTCGGACAGCGGCGAAGCCGGTGACGGCCTGACCAACAATGCCGGCCTGACTTTCAACACGGCCGACAGCGATGCGACCCGCGTCATCACGGTCGACGGCGCCGTGGTCAGCAGCTACGACGCCAGCAAGCTGGCCGACGGCAACCATACTGTCAGCGTGACCGATACGGACAAGGCGGGCAACAGCAAGAACGCATCGCTCAGCTTCACGCTCGATACGATGCTCACCGCACCCACCGTCGCCCTGGCGTCGGACAGCGGCGAAGCCGGTGACAAGCTGACCAACGATGCCGGCCTGACTTTCAACGCAGCCGACAGCGATGCGACCCGCGTCATCACGGTCGACGGCGCCGTGGTCAGCAGCTACGACGCCAGCAAGCTCACCGACGGCAACCATACCGTCAGCGTGACCGATACGGACAAGGCGGGCAACAGCAAGAACGCATCGCTCAGCTTCACCCTCGATACCACCCTCACCGCGCCCACCCTGGCGCTCACGTCGGACAGCGGCGAAGCCGGTGACAAGCTGACCAACGATGCCGGCCTGACTTTCAACGCAGCCGACAGCGATGCGACCCGGGTCATCACGGTGGACGGCGCCGTGGTGAGCAGCTACGACGCCAGCAAGCTGGCCGACGGCAAGCATACTGTCAGCGTGACCGATACGGACAAGGCGGGCAACAGCAAGAACGCATCGCTCAGCTTCACGCTCGATACCACGCTCACCGCGCCCACCCTGGCGCTCACGTCGGACAGCGGCGAAGCC
>NZ_JCASID010000027.1:0-13717 GCF_059685855.1 Telluria sp. ZB4P37
CCCGTGATCAACACGAAGCCTGCCCGAACGCGTCCAAAACAAGCTAGAACAGCGCCCTCGAAGCGGCCGGGGGCACTCTAGTGAAGAGGTATCGAATTATCTTGGACACCAGTGCGCCTTCGCGGGAACCCAGGTTTGTAGCCCCGCTAGCGCATCGGCTTACGCCAGCGCCGGATAATCGATATACCCTTCCGGCCCCGACGCATAAAACAGCTCCGGCTTCGGCGCATTCAGCGGCGCATCCGCCTTGAACCGCTTCGGCAAATCCGGATTCGCAATGAACCACACCCCAAACGCGACCGCGTCCGCCTCGCCCGAAGCAATCAAGGCCTCGGCGCTTTCCTTGGTCAGCTTTTCGTTGGCGATGTACACGCCGCCGAATTCCTTCTTCAGGTGGGCGCGCAGGCTGTCGTCGCCGATGGCTTCCCGAGCGCAGATGAAGGCGATGCCACGCTTGCCGAGTTCGCGCGCGACATAGCCGAAGGTGTCAAGCGGGGTAGAGTCGCCCATGTCATGCGAATCTCGGCGCGGCGCCAGGTGCATGGCGACGCGGTCGGCGCCCCAGACCTCGATGCAGGCGTCGGTCACTTCCAGCATCAGGCGGGCGCGGTTCTCGACCGAGCCGCCGTATTGGTCGCTGCGCTGGTTGGTCGAATCTTGCAGGAACTGATCCAGCAGGTAGCCGTTGGCGCCATGGACTTCCACGCCGTCGAAGCCGGCCAGCTTGGCGTTCTCGGCGCCCTTGCGGTAGGCCGCGACGATGCCCGGGATCTCGGACAGCTCGAGCGCGCGCGGGGTGGTGAAGTCGCGCATCGGGCGCAGCAGGCTTACGTGGCCTTTTGGCGCGATTGCGGACGGCGCCACCGGCAGGGCGCCACCCAGGAAGTGCGGATCCGAGATGCGGCCGACGTGCCACAGCTGCAGGAAGATGCGGCCGCCGGCCTTGTGCACTGCCTCGGTGACGATCTTCCAGCCTGCGACCTGCTCGTCGGACCAGATGCCCGGGGTGTCGGCATAGCCCACGCCCATCGGCGTGACGGCGGTGGCTTCCGACAGGATCAGGCCGGCGGAGGCGCGCTGCACATAGTATTCGGCCATCATCGCGTTCGGTACGCGGTCGCCGCCGATGGCGCGGGCGCGCGTCAGGGGCGCCATGATGATGCGGTTCGGGAGTTCGAGCGCGCCAACGCGCAGTGGATCAAACATGGTGGTCATTGAAATGCTCCTACAGTCCGTCATTCAGTTGGCCGAGGAAGGCCTGGATGGTTTCCTCGTTACGTTGGAAGAAGATGAACTGGCCGACGCGCCGTGTGCTCACCAACCCGGCGCGCTGCAGCGTCGCCAGGTGGGCCGAGACCGTCGATTGCGACAGGCCCGCGCGTTGGTCGATCAGCTTGCAGCAGACGCCGAAGTCGAGCGGGTGCTCCTGCTCGGCGAAATACCGGTGCGGATCCTTCAGCCACTGCAGGATCTGGCGCCGTACAGGATTGGCCAGGGCCTTGTGGATCGCGTCGATGTCCATGATTTCTTCCTTGTATCGGGTTCTTTCGATCCGAATATCGTCATATTACGATATTCGGAAAATCCTTGCTGGCGGAGGGCCGATTTACGGAGCAGGGCACGGCCGGGCCCGGTGATATACTCGGCGCCCTTCGACACTCGGGCGCATACGCCGCGAAAGGACATGCATGAGCTGGTTCTATCTCTTCATTGCCGGGCTGCTGGAAGTGGCCTGGGCGGTCGGCCTCAAGTACACCGAGGGCTTCACCAGATTGATGCCCTCGCTGTGGACGCTGCTGGCGATGCTGGGCAGTATCGGCATGCTGGGGCTCGCCCTGCGCCAGCTGCCGCTCGGCACCGCCTACGCGGTCTGGACCGGCATCGGCACCGTCGGCACGGCGATCGCCGGCATGGTGATGCTGGGCGAGCCGGCCGGCGCCATGCGCCTGGGCGCGATTGCGCTGATCGTCACCGGCATCGTCGCACTCAAGTTCCTGTCGCCGGGCTGATTTCCTCGCGCCTGAACGCGCCGGACAAACCCCTGAAGGCAAGGCGAATCGTTGAAGACAGTACGCTAGTACGGCGAGGCGATGCCACGCCGTCGTCAGGGGAATTGTTCGGCGCGTTCATTCGCGGCCGAAGGACGGGTTCGGGCGGGTCAGGTAATACCACTCCGAGTTGGCATTCGCCTTAGCGTCAGGGAACAGGATGCGGCCGCTGAATTCCGCCGTGACCGGGCTGCCGTCGGCGCGCACGCCGATCTCGTCGCCTTCGTTCACAGGGTCGAAGCTCGCCCACTGGCGGGTGAAGCGGTCGGCGGCGTCCAGCTTGTCGTGGACCACGACCATCGACAGCGCTTCCATCTCCTCGAAGGGCACCGGCTCCGGATCCGGGGCCTCGATCAGCCCAAGGTGCGCGAGCGTGTTCATGATGGCGCGGAAGGCGACTTCCGGCGCGCTCGGGTCCTCATGCTGGCCGCATTCGAGCGTGAGCGCATAGCCGCCCTTGGTGCGCATGTATTCGGTGGTGCCCACGCCATAGCGCAGCACGGTCTCCAGCTCGGCCGCATTGCCGCGGCTGCGGCGCTTGACGCCGTCGCCATAGGCCGCCAGCCATCCGTCCACGAAGCGTTTCACGCCCAGGCGGCGCGCCCATGCCCGCTCTTTTCCCGCGTGTTCGAACGGCTGCAGCGGGCCCTCGTTATCGAGTGGCCCGACCATCACGAAGGGCTGGCCGCCGGTCGCGTTGAACGAGTGCAGGTCGAGCAGCACGTCGTGCTGGCCAAGCAGGGGGCAGAGCCAATTGGCGATGTGGTCCTCGAAGTCCTGCGGATCCTCTTTCGGGAACAGGTTGCGGTTCAGGTTGCGGTCGCCGTTGCGGGTGTTCTGCTCATAGGCCTTCGGATTCACCACCGGCACAAAGGTCAGGCTGCCGGCCGCGATCTGCAGCTGCCCCTTGTCGATGTCGCTCATCACGCGCAGGATGGCCTGGGTGCCGCAGGTCTCGTTGCCATGGGTCGCGCCCATGATGATCACGCGCGGGCCCGGGAGCAGGGCGGTGTAGTTGACGGATTTGAACTGGTATTTGCTGGATGAAGTCATTGCGGTGGCATGCTCGGATGTCTCGGGTGCCGGTATTCTAGCGGACAAAGCTGGCATGCGGCGGGGCGCCGTGGCATGATCCGCCACTTCCTCTTCCTGCGCCCACGCATGCAGCCCGCCACTTCCACCATCCGCATCCACGGCCTCGACACCCTGCGCGCGCTCGCCGTCACGCTGGTCGTGCTGCACCATTACGTGCTGTTCGTCAGCGACGCGCCGACTTTTGGCTGGGTGGGCGAGATCGGCTGGGTCGGGGTCGACCTGTTCTTCGCGCTGTCGGGCTATTTGATCGGCAACCAGATTTTCGCGGCGATGAAGCGCCCGGGCGGCTTCTCGCTCCAGCACTTCTACGCGCGCCGCCTGCTGCGCACGCTGCCGAATTACTGGGTGGTGCTGGCCTTGTACTTCCTATGGCCGGCCTTCCGCGGCACGGCGCCGCTGCTGCCCCTGTGGGAGTACCTGAGCTTCATCCAGAATTTCGGGCTGGAGCCGGGCAGTGCGTTTTCGCACAGCTGGTCGCTGGCGATCGAGGAACAGTTTTATATGCTGCTGCCGGCGCTGGCCCTGGCCGGTGCGGCGTGCAAGGGCTCGGTGCGGCTGGCCTGGGCGGCGATCGGGCTGGCCTTCATTGCGGGGATGCTGATCCGCGCCGACCTGTGGCAGGAAATGGCTGGACAGAAGCATAAGCTTTACTTCTATTTCAAGTACATTTATTACTCGAGCTTATGCCGCTTCGACGAGTTGCTGGCGGGGGTGGCGCTGGCGCTGCTGCGTAACCATCATCCCGGGGCATGGATCCGGCTGACGCGGCATGGGAACCTGATGGGGCTGGCCGGGGTGGCGGTGTGCGGGGCGACGTTCTGGGGCTTCCTGGACGACCGGTATGGCTACTTCGTCACCGTATTCGGTTATCCGCTGCTTGCGCTGGGTTTTTCGCTCTTGATTGTGGCCGCCGTGGCGGAAAGGTCGCTGCTGCGCAGCCTGCGCGTGCCGGGGGCGGGACCGCTGGCGCTGTGGTCGTACGCGATCTATTTACTGCACAAGCAGGTTTGCGTGCTGGGGGCGAAGTGGATGGCGGGGCAGGGGTATGGTGCAGAGTCGCAGGTAACGATCGTGGCGATGCTGGTCTTGTCAGTGGTGACGGGGTGGTTGTTGTACAAGTTGGTGGAGACGCCGTTCATGTGGCTGCGGGAGCGGTATGTGCCGAGTAATGCATTGCATCCGCTTCGCGGCAACGCTTCCGCTGGTTGACCGCGCAGCGAAACTACACCCGCGCCTCGATCACCCCAAACGCGGCGGGCGCATCGGCCAGAAACGCCAGCACTGCATTTGCCTGCACCTGGGGCTCGAACCTGGCGGTGTCGAGAATCGCCTGCCGCAGCCCCGGCACCGTCTCCACCGTATGCGCACTGCGATACGCCGCCACCAGAAGCTGCGCCAGGTCCAGCGGCGCCCCATGCCCGCGGCGCAAACGCTGTTCAATAAGGGCCAGCAGCGCGCGCTGCATGCGCGGGGTCGGGTTGAGGATTTCGCCGAACACGAGCGGCGTGTTGGCGATGGCTTCGCACAGCGTGTGCTCGATCGCATCGGGCTTCATGTCCGACGGGATGTCGAAATAAGCCTTGTTCCAGCGCGTGCGTGCATAGGCATGGCCGGGCGGGAAGGAATCGACCGTCTCGAGGCCCAGCGCACGGCTGGCGCGGGCAAGTAAATCTGACACGGTATCGATTAGCGGCATGATGGGAGCAGGTGCGAAAACGTCATGCCGGCAGTGTAGCGCAAGCGGGTGGGCTGCGTGCAGGCAGCCCACCCGCCATGTTGTCAGGCGAAGCGCCCGGCGCGGAAGTCGTCGAAGGCCTGGTGCAGCTGCTCCGTCGTATTCATCACGAAGGGCCCGTGCTGGGCAATCGGCTCATTCAACGGACGGCCAGCCAGCAGGATCAGGCGCGTCGGCTCGACCGCCTTGATCCTCACGCCGTCGGCGCCGGGGACGTTGTCGAGGATCGCCATGCGCGTCTTGCCCACGCCCTTGCCATCGACGACAACCTCTCCGCGGTACACGTAGAAGAAGGCGTTATGCCCCTGCGGGATCGGCTGCTCGAACGTCACGCCCGCAGGAATCTCCAGGTCGAGATAGAGCGGCTGAGTGTGCTCGCGCTGCACCGCCCCGGCCACGCCATGGGTCTCGCCCGCGATCACCTGCACGGTCACGCCATCCTCGTCGGTAAAGCGCGGCACGTCCTCGGCCGGGATGTCGCGGTACCAGGGCGACGTCAATTTGTCCTTGGCCGGCAAATTGAGCCAGAGCTGGAAGCCTTCCATCAGGCCCTCAATCTGCTCGGGCATCTCGGAGTGGATCACGCCGCGGCCGGCCGTCATCCACTGCACGCCGCCATTGGTCACCAGGCCTTCGTTGCCGGCACTGTCGCGGTGGCGCATGCGGCCGTTGAGCATGTAGGTGACGGTCTCGAAGCCGCGGTGCGGGTGCTCCGGGAAGCCGGCGATGTAGTCGCCGGCCTGGTCGCTGCCGAAGGCGTCGAGCATCAGGAAGGGATCGAGGCGGCGCTGCAAGACACCGGTCAAGACGCGGTTGATCTTCACGCCCGCGCCGTCCATCACGAACTGGCCGTTGACCAGGCGTTCGACGCCGCGCGATTTCACGATCGTGGCGAGCTTGGTTTGCTGGGTCATGCTGTTCTCCTGTGGTTGATCCGTGTGCCGTGCCGCCCCGGGCGGATCTTATGCCAGTGCCGCTTCGACGGCTTCGTTGGCTGCCTGCTGGCCTTTTGCGGCCGCTTCCGGACCCATGTTCAGGCCCGACGAGTAGATGAAGGTATGGTCCTTCAAGCCCAGGAAGTTCAGCAGCATGCGGATGTGCGGCACTTGCGGGTCGGCCTCAAGCGGATACACCCCGCCGCGCGCAGTGGCCACATACACCTTCTTGTCCTTGAGCAGGCCTTCCGGACCGGTCTCGGTATAGCGGAAGGTCACACCCGAGCGGGCGATCGCGTCGAACCAGCCCTTGAGCTGGGCCGGCATGCCGAAGTTGTACATCGGGGCGCCGATCACGATCACGTCGGCGGCCTGCGCTTCCGCGATCAGGGCGTCATCCAGGGCCACGCGGGCAGCCTGCTCGGCAGAGCGCTGGTCCAGCGGGGTGAAAATGGCACCGACGGCCGCGCCGTCCAGCAGCGGGTGGGGCTGGGCGCCGAAGTCGCGGCGCACCACGCTTGCGCCCGGGTTGGCGGCGACCAGCTTGTCGACGACGAGATTGGTCACGCGGGTGGTTTCCGAATCGTTGCCACGTACGCTGGAAGTGATGTGCAGGATGTTCATGGTGTGTCCCTTTGTCCGAAGAATGAGTTGATGGACCTACTGTAAAGGTTCCATAAACAATGCGGAAGCCAGTAGAATGGATAACATTATCCTGCTGGTGGAACAATCATGGATGTCGAACCGAATGACCTGCTGTTGTTTGCCCGCATCGTCGAGGCGGGCAGTTTCAGCCGCGCCGCCGAGCGCGTGCAGCTGCCGAAATCGACCGTCTCGCGCCGCATCGCGCTGCTCGAGCAAAAGCTGGGCGAGCGCCTGCTGCAGCGGACCACGCGCAAACTGATGGTCACGGAGTTCGGCGCCAGCCTGCTGGAACATGCGCGCAAGGTGGTCGAAGAAGTGGAGGCCGCCGGGGCGCTGGCGCAGCACCGCCAGGGCGAACCCAGCGGCAAGCTGCGGATGTCGGTGCCGGGAGACTTCGCCAACAGCGGGCTGCACGAGGTGATCGCGCGCTATATCGCACGTTATCCGGCGGTGTCGGTCGAGATGGACCTGTCGCCGCGCCGGGTCGACCTGATCGCGGAAAACTTCGACATCGCGATTCGCATGGGCGACTTGCCGGACGATGCTTCGCTCAACGCGCGCCCGATCAACGTCGAACACTTCGGGCTGTACGCGTCGCCGGCCTACCTGACCCGTCACGGCTTGCCGGAACACCCGGACGATTTGCTCAAGCACGATTTGCTATGCATGCTCAGTCGCAGCGGCGCTGCCCCCACCTGGGTGCTCACGCGCGGCAAGCTGCGCTGGGAGCGGCAGCTTGCGGCGCGGCTGACCGCCAATTCGCCCGACCTGCTGGCGCGCATTGCGTCGCGCGGCGCCGGCATCGCGGGCAGTTCGCGGACTTTCGCGAGCCCCTACCTGGCGACGGGAGAACTGGTGCGGGTGCTGCCGGATTGGGATTTGCCGACCGCGAGCGGCTGGGCGGTGTTCCCGGGGCGGCGGCTGATGCCGGCCAAGACCCGGGCCTTCCTGGACTTGATGGAAGGCGAGTGCCGCGAGCGCGGGCACCGCCCCGGTAGCGTTTAGGCGGGACGATTGCCCATGGTCTCGCCCAGGCGCACCGAGCGCTCCGGCGCCCACTCGCCATTGAAAGCGATCGCGCCCTTCTTGAACAGCATGACCACGGTGGAGCCGAGCAGGAAGCGTCCCATCTCTTCGCCTTTTTTCAGGCTGACCTGTCCGGGCTCGTAATTCCACTCGCAGATGCGGGTCATGCGCGGCGGGTTCACCACGCCGTGCCAGGCGGTCGCCATGCTGCCGACGATCGTCGCGCCCACCAGGGTCATCACGAAGGGTCCGTGCTCGTCGGACTCGAACACGCAGACCACGCGCTCGTTGCGGGCGAACAGGCCCGGCACGCCGCGCGCCGTGGTCGGGTTCACCGAGAACAGCTTGCCCGGCACGTAGATCATGCGCGTCAGGCGGCCGTCGCACGGCATGTGGATGCGGTGATAGTCCTTCGGACTCAGGTAGAGGTTGGCGAAGTGGCCGTGCTGGAAATGCGCGGCCAGCTTCTCGTCGCCGCCGACCAGCTCTGCCGAGGTAAACTTGTGACCTTTGGCCTGGAAGATGTGGTGGTCGTCGATGTCGCCGAACTGGCTGATGGCGCCGTCCACCGGGCAGACGAAGTCCGCTTGCGCCAGCGGGCGCGCATCCGGGCGCAGCGGACGGGTGAAAAATTCGTTGAAGCTGCTGTAGCTGGCGATATCCGGATTCGCAGCCTCGTCCATGTTCACGCCATACTTGCCCACAAACCAGCGGATCAGGCGGGTCGTCATGGCGCCGCCCTTGGCGCCGGCCACGCGGCCGGCAAAATTGGTCAGCGCCGTTTTCGGCATTACATACTGGGGCAAGACTTTTAAGCGGGACACTTTGATGGGCCTCTGAATATTGGTTCGATGTCGAATTATAACGGCGATAATGTGTGGGAATAACATGTTTCTCGCTGCATAAGGGTTGAGGGATTTTCTGCAGGCGTTTGCCGCCGTCAGTACGCCATGCCGGGCGTATTGGCGCCCCATGCATGCGCGAGTCACCGCGACAATGGGAATTGCTTCTGGGACAATGTCGGTCCCTGCGTCCGAGAAGCACAAGGCCGACACCGGACTATGCCTCTCGTTTCCTATTGGTGGAATTCTGGATTGCTAGGCCATAGCAATAAAATATACCAAGAACCGTTTACATATTGCTCAGTCATGGCATATAGTCATTCGCACAAGCCGAATAACTATTTTTGGAGACTGGTATATGAACTTGTTGCGCCCGCGTTACCTGGCCTTGACCATCGCCGCGCTGTACGCCCCGGCATTCGCGCAGGAGGCGCCAGGCAGCGCTCCGGTGCAGCAGGTGGAAGTGAAGGGCAGCAGCGAGACCTACGACCCGCGCCGCGACGATACGGCCTCGCGCATCGTCGTCAGCCGTGAGGAGATCGCGCGCTATGGCGACACCAGCGTGCTCGATGTGTTCAAGCGCATTCCCGGCGTGACAGTCACCACCGGCCTTGGTCGCAGCACCCAGGTGCGGATGCGCGGACTGGGCGCGGGCTATACCCAGATCCTGGTGAACGGCGAGCGCACGCCGGCCGGCTTCTCCCTCGACAACCTGTCGCCCGAGACCATCGAGCGCATCGAAGTGCTGCGCGTGGCCAGCGCCGAATTCTCGACCGCAGCGATGGCCGGCACCATCAACATCGTGCTGCGCAAGACGATCAGGAAGCGCGAGCGCGAAGCCAAGCTGGGCTACCTGCTCTCGAGCGACTTCCGCGGTCCGACCTTCAGCAGCCAGCTGGCCGAGCGCGGCGACACCTCGTCCTGGTCGCTCACCGCCAGCGGCAACCACGACGCCCTGGCACGCGAATGGAGCGGCTTCGAAGAGAACATCGCCCCTGGCGGTGTGGTGGACATGCGCCGCACCACCTTCGCGCCGGAACGCGGCCACATGAACCGGCTGAACCTCGGTCCCACCCTGAACTGGACCCTGGACAACGGCGACAAGCTGGCATGGGAAACGGTGTTCAACGGCAGCAGCTTCCGCAATAACCCGCGACCCCGGGTGACGACCCTGGTCGGCAGCCCGCCGCCGACGCCCATCCTGCAGATCTTCGGCGAATTCGACGACCGCATGCTCAAGTCCGATCTGCGCTGGACCCGTGAGCTGCCCACTGGCGCCAAGCTCGATGCGAAGCTGGGCCTCGAGTGGTCATCGCGCAAAATGTTCGTGCGCCGCTCTGGACTGGACGGCGCCGGCTTGCCGGAGTCGGACGGCTCGACCCTGCTAGATACCCACGCCAGGGGCGCCAACTCGACGGGCAAGGCCACGCGCACGTTTGAAGGAGGCCATGCGCTGTCGCTGGGCTGGGACATCGGCGTCAACAGGAGTTCGGACCTGCGCGTGGAGCGCGATCGCATACGTCTCCTGGCGCCCGGTCTGCCGCTTGGTACGCCGCTGGACGAGCATTTCCGCGCCGAGGCTATCCGCGCGGCCCTCTACGCGCAGGACGAGTGGACCGTGAGTCCGCAATGGTCGGTCTACCTCGGCACCCGTTGGGAAGGAGGGCGCACGCGCGTCTCGGGCTCCGGGTTCGAGCCCGCCCGGATCGACTCCGGAGTCCTGAGTCCGATCCTGCAGGCCCTGTACAAGTTCGCGGACAAGGATGGGAAGAAAAGCGGCGACCAGCTGCGCATGGCCCTGAGCCGCACCTACAAGGCGCCCGACCTCTACAGCCTCGTGCCGCGCCGCTCGGCCTGGGAAAACAACAGCGCCACCGAGGCGGACTTCGTGGGCAACCCGAACCTGAAACCGGAACTGGCCTGGGGCGTGGACGCCGCCTACGAGCATTACTGGGCCGAAGGCGCGATGGTGTCGGTGAGCGGTTCGGTCAAACGCATCGACGACTATACGAGCAACCGCATCTATTTCGACGGCCAGCGCTGGATTTTCACGCCCGTCAACGACGACCGCGCGATGCTGCGTAGCCTGGAAGTCGAGACCAAGTTCCCGCTCAAGTCGCTGTTCGCGGAAGCGCCGGCCATCGACCTGCGCGCCAGCGTGAGCCGCAACTGGTCGCGGGTCGAATCGGTACCGGGCCCGAACAACCGGATGGAGCAGCAGACGCCGCTCACCGCCAATGCGGGTTTCGACTACAAGTCCGGCGCACTGGCTGCCGGCGCCAGCGTCGCGCACCGGCGCGGCGGGCCGATCCGGGTGGCGGCGAACCGCGGCTTCTACAACTATGCCCGCACCGACCTGGACGCCTACGCGCTATGGACCTTCAGCCCGAAGCTGCAGTGGCGGGTGGCCTTGTCGAACCTGCTCGGCGAGGATGGGGGCTTCGGGGTGTCGTATGCGGACCCGGTGCGCGGCCTGGAAAAACGCAGCTGGGCCTATCCGGGCGGCGTCAAGCTGCGCACCACGCTGGAAATGAAGTTCTGAGGCGTCAAGCGGGGTTGCGGTCGGCCGGCGCTTCTTCCTGGGGGCTTTCCTGCGGGCCGGCGTGGACGTGGTGCTTGCGGAAGTAATGCCAGGCCACGAAGATCGCCGCTGCCTGCATCGCCGCGCACAGCAGGAAATGGCTGCCGATGCGCCAGTCGCCGGGCGGCAGGTGGCTGACGCCGGCCAGGATCGCGGTGCCGACCAGCGGCGTGATGATCACGCCCAGGCTGCTGATCGATTGCAGCGATCCCATGAGCTCACCCTGCTGGTTGGCCGGGGTGGTTTTCGAGATGATTGCCTGCAGCGCCGGTCCGGCAGCGAAGGCCAGCACATTGCACAGGATGATCGCGTACATCATCCAGCCCTGGGTGGCCAGGCCATAGCCCAGGAAGGCCAGCGCGCCCGAGGCGATCCCCAGCAGCGACAGGCGCACTTCGCCGAAGCGCCGGATCAGCACTGCCAGCATGCCGGCCTGTACCACCGCCGAGACCAGGCCCACGCAGAACATGGCAAGACCGTTGTCACGCGGGGTCCAGCCGAAGCGGAAGGTGGTGTAGAGCACCCAGGTCGATTGCAGCATCATCTGGCCGAAGGTGACCAGGGTGACCACGATCACCAGGCCGCGGATGTCCTGGCGCCGCACCAGGCGCAGCAGGGCCGCGAGCGGGTTCAGGCGCGCCCAGGCGAAGGGTGCGCGCTCGCCTGGCGCCAGCGACTCGGGCACCATCAAGTAACCGTAGACCAGGTTGGCCGCGCTCAGCAGGGCGGCCACGTAGAAGGGCAGGTGCAGGTCATTGTTACCCAGCAGGCCCCCTAACATGGGGCCGCAGATGAAGCCCAGGCCGAAGGCGGCGCCGATCTTGCCGAAGCTCTTGGCGCGGTTTTCCTTGGTCGAGATGTCCGAGGCATAGGCCGCGGCCACCGACATGCTGGCCGAGGACATGCCGCCGATGATGCGGCCGACGAACAGCCATCCCAAGGTCGGCGCCCAGGCCGTGACCAGGAAATTCAGGCACATGCCGGCCATCGAATACAGCAGCACGGGGCGGCGCCCGACGCGGTCGCTGAGCGCGCCCAGGGCCGGCATGAACAGGAATTGCAGCACGCCGAAGGTCGCCGCCAGCACCCCGAACCACAACGCGTGGTCTTCCTTGGCCGTCACGAACTGCCCGACCAGCAGCGGCATGACCGGGACGATCAGCCCGATGCCGAGCATGTCGATGAAGATGCAGACCAGGACGAAATTGAGCTTGCCGGTGCTGGATGTCTGAAGCGCGGTGGTGCTGGTCATGCGGGCCTCGGGCTGGGATCGGTCGCCAATCTTAGCACTTGGGTATGTGTTCAGGAATCTTTTGCAACTCCCCATTCGGCGGCAAACATGGTGCGGTAGGATTCGAGCAGTTCCAGGCGGGCCAGGCCCAGCGCGCGGCCCGCCTCGGTCTGCATCTTGCCGGGCAAGCTAGCCAGCTTGGCCGCGATATGGTCGAGCGAATAGGCGCGGTCGTCCAGCTGCCGGCTAGTCGCCAGCGGGTCGCCCGGGTGGGCCAGGCTGCTCCCCATGCGCCCGGCGGTATAGAACATGCGCGCCAGGCCCACGGCCCCCAGGGCATCGAGCCGGTCGGCATCCTGCACGATCTGCGCTTCCAGCGATTCGGCCGGGATGTTGGCGGAAAAGCTGTGCGCCTCGATCGCATGCGCCACGGCGTCGAGCCGCTCGGGCGGGAAGTTCAGCCACGCCAGCTGGTGGCGCGCCAGCTTGGCCGAGCGGCGCGATGCCTGGTTGCGCTCCGGGTCGTCCTTCGGCAGGTTGACCAGGTCGTGAAGGTAGCAGGCCGCCATCACGACCAGGGCGTCAGCCTGCGGATGCTGTTCGAGCAGGGCCTGGGCATTGCGCCAGACGCGTTCCAGGTGGTTGGCGTCGTGGGCGCCGTCGCCCCCGCTGCCGCCGGCGGCAAGGGCGGCCAGGCGCGGGCGCCAGGTCGCGAGGTCGGTATTGGGTTCAGGCGGCGTGTTCAGGGCTTGGTTCATGCGGTTCTTGAGCAGGGAGGGAAAGGACGGCGCGCTGCGACAGCGCATCGGCGCGGGTGTTCTTGTGGCGCGGGATCCAGTGCAGGGTGGCGCCGGGCAAACGGGCGAGCAGGGCGCGCGCCCGGGCGCGGTAGTCGCGCAGGCTGGGCGCGCCGGCGCAGTCGGGGGCGTTGAGGTCGTCGATCACCACCTGGCTGTCGCCATGGATCGCAAGCGGGCCCGCTCCATGCGCGACCGCCGCTTCGAGCAGCGCAATCAGCGCCGAGTATTCGGCTTCGCTGCTGTTGCCATAGCCGCAAGCACGGGACAACTCGGCCAGCACGCCATCCGGGCCTTCCAGTACGGCGCCGATGGTGCAGCGGCCGGGATTCGGGTGGGCGGAACCGTCGAACCAGGCGCGCCAGGCCAGGGCGGGCGCGGGTTGCCGGCGGCGTGCGGCCGAGGCGCAGGCGCGCGCGCGCCGTACCGCCGCCTGCATTTCGCTATGCTCGCGCTCTGCCGCACGGGTAGTTAATAGATGCTCGAGGCCGGCCGTGCCGGCGCGCAGGCTCAGGGTGGCGCGCAGGGCTTCGTCCTGAGGAACGCCGGTGCGTTCGGCGAGCTTGCGGCTGGCGGCAAGTTCTCCCTTGAACGCGGCGGCGAGAAGGCTGGCGAAGTCGGCATCAATATCGGTCATGGCCGGAAGCATAGCAAAAGGCGCCCGAGTGAACTGAACCCCAAAAGTTGGACACCAACTTTTGGGGTTTTTTCATGTCGAAGTACAGTGAGCAATTTAAGCTCGCCATCGTCCAGCAGTACCTTTCCGGCACTGCGGGTTACAA
>NZ_JCASID010000028.1:0-6766 GCF_059685855.1 Telluria sp. ZB4P37
TGCCGTTCGACTTGCATGTGTAAAGCATGCCGCCAGCGTTCAATCTGAGCCAGGATCAAACTCTTCAGTTTAATCTCTGTTTGTCGAAACCAGCATTGCTACCGGTTTCGAACCCCTCCCATTGGTCGGGGTTCGCTCACTCAAAATACTGACCGTTACTCATTGCTGAGCAACGTATTTCTTTTTTGTGAACATTTGATAATTTAAGTATTCAAGAGCCGAAGCTCCTGGCACCTTCATCAAACGCCCACACTTATCGACTGTAAATTGTTAAAGAACTGTATTCGATACTGCCTTGCTGCACTCGACGAAGCGTTGTGTTCGTCAGCAGCAGAGAAGAGAGAGTATGCAGTGTTTCGCGTTGCTCGTCAATCCTGTTTTTTGCTTCGTTGCAGATTTCCCTGCGGACCATTGTCGCCGTAACCACTTGATTACGTTAACATTTTCAGGTGTTCACATCAGCATTTACTGCTGAGTGTCCCGAAGCGGAGGCGAACTATAGCAAACGTCATAGGTCCTGTGCAAGGCCTTTTGCGTCAGCGTGCAAATCAGCCGGACGGCATCCCGGCGGTGCTGCAGTTATGATGGCAATCTATCCATCTTGCTCAACAATAAATGCCCCCTCCCCGCACCCATCTGCCGCTCGTCGCCGGCCTGCTCGCCGGCTTCGCCTCCCCTGCCTCTGCCCAATCACCCGCCTCCCCGCAGGCGGTGGTTGTGGTCACCGGCTCGCGCACCGAGCAGGAGAGTTTCGATCTCCCGGCAGCCATCAGTGTTATCGATGCGGAACGCATCGGCGCGGGCCAGCCGCGGGTGAACCTGTCCGAGTCGCTGGTCGCCGTACCGGGCATCGTCGTCCAGAACCGCCAGAACTACGCGCAGGATCTGCAGGTGTCCTCGCGCGGCTTCGGTGCGCGCTCTTCCTTCGGTGTACGGGGTGTTCGCCTGGTGGCGGATGGCATTCCTGCGACCATGCCGGATGGCCAGGGCCAGGCCGCGACCTTCAACCTCGACATGGCGGAGCGGATCGAAGTGCTGCGCGGCCCCTTCTCGGCTTTATATGGCAATCACTCCGGCGGCGTGATCCAGTTGTTCACGCGCGATGGCGAAGGCGCGCCTCGCGTCGAGCTCTCGACTACTGCCGGCAGCAATGGACTACGCAAGACCGACATCAACGCGCAGGGCAAGGCAGGCGCTGTGGGCTATGTGATCGATGCCTCGCGCTTCGACACCGATGGTTATCGCGACCACAGCGCGGCAAGGCGCGACCAGGCCTATGCCAAGCTCACGCTGCCCACAGGCCGCGACGGCAAGCTGACCATCGTGGCGAACTCGCTCGAACAGGACGATACCCAGGATCCGCTCGGCGTCACCTGGCAGACCTTCGAACGCGACCCGCGCGCGGGCGAGATCGATCTCACCGATACGCAGGCGCCGCAGCGCAGCTTCGCGGAACGCTACGACACCCGCAAGAGCATCGATCACCAGCAGCTCGGCCTGAACTGGCAACAGCGCTTCGGTCCGCATCGCCTGCAACTCACGGTCTATGGCGGCAACCGCCGCGTGATCCAGTACCAGTCGTTCTCGCGCGCTTTCCAGCAGCCCGTTACCCACTCGGGCGGCGTGATCGATTTTGACCGCGACTTCCGCGGTGTGGATGTCAACTGGCAGGACGTGCGGGCACTCGGCTCGGGAACGCTGCGCACGACCGTCGGCCTGGAATATGCCGACTCGGAAGACGCGCGCCAGGGCTTTGAGAATTTCGAGGGAACGCTATTCGGCGTGCGCGGACGCCTGCGCCGCGATGAAGACAACCGCCTGACGAGCATCGACCCCTACCTCCAGACGCAATGGGAATCCGGCGCCTGGGTGCTGACCGGCGGCCTGCGTCACACGCGGCTGAAAGTCGGGGTCAGCGACCGCTTCGGCGCCAACGGCGACGACAGCGGCGGCACCGCGTACAACGGCACCGCGCCGGTGATCGGCGTGCTGCGCAAGATCTCGCCTTCGCTGAACGTGTATGCAAGCGCGGCGCGCGGCTTCGAGACGCCGACGCTCAACGAATTGTTCTATTCGGCCACCGGCGCGGGATTCAATTTCGGTCTCACCCCGAGCCGCAGCCTCCATCTCGAAGCCGGCGCCAAGGCGATGTTCGGCGCGAACACGCGGGCCGATATCGCGCTGTTCCAGGCACGCACGCGCGACGAACTGGTCGTCGATGCTTCGAGTGGCGGGCGCACCAGCTACCGCAACGCGGGACGGACGCTGCGCCAGGGACTGGAGCTGTCCCTGGCATCGAGCTTTGCCAATGGGTGGAACGGACAGGTGGCGGCCAACCTGCTGCGCGCCATCTACGACGACGGCTTCGGCGCCATCCCGCAGGGGAACCGGCTACCGGGCGTTCCGCGCGCCAGCCTGTTCTCTGAGCTGGGCTGGACCACCCCGGACGGCAGGGTAAACGCTGCCCTCGAAGCACAGGCGAGCAGCAAGGTGCATCCGGACGACGCCAACACGGCGGTAGCGGCGCCCGGCTATGCCATTTTGAATGCGCGGGTCCAGGCGCGCCAGCAGGTCGGCCGCTGGCGGCTCAAGGAATACCTTCGCCTGAACAACCTGTTTGATCGCGACTATGTCGGCTCAGTGATTGTGGCGGAATCGAACCGGCGCTATTACGAAGCGGCGCCGGGACGCAACTGGATGCTGGGCGTCAGCGCGCAGTACCAGTTCCAGTAACCGCCACCGGCACCGCAGGCGCCGCCAAGGCGGCCGCCGGATACAAACGCGCGAGCACGGCGTCGGCTGCCGGTCCAATCGCCCTGTCGCCGAGCACGATTGCCGCTTCCTGGTCGGGCGCCGCACGCAAGGCCCGCCACAGCGCGGGCAGGTCGCCGGCGTGTTCGGTAACGGCCCGTTCGACTTCGGCCTGCCAGAACGGCGGCGCCTCGCTCTCGACGTAATTCCCGCGCCCGCGCCCGAAGTGCGCCACCGCCAGGTAGCGCAGCAGCCCTCCCGTGAGCAGGGTCTGGAGGAAGGCATCGGCAAACTGCACGGTGTGCTGGTTGCGGTCGGTGCCGACATTGAAACCCCAGGCGGCGCCGGCCATCGTCAAGGCGCCGACAATCGCGCCGAGCAGTGCACCGCCGCCGAGCGTCAGTCCACCGGCCATCAGGTCCGCCGAGAGCCCGGTCGCAGCACCCGACACGACGGCGCCAAGCAATCCGGCCTGCGCCTTGTCGACCGGCGCGCGCACCGCGAAATTTTCGCGCACGCGGGCATTGATGGCAGCTGCTTCGCCTGGATCGAGCCGGTGCAGGACCAGCATGCGCGCCGTCGTCGTGCCGATTTCATCATTCAGGCGCTGCACCAGCGCGGCCATCGCCAGCGCCTGCCGCTTCTGCTCATCCTTGCCCAGCCCGACTGCTTTCAGGGCCGACTTCAGCAGGCCCTTGCCGTCGATCGCGACTTCCTGCTGGTCGCGCGCCGCGACGGCCAGCAGTTCAGCCACCAGGCGCAGCGCGTTACGATAGCGCCGTTCGTTCGCCGCTTCCCACGCTGCGAGCACGCGGGCGTAACCCGCGTGCCTGCCAGGCTCGATCAGCTTCCCAATCGCTTCGTAGAAGACGTGTTCATGCACCCAGCAGCGGGCGAAGGCGTCGAGCGGCAGCACGTCTTTCACGATCGGGAACTGGACGAGGTGCTGCTTCCAGCGTCCCTGCTCGGCCGACTCCTCGGCGCCCGGACGCGGTGGTCCCATCTGGTTGAGCAGCACGGCCACTGGCTTGCCCAGCCACTCGAGGATCTTCATCTCGGACGGCAGGTAGCCGGTATCCTGGGGCGACTCCGACGAGTTGACGAGGTAGAGCACGACGTCGGCTTCTTCCTTGGCCGCGCGCAGCGCCTGCTGGCTGAGCCAGAACGGCCGATCGCGGTAGCGGTCGAACACCTCGCGCAGGAACCAGCCGATCGGGTTGCCCGTCATCGACAATCGCTTGAGCAGCCGCACCGAGTCGCCAAAGCCCGGCGTATCCCACAGCACGAGGCTGTCACCCGCCTCGCTCGATTGCAGCAAGTGCGCTTCCGAGAATTGCGTCACATGGGCGGCGTCGCGCACTTCGCCGACATCGGTGCCGATCAGCGTGCGGGCCAGCGTGGTCTTGCCGTTGTTGGTGTGCGAGACGAGCGCGAACTGGATCTTGACTGGAGCCTCGTTCATCGCAGCTCCGGCAGGGCCAGTCCGGCGCCGAGTTCGACCGGGTATTTGTCGGGCTGGACGAGATTGACGAAGGTGGCCGAGGTGCCGTGGAAGCTGCAGAACTGGCGCCATAGGGCCACCCGCTCGGCGAGCCGCCTCGCATGGTCCGGATGCTCGCCGGCGCGCTCAATGAAGGCCGATTCATCGACCAGCACCGCCACGCCGCGCCGCACCCGTTTTGCCAGATAGTCGAGGATGGCCCCATGGTTTTCGCTCTCCGGCGTGGCGGCGAGGCTGAACAGGACGGCTGTTACCGTGACGCCCGGCTCATCGAGTGCCGTGTCCTGCAGCGCTTCCTTCGCGTCGATGCCGTAGCTGATCGCGGGTCGTAGCTGGACGCGCGTCTGGCCGCCGAGGCTGGCTGCGGCGATCGCCCACAGGCCGCGGTCGCGCGCCTCGTCGAGGCTGTAGCTATATGGGAGGACCCGCAGCAGTGCAGGTGTGCTCGCGCCGATGCTGTCGGCCAGCTTGCGGTAATAGGGCTGGTCGAGGTCGAGCGGGAAGTTGCGCGACAGGCGGTGTGCACGCCAGCCGGCAAATGCGGCCAACAACAGGCGCGGCAACACGACGAGCAGCAGCAGCGTCGCACCGTACAGGTGGACCCAGCGCTCGCCGCTCGCGGTCGACACCGCGCGTCCGAAGCGCAGCAGTTCGATCTCGGCCAGCGAAAATCCCTGGAGGAAGGGAAAGGCATTCATCGCCGGCAGGAACAGCCAGGACAGCAGCGTGTGGACGTCGCGGCCGTCGAGGAAGGTGCTCTCCCATCCGACCACATATTGGGTCAGCAAACCACGCGCGTACAGCGAGGCGATGGCACCCAGGGCGAAGCAGGCGGCTGCGAGATGCACCGTGTGACTCAGGCGTAGCCGCACGAGCGGTTCGCTGAGCGCGGCCCATTCGGTCATGAAGGCGGCGACACCGCTGGCGAGGGGAACCGGCAGCTTGCGCGGCACCACGGCCTTGCCGACGCTGAGGCGCCGCAACAGGTTTGGCCCTGCCCAGCCATGGCGTTTGCCGGGAACGAGCGCCCACACCAGCATGGCCAGGTAGACCAGCAGGTTCCAGCCGATGATCAACAGGAAAGGTGCGGACAGCAGGTCGACGCGGTGCGGATCCGCAATCCGATCGATAGCCGCACCGCTCACGAAGGCCAGGAACGGGAGAGCAAGCCAGAACCCCGACAACCCGAGCTTGCGCCTGGCGAAGCTGCCGAAGGCGGGCGTGCGTTCGCCGAGGCGCTTGAGGATCTGTTCGGAGCGCTGCTCGAGGAAATGGTGTTGGGTGACGGCCGCCTTGCTGTCGGCCGCCTGCCATGCGGCGAGCTCTTTCGCGCTGCGGCTTGCGTATTTGCGGTCGTCGTCACTCAGGACTTCGTGTTTCGCGTCCGCAGACTCGATGGCGCGCACCAGGACGACATTGCGTGCAACCTGTTCGTTCATGCTTTTCCTGTCATGGTTGAAATGGCAAGGCTTATAGCTGCATTGTGCCCCAGTTTCCAGGGAAGAGCGGTTTGGTCTCGTCGCACTGAGGACCGACGTAAAAAAACCCGGAAACGATCCGGGTTTCGGGAAGGCGAGCGGGCAGGTCAACTGCGCGGATTCTTCTTGTTTGCCTTGCTGCCGGAGTCGGACGGAGGAAGGTCCCGACTGCCCTGCGCTCCTTGTGCGCTGCCCTTGCCGGAGTCGGACTGTTGAGAACCCGATTGCTGGTGTTGCTCCATACCGCCCTGCCCGGACCGCTGGGCTTCACCCAGGCGGTTTTGCTCGGCCTGCGCTTGCATCCGCTCGCCACGCTGGCGGGCGCTCCAGCCGCTGTTCTGCGCGCCGGCTCCGCCTCGTTGGCCGCGGTTCAGGTCGGACTGCTGCGAGCCGATGTTCGCCATGGGGAAAGGGGTATCGGGGCCGCCGCGCATGACGGCACCAGGCGCACGCGACTGCAAACTGCCTTCCGCGACAGTCACGGTCTTCGGCTTGTGGATGCCGCGCGCGCGATTGTCACCGCCCGAGTTCTTGTCCTTCGATTTCATGTCCGTCCTCCGTTGTACAGAACCAATGGATCGATCATGCGCGTCGAAGCTGGGCGGCTGTATAGGAGGAGGCTCCGAGGCGCTGTAGGAAAGGTCGGACGATTACCGCTCAGTTAGCGCTGTTGGGAGACATGAAGAAGACAACGTAAAACGCAAAAAACCCCACCAGGATCACCTGGTGGGGTTTTGCTTATAACTAGCCTGACGATAACCTACTTTCACACTGGTTGCAGCACTATCATCGGCGCAAAGTCGTTTCACGGCCCTGTTCGGGATGGGAAGGGGTGGGACCGACTTGCTATGGTCATCAGGCTTTGACTTGTACGAGTCTTTTACCGTTGGCAAAAGAACTCTGAATCTGGAAGAAGTAGTGTTAGTTGGGTAGCTGTATCAACAAACTTGCAGCTGTATTCCTGACTTGTCTATACCTACCAAGGTTATAGGGACAAGCCGTACGGGCAATTAGTACTGGTTAGCTTAATGCATTA
>NZ_JCASID010000029.1:0-5206 GCF_059685855.1 Telluria sp. ZB4P37
TCGGTCCCACCCCTTCCCATCCCGAACAGGACCGTGAAACGACTTTGCGCCGATGATAGTGCTGCAACCAGTGTGAAAGTAGGTTATCGTCAGGCTAGTTATAAGCAAAACCCCACCGGGTGATCCTGGTGGGGTTTTTTGCTTTGTGCAAAGCAAAGCCCGCCGTGAGGATCCACAGTGATCCCCCTCTCTGCGGGCTTTTTTGCGTTTGACGTCCTTGCCGCCGATACAAAAAAGCCCACCTCTCAGCGCGCTGTCGCATTCTGCTTGTTGGTCCTGGACCTGCGAATCCAGACAGGCACCGGCTATTACGCGTGCTTCTTGCGACGGCGCGACACCCATCCCATCAGGCCAAGTGCAGGAAGCACCAAGGCGACCGTGCCCGGCTCAGGTACGTCGGCCGCAAGGCTCGTCACCGAACCTGACATATTGCGCCACGGCGAGCAATTCATGCATTCCCAGCTCGACGCGGTATTGATTGCCCGCGTAGTGCCTGTTTCATTCAGGGCGTCGAGGAATGAAAATGTGAGGTAACGGTGCCCGTCGCCTGGCATGATCGTGAAGCTGTTCGGGCCAAACCCATTGAAATACAGACCACTGTTGGTCGGGTTGTAATTGAATCCCGACAGAGCCGGACCAGCGGTCACGATATCGAATGCCGACCAGGTGGTGGCCGCCGCGTCGATCGTCAACGATCCGGTCGCGCTGCCGCCGTCCGTAAACGTGACATTCTCGAGAGTCCAGGTGATTGGGCAGCCTGTGCAGACAGCGAAGCTGCCAGCAACATGAGGCCGGCCAGAATGCCCCGAAATCGCAGTTCGTCCCCGGCTTCGTGCGCTTCGTCGCAACGCAAGCGCTACCTGCCTTACCCTCGGCTAGGATCGCCAGATCAAAACAAAAAGGGATAGCCATGGACCAAGCACTAGCGCCGAAGGCCTTGAGCCCTGTGGCAAGCAACGAACGCATCCAGTCACTCGACGTGGTGCGCGGCTTCGCCCTGATCGGCATCCTGCTGATGAACGTCGAGTTCTTCAACCGGGCCACTGCCGCGCTTGGCTCTGGCATGCAGACCGGCCTGACCGGAGCGAACCTGTGGGTAAGCTATTTCGTCCAGTATTTCGTCACCGGTAAATTCTGGACCATTTTCTCGCTCCTGTTCGGCATGGGCTTTGCCGTGATGCTTACCCGGGCCGAGCGTGCCGGGCGCAGCTTCCTGGTTCCCTACATGCGCCGCATCGCTGGCCTGGCCGTATTCGGCGCACTCCACCATATTTTCCTTTTCTCCGGCGACATCCTGTTCAGCTATGCGGTCGCCGCGACAGCCCTGCTGGTCGTGCTCTATGGCCGGTTCAAGTGGATCATGCTGGCTATGGCAATGTGCATCGGCGGCGGTTTCATCCCCGGCATGGACTGGCTGTTCGGGATTGCTGCCGGCCTGGCATTCTTTGGTCTCGTCGCATGGTGGCTACGTGGCGAGCACCACATGACGCGCTTCGGCAAGCCGCTGGCGGTCGCTTTCGTGCTGATGCTGTTCGGTGCGATCGCTGCCGTCGCCGGCGCCGCCATGTGGGTGGTCCCCGACATGCCGCCGCAGGCCCGCTTTGGCCTGCCGCTGCTGGGGTTTTCCCTGCTCACGCTGGGCTATCTCACCAGGCGCCATCACGCGGACAAGGCGGGCCGGCCGTGGCGTCTCGGTGTCGGCATCTACTGCTTCTCGTTCTTCATGATGACCGGCGCCGGGGCATCGATGTACTTCTTCCCTGAGAAGCCGGCGACCGTGGTGACCGCGGCCGAGGCAAAGAAAGAGAAAGCAGCAGCTGCGGAGCGGGCGAAAGCGCGCCGCGAACGTGAAGAAAATATCCGGGTAGAGACAGCGGTGCTCAGCAAGGGGACGTATCCGCAGGCAGTCGCGATGCGCGCCGAGCGCTTCGTCAAGCATGCGGCGGGTGAAGTCGGTTTCGCGACGACCCTGATCGGCATGTTCCTGATCGGTAGCTGGTTCGTCCGCGCCGGCATCATGGAAAAGGCCCATGCCCACCTGCCGCTGTTCCGCAGGCTGGCGATGCTTGGCCTGCCAATCGGGATCGGCATGGGCCTGCTCGGTTCGGCCATCGCGATGCACCCGGTGCCGGGTTCGCGCGGCGCCGACGGCTGGCAGCTCGCCCAGGGCCTGCAGATGCTCGGTAACCTGCCGGCGTCGCTCGGCTATGTCAGCCTGGTGATCCTGATGCTGCACAGCGCCTCGCCCCTCAACAAGATCAGCGTGCTCGCGCCCTTCGGCCGCATGGCCCTCACGAATTACCTGACGCAGTCGTTGGTGGCATCCACCTTTTTCTTCGGCTATGGTTTCGGGAACTGGGGCATGTCGCGCGTCGACCAGATGCTGTTCGTGGCGGTGCTTGCCGCGGCGCAGATCGTGTTCAGCCATGTGTGGCTGGCGCGCTTCCGTTACGGCCCGATGGAATGGCTGTGGCGTGCCGTCACCTATTGGCAGATCCCGCCGATGCGCATCAAGGGTGCGGCGATCATGCCTCTCGTTGCCAAGCCCGCGTGAAGGGGCTGGCCAGCATCGGTGCGGCGCTCCTGGTATGCGCGGCACTGCCGGCGGCAGCCCAGCCGCTGAAGGTGGCCGGCTTGAGCCAGCCGGCGCGCATCCTGGTCGATACATGGGGCGTGCCGCACATCTATGCCGCCAACCAGGATGACGCTTTCTTCGTCCAGGGTTTCAATGCGGCGCGCGACCGACTGTTCCAGATCGACCTGTGGCGCCGCCGCGGCCTGGGTGAGCTGGCCTCGGTGTTCGGGCCTGCTTACGTCGAGCAGGACCGGGCCGCGCGCCTGTTCCTGTACCGCGGCAGCATGGATGCCGAGTGGGATGCTTACGGCCAGGACGCCCGGCGCACCAGCACGCGCTTTGTGGCCGGCATCAATGCCTATATCGATTACATCGCCCGCAAGCCGGAGCTGCTGCCCTTCGAATTTCGCCAGCTCGGGTACAGGCCGGCGAAGTGGTTGCCGGAAGACGTGGTGCGCATTCGCAGCCATGGCCTGACGCGCAACCTGACGCAGGAGTTCGCGCGTGCGCGCGTGGTGTGCCGCGCCGGCCTGGAGGCCGACGCAGTGCGCGCCCAGCTCTCCCCAAGCTGGACGACGCGCGTGCCGGAAGGCCTTAATCCCTGCCTGCCGGAGGACGCACTCGACGTCTTCACGCGCGCCACCGAGAACGTGCGCTTCGACCGTCCACCGGCGCAGGCTTCGCGTGCGCTGCCAGGCGAGGAAACGCTCGAGGGCAGCAATAACTGGGTCGTCGCGCCATCGCGCACGGCGACCGGCCGTCCGATCCTCGCCAACGATCCGCACCGCGCCTACGGCGTGCCCTCGCTGCGCTACATCGTGCACCTGAGCGCGCCGGGCCTGGACGTCATCGGGGCAGGGGAGCCGGCCCTGCCGGGCGTGTCGATCGGCCATAACGGCAAGGTCGCGTTCGGGCTCACCATCTTCAGCATCGACCAGGAAGACCTATACGTCTACGAGACCAACCCCGCCAATCCGAACCAGTATCGCTACAAGGGCGAATGGGAAGATTTCCGCGTGGTGAAGGAGACGGTGAGCGTGCGTGGCCGGCCTGCTGCGAACGTCGAGCTGCGCTTCACCCGTCACGGGCCGGTGATCCACCAGGACGCCGGCAAGCACCGGACGCTCGCCGTGCGCACCGCATGGACCGCGCCCGGCATGGCGCCATATTTCGGCAGCATCGACTACATGAAGGCGCAGGACTTCCAGCAGTTTCGCCGCGCCATGCGGCGCTGGGGCGCCCCCACTGAAAACCAGGTGTACGCCGACACGGCGGGGAACATCGGCTGGGTCGCGGGCGGCCTCGCGCCGGTGCGCCCGAACTGGGATGGCTTGATGCCGGTGCCGGGGGATGGCCGCTATGAGTGGAAGGGATTCCTCGACGGCGCGAAGCTGCCCTACGTGCTCAATCCGAAGCAGGGCTGGTATGCGTCCGCGAATGAAATGAACCTGCCTGCGGGCTTTCCGTACAAGGAGCACAAGCTCGGTTTCGAATGGCCCGACAACGCACGTGCGCGGCGCATCGCCGGCGTGCTTTCGACCACGCCGAAGGCCAGCATGGAAGACATGGAGCAGTTGCAGAACGATGTGGTCTCGCTCAACGCACGCCGGCTGGTGGCTTTGCTCAAGCCCTTATCGTCGCAGGAGCAGAAGACACGAGCGGCCCTGCGCCTCTTGTCGGCATGGGACGGCGAGGAGGGCGCGGCTTCCGCGGCGGCGGCCTTGTACGAGGTATGGTGGTCGCGCCACCTGGGCCGGGCGTTCAAGGCAGCGGTGCTCACTCCCGCGGCAGCACAGGCCATGGATGCGCCGCACCCGAGCGTCATGCTGGCATCGCTCGAGAAACCAGCTAAACGATTTGGCGCCGCCGCCATCCGCAAGCGCAATGAGGTGCTTCTCGTCAGCCTGGGTAGCGCATGGGGCGAGATGGAAGCGCTGCAGGGGCCGGATCCGGCAAGCTGGCAATGGGGCAAACTCCACTTCTCCTATTTTGCGCACCCAATGACGCCGATCCTCGATCCTGCCGCGCGCCCCCGGGTGAACGTGGGACCGCTGCCGCGGGGAGGCGGGGCATTCACGGTCAATGTGTCGAGCTATCATCCCGACAGCTTCTGGCAAGCGCATGGTCCCTCGTTCCGGGTCGTGCTCGACGTCGGGAATTGGGACAACTCGCGGGCGATTAATACCCCCGGGCAATCGGGCGATCCGGCAAGCCCGCATTACCGTGACCTGGCCACGAGCTGGTCTGAAGGAAAGTATTTCCCCTTGCTGTATTCGCGGAAAGCAGTGGAAAAAGCCGCCCGGCAGGTCATTCAATTAGTGCCGGCACCTTAGCGTGTGGGCCTTGCAAGACGGCCTACGCTTTGTTATAGTTCGCCTCCGCTTCGGAGCACACTATGGCAAACGCCGATGTGAACGCCGGAAAATGTTAACGTAATCAAAAGCTTACGACAACAGAGCGTGCAGGGAAATCTGCAACGAAGCAAAAAACAGGATTGACGAGCAACGCGAAATACTGCATACTCTCTCTTCTCTGCTGCTGACGAACACAACGCTTCGTCGAGTGCAGCAAGGCAGTACCGAATACGGTTCTTTAACAATTTACAGTCGATAAGTGTGGGCGTTTGATGAA
>NZ_JCASID010000030.1:0-4481 GCF_059685855.1 Telluria sp. ZB4P37
TCAGCAGCAGAGAAGAGAGAGTATGCGGCGTTTTGCGTTTCTCGTCAACCCCTTCGTTTCCTTCGCTGTCGCTGCCGTGAAGCTGCGTGTGCGTCGGAGGAGCAGAACTATAGCAAATGATCACGGGACTGACAATGGCCCCAATCGAACTATGCGATTTTTTTATTTTGGCTTTGGGGAATAGCTTCCAATACTAGATGGGGAACCTGGGCGCTGGTCCAAGCACAGTCCTCTCCGATTTGCAGGCTCATCGGCAGTTCCTCAACAACGACACCGTATAATGATGGCGTTTTGGTGCACGCGCCCGTACCCACAGGCGCAGTTAAACGGGAAACGCGGAACCTTCCAACGAAGGCCAACGCGTGCTGCCCCCGCAACGGTAAGCAAGTGCTGCAGCAATGCGGCGAGCCGTCTTCCATGACCACTGTGCGATTCGCATGGGAAGGTTGGATGGCCCTACTTGCCAGCCCGGATACCGGCCAAAAAGGTAGAAGCGCACCCACTGTGCGCTTCGGTTCAATCTGGCCTACGGGGACGTCGGTCGGTTGTCATTGCGCGTCACAGCCGCGCACCCGACCAGGAAATGCATGCACCATCCAGTTCGCCCGCAACGCCGGCACGCCATGCTCGTCATCGGCATGCTGCTGTTGTGCGCCCTTGCGAGCCTGCTGTTTGCCGGCATGACGGGATCCATTTCCATTCCAGCCGCCGAGCTGCCGGACGCCCTACGTCAGCTCGTGCGCGGCGACAGCGGCTCGCTTGCCGCCTCGCTGCTCGAACTGCGTGCGGGTCGTGCGCTCACTGCCTTCGTCACCGGCGGCGCGCTCGCACTGGCCGGCGTGATGATGCAGGCGCTGCTGCGTAATCCGTTGGCCGACCCCTATGTGCTCGGCATCTCCGCCGGCGCCTCGGTGGGCGCACTGCTCGCGCTGCTGCTGGTGTCCGCCGCAGTGATGGTTGACCTGGCTGCGCTCGGCGGCGCGGTCGCCGTGTCGATGCTGCTCTACCTTCTGGCGCGGCGCGACCTGCGTAGCGGCCTGGCGGCGGAGGGCGGCACCTCGACGTTGCTGCTGACCGGCGTGATCCTGTCGTCCGCGTGCATGGCCCTGGTCACGCTGATGCTCTCGCTCGCGCCGGAAGGCCGCCTGCGCAACATGGTGTTCTGGATGATCGGCGATTTGTCGGGCGCACCGGTGCGCCTGGCCTCGTGGCTGGTGCTCGGTGCGGCGCTCCTGTATGCGCTGCGCAGTGCGCGCGCCATGAACGTGGTCGCGCTGCATGCGGAAAGCGCAGCGACGCTCGGCATCCGCGTCGGCCGGCTGCGCAAAGGCCTGTTCTTCGTGTCGGGTGTGCTGACGGCGAGCGCCGTCACTAGTGCCGGGTCGATCGGCTTCGTCGGGCTGATCGTCCCGCATGCCTGCCGCTACGCCTTCGGGCCCGACCACCGCGTGCTGGTGCCGGCGGCAGTGCTGGCCGGCGGCAGCTTCCTGGTTGTCTGCGATACGCTCGCGCGCACCGTCATCGCGCCGCAGCAGCTGCCGGTGGGGGCGATTACCGCGATCATCGGCGCGCCGGTCTTCCTCTACCAGTTGCACCGCATGAGGAGGTGAGATGATCCAGACCGAACACCTCGACCTGCAGGTCGCCGGCCGCAGCCTGGTCCGCCAGCTCGACTGGGCCGCCCGCCCCGGCGAATGCTGGAGCATCATCGGCCGCAACGGGGCCGGCAAGAGCACCCTGCTGCGCACGCTCGCCGGCCTGCACCGGCCGAGCGCCGGGGCCGTGCTGGTGCGTGGAAGGCCGCTGGAGCGCTGGGCGCCTGAGGACCTGGCGCGCGAGCGCGCCTTCCTTGCGCAGTCGCGCCACGACGCCTTTGCCTATAGCGTGATCGAGACGGTGCTGTCGGCGCGCCATCCCTATCACGGCAACCGTTTTTGGGAGGGCAGCGACGACCACCAGGCCGCCATGCGCGCCCTGGCGCAGATGGAAGTGGCAGACCTGGCCAGCCGCGATGTACGCACCCTGTCTGGCGGCGAGCGGCAACGGGTGGCGATTGCCGCGCTGCTTGCGCAGGAAACGCCGCTGCTGCTGCTGGACGAGCCGGCCAATGCACTCGACCTGGCGCATCAGGTAGGCGTCATGGGCCTGCTGGCCCGCCTGTGCCGCGAGCAGGGCAAGACTGTGGTCATGATCGGCCACGACCTGAACCTGGCGTACCGGATTTCGACCCATGCGCTACTTTTGAAGGGCGACGGCGGCTGGCAGGGCGGCCCGGTGGCGCAGACCATGCAGCCTGCGCTGCTGGGGGACTACCTGGGCCACCCGATCGAGATGCTGGAACACGGGGGGCGCCGCATCTTTATCCCGATCGAAGCGCCGGCATGACCGGCCGGCAGGCAGGAACGGAGAAACGATGAACAGGGATGCAGGCGCGCGCGCCGTATTGGTCGCGGCGATGGCTACGGGCCAGGGCAAGACCAGCGTGACCGCGGCGCTGGCCCGCAAGCTGCTGCGCCGGGGCTTGCGCGTGCGGGTCTTCAAATGCGGACCGGACTTCATCGACCCGATGCTGCTCGAGCGTGCCTCCGGTGCGCCGGTGCACACGCTCGACCTGTGGATGGTCGGTATCGACGAATGCCGGCGCCGCCTGCACGACGCCGCGCGCGAGGCCGATGCGATCCTGATCGAAGGCGTGATGGGACTATACGACGGCGCGCCCTCGGCGGCTGACCTGTCGCGCGAATTCGAGGTACCAGTGCTGGCCGTGATCGATGCGGCGGCGATGGCGCAGACTGCGGGCGCGGTGGCGCGCGGGCTGCGCGACTACGGGCCAATCCAGCTGGCGGGCGTTGTCGCCAACCGCGTCGCCGGCCAGGGCCATGCCGATATGGTGGCCGCGTCCCTGCGCGATATTCCGCTGCTCGGATGGCTGCCGCAGCAGGACAGGCCCCTGCCCGAGCGCCATCTCGGCCTGGTCCTGCCCGCTGAAGTTGAGGATCTGGAGCCCCTGCTGGACAAGCTCGCCGATGACTTGCACTTCAATCAAGCGGTGTGGCAGTCGCTGCCGGTAATGCCGCAGTCGCCGCCGGAGTGGCAGGATGTGGGCCGCCCGCTGGAACATCGCACCATCGCCATCGCGCGCGACGCCGCCTTCTGTTTCCTCTACCCGGCCAACCTCGAGGTACTCGAAAGGATGGGCGCGCGGCTGCGCTATTTTTCGCCGCTGGAAGATGAACCGGTGCCGGCCGATGCGGACGCGGTCTTCCTGCCTGGCGGCTATCCCGAACTGCATGGCGCAAGCCTTGCAAAGGCCGCCAACTGGCAGGCGTCGATCCGCGCGGCGCACGCGCACGGCTTGCCGATCGTGGCCGAATGCGGCGGCATGATGGCGGTTGTCGATGGCCTGACCGACAAGGAGGGCAAGCGCTGGGCGATGGCCGGCTTGATGCCGGGGGAAGTCTGGATGCAGGAGCGGCTCGGCGGCATCGGCTCGCAAGCGATGCCGACACGGCAAGGTCCCTTGCGCGGACACACCTTTCATTATTCGCGGCTGGAGACGCCGGCCCTGTCGCAAGTCCATGCGGTCAGTACCGACACGGGCACGCAGGGCGAAGCGGTATTTTGTATCGGGTCGCTCACCGCGTCCTACTTCCACAGCTACTTCCCGTCGAATCCACCGGCCGCTGCAGCGCTGTTCGGGGCCGGTCGGACCTAGGCACTCAATACGGAACCGGGATGCGCGACAGCGCGTAGTTCGAGGCGATCAAACCCTTCAGCATGGCCATGTCGGCGCTTGCGAGCAGGCTGAGAGGACGGGTCAGGCGAGGGTCTGCGGCATCGTCGAGCTGCCTGGCGACGCCTGTCGGCACGATCATCGGTTCGCCATTGCGACTTAGCAGGGCTTCTGGCCGCGCGGTATTCGTGTTGACGTCGACGGCCCAGACCTTGTTCTGGTGGAGGGCAGTGACGCCGTCCACCAGGGTATGGCCGACGACGATCCTGCGGGCGCCGAAGTGCGCGAGAACCTCGCTGACCTGGCTGGTGCTCGCTGCGGCATAGAGATTCTCGCCATCCATGAGGTAACCGCGGTATTGCGTCGCGCCGGCCGGGCCTACCACCGCATCGAGTTCACGTTTGTCCGGCATGTCGCCTGACCAGTAGTGGCGCATTGCGCTGTTCAGGTTACCGACGGTGAGCCCCGCATCGGCGACCGCCGTACTGACTTCTCCATGGGTAATCACGGTCTGCCCGCTCTTGATGATGAACGGTTTGTTCCGGACGATAGGGCCCCGTCCTGGTGGGGTTGCAGACGCAAGAAAGCCCGCAGAGAGGAGGATCACATTGTGGATCCCACCGGCGGGCTTTGCATTGCACAAAGCAAAAAACCCCACCAGGATCACCTGGTGGGGTTTTGCTTATAACTAGCCTGACGATAACCTACTTTCACACTGGTTGCAGCACTATCATCGGCGCAAAGTCGT
>NZ_JCASID010000031.1:0-1635 GCF_059685855.1 Telluria sp. ZB4P37
AGGGGTTCGAAACCGGTAGCAATGCTGGTTTCGACAAACAGAGATTAAACTGAAGAGTTTGATCCTGGCTCAGATTGAACGCTGGCGGCATGCTTTACACATGCAAGTCGAACGGCAGCGCGGGGCAACCTGGCGGCGAGTGGCGAACGGGTGAGTAATATATCGGAACGTACCCAAGAGTGGGGGATAACGTAGCGAAAGTTACGCTAATACCGCATACGATCCAAGGATGAAAGTGGGGGACCTTCGGGCCTCATGCTCCTGGAGCGGCCGATATCTGATTAGCTAGTTGGTAGGGTAAAGGCCTACCAAGGCTACGATCAGTAGCTGGTCTGAGAGGACGACCAGCCACACTGGAACTGAGACACGGTCCAGACTCCTACGGGAGGCAGCAGTGGGGAATTTTGGACAATGGGCGCAAGCCTGATCCAGCAATGCCGCGTGAGTGAAGAAGGCCTTCGGGTTGTAAAGCTCTTTTGTCAGGGAAGAAACGGCTGAGGTTAATACCTTTGGCTAATGACGGTACCTGAAGAATAAGCACCGGCTAACTACGTGCCAGCAGCCGCGGTAATACGTAGGGTGCAAGCGTTAATCGGAATTACTGGGCGTAAAGCGTGCGCAGGCGGTTTTGTAAGTCTGTCGTGAAAGCCCCGGGCTCAACCTGGGAATTGCGATGGAGACTGCAAGGCTTGAATCTGGCAGAGGGGGGTAGAATTCCACGTGTAGCAGTGAAATGCGTAGAGATGTGGAGGAACACCGATGGCGAAGGCAGCCCCCTGGGTCAAGATTGACGCTCATGCACGAAAGCGTGGGGAGCAAACAGGATTAGATACCCTGGTAGTCCACGCCCTAAACGATGTCTACTAGTTGTCGGGTTTTAATTAACTTGGTAACGCAGCTAACGCGTGAAGTAGACCGCCTGGGGAGTACGGTCGCAAGATTAAAACTCAAAGGAATTGACGGGGACCCGCACAAGCGGTGGATGATGTGGATTAATTCGATGCAACGCGAAAAACCTTACCTACCCTTGACATGTACGGAAGCCACGAGAGATCGAGGCGTGCTCGAAAGAGAGCCGTAACACAGGTGCTGCATGGCTGTCGTCAGCTCGTGTCGTGAGATGTTGGGTTAAGTCCCGCAACGAGCGCAACCCTTGTCATTAGTTGCTACATTCAGTTGAGCACTCTAATGAGACTGCCGGTGACAAACCGGAGGAAGGTGGGGATGACGTCAAGTCCTCATGGCCCTTATGGGTAGGGCTTCACACGTCATACAATGGTACATACAGAGGGCCGCCAACCCGCGAGGGGGAGCTAATCCCAGAAAGTGTATCGTAGTCCGGATCGCAGTCTGCAACTCGACTGCGTGAAGTTGGAATCGCTAGTAATCGCGGATCAGCATGTCGCGGTGAATACGTTCCCGGGTCTTGTACACACCGCCCGTCACACCATGGGAGCGGGTTTTACCAGAAGTAGGTAGCTTAACCGCAAGGAGGGCGCTTACCACGGTAGGATTCGTGACTGGGGTGAAGTCGTAACAAGGTAGCCGTATCGGAAGGTGCGGCTGGATCACCTCCTTTCTAGAGTAGCACTTGGGGTAGAACCCATTCATTGAGCGTCCACTCTTATCGACTGT
>NZ_JCASID010000031.1:3027-4448 GCF_059685855.1 Telluria sp. ZB4P37
ATTCAAGGGGTCGAGACGAGGAACTCAGGTTCTGAAGCAATCGGAAGTGGTTCCAAGAAAAGCCTCTAAGCTTCAGTCATACGAGACCGTACCGCAAACCGACACAGGTGGGCGAGATGAGTATTCTAAGGCGCTTGAGAGAACTCGGGAGAAGGAACTCGGCAAATTGGTACCGTAACTTCGGGAAAAGGTACGCCCTTGTAGTTTGACCACTTTACTGTGGAAGGATGAACGGGTTGCAATAAACTGGTGGCTGCGACTGTTTAATAAAAACACAGCACTCTGCAAACACGAAAGTGGACGTATAGGGTGTGACGCCTGCCCGGTGCTGGAAGATTAAATGATGGGGTGCAAGCTCTTGATTGAAGTCCCAGTAAACGGCGGCCGTAACTATAACGGTCCTAAGGTAGCGAAATTCCTTGTCGGGTAAGTTCCGACCTGCACGAATGGCGTAACGATGGCCACACTGTCTCCTCCCGAGACTCAGCGAAGTTGAAATGTTTGTGATGATGCAATCTACCCGCGGCTAGACGGAAAGACCCCATGAACCTTTACTGTAGCTTTGCATTGGACTTTGAACCAATCTGTGTAGGATAGGTGGGAGGCTTTGAAGCGGGGACGCCAGTTCTCGTGGAGCCATCCTTGAAATACCACCCTGGTTTGTTTGAGGTTCTAACCTTGGTCCGTTATCCGGATCGGGGACAGTGCATGGTAGGCAGTTTGACTGGGGCGGTCTCCTCCTAAAGCGTAACGGAGGAGTTCGAAGGTACGCTAATTACGGTCGGACATCGTGATGATAGTGCAATGGCATAAGCGTGCTTAACTGCGAGACCGACAAGTCGAGCAGGTACGAAAGTAGGACATAGTGATCCGGTGGTTCTGTATGGAAGGGCCATCGCTCAACGGATAAAAGGTACTCTGGGGATAACAGGCTGATTCCTCCCAAGAGTTCATATCGACGGGGGAGTTTGGCACCTCGATGTCGGCTCATCACATCCTGGGGCTGTAGCCGGTCCCAAGGGTATGGCTGTTCGCCATTTAAAGTGGTACGTGAGCTGGGTTTAAAACGTCGTGAGACAGTTTGGTCCCTATCTGCCGTGGGCGTTGGAAATTTGAAGGGGGCTGCTCCTAGTACGAGAGGACCGGAGTGGACGAACCTCTGGTGTACCGGTTGTCACGCCAGTGGCATTGCCGGGTAGCTAAGTTCGGAAGAGATAACCGCTGAAAGCATCTAAGCGGGAAACTTGCCTTGAGATGAGATTTCCCGGAGCCTTGAGCTCCTTGAAGGGTCGTTCGAGACCAGGACGTTGATAGGCTGGGTGTGGAAGTGCAGTAATGCATTAAGCTAACCAGTACTAATTGCCCGTACGGCTTGTCCCTATAACCTTGGTAGGTATAGACAAGTCAGGAATACAGCTGCA
>NZ_JCASID010000032.1:0-4010 GCF_059685855.1 Telluria sp. ZB4P37
ACAGGACCGTGAAACGACTTTGCGCCGATGATAGTGCTGCAACCAGTGTGAAAGTAGGTTATCGTCAGGCTAGTTATAAGCAAAACCCCACCAGGTGATCCTGGTGGGGTTTTTTGCTTTGTGCAATGCATAGCCCGCCGTGAGGATCCACACGTGGATCCTCACCTAGCGGGCTTTTTTGCGTCTACAACCCCACCAGGGCAAGAATCCGCAATGCGGATCCTTGCCCTGGTGGGGGTTTTTGCTTTGTAGGTTGGAATCATCACTCAGGCTATCCGCTGCAAGCAATCCCGAAATAACTCGACTGAATTTCGAAAATAAATTTCTCCGAGGTGGGTCCGTTCTTTACGCTCTCAATACATCTGAGGAAGCTCAACTGCAGGGCGTGTACAAGGCTTATCGTGAATTAGCGCCTTGCGTTTGGATCGAGCCAAAGAGCCACTTTTTAAATCGTCGCGATCCTTTTCTGAATAGCATAGACATAACCGTTGGCAATCCAAAAATTAACAGGAAGGAGGTGACGAAAGCGGAGCCGAAAAGTTAGCAAACGAAAGTAATTCTTTTTCCCAGCTTCTTTCGGCGAGGCCAATCAATTGTTGGCTGTTGCCCTAAGGGCTATCACGCTCTGGCTCCTGCCACGGGCAGTTCGCGGGGCGTTTTCGGTCAGGAATGGAGAACATCATGCATGCATTACTAAAACGCGATTTTAACGAATTCGCTCCCGACCCCGGAAGATCCCGGGAGCCCGACACAACACCCGGAACGAAAGCCCGACTAGGCACGTGTATTTGGATTTCAGGAAGACTATTAGCACTACTCATGCTGATCGTGCTGCTTATTGCGGTTCCATTTAATCCGGCATTTGCTCAAGTGGCACCGTCGTTAGGTACCGCCGGAAGTTTTGCAGTGCTGGGCGGGCAGACAGTCACGAACACCGGTCCGACCATCCTTAACGGAGACCTGGGCGTTTTCCCGGGCACCGCGGTCACGGGCTTTCCACCTGGGATCGTGATCGGGGCGATACACGCCGCCGATGCGGTCGCACAAAGCGCCCAGGCGGACACCGCGACTGCCTACAACAACCTTGCGAGTCAAGCGTGCACCACAACGTTTGGTGTGCCAACTGATCTCGCGGGCATGACGCTGGTCCCGGGTGTCTACTGCTTCGCGTCGTCAGCGTCGCTGAGTGGCACGCTGACGCTTGATGGGCAGGGCGACCCGAATGCCGTGTTTATTTTCAAGACCGGGAGCACCCTAATTACCGGAAGCAACGCGTCCGTGGTGTTCGTTAATGGAGCCCAGGCCTGCAACGTGTTCTGGCAGGTGGGCAGCTCTGCCACTATCGGTACCGGCACGACCTTCGCAGGAAACATTCTTGCGCTTACGAGCATTACATTGACCACCAACGCTACCCTTGCAGGCAGGGCCCTGGCGCAAAATGGTTCCGTGACGCTCGATTCGAACATTGTCACCCCGACGGTATGTGTGGCCGCGTCCGTCTCGGTGAGCAAAGCCTTTACCCCTGCAACCATCGCCGCCGGTGGAACGTCCACCCTAACCCTCACTCTGAGCAACACTGGTGGTGCGCCAGCCGCCCTGACCGCGCCGTTTACCGACAACTTGCCCACCGGCGTCACGGTTGCGGCGGCGCCTGCCGCCGCAACCACCTGCGGCGGGGCAGTGACGACCTCGGCCTCGTCGGTGACGTTGACTGGAGGCGCGATCCCCGCGAATGGCTCATGCACGGTGAGTGTCAACGTGACTGCGGCTGCCGGTGGAGCATATATCAACACCGTGGCCGCCGGCTCGTTGCAAACCACCAACGGAAGCAATACCGGCCCGGCTACTGCGACCCTCACGGTGACCCCGGTAACGCCGCCATCCTCGGTGACGCTAGGCAAAGCATTCGGCCCGGCGAGCATTACCACGCGTGGATTCTCAACGCTCACCATCACGTTGAGCAACACCGGCATCCTTCCAGCCATCCTTACGGCGCCGCTCGTCGACACCTTGCCCGCCGGTGTAGTCGTTGCCTCGCCGGCCAATGCGGCCTCCACTTGCGGTGGGAGCGTGGCAGCCACTCCCGGTGGATCGACGGTGACATTGAACGGGGGAATAATTCCTGCCAACGGTTCCTGCACAGTAACGGTTCGGGTGACTGCAAATGCGGCAGGGTAC
Organism: Telluria sp. ZB4P37; assembly: GCF_059685855.1. NCBI lineage: Bacteria > Pseudomonadati > Pseudomonadota > Betaproteobacteria > Burkholderiales > Oxalobacteraceae > Telluria > Telluria sp. ZB4P37. The sequence goes on from NZ_JCASID010000032.1 coordinate 2,179, forward strand.
TTTACCAACACCTTGCGCGCTGGCACTTTACAGACGACAAACGGCAGCAATACCGCGCCCGCGGTAGCAACCTTGACAGTCACCAAGAAACAAATTCCGCCGATCGTGAAGAAGTCGTTCAGCCCCTCCACCATCAAGGGAGGCCAAGTTTCGGTACTGACCATCACGTTGATTAACCCTGGCACAGTGGCCACCACCCTGACCGCACCGCTTGTTGACACGCTGCCCTACAGGCTGCGGATTGCGGGCCATGGCGGCGCCACCACCACTTGCCACGGAACGGTGACGGCGCCGAATGGCGGCTCGACGGTAACCTTGAACAAAGGCACTATTCATGCAAAGGGTTCGTGCAAGGTAACGGTCAAGGTGACCTCGCATTCCAAGGGCACCTACGTGAACAAGCTCAAGCCGGGTGCCTTGCGGACCACAACCGGCAGCAATCAGTATGAAGCTACCGCCACGCTGTTCGTTACCAAGTCGTATCACTGATCGCTGACACGCAAACTGGCACGCGTTGCACCGTCATGCCGCTCAGCTCAGACTGAGCGGCATTCTCTTTGGTGCGCCCAGCATGGGGGCACTCCTGCAGCTGTAATTTCCGCGCGCTGACCACACTGAGCGAGTGAAGCGCAACTGCGTAAAGATGAGCGAACGTGGGGCATCATGTGCGACGTTGCACGGATCGAAACTGCGAGCTGTAAACAAGAATAGGATACAAGGCGCTGCCGAGCAGATCGAGCAGATCGAGCAGGTCGGGCGGGCAAGGAGCCGCCAAGCGCGTGTCGTCAAGGCAGCAACAGATAAAAGGCAGGAGCGAACTCATGCCGGTACGGCGCGCCGGCATTTCGGAGCCGGACGTAAGCAAGCACGAATTGGGATGCCCACCATAACCAACTGTTAAACGCAATAGATACTATTGCGCATGCAAGCGCTGATCGATTCCACCTCTAGTAAGCACAGCCACGGGTTCCGGCCCGGCCACCGTGCGCGTGATGCTATGCTTGCGGCACAGCAGTACGGGCGGTGATGGCTCTGCTCAAGCATTGAGGCCGTTGCAATGGACTGCGGGCTGGTCATGCGTATCGGCCAGCTCGAGGGAATCAACGACCGCATCAGGTAATGAAAAACCTGTAATCGACGACTACCGCGACAGCGACTTCTTCCCCAGGACTGAGACCGCGTTGTCGGAATCCATGAGAAACAAAAAAGCCTCGACCGAAAAACCGAGGCTTCCTGCCTGGCCGTCTCCGGCCGGGGTTCCAAGCTGTGCGATACCGCGACCCGGTAGGTGACGCGCTGATACTTTCGCTTTAACCCAATGCGCCGTAGCCGCTGGTACGTCGCATGGCTGGGCAACAATCACACCGTATGTTGGCTCCGATATCGGAACGTCTGGTCAGTGAGCGCAGCCCAGTTCAAAAAAGCATGTTGCGTCCTGCAGCTGACGTGCTTCGACCGTGAACATGGCACGGTGGGAGCGACTTGCGAGGAAGAAGAAACCATAGACCCGACAGCAGCACCAGCGTCCCGCTCGCAGCGCCCGTACTGAGTGCCATCTGCGCCGGCACTCCTCTCACCGCCTATCGACACCGCGCGGCCCACGCCAAAGAGAAGGTGACAACATTCGTTGTCCAGTCGATTTCCTTCAATGAGCCCTTGCGGCCGCGCCGCCGCTTTGCTATAGTTCTGCTCCTCCGACGCACACGCAGCTTCACGGCAGCGACAGCGAAGGAAACGAAGGGGTTGACGAGAAACGCAAAACGCCGCATACTCTCTCTTCTCTGCTGCTGACGAACACAACGCTTCGTCGAGTGCAGCAAGGCAGTACCGAA
>NZ_JCASID010000033.1:0-3887 GCF_059685855.1 Telluria sp. ZB4P37
CAGGCGATGGAAGACCAGCAGAATGCTGCGGCTCCGGCTGAGCAGCATCATGGCGACGACGAGTAATCGTTTAGCTGGCTGAATGAGAACGGCACCCTGAGGGGTGCCGTTTTTTTTTGACAACGTTTTTGGATATGGTGTAGCATCTACTTTTGGTAAAAATCAGGAGTACAACTTTGCCCGATGTTGAAATTCCAGTGATTGACTGGTTTGGTGAACCAATCAAAGAGTCAGTTAAATCTGTATTTAATGGCCTAAATGCGTTTGTTGAGTCATTGGATCTCTTCAACAACTACCGAAGTACTCATTTCGAAATGCTCACCCCTCAGGTCAGCAGCGTAAAGATTCTAGGGATGCAGCAACCGGTTGATCTAAAGAAGCTCTACTACCCAGCGGCGATATCTACTAACATCCGCCGCCGGATTTATGCAGCAGACTGGGCATCTATGGATGCAAGGCCAGGACTGAAAAAGAAAGAGCACGCTAAAAGCGTTGAGGCCGGCGACGCATTTATAGCAAGAAATCCGAGAGTTGTAGTACTAGGGGGGCCAGGCGCAGGAAAAACAACTTTCCTAAAATTTCTCGCACTTGCCTACTCAGATAAAGCAATCTTCAGTTCGTCGAAATTAGTAACCCCAGTACTTCCAATATATCTGCATCTACCACTAATTGCTCGGGACGACGTAGAGCTTATGGACGCAATATGCCGTCCATTGACTGATCGGAAAGGTCAATACTCTCGTGATTTCTACACGCGTCTTCTCGAACATGGGCACTGCACGCTGCTACTCGATTCGTTGGACGAAGTCCCTGCAGCGGCGAAAAAATCAATCATATCTAAGATAAACAGCTTTTCGCAATTGTATCCGAAATGCCGCGTGATTATTTCTTGTCGGACGGCTGATTACGACCAGGTATTTGAGGGATTTTCTGAAGTTGAATTATCTAAATTAACAAAAGAAGGCGTAAAGTCAATCGTAAGAGCGTGGTTTTCTCGGGACAGAGAGCGAGGCGAGAAACTGCTCGCGCTACTGGAAAATGACGAATCCGTATCGTCCCTGACCGAAACCCCATTGCTCTTATCGCTGCTCTGTATTCAATTTAAGAATGACTTAGCTCTGCCCAAAAGAAAAACAGAGCTTTATCGAAGGTGTGTTGACGCGCTAATCAGAGATTGGGACACTACGCGGGGATTTCGTAGAGATACTGCGTATTCGCAGCTATCAGACGATCGTAAAGAAAAAATTTTCGAAAGTCTTGCCGGGCGTGCAAGCTGCGGGTCGCTGAATTACGAGTTAAGCGAAGCGTTCGTGTTACGTGCAATATCCGAAGAGATCTCGAGATTTTCCCTTGATCCCAACGATGCAAAAGGAATTTTACTTGAAATAGAAAATCACCATGGCATCCTGGAAAAATGCTCAGTCGAAACTTATGAGTTTAGTCACGGCACCATGCAAGAATACTTTGCGGCCCGTTTTTTTGTTGCGAAACGCCAAGAGATGGAGGTGCTCAAGCAGCATTTCGATAATGAAGAATGGCATAACATCATAACGTTCATGGTCTCCATATTGGACGATCCTGCCGAGCTTTTATCGTTTTTGGTTAACAAGTCGCGGATGACTGCAATTCAAAATTATCCTGCGTTTGGAAAAAGACTGGTTCACTTGCTCCTCCTCTATCGTTGCATGGCAAGCGGAGTGTCGATTTCGATGGTTCAGCGCCGCGAAATTTGCGAGCATTTGGTTGAAAGTCAGATACAAATGTTGAGGTACCTGAATCAGGATGGTATCTATCCATTTGCTGCTCGGATCCAGAATGGAGTTAGACAGGCACTCTTTTCATCAAAGAAAAGTCGTGCAAGCCTCATGCGCGTGCTTCAACCCTATCGTCGACTAATGAACGAAATCGTTTTGTCGCCGGTCAAAGAATACGCCGACACGGTTGAACGTACCGCACCCAATTTTTTAGATCCAAACGGTCACTTATACGGATGCATTGGTATTGCGACATGCCTTGTTTGTCCAATTTCTGACGTTAAACCAAATTTCTTTATGGCTGAAATGATGGCTCAGTCAGAAGCGATGTTGAAATTTAAGTTGGCCGAACATGTGCGTTCGGTTTTGGTCGAGTCGATTACGTATCATACTTCTGCTCATCCACATCTTTTATGAAATAGGATTTGGGATAGACAATGCGTCATTTGACGGTGCGATTTGTCTGCGCAAAAATGGTAGATCCTGGTGGATCTTGACGGAACGATGAAAGGCTAGCAGAATGCGTCGGCTCCCGCTGAGCATCATGACAATAGCGAGTAGTTCGCTGTTAGCTAGCTGAAAATGAAGACGGCACCCTGAGGGGTGCCGCTAGTTTCTTTGAGCTGCATTTTCGAGAAATTTTTTCACGGCCGACTTGCCGCTCAGTTAAAGCTAAATAGGAGGCGAAATTCGGAGGAACGCCGTTCTCGTCAAACTGAGCGAGAGTTAAAAACACTATGTTAGAGCTATAAAATTCGGCAAATTTGTGATTGTATCGTTAGCTTAAGCATTAGCAAACGATATTTGCATCTTAGGATGTAACTGACGATTTGTGACGCAACATTTGTTGCTTAATCTTTCGACAGATCCCATCTAGTCCAGGGAAGAGACTTGCAGAAGATATTCCCATGTACTCTAAATCAGCTAAGGCTTCATCTGCTTCAATAATCGGAACATCTGCAGCAACAATAAGCGGCGGGTCAGCTTCTTTTTGCATATTAACGAGGAATTCCTCTATGTCAACGACATTGGTAGCTAGAAACCGGCCTTGCTGTGCATGCAACCGTTCATTATAACGCGGCGAGATATTAAGGATCTTTGCATAAGGCAGCACTCCTGCCATGCTGTAGTTTTCCGTACTATTTGACCTCGCGTACTCTTCCGTTATTCCAAATACGCGAGCGTGTGTTGCATGTGGGCGCACACTTTTGTTTTCTAACGCGTCCGAGAATGCGAAAAAAGCAGCGATATACGGAGACTCCGTAAAATCAACTAGCGGAGTTGGGAGGCCGTGATGTTGGGCGAGTGCAACTAAGGTTGCTTGATTTGCCGCGCTAGCTAGTTTCTCGTCAAACATCGTCTCAGCATGATTGCGGAAATTTCGCAACTCCTCGGTATAGTAACGCTCAAGACGTTGCCGACCCGCACGGTGCAAAGAGGTGCGTAAAGCAAATTGGCTATCGCCTTGTCCTCGGAATAACGTCGCCACGCGATTCTTTCGAGAGAACGTTGCCCATCGCTTGAAATCGTCCCAAGAATTAAGATTTTCCGCGACGAGGCTACGGTCATGACTCATTGGTTCACAGCTAATCACTCCGCGCCTTGTTCCTAAGCTCCATTTTCCCTCTAGCTTGTTATCTATAAGTTCGCCCTTAAAGGAAAAATCTTTAAATTTTTCGATAGTTTCCTTGTGTGGGACGGAAAAAACCCCTTGTTCGTCAGTGTCGAACACTACAAATTGGTTCGCTGACGCAACTGCGCCGGTTTTATCTATCGTGCATAATAAGGCCCGATGTTGGCGACTGTCGGAACGACTCCAGAAATGTAAGCTCAACTGCGTGGAAAGGTCCGAGTCGCGGCAAACCATAACGCTTTTCGGCACACAATCACCTTCTAAATGACCGAACAGCTGTTTCGTTTGGTTCATTCTTGCCCTTATGTTTTCTATAGACAGTATATGAATATTCTACGCCGCCACGACACCCTCTGCTGAGCTGCAATAGGAAAATTTAGGGTACTAAGTAATCACGAAAAATTTACTATGAATTCTGTCCCGAAACCTTTCATCAGGGACCGGATTTCGTCGAGCAGTGCCGTGCCATTCGTGGCGACGAAACGACGCCAGAAGTACTT
>NZ_JCASID010000034.1:0-3566 GCF_059685855.1 Telluria sp. ZB4P37
GTTCGTCAGCAGCAGAGAAGAGAGAGTATGCGGCGTTTTGCGTTTCTCGTCAACCCCTTCGTTTCCTTCGCTGTCGCTGCCGTGAAGCTGCGTGTGCGTCGGAGGAGCAGAACTATATCAACTACTCACTAAATCCGCAAGCTGAAAAAATTCGGGAAACCTGCGCTTTGCAAAACCAGATAGTTAATCACTATTAAAAGAGTAAAAATAATTTACTTCTTACATGATGTGAGAATGCTTATCATCGCGTCAAGTTAATCAAGGAGCAGGACAATGGCGGCAGCGGCGAAGAAACTGAGTCAGGTGGGGACTCATATGGTGATTGCGTTCGTGATCGCCTACGGTGTAACAGGCTCGGTCGTGTTCGGCGGCTTGGCGATCCTCATTGAGCCGGTGATCAATGTACTCCTGCTGCCCTTTCACGAAAATATGTGGGTCCACATCAGACTCATATACGGCTCTGCATGCGGACGGTTTGGGTTCGCCGCGGCTGAGAAAGTGAGCCAAGCCGCCCTCCATGCTGGTGTCGCATTCGCGGTCATGTACTGGGCAACCGGCTCCGCGGCCTTGGGTGGCCTCGCCGCATTACTCGAGCCGGTGTGCAATGTGATCCTGCTGCCGCTTCATGACCGCGCGTGGGACGCTGTGCGCTCACATCAGTTTGCTTCTGTATAGGCTGTGCAACTGAGATCAAGCGTTTCGGATCGCCGCCAGCGCCCACTGGTAAGCTATGCGCTCCTGCTCCATCCGCAGTCGCTTGCCGTGAATGTTGTCACGTAGTTCGCGAAAGAGCCGCCGTTCCGCATCCGTGAGTCGTCGCAGATCGCCGGTATAGCGTTTGTCGGGATCTTCTTCTCCCCACAATCGCTCATGCGCGTGGAAGGTTCGATCGTCCATTAGCAGCGAGCACACATGCGGCAGGTTCGCGCGCAGGCGGTCGAGGATCGCAAAACCATGGGTGTCGATGTCGCCCCAATACAGCACCTGCCTGTCGCGGAGCCAGCCGATCTGTGCGAGGCGGTCGATCCCGTAACCGCCACCGAACACCACCATTCCCGACCGCACTGCGGGAAACGCCAGCGCATTCACCTCGTTCTCGGTAACGAATACCCGTTGCACCCTGGTGTCGAGTGTCGCGAATTGTGCGACCGGCACTGTCAGGTCCGACAGGCCGCCTATGAAATGCTCAGGATCGAGCATCCGGAAACGGATCAGCGCCGGCTTGGATAGCAGTCCGAACCGGCTTTCGAACTGGCTTACCCCGGTTGCACTGGCCAGTATCGTCCCGGCCGGCATGACCTGGTCCAGCAGTTCGGTTAACAATCCCTTGCGCGACTCGATGAATTTGCTGTCGACGCCTTCGATGTCGAGCTGGCGCAGATAAATCGCCGGTCGGCGTCACCCGGCGCCTCCGGCGGCTGGGCGTCCAGCCGGGCATCGGGCTGGACATCGGGCGCTGCGTCGCCTGGGCTGGCAAGGTCGAACTGCGCCTGAAGGGGTTGTGCAGGTGGATGGAAGCCGGACGGTGCGTTCATGCGCTTTCCTCTCCAATTGCGGATGCGGTGTGACTGGCGTAGGCGTCGAGCCGCTTGTCGAATTCGTCAAGCCATTGCGCATCGACGAAGGCTTTCAGGATGCGGCGTACTTCGTATTGGCTGTCCTGACCTCGCAGGCGGCGCAGGAAACCGAGCTCGACGACCTTGTTGAGGTGCGTCTCCATGCGGTCGAGCATACGTGCCTCGTTCGCAGTGTCGGGCAGGAACAGGCGCATTTGCTCTGCGATGTCTTCACGGCTCACCACCAGCCGGGTATCGCCGCCGGTCGCATCGAATTCGGCCAGCTTTTTGCGCAGCAGGACCAGGATCAGGCTGACGGGGAAGCTGAGCGGGCGCCGCTGGACCAGGCGCGCCATGTCCGGCTCTTCCGCTGATCGGGGACGCTGGCGCAGGTAGGCATGGCCTTCGGCTTCGTCGAAGATCAGGTCGAGGCCGATGACGGCGCAGTAGTCGCGCACGCGTGCCTGCAGGTCGAGCAGGGCTTGCCAGGGTGCGGCGGCGTTTTCGCGGTACAGCACACCCTGGAACAGGTGTACCAGGATAGGGCCCAGGCAGTCGTCGTCATTCATCGGATGTTTGCTCGTGCAGGGTAAAGATAACAAGTGGCAGCGACGCCTGGCGCATGCGGCCGGCGCTGTCGGTCCAGGACACCAGTTCGCTGCGCTCGTCGTCGATGACCGCAGCGACTTCTTGCGTCGCCAGCTTCAGGTAGGTCGCCAGCTCGGCCAGGCCCTGCTCGATCGGGCGTTCCGCGACCAGCGCAGCGAGCGATACCTGGTTCCGGGCCTGCAGTGCGCGCCGGATGTTCGACAGCAAGCGCGCCGGGTCGACGTAGACCTGCTCAAACAGGGCGTCGCTGACGATGTCCGCCGTGGCGTCTTCCATCGTGACGTTGCGGATTTCGGCTTTGAAGGGCGGGTTGTAGAGCAGGCGTTCCATCGGCAGGCCGATCGCCGGCGCAGGTTCGTCGATGGAGGCGAACGTTCCCTCAGGCACCTGGCTACGTAAGGACAACGCTTTCTGTTCGACGCCGCGAATCAGTTCCATGATGCGGCGGTTCTCGATCCAGGCCTGGTCGTCCAGGTAGCGGCGCAGCTGCCCGGACAGGCGCGCCACGGTGCGCTGCGTGACTTCGCCGGCCTCGAGCCAGTCGTAATGGATGCGCCTGAGGCGGCCATCTGGTTCCAGTTCGCGAATTGGTCCAAGTTGCATGACACGCTCCAGTAGTTTGCTGAGTTATCCTGGCGCGACGGCGACATCAGGAGATCCCAGAACGCGCGGAAACTGCGGCCTTCGTCGGAATCGGCAATAAGGTCACGCCAGCCGAACACCTGCTGCAGCAATTCACCCTTGCCTCCATCCCAGGTCGCAATCTGTTCGCGTACGTTTCGGTCCAGACTGCGGAAATTCTGGTCGAGTGCACGAAAATCTGACAGCAGCTCGCGCGCGGTGGCTGCCATCTGCAGGAAACGCTCGCGCACCTGTGTCGGCTCCATCAGGTCGAGGCGGCCTTACCCGATCTGGGCAATCTCGGCATCGATCGCGGCCTTGCACTTCTGTAGTTCTTCGATGCGCGTGCGCGGGTTCAGTTCGGTGCCGTCGACGATCTGCTTAAGCAGATCAAACACGGTCATCTACCGCGACTCGGTACCGATAAAAGCGCGCTGACCCAGGGCGTCGAGCCACTCGATGGCCTGTTCCGCTGACGAGCTCAGGTCATAGTGCGGCTCGTCTTGGCCTTGCGGATAGTATTTCCGAAGTATGACTGTACTGTGAGTCGGGCGATTTGACAGAGGATGGGAGCGAAAAACAAAGTCAGATCAGCCCCCCTTCACCGGTGTGACGGTTCTGAGTGCGCCGTCCGGAAAAGATTCGCGCATTCGCACACGCTGCTGAAGAGAGCGTGTAAACGCAAAAAACCCCACCAGGATCACCTGGTGGGGTTTTGCTTATAACTAGCCTGACGATAACCTACTTTCACACTGGTTGCAGCACTATCATCGGCGCAAA
>NZ_JCASID010000035.1:0-2518 GCF_059685855.1 Telluria sp. ZB4P37
ATGTGAAGGCCTGGACCCCGATATATCAACGCAGTTGGCCAGCCAGGACATCTCGTACTATGGTAAAATGGTGGAAACTGCCTTGCGCGTCGAGGCCGCGTTGAATAATGCGACTCAGGCCAGGGAACTGAAAAGAAAGAACCCTTCTGTGCCTAACGCCCGACCTCCTGCGAAAAGGCCGCAGACGTTCCAGAACCAAAGGAAGCAATCGAGACAGCTAACGGAAGCCGATCGTTGTGCTACGTGCCACAATTTCCACCCGGGAGAGTGCCAATGGTTGACTGGTGCGTGCTTTCACTGTGGCCAACAGGGCCATAAGAAGGCGGAGTGCCCACAGCTACAAAGGATGATGCCGCCGTCCCAACCAAGACCGCTTGCGATTGCTGTTGCTCCCCAGCCCAATCGTAATGCGGCCATGCCGAACCACACCCATCATCCGAATGCTCAGCAGAGACCGAATCAGAATGTTGCGCAAGGAAGACCAAGGCCGCCACAGAACAGACCGCAGATTCCGGGCAAGGCTTTTTCACTAAACAGGGCGCAGGCAGATGCGGCTACAGAAGTAATCGCCGGTACGGTAAATGTTAACACTATCCCTGCGTTTACTCTATTCGATTCTGGTGCATCACATTCATTCATATCTAAAGAACTAGTCACCAAGAATAAGTGGGCTACTGAGCTACTGGACTCTGATCTGATCGTTAGTACCCCCACTGGCGATCGGGTCGTGACCGGGACAGTGTGTAGGCCAACCTTGGCAATTAATGGACGCGATCTATCGGCCACCCTAGTGCTAATGGATCTGCAAGACTTCGATGTGATCCTTGGGATGGACTGGCTTCACAGGCACAATGCCCAGATCGACTGCAGGCAGAAGAGAGTGAAATTCTCGCCGCCGGGTGAAGGCAGATTCCACTTCGAGGGCCGTCGGAAACTAGCCGAGACTAAGCTGCTGTCAGTGATGCAAGTCAGAAGACTATTAAGGAATGGTTGCACAGCCTTTCTAGCCGCAGTAGTGGACAGCAGTGCAAAGGACAGTCAGATAGAACGGGTCCCAGTAGTGGCAGATTTCACCGATGTGTTCCCAGAAGATCTACCCGGTCTACCCCCAGACAGAGAGATAGAGTTCACCATAGATCTAGCCGCAGGAGCAGAATCTATCTCAAAAGCCCCTTACCGAATGGCCCCATCAGAGCTAAGGGAACTCAAGGGTCAACTGCAAGAGCTATTGGATAAGGGCTTCATCCGACCTAGTGTTTCCCCATGGGGTGCTCCCGTGCTGTTCGTCAGGAAGAAGGATGGGAGTATGCGGATGTGTATAGTTTATCGAGAACTGAATCGGCTCACTGTGAAGAATAAGTATCCACTGCCCCGCATCGACGATCTATTCGATCAGCTCCAAGGTGCCGAAGTGTTCTCTAAAATCGATCTCAGATCGGGCTACCATCAATTGAAGATCAAACCGGATGACGTCTCGAAAACGGCTTTTCGTACGCGGTATGGCCATTACGAATTCCTCGTGATGCCATTTGGACTCTCGAACGCCCCTGCTGCGTTCATGGACCTAATGAACCGAGTCTTTAAGCCCTATCTGGATCAGTTCGTAATAGTCTTCATTGATGATATTCTGATCTACTCGCGCAGCGAGCAGGACCACACAGAACACCTTCGAATCATGCTGAACACACTAAGGGAAAATAAGCTCTATGCTAAGTTCACGAAGTGCGAGTTCTGGCTGAGGCAAGTGTCGTTTCTAGGCCATGTGATTTCCAAAGAAGGCATATCGGTTGACGCACACAAGGTCGAGGCAGTGTCTAGTTGGAGGCAGCCAACTACGGCGACAGAGGTGCGCAGTTTTCTTGGCCTAGCAGGATACTATCGTCGCTTTGTGAAGGGCTTTGCCAAATTGGCTTCACCACTCACCAAGCTCACGCACAAGGGTGCCAAATTCGAGTGGGACGACCAATGCGAGCGGAGTTTCCAAGAACTTAAGCGGAGACTAGTTTCTGCACCTATACTTGCCATTCCATCTGGGACGGGAGGATTCCGAATCTATAGTGATGCTTCCAAGTCGGGATTGGGGTGTGTGCTGATGCAGAATGATAAGGTGATTGCTTACGCGTCACGCCAACTCAAGCCGCACGAGCAGAACTATCCGACTCACGATATGGAGCTGGCAGCTGTAGTTTTTGCCTTGAAAATCTGGCGGCACTATCTGTACGGTGAGCCGTGTGAAGTCTATACGGACCATTGCAGCCTTCAATACCTTTTCACTCAGAAAGAGTTGAATATGCGTCAGCGCAGATGGCTAGAATTGCTGAAGGATTATGACCTAACGATTCACTACCATGCGGGCAGAGCAAATATTGTGGCCGATGCACTTAGTCGCAAGGGAGCAGATGGATGTCTAAACGCAGTAGCAGTGCAGAGTGAGGTACATATGGAGCCCACTCTGTTAAGCTGAATCAAGTCAGCTCAGATCGAAGACCCAGAACTGGCATAGTTTAGAACCAAAGCT